>NZ_JALQDQ010000001.1:0-636031 GCF_023631105.1 Caballeronia sp. AZ10_KS36 | reverse complement strand
ATTTTTTTTTTTTATAGGGTGTTTTTTTTTTTTGTCCGTGTGTGTAGAGAACCCCACCTGCGACCGCCGGCCGCCCGAAAAATACACAAAATAAAAAAAAAAGGGGGGGGGCGCCCCCCCCCCCCCCCCCCACTTTCACGGGGAGGTGGCGCGGCTGCAACGCCGCGCCTTACAGCTCTTGCGATGAACGCGCTCGAGCACGCGATCAGGGGTACAGGCCGCGCATTTCGCGCGCCATCAAAATGCGCGTACACGCGACGATAAACGCAGCCGTGCGCACCGAAACCTGCTGCTCGCTCGCCACTTGCCAGACCGCCGCGAACGCTTCGCGCATCACGCGCTCGAGGCGCTGGTTAATCTCGTCTTCGGTCCAGAAGAAGCTGGAGAAGTCCTGCACCCACTCGAAGTAGGAAACCGTCACGCCGCCCGCGTTCGCCACGACGTCCGGAATGATGAGCACGCCCTTGTCGTGGAGGATGTCGTCGGCTGCGGTCGTCGTCGGGCCGTTCGCGCCTTCGACGATGATCTTCGTCTTGATCTTCGGCGCGTTCTGCTCGGTAATCTGCCCTTCGAGCGCGGCCGGGATCAGGATGTCGCTTTCGATGGTCCAGAACTCGTCCTTCGAGACAGGGTCCGCGCCCGCGAAACCGCCGACGCCGCCGTTCTTCGCGACGTGCTCGGCAAGCGCCACCGTATTGATGCCTTTCGAGTTATAGAGCGTGCCGGTGTGATCCTGCACCGCGATCACGCGCGCGCCCGCTTCTTCGAAAAGACGCGCCGCGATGCCGCCGACGTTGCCGAAGCCCTGCACCGCGATGCGCGCGCCTTCGATCTCCAGCCCGACGCGCCGCGCGGCTTCCGTGCCGACGACGAACACCCCGCGTCCCGTCGCTTCCTTGCGGCCGAGCGAGCCGCCGAGCGAGATCGGCTTGCCGGTCACGACGCCCGTTGCCGTCTGGCCCTGGTTCATGGAGTAGGTGTCCATCATCCACGCCATGATCTGCTCGTTCGTGTTCACGTCCGGCGCGGGAATGTCCGTGTTCGGCCCGATGATGATGCCGATCTCGCTCGTGTAGCGGCGCGTCACGCGCTCCAACTCGCCGCGCGACAGCGTGCGCGGATCGACGCGGATGCCGCCCTTCGCGCCGCCGTACGGCACGTTCACCGCCGCGTTCTTCACCGACATCCACGCGGACAGCGCCATGACTTCCGAAAGCGTCACGTCCTGGTGATACCGCACGCCGCCCTTGCCGGGACCGCGCGACGTGTTGTGCTGCACGCGATAGCCTTCGAAGTGCGCGACCGTGCCGTTATCCAGCTCGATCGGGCAATCGACGATCAGAATGCGCTTCGGACGCTTGAGGGTTTCGAGCCAGCGCGAGAGAGAGCCGAGGTACGGCGCCACGCGATCGACCTGCCGCAGATAGTTCCCCCAGGGGCCGAGATCGTCGGCGTGCAAATACGAGGGAATGGCATGGTCAAGCTTCGGAGAGGACATTGATGCTCCAGCGGTTTGTGGAATACGTCAATTGTCGAAAAACGGCGTTTCCAAATCCAATGCCGTTTCCTTATCCGATCATGCGTTTCTTGCATAACCTCCGGAAGCCTTACGCGGCGGACGTTTCCGCCGACGCCTTCAGCAGTTCTTCACCGACTGCGTCCCATAGCGCACGGACGAGCGCCTGGCGCGGATCGTCGCCTTGCGAAGCCATCTTGTCGCGATAGAGGCGGATCTCCATCGTCAACGTGAACTGACCCGCGGGCGTGCCGCGCGTTCCCCGATCGAGCCGGATGAGCCGCCCTTCCTCGACTGCATCTTCCACTGCACTATGCGGCAGGAACGCGACGCCGTGCCCCGCGAGCGCCATCGCTTTGAGACCTTCCGCCATATCCGTTTCATACACTTTGTCGAGATGCAGACGCGCGGGCGCCGTCGCGATGATCACCTCGGTCATGCGGCCGAGGTAAGCGTTGGGCGTGTACGAGAGATACGGCACGGGCGTATCGGCGCTGGCGGGCAGCGTGTAGCGCGCGCGTCCTGCCTTGTTCGGCGCGGAGAACGGGCTGATCGGTTCGAGGCCGAGCGTCAGCATGTCGTAGCGGGCGGGATCGAGCGCGACCGGATGGCTCGGATGGTGATAGCCCATCACGAGGTCGCAGCCGCCTTCGACGAGCGAGAGCACCGCGTCGTGCACGTTGAGCGCGCGCAGCCGCGTGCGGATGCGTCCGAGCCGCGCCTCGATGTGCTGCAGCCAGCGCGGAAAGTAGGTGAGCGAAAGCGTGTGCGGCACCGCGAATTCGATGGTCGCCGCCGGCGCGCCGCCCTGCCCGCGCAAGAGCGTGCGCGCTTCGTGGAACTGCGAGAGCATGGCGAGCGCCTGCTCGTAGAAGACCTGTCCGGCTTGCGTGAGCCGCGTCGGATAGACGGAACGGTCGATCAGTTCAGTGCCGAGCCAGGCTTCGAGCGCCTGGATGCGCCGCGAGAACGCAGGCTGCGTGATATGGCGAAGCTCGGCCGAGCGGCTGAAGCTGCGCGTCTCCGCGAGCGAAACGAAGTCTTCGAGCCATTTGAGTTCCATGCTGGAGTCGCGCCGTGCCGCGCCGGATGCGGGAAGCAGGCATTTTAGCGGGCGCGGGCGCGTCCGATGATTCAAGCCGAGGCCTGCCGCACCACGCGCACGCATGGCGCACGGGCGAGGTGCGGCCTTTCTCTAGGCGCGCTCGCTTGTCCTGCCCGTGCCGAGCCGCGCCCGCATTGAGGCGCGCGGCATCGACGCAAATTGGCATGATGCTTGCAAAAATCCGGGCCGCCGCGAACACAACGCCATAAGCGCGACAGCGCCCCACCCGGAACACTCATGTCCAATCTCATTACATCGCTCAAGAGCGGCAACTGGCGCTCGCTTCTCGCCTGCTTTCTCTACTTCGATACGGGCTTTACCGTCTGGGTGTTGTACGGGCCGCTTGCGCCGTTCATCGGGCGCGACATCACGATGTCGGCGGCGCAACAGGGCTTTCTCGTCGCGGTGCCAGTGCTGGCCGCCGCGATCCTGCGCGTGACGCTCGGCAATCTGTATCAATCGACCGATGGCCGCCGCGTCGCGCTCATGGGCGTGCTGCTCTCGTCGATTCCGTCGATCGTGCTGCCGCTCGTTCCCGGCGTGCCGTCATATGCGCTCTTGCTCGTGCTCGGCGTGTTCCTCGGCATGGGCGGCGCGAGCTTCGCCGTCGCGTTGCCGATGGCGGGCAGCAACTATCCGCCGAAGGTGCAAGGGCTCGTGCTGGGTCTCGCCGCCGCCGGCAACATCGGCGCGGTGCTCGACGGTTTCCTGTTCCCGCATCTGGCCGATGCCTTCGGCTGGAAGGCATCGACCGCCGCCGCGCTGCCGCTGCTCGCGATCACGGCTGCCGCGCTGTTCGCATGGGCATCGGATGCGGGCGAAAAAACCGGCAGCACGTTGCGCGCGCTCGCCAGCTTCGCGGTGACACTCGTGAGCCTCGTCGTGCTCGTGCTCGCGGTGCACGGCGGCGTGTTCGGCGCGGGACGCACGGGCGTCCTGCTGCTGCCGGTGCTCGGCGCGCTCATCGCCATTGCCGTGCTGCCGCGCCGCTATCGCTCCGTGCTCGGCGAACGCGATACGTGGGTCATCATGCTCATCTACAGCATCACGTTCGGCGGCTTCGTCGGCATGTCCTCGTATGTGACGCTGCTGCTGACGTCGCTCTATCAGATGCCGAAGCTCGAAGCCGGGCTCTTCATGTCGCTGCTCGCGTTTCTCGGCGCGATCGTGCGGCCGTTCGGCGGCTATGTCGCGGATCGCGTGACCGGCGTGCGCGCTCTGCTTGTGCTGCTCGCCGTTATCGCCGCCGCCGATTTCGCGTTCGCCATCTGGATGCCGCCGGTCGCGGGCGGGCTCGGCCTGCTCGTGTGCCTGTACATCGCGTTCGGGCTAGGCAACGGCTCGACGTTCCAGCTCGTGCCGCATCGCTGGAAGGGAAAGACCGGGCTGCTGTCCGGCATCGTCGGCGCGGCGGGCGGCATCGGCGGCTTCTATCTGCCGGTGATCATGGGCATTGCGAAGGAAAGCACCGGCAGCTATCAGATGGGCTTTGCGACATTCGGCGTGCTCGCGACCTGCGCATTCGGCGCGCTATTCCTGCTGCGTTCGCAATGGCTGCGGTGGTCGGCAACGTCGTCGCAAGGACACGACGCCGTTGCGATCAACGGCGCACACGCGATGGAATGATGCGGCGATTCATGGCCGGCGATCGCTTTCGATTGCCGGCCAGCGCGCGAAGGCGAAGACCCACAGCACGACCAGGTTCACGATGGGCAGCAGTCCGGTGAGCACCCACCAGCCGGAGTGTCCGGTGCGCTTCACAATGCGCGCGCACGGGTAGATGGTCACCACGCAAAAGAAGATAACGATCAGCCAGTGCCAAATGCTTAAACTTTCCATGCTCGTTCCGCAGTACGCCTAATTAATTCAGCGAGACTATATATCAGCCTCGGATAGCCGCGGTCCGTTCGACCGCGACTTTCAGATTTTTCCTTCAAACCTTCGCCGCATCGTCCCGTTCGACGGCAGGCTCGACCGTCCGCTGCTGCTGCAACGCCCACATCTGCGCAAAGAGCCCGCCCGCCCGGAGCAACTCCGCATGCGTGCCGCGCTCGACCACGCGTCCATGATCCATCACGATGATCTGCTCGGCATGCACGACCGTCGAGAGCCGGTGCGCAATGATGAGCGTCGTCCGCTCGCGGGCGATGGAATCGAGTTCGCGCTGAATGGCGCGCTCCGACTTCGAATCCAGCGCGGATGTCGCTTCGTCGAAGATAAGGATCGGCGGGTTCTTCAACAGCGTGCGCGCAATCGCCACGCGCTGCTTCTCGCCGCCCGACAGCTTCAAACCGCGCTCGCCGACAGTCGTGTCGTAACCCGCCGGCAACGCCTCGATGAAGTCGTGAATATGCGCTGCGCGCGCCGCCGCCATCACTTCTTCGCGGCTCGCAGAAGGCCGTCCATACGCGATGTTGTAGTAGATCGAATCGTTGAAGAGCACGGTGTCCTGCGGCACGATGCCGATGGACGCGCGCAGCGAATCCTGCGTCACATCGCGAATGTCCTGCCCGTCGATGACGATGCGCCCGCCCGTCGCGCGGTCCAGGTCGTAGAAGCGAAAAAGCAGCCGCCCGAGCGTGGATTTGCCCGAGCCGCTATGGCCGACGACAGCGGTCGTCGTGCCCGCCGCGATGGTGAAATCGACGTTATGCAGAATCTGCCGCGCGGGTTCATACGCGAAGCTCACGTTCTCGAAACGCACCTCGCCGCCTGTCACGTCGAGCGGCGGGGCATTTGGCGCATCCGGCACTTCGCGGCCCGCGCCGAGCAGCGTGAACATGCGGTCCATGTCGGTCAGCGCCTGCTTCAATTCGCGATACACCACGCCGAGAAAATTCAGCGGAATATAAAGCTGCAACATGAACGTGTTGATGAGCACGAGATCGCCGAGCGTGAGCCGCCCCGCCATCACGCCCTGCGTCGCGCGCCAGAGAATAAACACGAGCCCGAGGCCGATGATCGTCTGCTGCCCGAAGTTCAGCATCGAAAGCGACCGCTGCGATTTGATCGCGGCCGCGCGGTAACGCTGCAGATTCTCGTCGTAGCGGCGCGTTTCCCATTCTTCGTTGCCGAAGTACTTCACCGTCTCGTAGTTGAGCAGGGAATCGATGGCGCGCGAATTGGCCTTCGAATCGAGCTCGTTCATCGTGCGTCGATAGTGCGTGCGCCACTCCGTCACTTTCACCGTGAACGCGATATACGTGCAGAGCGCGATGAACGTGACGATCGCGTAATACGCCTCGTACTTCGTCACGAAGAACGCGAGCACGAGCCCGACTTCAACGAGCGTCGGCAATATGCTGTACAGCGAATACGAGACGAGTTGCTGAATGCCGCGCGTGCCGCGCTCGATGTCGCGCGACATGCCGCCCGTCTGCCGCTCCAGATGAAAGCGCAGCGACAGCGAATGCAGATGCCGAAACACCTTCAGCGCAAGTTGGCGCACGGCGCTTTCGGTCACTTTGGCGAAGAGCAGTTCGCGCAGTTCGGTGAAGAGCGAAGTCGACAGCCGCACGCCCGCATACGCGATCACGAGCAGCCCGATGCCGCCGATGAGCACGATGCCCGGCGCATCATGCGCGCGGCCGAGCGCGGTGAGATGCTGCACCGAGGCGAGGCTATCGACGATGCGCTTCATCACGATCGGCACGCCGAGATTGGCGACCTTCGCGCCGATCAGGCACGTCAGCGCGAACGCGACGCGCCATTTGTAAGTGGTGAGATAAGGCAGCAGCGAGCGGATCGTCTGCCAGTCGTTGCGCGGACCTTGTGCGACCGGACCGGGCTCGGTGTTGGAATAGCGGCGCATGTATTGAAGTGGAGAGGGCGCGTCGCGCGCGGCGCGGGGACGCCTTTTGCTAGTCTTTAAGCGGGCGCACGCGGGCGCGCGCTTCCCGTACAATTTGCCGAAGGCCGGGGCGCCCAAGGGGCGGGCTATCCTTCGGCCTATTCTTATAACTCATGCATTGTCGCAGAAGGATCAGGGCCACGCTCGCGGCCATCCTCTGCACGCAACGACGACGTCAACCGGGACCCTTTCATGCCGCAAGATTCCAAGCTACCTCAGAAACCCGTCGCGCTGCGCGTGGTGCCGCAACCTGCCGACGCGAACGTGCACGGCGACGTCTTCGGCGGCTGGATCATGGCGCAAGTCGACATCGCCGGCTCCATCCCGGCGAGCCGGCGCGCGAACGGCCGCGTCGCGACCATCGCGGTCAATTCGTTTCTCTTCAAGCAGCCGGTATTCGTCGGGGATCTGTTGAGCTTCTACGCGGATATCGTGAAGACCGGCAATACGTCGATCACCATTTCCGTCGAAGTCTTCGCGCAGCGCATGAGTCTCGCGGAGGAAGTCGTCAAGGTGACGGAAGCGACGCTCACCTATGTCGCCACCGACCACGACCGCCGCCCGCGCGCCCTGCCTCCGCTTGACTGAACGCGCTCAGTTCACCAGCACGCCGTGCCGCAGCAGGCCGGGAATGGCTTCCTGCGGCATCGGACGCGAGAACAGAAAGCCCTGCATCTCGTCGCAATCGCGCTCGCGCAGGAATTCGTGCTGCGCCGGCGTCTCGACGCCTTCCGCGATCACCTGCAATTCCAGCGAATGCGCGAGCGCGATGATCGCGGAGGTGATCGTTTCGTCGTCGCCGGACGAGCCGATATCCGCGACGAAGGACCGGTCGATCTTCAGCCGATGCACCGGGAACCGCTTGAGGTACGACAGGCTCGAATAGCCGGTGCCGAAGTCGTCGATGGCAATGCCGATGCCGAGCGCCGATAGCTCGGAGAGCATCATCACGGCGTCCTCGGCGTTGCGCATGATCGCGCTTTCGGTCAGTTCGAGCTCCAGATAATGCGGCGCAAGCCCCGTTTCGGCGAGCACGGACGTGACGAGCGTCGCGATATCGCGCTGCTGGAAATGTCGCGCGGACAGATTCACCGACACGCGCGCGGGCGGCAGCCCCGCGTCCTGCCACGCCTTGTTCTGACGGCACGCCTCGCGCAACACCCATTCCGACAGCGGCCCGATCAGTCCGCACTCTTCCGCGACCGGAATGAACGCGGCCGGCGACACGAGCCCTTGCTCCGGATCGCGCCAGCGCACCAGCGCCTCGATGCCGACGATCGCGCCCGTCGCCATATCGACTTGCGGCTGATAGTGCAGCAGGAATTCGCCGTCGCGCAGACCGCGCCGCAGACGCCGCTCCATATCCAGCCGCGCGCCGACGCTCGCGTTCATCTCGGGCTGATAGAACTGATACGTGTTGCGGCCCATGTCCTTCGCGCGATACATCGCGAGATCGGCTTTCTTCAGCACGGTTTCGGCGTCGTCGCCGTCTTGCGGGAAGACGCTCGCGCCCATGCTGCAACCGACATAGAGTTCCGTTTCGTCGAGCCAGATCGGCTCGGAGATCGTCGCGCGCGTGCGCTCCATCCACGCGATGAGCGCGGCTTCGTCGGCCAGATCCGGCAGCACGATCACGAACTCGTCGCCGCCATGACGCGCCACCGTATCGCCCGAACGCGCCGAGCGCGCGAGCCGCTCGCCGATCACCGCGAGCAGCCTGTCGCCGACGCTGTGTCCGAGGCTGTCGTTCACGTTCTTGAAGCCGTCGAGGTCCATGAACACGACCGCGATCCGCGAGTTGCGCCGCCGCGCCTCATCGATCGCATGTTGAAGGCGGTCGCGCAGCAGGTTGCGGTTGGGCAGGCGCGTGAGCGTGTCGTAATTCGCCTGATATTCGAGCTGTTCCTGATAGTTCATCAGGTCGGTCACGTCGTTGATGATGCCGATGTGATGCGTCGTGTGCCCTTGCGCGTTCGGCACGGGCGCGACGAACAACTGGTTCCAGAAAAGCCCGCCGTCCTTGCGGTAGTTGCGCAGCACGACGCTCGCTTCCGCGTTCACGGCGAGCGCGCGGCGAATCGACGTGAGCCCTTCCTGCTCGCCGTCCGGGCCATGCAGGAAGCGGCAATCGCGGCCGATCACTTCGCTCGGGTCATAGCCCGTGATGCGCTTGAACGCCGGATTCGCATACTCGATCACGTGCGCGCCGTTCACGACGCCGGTGATGAGAATAGCGTTCACGCTCGCATCCAGCGCGCGGCTTTGCAGACGCAACGCGAGTTCGGCACGCTTGCGGTCGGTTACGTCGTGATAGGAGCCGAGCACGCCGATGGTCGCGCCTTCGCCGTCCATCAGCGGCAGCTTGCTGATGACGACCGTATGCAGCGTGTCGCCGACGAGCACGTCGTGCTCGTGGTGCATCTTCGGCACGGTGGTCAGAACCACTTCCTGATCGTCGGCGCGGATCACGTCGGCCGCGGCGCTCCACGGCAGTTCGTAATCCGTCTTGCCGACGATCTGCTCGTTGTACGCGAGTCCCGCGTCGCGGGCGAAGGCGTTGTTGCAGCCGAGATAGCGCAGATCGCGGTCCTTCCAGAACACGCGCTGCGGAATGTTGTCGATGATCGTTTCGAGCATCTCGTTCGAGCGGCGCGCCTCGGCTTCCGCGTTGATGCGGTCGGTCACGTCGTTCGCCAGCATGAAGAGGCCCGGCCGGTTCGAATACGTCAGCGCGTGATGCGAGACGTCCGCGCTGATAGTCGCGCCATCGCGATGCCGGTAACGCCACACGCCGCCCGAACGCTGGCCGCGCGTCGCGCGCTTCCCCGCTTCGCCCGTCTCGCCTTCGCTGCGCGCAAGCCGCGCGGCGAAACGGTCGAAGTCGTCGGCGACGTGCAGATCGCGCAGCGTCATCTCCATGAACTCGGCTTCCGAGTAGCCGAAATGCTCGCGCGCCGCCGGGTTCACGGCGACGAAGCGCATGGTGTCGCGATCGACGATCCACATCGGCACCGGATGCGCCTCGAACATGCTGCGAAAGCGCTCGTTGCTGCGATGCTTCGCCCGCGCGACGCCGATCTTCTCGCGCGCCGAACGCTCGTGAGTCACGAAGAGCGTGATGAGCGCGCCGCTGCCGAGCAACATCGTGAACGCGAGCAGCAGCATGGCGCCGCCCGATGCCTGCGCGGAGCGGTCGAGCGCCGCCGTGGTCGCCGTGTCGATGCGGTCTCGCAGCGCCGCGAGTGCATCGTCGAGCGCCTGCTGGTCTTCGGAGAGCAGCACGAACGCGGTGTCGGCCCAGGCGCGCGATTCATCGGCGCTTGCGCGGTGTGTGCGCTCGTCGGCCAGGTTTGCGTCGGAGCGCATGGCGGCCGCGCGCGCGGCGAGCGCATCGAAGGCGTCGCCTGCACCGGGTTGCATCGCGATTTGCGCGCGCAGCCCGCTTTCGAGCGCGTCGAGATGCTTCTCTCGCGCTTCGTGCTGCGCGGCCGGCTCGGCGATGCCCGTCGCCTCGAAGCGGCTCAGTTGCGTGAGCGCCTCGCCGAGCGCCCCGCGATACGCGGCGAGGTCGCGCATCAGGCTCATTGAGCGGAGCGTGCTCGCGTTGGTCGCGCGAAGTTCGACGATTCCCTGACACGCGACGAATGCGTTCGCGCCGAGCGCGGCCAGCACGACGGCGACGTTCACGAGGAATCGCCCGGAGAGGAAACGAGTCATGAGCGGCAAGCGGTTCCTTTGCTGCGGTGGCCGCGCCGCGAGCGTCATGCCCGGCGCGCGCCCACGCAAAAGCGCGGCGCGAACCGGCAGGCTCGCACCGCGATTGATGGATAACGCGGATAACGGCAGCTTTCGCGCGGGCTTGAGGGCTGCCCGCGAAAATCAGCCGCTCATGACGCGCATACGCTCATTCGGCGAGACCGAACTCGCGCATGGCGGGCAGGAAGTCGTGATTGAGTTTGTCGGTGTTGCGCGAGAGCTTGGCGAGCGCGTAACGCTGAAAGCGGTCGAGCGCGGCCCAGCGCGAGAGGCTCGGCGCGCTCAGGCCCGCCAAGCTGCTCTGGCGGATGACGGCTTCGGGCACGGCGTCGGCGTGGGCCCAGACCGGATCGGCGTCGCGCTCGATTTTTTCCGGCGCGGCATTCGCATGCGTCTTCAGCATTTCCTCGAGCGCGAGATCGAAGTTCTTCTCCAGCTCGATATCGTCTTCGACCGGAAAACGCGCGAGCAGCACGCGATCGTCATACGGAAGCATCTGCCATTGATCGAGCGTGATGCGCATGCCGAAGCGGTCGAGGTTGAAGCGTACCGAGAGCGGAATGAAGCGCAGATTGTCCGAGGATTCGATCTCGAACCCGAAGAGACGAGCGGTATCGTAAAGTCCCATGGCGTAGCCTCATTTGAGTGAGGGGCGCGCGCCGGCGCGCATCGCCCGCTTAAGTTATTGTAGGGCTTGGTACTGGGCTGAAACCGTGCAAGCAGCAGGTTGAGTCAGCAATGCTCATACCCGGACCATGCAGTGTAGGGAGAACAAGGTGGACCCACTGGAAACTGAAGAGCAGCCGGGCTATGTCGAACGGCGCGTGAGAAGACATCGCGGCGGAGAAAGCGCCGTCGCAAACGATAACGTCGGACAGGAATGGCCCGTCGCGCTGGTCTATAACGGCATCTCGCACGCGGTGATGATGTGTACGCCGCGCGATCTCGAAGCGTTCGCCGTGGGCTTCTCGTTGACCGAAGGCATTGTCGAGCGTGGCAGCGATATTCACGACATCGAAGTCTATTACCGCGACGACGGTCACGCGCTGCCGCATGCCGAAGTGCATCTGCAAGTCGTGCAGCAGGCATTCGCGTCGCTGAAGGACAAGCGCCGCGCGCTCGCGGGGCGCACGGGCTGCGGCGTGTGCGGCATCGAGAGCATCGACTTGCTGGATCTTCAGCCGGAGCGCGTGCCGGATACCGGCTTTCTGGCGCGCGTCGCGCCCGATGCCATCGAGCGCGCGGCTCGCGAACTGCCGGCGCATCAGCGCTTGACGAAGCTCACCGGCGGACTGCATGCCGCCGCCTGGTGCGATGAGACCGGCGCCGTGCGGTATGCGTTCGAAGACGTCGGCCGTCATAACGCGCTGGACAAGCTCATCGGAGAACTCGTGCTGCGACGCGAGAACACGACGCAGGGCTTCGTGTTTCTGTCGAGCCGCGCGAGCTATGAACTCGTGCGCAAGTCGGCGCGCGTCGGCGTGCCGATGGTCGCGACTATCTCCGCGCCGACGTCGCTCGCTATTGCCATCGCGAAGCAGGCGGGGTTGCGGCTCGTGAGTTTTGCGCGGGAGGCGGGGTTCGTGGAGTATGAGGTGGAGTGAGACGTGGAGTGAAGGCGGCGCTCACTGACCGCCGCACGACACGTCGCCTTCCTTGCAGTGCAACTGCGCGGCGAGATGCGCGGTTTGCTCTCGCGTCAGCTTTTCGACGCACATCGCGTTTTCCATCGAATTGATGCTGCCGCCGCGCGTGCCCATGGTGTCGAACGTGCATTGCGCATCGCGCCATGCGAGCCACGCGCGCTGCGCCTTGCGTAATTGCTCCGCGCCGTCTTTGCTCACCTTCGTCAGCAGCGTGCGGTACGTGTCGTTGAGCTTTTGATCGGCGGCTTTGAATTCGCGGCCCACGCACTCGTCCATCGCCATTTGCGTACTCGCGTTGTTCATGCACGCCGACGAGTCCGCCCACGCGGGCACGGGCGCACAGACAAGGGTTGCGAGAAGAAACGGTACGAGTCGCATGAAACGTGTCTCCGCGTGAACGGCATTGGCTGCGTGCCGCTTCTTCAGCGGCACGGCATTACTGAAACCGGCTGAAATCCGCCTTCCGCTTCTCCAGAAACGCCGCAAACGCCTCGCGCGCCTCCGGCCCTTCGAGCATCCGCGAAAAATGCGCCGCCTCTTCTTCCATGCGCGCGGCCACTTCGTTGCGTTGCTCGTTCTTCATCAGCGCCTTCGTCGTTTTGAGCGATGACGCCGGCAGCGCCGCCAACCGTCTCGCTCGCTCGAAAGCAAACGCATCGAGTTCCGCGGCATCGATCGCGCCGTTGACGAAGCCCATGCTGATCGCTTCGTTCACGTCGAACGCCTCGCCGAGCAGCAGCTTTTCCGCCGCCCGCTGATAACCCGCGATGCGCGGCAAGAGCAGACTCGACGCCGCCTCCGGACACAGCCCGAGCTGCACGAACGGCAGCGAGAACTTGGCGTTCTTCGCGGCGTAGACGATATCGCAGTGCAAAAGCATCGTCGTGCCGATGCCGACCGCCACGCCCGATACCGCCGCGACCACCGGCTTAGGCATGCCGCTCAGGCGTCGCAGGAACTGGAACACGGGCGCATCGAGATTCTTCGGCGGATCGTTCAGGAAGTCTTCCAGATCGTTGCCCGCGCTGAACGCGCCGCCGTTGCCGCGCAGCAGCACCGCGCGCACCGTCGGGTCGTTTTCCGCTTCGTACAGGCCGTCGGCCATTTCCTGATACATGGCCGCCGTGATGGCGTTCTTCTTCTCGGCGCGATTCAAGACGATGCTCAACACGCCTTGCGCACGTTCGATGACGATATCCATGCGGCGTCTCCTCTTGTTGTTGGCCCGCGAGCGAAGCCGCCCGCGGGCCGCCCGATTACATCCGCTCTAAAATGCCCGCTGCGCCCATGCCGGTGCCGACGCACATCGTCACCATGCCGTACTTCAGATTGCGGCGGCGCAGGCCGTGGATCACCGTCGCGGAACGGATCGCGCCCGTCGCGCCGAGCGGATGCCCGAGCGCGATCGCGCCGCCGAGCGGGTTCAGCTTCGACGTGTCGAGGCCGAGGTCGTTGATCACCGCGAGCGATTGCGCCGCGAACGCTTCGTTCAGTTCGATCCAGTCGAGGTCGTCCTGCGTCAGACCCGCGTTCTTCAGCGCAGCCGGAATCGCCTCCTTCGGCCCGATGCCCATGATTTCCGGCGGCACGCCGCGCACCGCGAAGCTCACGAAGCGCGCGAGCGGCGTCAGATTGAACTGCTTCAGTATTTTTTCCGACACCACGATCAGCGCGCCCGCGCCGTCCGACGTCTGCGAGCTATTGCCCGCCGTCACCGATCCGTTGTTGGCGAACACGGGGCGCAGTTTCGCGAGCGTGTCGAGCGACGTGTCCGCGCGCGGGCCTTCGTCGAACGCGATCTCGCGCGCATTCACGCGCACTTCGCCGGATGCGAGGTCCGGGAAACGTTCGTCGAGCGTGTAGGCTGTGATCTCATCGGCGAATTCGCCCGACTGCTGCGCGGCCAGCGCCTTGCGATGCGACTCCACCGCGAACGCGTCCTGCGCCTCGCGGCTCACCTTCCAGCGTTCCGCGACGCGCTCGGCCGTCAGACCCATGCCGTACGCGATGCCGATGTCCTCGCTGCGCTCGAAGATATGCGGCGACAGCGACGGCTTGTTGCCCATCATCGGCACCATGCTCATCGACTCGCAGCCGCCCGCGAGAATCGCATCGGCCTCGCCGACGCGAATGCGGTCCGCCGCCATCGCGAGCGCGGTGAGACCCGACGCGCAGAAGCGGTTCACGGTGACGCCGCCGACCGTCTGCGGCAGCCCGGCGAGCAGCGCGCCCATGCGCGCGACGTTCAGGCCCTGCTCGGCTTCGGGAATCGCGCAGCCGACGATGGCGTCTTCGATCACGCCGGTATCCAGCCCCGGCACCTGCGCGACCGCAGATTTGATCGCGTGGACGAGCAGCTCATCCGGGCGCGTGTTCCTGAACACGCCGCGCGGCGCCTTGCCGATCGGCGTGCGGCTCGCGGCAACGATATATGCTTCCTGCAATTGTTTGCTCATAACCAGCTCCGATAGTCCGCGCGCTCAGTTGCGAACCGGCTTGCCGGTCTGCAACATGCCCATGATCCGTTCCTGCGTCTTCTGCGTGCCGAGCAGTTCGATGAACGCGCGGCGCTCCAGCCCAAGCAGCCATTCCTCGTCGACGAGACTGCCGCCTTCCACGTCGCCGCCGCACACCACTTCCGCGATACGGCTCGCAATCAGGAAGTCGTGATCACTGATGAAGCGGCCGTCGCGCATGTTGACCAGCGACGCCTTGATGGTCGACAGCGCCGAGCGGCCCGCGACCGGAATCTGCTTCGCGCGCAGCGGCGCGCGGTAGCCGGAATCCGCAAGCGCGCGCGCTTCCTTCTTCGCGATGTCGAGCAGCTCGTGCACGTTGAAGACGATGGTGTCCGACGGCTTCAGATAGCCCATCGCGCGTGCTTCGAGCGCCGAGCCGGAGACCTTCGCCATCGCCGCGTTTTCGAACGGCTTCTGCAGGAACTTGAGCAGATCGCTCGTCGCATTGACGGCGCTCGCGGCTTCGGCCGCGCGCAACGCGGCTTCCTTCAGCCCGCCGCCCGCCGGCACGAGACCCACGCCCACTTCCACGAGTCCGATATAGCTTTCGACATGCGCGACGCGCTTGGCCGAATGCAGCATCAGTTCGCAGCCGCCGCCGAGCGCAATGCCGGACACGGCGCAGACCACCGGCACGTTCGCGTACTTCACGCGCATCATGCTGTCCTGAAACTTCTTGACGAACGGCTCGATGCCCTTCGCGCCGCCCATCATGAACGCGGGCATGGCCTCTTCGAGATTCGCGCCCGCCGAGAACGGACCGCCCGGCGCGCCGAGCGTAAGCGAAGTGGGCTGCCAGATCACCACGCCGCGATACTCCTTCTCCGCGAGTTCGATGGCTTGCGTGAGGCCGTCGAGCACGCCGGGACCGATGGTGTTCATCTTCGTCTTGAACGAGACGATGACCACATCGCCATTAGCGCCGTCGTCGCGATCGAGCCAGGCGCGCACGCTGTCGGTTTCGAAGAGCGTCTTGCCGAAGGTCTTCGGGTCGGCGCCGCTTTCACCGACGAGCGGCGCGCGGAACACTTGCTTCTGGTAGACCGGCAGCGTCGAACGCGCGACGAAACGGCGAGCCTGCGGCGACCACGAGCCTTCGTTCGTGTGCACGCCGCCCTTCTCGGCGACGGCGCCGTCGAGCACCCAGGCGGGCAGCGGCGCTTTGGAGAGCGCCTTGCCCGCGTCGATGTCTTCCTGCACCCATTGCGCGACTTGCTGCCAGCCCGCCGCCTGCCAGCTTTCGAACGGGCCCTGGTTCCAGCCGAAGCCCCAGCGGATCGCGAGATCGACATCGCGCGCGTTATCCGCGATGGATTCCAGATGCACCGCGATGTAATGGAACACGTCGCGGAAAATCGCCCAGAGGAATTGCGCCTGCTTGTTGTCGGTTTCGCGCAGGAGCTTGAGGCGCTCGGCGGGCGGGCGCTTCAGAATGCGGCCGACGAGTTCGTCCGCCTTCGCGCCCGCCTCGACGTATTGCGCCGTCTGCGGGTCGAGCACCTTGATCGCCTTGCCTTCCTTGCGATAGAAGCCCGCGCCCGTTTTCTGCCCGAGCGCGCCGTTCTTCACCAGTTCGGCAAGCACGGGCGGCGTCGCGTAGACCGGGAAGAACGGATCGTCCGGCAAGTTGTCCTGCATCGTCTTGATGACGTGCGCCATCGTGTCGAGACCGACGACATCCGCCGTGCGGAACGTCGCGGACTTCGCGCGGCCGAGGCGAGCGCCGGTCAGGTCGTCGACTTCGTCGAAACGCAGGCCGAACTTCTGGCTCTCGGCGATCACCGCGAGAATCGAGAACACGCCCACGCGATTCGCGATGAAGTTCGGCGTGTCCTTCGCGCGCACGACGCCCTTGCCGATGGCGCTCGTCAGGAAGGTTTCGAGCTGGTCGAGAATCTCCGGCTTCGTCGATTCCGTCGGAATCAGTTCGACCAGATGCATGTAACGCGGCGGGTTGAAGAAGTGCACGCCGCAGAAACGCGCCTTGAGTTCATCGGAGAAACCGTGCGACAACTCGGTGATCGACAAGCCCGAGGTATTGCTCGCGAAGATGGCGTGCGGCGCGATGTGCGGCGAGACCTTCTTGTACAGGTCGTGCTTCCAGTCCATGCGCTCGGCGATGGCTTCGATCACGAGATCGCATTCCGCAAGGCGGGCGATGTCGTCTTCGTAGTTCGCGGGCTCGATGTACTGCGCGTCGTCCTTCATGCCGAGCGGCGCGGGCGAGAGCTTCTTCAGATTCTCGATGGCCTTGAGCGCGATGCCGTTCTTCGGGCCTTCCTTCGCGGGAAGGTCGAAGAGCAGCACGGGCACGCGCGCGTTGATGAGGTGCGCGGCGATCTGCGCGCCCATCACGCCTGCGCCGAGCACGGCGACTTTGCGGATGTTCAGGGTGCTCACGGGAAAGCCTCCGTATGAGTGGTGCTTGTCTGCCCGCAGCGCAGTCGAAGTCGATTGCGCCGCGAGCCGTTTGATCGGGATGTCGCGGTTCGAAGAGCCGAACCGTCGCGTTGCGCTCGTGTTCAGAACAAGGCTTCGTCGTAGTCCATCATCGGCTTCGCGCCCGCGCGCGCGGCGCGGATGGTCGAAGCCGTTTCCGGCAGGAGCTTCGCGAAGTAGAAGCGCGCGGTCGCGAGCTTCGCCTTGTAGAACGCATCGCCTGATGCGGCGTTGTCGAGCGCCACGCGCGCCATGCGCGCCCAGAAGTACGAGAACACCAGATGCCCGACCGTGCGCAGATACGGCACGGCTGCGGCGCCGACTTCGTCCGGGTTCTGCATCGCCTTCATGCCGATTTCCATCGTGAGCTTCTGCACCTTCTCGCCGATATCCGCGAGCGGGTTGATGAACTCCTGCATCTCCGGCTTCACGCCTTCTTCTTCGACGAAATCCGTCACGAGCTTGCCGAAGCGCTTCAGCTTCGCGCCCATGTCGCCGAGAATCTTGCGGCCGAGCAGGTCGAGCGCCTGTATGGAGTTCGTGCCTTCGTAGATCATGTTGATGCGCGCGTCACGCACGTACTGCTCCATGCCCCACTCGGAGATGAAGCCGTGGCCGCCGTAAATCTGCATGGCGAGGTTCGTGCCTTCGAACGCGTTGTCGGTCAGGAACGCCTTGATGACCGGCGTGAGCAGCGCGACGAAATCGGCGGCTTCGCGGCGCGCGGCTTCGTCTTCGTGCGAGAGTTCCTTGTCGATGTTGAGCGCGGCCCAGTACGTGAACGCGCGGCCCGCCTCGGCGTACGCCTTCTGCGTGAGCAGCATGCGGCGCACATCCGGATGCACGATGATCGGATCAGCGGGCTTCTCGGGCGCTTTCGGGCCGGTGAGCGAGCGCATTTGCAGGCGCTCTTTCGCGTAGACGAGCGAGTTCTGATACGCGACTTCCGTGAGTCCCAGGCCCTGCATGCCGACGCCCAGACGCGCCGCGTTCATCATCACGAACATGGCGTTCAAGCCCTTGTTCGCTTCGCCGACGAGCCAGCCCTTCGCGCCGTCCAGATTCATCACGCAGGTGGCGTTGCCGTGAATGCCCATCTTGTGCTCGATCGAGCCGCACTTGATGCCGTTGCGTTCGCCCGGCGCGCCGCTCGCGTCCGGGATGAACTTCGGCACGATGAAGAGCGAAATGCCCTTCGTGCCGGCCGGTGCGCCGGGCAGCCGCGCGAGCACCAGATGGACGATGTTCTCGGCCATGTCGTGTTCGCCGCTCGAAATGAAAATCTTCGTGCCGGTCAGCGCGTACGAACCGTCGGCATTCGGCTCGGCCTTCGTGCGCAGAATGCCGAGGTCGGTGCCGCAATGCGGCTCGGTCAGGCACATGGTGCCGGTCCATTCGCCGGAGACGAGCTTCGCGAGATACGTCGCTTTCTGCTCCGGCGTGCCGTGCGCGTGGAGGCATTCGTACGCGCCGTGCGAGAGGCCCGGATACATGGTCCACGCCTGATTCGCCGAGTTGAGCATTTCGTAGAGCGCGTTATTGACGAACGCGGGCAGCCCCTGGCCGCCATATTCGGGATCGCAGCCGAGGGCGGGCCAGCCCGCCTCAACGTACTGTCGGTACGCCTCCTTGAAGCCCGACGGTGTCCTAACGACGCCGTCGCCCTCGTAGGTGCAACCTTCGCGGTCGCCGCTCTGGTTGAGCGGAAACACGACTTCGGAGCAGAACTTGCCGGCCTCTTCGAGCACCTGGTTGATGGTGTCCGCGTCCAGGTCGGCATGCTTCGGCATGCGCTTCAGTTCGGCTTCGACGTTCAGCAGTTCGTGCAGCACGAACTGCATGTCGCGCAAGGGGGCGGCGTACTGTCCCATGAGTCTCTCCAGTTTCTAGAAGCTTGCGTCGTGCGCCGCCGAACCCTTGGGACGATTCGATCGGCGCCGCTAACGGCTGTCCGTTTGATGCGAAGTTAGATTCGTCGCCGCGCTCGTGGCTGCGTGGGCGGCCGGCTCGCTGGTTTCGCGGCCGCCGCCATCGGCAGACGAGTGCGACGTCTGATATGAAACGATCGTCTTTTCCAGCGCGTCCCGCGTCAGTTGCACCGCTTCCGGCAGATGCAGGAAACGCGCGTCGTGATGCAGGCCGAGCGTGAAGCTGTACAACTCGAAGAGCATCAGCTTCGGGTCCGTCTCCGGCTTCAGATGCCCTTCTTCCTTCGACTGGCGAATGGCCCGCAACAGCGCCTCGCGCCACGTCGTCACACTGTGGACGAGCTGCTCGCGCACCGCGCTCGCCGCGCGATCGTCGTATTCCACCGCGCCGCTGATATAGATGCAGCCGGTGGTGACCTCCTCGATGCGCTTTTCCATCCAGCGGCTCATCATCGCGCGCAGTCGCGGCAAGCCGCGCGGTTCACGCAAGCTCGGGAAAAACACTTCGTCTTCGAACCGGCGGTGGTACTCGCGCACCACTTCCACCTGCAGATCCTCGCGCGAACCGAAGTGCGCGAACACTCCGCTCTTGCTCATCTGCATCCGCTCGGCCAAAAGACCGATGGTGAGTCCCTCCAGTCCGTCCCTGCTCGCCAGATCCAACGCTGCGTCGAGAATCGCGGCCCGCGTCTGTTCGCCTTTTCGCATGATCCCACCGTCCTCTCGTGACCCCATTGAAAACGAACGGCCGTTCTATTATTGTGGCCGATCGCTGCTGAAACAAGCAAAATTTTAGAAAGCGGTTTCTAACTGCCGCATCAATCAATAGGATAAGTCCTATTTTTGCCCGCCCTATTGTCCTTTTTTGTGTGCGGACTGCCTCTAAGTGACTGCCCGACTTCCCATTTGCTGGGAGCATGTTGCCGGTTGGCAGCTACATTGTCGAATCAGCAGTAATTGGGCCGTCAATCGTACTGCCCGATGGTGATGAGTTTCATCGTCATGCGGTAGGTGTTGTACGCGAGCCAGCTCAGCATTCGCTCGCCCACCGGGCGCGAAGCGTAGTGTTTTTCGTCGATGCGGCTGCCTTCGTCGAACGCCTGGAGGATGGCGTCGTGCAGGCCCGCGATCTCCGCGTGGTTGACGAGCACCATGTTGGCTTCGTTGTTCAGCACGAGCGAGAGCGCGTCGAGATTGGACGAGCCGATGGTCGCCCAGTCGGCGTCCACGACCGCGACCTTCCCGTGCAGGATCGTCTTCTCGTATTCGGCGATGCGCACGCCATTCTTCAGCAGATTGCCGTAGAGGAACGGCGTGGCGTAGTCGAGCGCGACGAACTCCTTGCGACCGATCACGAGGGACACGCGCACCCCGCGCCGCGCCGCGAGCACGAGCGCGCGCCGCAGCTTGCGGCCCGGCATGAAGTACGGATTGGCAAGCAGAACTTCGCGCTCCGCATGGGCGATCGCGCGCAGATACGCCTTCTCGATGGCCCGGCGATTCAGCAGATTGTCGCGCGCCACGAACGCGACGCACGGTTGATCGACCGCATGGATTTCGCCGAGTTGCGCGCGGCGCCGGGCGCGCAGCGCGCGCCGCGCGTTGCGGCGGTTGTGCTCCGGCTGCGGTTCGCAGGCGGGCGCACGCGGCTCGCGCGGCTTGACGCCGAGGCGGATGCGTTCCCACTGAAGGTCGAACGCGTTGCGCACGTCGGTGACCACCGGCCCTTGCGCTTCCATCGCGAAATCCCAGCGCGGCTCCGGCAAACGCGTGCCGTTCTGGTCGTAGTCATCCACGATATTGATGCCGCCGCAAAACGCGTACGTGTTGTCGATCAGCGCGAGCTTGCGGTGCGTGCGCGAAAAGCCGAGCGGCCCGAACAGCAGATGCGGATTGTAGATTCGATGCTCGACCCCGCCCGCCTTCCACTGCTCGAACATCGGCAGCTTGCCGTCGGTGCCGATGCCGTCCGTGATCACGCGCACCGTGACGCCGCGGGCGGCGGCCCGCAAGAGCGCGTCGGAGACGGCGCGGCCGGCGTCGTCGTTCGCGAAGATGTAGGTTTCGAGCGAGACCGTGTTCTGCGCGCCGTCGATCCGCTCGATCAGCGCGGGAAAGAACTGCGCGCCGCTTTTGAAGATGCGAACGTGGTTGCCTGCGGTGAAGCAGAAACGCGGCGGACGTCGCCCGGAGAAGAGCGCCTGGCGCAGTCGCTTGAAGCTGCGCCGCGGCCGCACACCGATCATCGGCTATGCGCCGCGAGGCGCTCGGGCAATTGAAGAATGGCTTCGCGGTTGGACCACGAGAAGCAGCGGTCGGCGGCTTCGCGCAAGGGCAGCCACAAATGCGACGTGTGTTCGCGCGGCGCGAGCGTCACTTCCAGACAATGCGGCACGCAGAGACTGAACTGGTGTTCGGTGTTGCGCGTGATGCCTTCGGCGTAACGGTGCCGCCACTGCGGATAGATGTCGTACTGAATGCTGTGATGCCAGTTCAGCAGCGCATTCTGCGGCACGAGCGGACTGCCGACGATGATCCCCGTTTCCTCCTGCACTTCGCGCGCAGCGGTTTCTTCGAGCGGCTCGTCGATGCGGTCTTTCGAGCCCGTCACCGATTGCCAGAAGCCCGGATGATCCGCCCGCTCGATGATGAGCACGTCGAGCTCGGGCGTATGAATCACGACCAGCACGGATTCGGGGATTTTCGGTGGCTTCTGCATGACCATGTGAACGTGCGCGTTGTCTCTTATCCGGCAAAGACTGTAGCGCAAAAAACGAAAAAGGCGCACTCGGCGCCTTTTCGTCACAACATTAACAACGCTTATTGCGTCTTTTGTTCGGGTTGCCGCAGACGGATGTGCAACTCGCGCAACTGGCGCTCGTCCACTTCGCTCGGCGCTTGCGTGAGCAGGTCCTGCGCGCGCTGCGTTTTCGGGAACGCGATCACGTCGCGGATCGAATCGGCGCCGGACATCAGCGTCACGATGCGGTCTAGACCGAACGCGATACCGCCGTGCGGCGGCGCGCCGTATTGCAGCGCGTCGAGCAGGAAGCCGAACTTCAGACGCGCTTCTTCCGCGCCGATTTTCAGCGCGCGGAACACCTTGCTCTGTACGTCTTCCTGGAAGATACGCACCGAACCGCCGCCGATTTCCCAGCCGTTCAGCACCATGTCGTACGCCTTCGCGAGGCAGCGGCCCGGATCGGTTTCGAGGTATTCGAGGTGCTCGTCCTTCGGGCTCGTGAACGGATGGTGCGCGGCCACGTAGCGGTTTTCTTCCTCGTCGTATTCGAACATCGGGAAGTCGATCACCCACAGCGGCTTCCAGCCGGATTCGAGCAGGCCGTTCGCCTTGCCGAATTCCGAATGGCCGATCTTCAGGCGCAGCGCACCCAGGCTGTCGTTCACGACCTTCGTGCGATCCGCCGCGAAGAAGATGATGTCGCCGTCTTCCGCGCCCGTGCGCTCCATGATGGCGGCGAGCGCCGCGTCATGCAGATTCTTGACGATCGGGCTTTGCAGACCGTCGCGGCCCTTGGTCTTGTCGTTGACCTTGATCCACGCGAGGCCCTTCGCGCCGTAAATGCGCACGAATTCCGTGTAACCGTCGATATCGCCGCGCGACAGCTCGCCGCCCTTCGGCACGCGCAACGCAGCGACGCGGCCGTCCTTCGAATTGGCCGGCATGCTGAACACCTTGAAGTCGACGTCCCTGACCGCGTCGGTCAGATCGGCGAATTCGAGCTTCACGCGCAGGTCGGGCTTGTCCGAGCCGAAACGGCGCATCGCTTCCGAATACAGCATGACCGGAAATTTCTCCGGCAGCGCGACGTCCATCGTCTCCTTGAAGACGTGGCGGATCATGTTTTCGAACAGATCGCGGATTTCCTGCTCGTTCAGGAACGACGTTTCGCAGTCGATCTGCGTGAATTCCGGCTGACGGTCCGCGCGCAGGTCTTCGTCGCGGAAGCACTTGGTGATCTGGTAGTAGCGGTCGAAGTTCGCGACCATCAGCAATTGCTTGAACAATTGCGGCGATTGCGGCAGCGCGAAAAATTGTCCCGCGTTCACGCGCGACGGCACGAGATAGTCGCGGGCGCCTTCCGGCGTGCTCTTGGTCAGCATCGGCGTTTCGATGTCGATGAAGCCTTGCGCGTCCAGATACTTGCGCACTTCGATCGCCACGCGATAGCGCAGGCGCAGGTTCTTCTGCATCTGCGGACGGCGCAGGTCCAGCACGCGATGCGTGAGACGCGTGGTCTCCGACAGGTTGTCGTCGTCGAGCTGGAACGGCGGCGTCACCGACGCGTTCAGCACGTTCAGTTCATGACACAGCACTTCGATCTTGCCGCTCGTCAGATTCGCGTTGACCGTGCCTTCCGGACGGTTGCGCACGACGCCCTTCACCTGCACGCAGAACTCGTTGCGCACGCCTTCGGCCACCTTGAACATCTCGGCGCGATCCGGATCGCACACGACCTGGACGAGCCCTTCGCGATCGCGCAAGTCGATGAAGATAACGCCCCCGTGGTCGCGGCGGCGATGCACCCAGCCGCACAGCGAGACGGTTTGGCCCAGCAGGGCTTCGGTCACCAGACCGCAGTATTCAGATCGCATCGACATGATGTTGTGTCTTTCGTTGTTCGTTGATGAACGGCTCGCGTGCGGATCGCGCTCTTCGTCGGCTCGATTCGCGGCACGCGCGCCGGCATTACATCGGCGGCTCGGTGGGGCGGCGGGCGGGCGCGACCGACAGCGGCGCGCTCGGCGCGGGGGCGACCACGCCCATCGAGACGATGTACTTCAGTGCGGCGTCGACGGTCATATCCAGTTCGACGACCTCGCTTTTCGGCATCATCAGGAAGAAGCCGGACGTGGGGTTCGGCGTGGTCGGCACGTAGACGCTCACGTGATCTTCCTTCAGATGATTGAGCACGTCGCCGCCGGGAATGCCGGTCAAAAACCCGATGGTGTACGAGCCCTTGCGCGGATATTCGACCAGCAGCGCCTTGCGAAATGCATTGCCGCTCGACGAAAGCAGCGTGTCCGAAACCTGCTTCACGCTCGTGTAGAGCGGGCCGACGACCGGAATGTGGCGAAGAATGGCGTCCCACCAGCCGACGAGTTTCTGCCCGACGAAGTTCTGCGTAAAGAGGCCGACGACGAAGATGAACGCGAGCGTGAGCAGCGCGCCGAGTCCCGGCAGATGGAACCCGAAGACACGCTCCGGCTGCCACGCGGCCGGCAAAAGGAGCAGCGTCTGATCCATGGTCCCGATCACGAGGCCGAGCACCCACAGCGTGATGGCGAGCGGCACCAGCACCAGGAGGCCGGTGAGGAACACGGTTTTCAGCGTAGTCTTTTTCGTGGTCACGTTGTTGTCGCTAGGGTGACGGGCGTCGGGTTGGCCGCGATCCGCGCGCGCTCAGGGCGCGCGCTCTGACAGGCGGTACGGGACGGAATGCGCAGCCGGCGCGAAGCTCGCGCCGTGCGTGACGTGTGCGCTTTTACGCTGCGCCCGAAGGCGTCGCGGGCGCTGCGGGCGTCGAACCGCTTGCAGCGGGCGCTGCGCTCGCAGGCGGCGATGCATCCGACGTTGACGCACTGCCCGCTTTCGCGCTGTCGCCGGAATTCGAATTGCCCGCGCTGTCGCCGGACTTCGGCGCGGCAGAACCGTTGCTGCCGCCGCGGAAATCGGTGACATACCAGCCGGAGCCCTTCAACTGGAACCCTGCCGCGGTCACTTGCTTGGAAAACGCGTCCTTTCCGCAGGCGGGACATTGCGTGAGCGGTGCGTCGCTCAACTTCTGAAGCACGTCTTTTTCGTGGCCGCAGGATGCGCAGCGGTATGCGTAAATCGGCATGGCACTCTTCCTACAATGATCTGTCGACGCTTGCAAAGCCTTGAATTATAGCCGCAAACCCGCTTCGGGCCGCCATTTTCGGCTGGCCCGGCGCCATGCGGCTTCCTCGCCAGATAGGGGCGAAGACGAATAATTCAAGCGCGCCGCCACGTCAGCCAGCGTTCACGGCCGGCAAAGACCGGTATCGAGCCGCTGACTTCATGATCGTCGATCAATTCGAAGTGGGGAGCGAGAAGCGCGTCGAGTTCATTGCGCTCGATGCCGAACGGCGGTCCCTTCGGCGTCGCGCCGATGAAAAAGAAGCCCGCGAGCAGCGCGCCGGGGCGCGCGAGCGCCGCCATGCGCTTTGCGTAATCGGTCCAGCGGTCTTTCGGCAGCGCGCACAGGAAGGCGCGCTCGTAGATCCAGTCGGGCGCGAACGCAGGCTGATACGCGAAGAAATCGGCCTCTTCGACGACGTCCGCGTGCGCGCCCAACTGAGCGCGCGCCGCCGCGACCGCGCTCGGCGAGAAATCGATGGCGCGCACGGTCATGCCTCGCTCGGCGAGATACGCGGCCTCGTAAGCGTTGCCGCAGCCGGGAATCAGCACGCGCGTGGCTTCAGGCGCGGCCAACGCGGACACGAACGTGCGGAACGCATCGGGCACGCCAGCCTGATCCCACGGCATGAAGCGGCGATCGAACCGTTCGTCCCAGAAACCGGGAGAATTCGGGTCGCGGTTCTCGAAGGACGGAACGTCCGCGCTGCTCGAATTGCTCATCGAATCTCCTCGCGCCGGCTCGCCGTAATCAAGGATGGCCCATCCAGAATTGCGCGATGACCACGCCCGCGCCGGCAATGACGCCCAGCCCGACGACGAGCAGCGTCGTCAGCAGCCGGTTCGTGCGCTTTTGCTCCGCGAGCAATTGGCGCATGGTTTCGTCGTTATTCCCGCGCGGCGCGTCGTGCCGTTCCGCGAGCAGGTGATGAATCAGCCGCGGCAGTTGCGGAATGGTCTTGCTCCACTGCGGCGCTTCCATTTGCAGACGTTCGTACCAACCGCGCCAGCCGATCTGCTCGTTCATCCAGCGTTCGAGGTACGGCTTCGCGGTCTTCCACAAGTCGAGTTCCGGATCGAGCGATCGACCCAGCCCTTCCACGTTCAGCATCGTCTTTTGCAGCAGCACGAGTTGCGGCTGAATCTCGACGTTGAAGCGGCGCGAGGTCGAAAACAGCCGCATCAGGACCTGTCCGAGCGAAATGTCCTTGAGCGCGCGGTCGAAATACGGCTCGCACACGGCGCGAATCGCGCTCTCCAGTTCCTCGACGCGCGTGCTCGGCGGCACCCAGCCGGATTCGAGATGCAGCGTCGCCACGCGGTGGTAATCGCGCTTGAAGAACGCGAGGAAGTTCTGCGCAAGATAGTTCTTATCGAAGTCCGAGAGCGCCCCGACGATCCCGAAGTCGAGCGCGATATAGCGGCCGAAGGTCGCCGGATCGAGGCTCACCTGAATGTTGCCGGGGTGCATGTCCGCGTGAAAGAAGCCGTCGCGGAACACCTGCGTGAAGAAAATTTCGACGCCTTCGCGCGCGAGCTTCGGAATATCGACACCGGCCGCCCGCAGCGTTTCGACTTGCGAGATCGGCACGCCGACCATGCGCTCCATCACGAGCACCGTGGGCGCGGACAGGTCCCAGTACATCTCCGGTACGAGCAGCAGATCAAGGCCCTGGAAATTGCGGCGCAACTGGCTGCCGTTGGCGGCCTCGCGCATGAGGTCGAGTTCGTCGTGCAGATATTTGTCGAATTCAGCGACGACTTCACGCGGCTTCAGCCGCCTGCCGTCCGGCCACAGACGCTCGGCCCAGATCGCGATATCGCGCAGAAGCGCGAGGTCCGAATCGATCACGGGCAACATGCCCGGCCGCAGCACCTTCACGGCGACGGGTTTGCCCGCGTGCTCGCCGTGGCGGATCTTCGCGAAATGCACCTGCGCGATGGACGCGCTCGCCACGGGCACGCGCTCGAAGTCGTCGAAGAGTGCGTCGATCGGCGCGCCGAGGGCTTTCTCGATGATCGAAACCGCGACGTTCGAATCGAACGGCGGCACGCGATCCTGCAGCTTCGCGAGTTCGTTGGCGATATCGACCGGCAACAGATCGCGCCGTGTCGACAACACTTGACCGAACTTGACGAAGATTGGTCCGAGGCTTTCCAGCGCGAGGCGCAAGCGGATGCCGCGCTCGACATCGAAGCGGCGGCCGAACGTCGTCACGCGCATGAGGTAGCGCACGCGGCGGTCGTTGATGCCGCTCATGACCAGTTCGTCCAGGCCGAAGCGGACAATCGTGAAGAAAATCTTGAGGAAACGCAGAAAACGCATAGTCGGTGTTCGCTTCAGCTCGTTATTTGCGCGAGTCGCGCCCGGACGCGCCGCCGGTCCGCGCTGAAGCGCCGCGCGCCGACTCTCGTTGTTCGATCCGCTCGATGCGCTTTTCCACGCGCGCGAGCGCATCGCGCGCCTGCGACAACTCGGCGTTGAACGCATCCAGCGCGCTCTTGCGCACCAGTTGCGGGCGCTCATCCAGCAAATACTCGGCCACGGAGTCGAGAAGATTGCGACCCGTGCGCTGCGCCTGTGTCTGCATCGTCCGCGCAATCATGCCGATGCGATGCGCGGGCGCATCGCCGATCACGCGCGACAAGTCTTCCTCCGGGTCCCAGCGCAGGTGCTCCGCGAGTTTGGCGAGCGTCTGCGCGAACTCGGCATCGCCTTCTATGCGCACGTGCTTCATCACCGCCGCCTGACCGCCTTGCAGGAACGCGGGAAGCGCATCGAACGGAACGGCAATGCTGACGTCGAAATGGCCGGCTTGTGCCTCGCTCGTCGCGACGAAAAGCCCGTCCGCCTGCGCGACGAGCGCGATCACGAACGGCGCGCACGAAAGCCGGACAGACTTGCCGGCGTACGGCTGGAGGCGCTCGCGCGCCCACGGCTCGCGGGCGAGAAGATGATTCACGACAGCGGCGAACGCACCGGACGCGGTCTTGACGGCAGGATCTACAACGGAGCGGGAAGGTTCGTGTGCGTTCGTCATCGGCTCTGAGATGAAAAAACCCGCGCAAGCGGTCGCTCGCGCGGGTTCTATTCTACGGTCTAGGCAAACTCCGCGAACGCGGAGCCGCTTCTCGACGCGCGCCCCGCTGCCGACGTGCGGCGCCATGCCGCCGCGCCGGCGTGCGGGGACGCGCTCAACTGACCTGCTGAATGCCGGCCAGCAGCCAGCCTTCGTTGCCGGACTTCTGCTTCGACAGATTCCAGATTTCGACGAACGGCTCGGCCGCCGCCCCTTCCGATTCGCGGATCAGGCCGTGGAAGCGCACGCTCGCCAGATACTCGGACGCGCGATCTTCCACGCCGAGCACGTCCGCGTTGAGCTGAACCACGTCCGTGCGATTCGGCGCGCCGCCGCGTGCATCGATGTCGAGCTTCACTTCGGCGAACATCTCCGGCGTGGTGAACTCGCGGATGTCGTTGACGTTGCCGCGGTCCCACGCGTCCTGCAGGCGCACGAAGTACACCTTCGCGTTACGCAGGAACGCTTCGGTGTCGAAGCCTGCCGGAACGTTGACCGGCGCGGCCTGCGTCGCGGGCGAATCGATATAGTCCGCGCCGAAGCCCGCAGGCTGCGACATGCGCGGCGGCTCCTGATTCAGGCCGCTGCGCGCCGACGCGCCATAGGGCGACGCGCCCGCGCCGGCATACGCCGGCGTCGATGCGCCCTGCCGTTTGCGCATGAAGAAGCGGAACAGCATGACGGCCGCGAGCACGATCAGCGCGATCATGATCATGTTGGCCATGGCGCCGGCGAACGCGCCGCCGAGCCCGAAATGCGACAGCAGCGCGGCGATGCCGAGACCGGCGGCCAAGCCGGCGATCGGCCCGAGCCAGCGGTTACGCGCCGGTTGCGCGGCGGGCGGCGCGGCGGGCGCGGGCTGCGCGCGCTGCGGTTGCGCGGACTGGCTCGGCTGCATGGACTGCGACGGCGGCGTTGCCTGATGCTGCTGCGTGGCCGTGGCCGACTGGCGGCCCATGCTCCGGCCACTGCCCATGCGGCGCGCCTCGGCGTCGTCCGCGAAGATTGCGCCAGCCGTAATAACGCCAGCGAGCGCCAAGATTCCGGCCTTCCTGAACATCGAGCTCAGAAAACCCCGGGATTGGGGTGTGCGCGAATCGGACATATCGAATCCTTTAGAGAGTGGAACATCAAAATTTTGTCCCGACGTGTAACGCTACCACGCCACCTGACAAATTGTAATATTCGACTCGATCCAGTCCTGCTTGTTCCATCATCGTCTTCAATGTTTCCTGGTCCGGGTGCATGCGGATGGACTCGGCCAGATAGCGATAGCTGTCCGCGTCCTTTGCCACCTTCTCGCCGAGCCAGGGCAGAATCTTGAAGCTGTAAATGTCGTACGGCTTCTTGAGCGGTTCCCACACTTTCGAGAATTCCAGCACGAGCAGACGGCCGCCCGGCTTCAGCACGCGGTACATCTCGGCCAGCGCGCGCTCCTTGTGCGTCATGTTGCGCAGCCCGAAAGCCACCGTCACCACGTCGAAATAGTTGTCGGGAAACGGAATTTTCTCTGCGTCGCACAGGAGCGTCGGCGTGATGACGCCCTTGTCCAGCAGACGATCGCGCCCCACGCGCAGCATCGATTCGTTGATGTCCGTGTGCCAGACTTCGCCCGTTGCGCCGGCCTGCTTGGCGAACGCCATCGCGAGATCGCCGGTGCCGCCCGCGATGTCCAGCACCTTGTAGCCCGCGCGCACCTTCGCCTGCCCAATCGTGAAATGCTTCCAGATGCGATGCAGCCCGCCGGACATCAGGTCGTTCATCAGGTCGTAATTGCTCGCGACGGAGTGGAACACGCCCGCCACCTTGCTCGCCTTCTCCTGCTCGTCGACCGTTTCGTATCCGAAGTGGGTCTTGCTCATTGCGCTCTTTCCTCGCATGTTGTTCGTATCTGCCTGCGCAATCGTCGCGCCGGCCCGCGGCGTTATGCCGCGCATGGTTCGTTCAGTGACAGTGCCCGCCCGCAGGCTTCGCGGGCATCGGCGCATCGCGGTCGATGCCGGCGGCCTGCAGCTTCGTCAGATAGTCGCGCCAGCGTTCGTCCTGTTTCGTCGCGAGATCGTAAAGGATGTCCCACGAATAAATGCCGGTATTGTGCCCGTCCGAAAAATTCAACTGGAGCGCGTAATGTCCGACCGGCTCGATTCCGGTGACGGCGACCTCGCGCTTGCCCGTCTGCAGCGTTTCCTGCCCCGGCCCGTGGCCTTGCACTTCGGCGGATGGCGAATAGACGCGCAACAGTTCGAACGGCACGCGATACGACTCCTTCTCGCCGTATTGCAACTCCAGCACGCGGGATTTCGAATGCAGAACGACGCCGGTGGGAATCGGCGTCGTCGATGTCAGTCCGCTCATGGTGAGCCTTATCTCTTAAGTTAGTGTTGGCCGAACGCCTGATTCAGCTCGCGGCGAACGGCTTCGCGCAGAAGCGTCGCCTGCGCGCGGCGCTTGGCGAGTTGCGCCTCGGACACCGTGCGCTGGCGCGGCGCCCAGACGGGCAACGGAAAACGGGAATCGTTGGAAAAACGTGGAATGACGTGCCAATGCAGATGCGGCACCTGATTGCCGAGGCTCGCCAGATTGATTTTCTCGGGCACGAGCACGCGACGCATCGCGCGTTCGACGCCGTTGACGGCGGTCATCACGCGCGCGCGGTCGGCGTCGGCCAAATCGGACATTTCGGCGACATGCGCGCCCCAGATCACGCGACAGAAACCGGGCCAGTCCGGCTCGTCGGCGAGGACGACGCGCAACGCGTCGTCCGACCACAGCACTTCGCCGCCGTCTTCGCGGCAAAACACACAGTCCATCTCAAACCTCTAGCGAATCAAACCTCGATTTCGCTATTACACCAGCACGCGCTCGATACCGCCATTGTTCGCGCGTTCGACGTACTGCTCCATCCAGTTTTCGCCGAGCACCTTGCGAGCCATTTCGACGACGATATAGTCCGCCTCGACGTTGGCGTCCTCGTTGTAGCGCGAGAGGCCTTGCAGGCACGACGGGCAGCTCGTGAGAATCTTCACGTCGGTGCCTTCGGTCTGCGCGCCGTCGCCCGCCGAGAGCACGGAGCCGGGCGCGGCGCCCGCCGTTCCTGCCGATGCGTTCATCGGATTGATCGCGTTCGAGCCGGCAACCGACGTCAGCGGAATGCCGCGCAGATTGGCCGCGCCCTTGCGCACTTCCTCTTCCTTGCGGAAGCGCACCTGCGTCGCGATGTCCGGGCGCGTGACCGCGAACGTGCCGGACTCGCCGCAGCAGCGATCGTTCTTCTGAATCTTGTAGCCGTCGTTCTGCGAACCCATCAGATCGTTGACGAGCTTCACCGGATCCACCGTCTTGATCGGCGAGTGGCAAGGATCGTGATACATGTAGCGCGTGCCCTTCACGCCATCCAGCCGAATGTTCTTCTCCAGCAAGAACTCGTGAATGTCGATGATGCGGCAGCCGGGGAAGATCTTCTCGAATTCATAGCCCGCGAGCTGGTCGTAGCAGGTGCCGCACGACACCACGACGGTCTTGATATCGAGATAGTTCAGCGTATTCGCCACGCGATGGAACAACACGCGGTTGTCCGTGACGATCTTCTCCGCCTTGTCGAACTGGCCCGCGCCGCGCTGCGGGTAGCCGCAGCACAGATAGCCCGGCGGCAGCACCGTCTGCACGCCCGCTTCCCATAGCATCGCCTGCGTGGCGAGACCGACCTGCGAGAACAGACGCTCAGAACCGCAGCCGGGGAAATAGAACACCGCTTCGGAATCGACGGTCGTCGTCTTCGGATTGCGGATGATCGGGACGATCTTGTTGTCCTCGATGTCGAGCAGCGCGCGCGCCGTCTTCTTCGGCAGATTGCCCGGCATCTTCTTGTTGACGAAGTGGATCACTTGCTGCACGACGGGCGGCTTGCCGGTCGTCGAAGGCGGATGCGCGGTCTGCTTCTTGACGATCTTCTTCAGCACGTCGGTGCCGAGGCGCTGCGCCTTGTAGCCGACGCCCATCATCGCGGTGCGCGCGATGTTGATGGTCTGCGGATTCGTCGCGTTGAGGAAGAACATGCCCGCCGCGTTGCCCGCGTTGAACTTCTTCTTGCCCATCTTGCGCAAGAGGTTGCGCATGTTCATCGACACGTCGCCGAAGTCGATCTTCACCGGGCACGGCGTCGCGCACTTGTGGCAGACGGTGCAGTGATCGGCGACGTCGTTGAATTCGTCCCAATGCTTGATCGACACGCCACGGCGCGTCTGCTCTTCGTACAGGAACGCTTCGACGAGCAGCGAAGTCGCGAGAATCTTGTTGCGCGGGCTGTAGAGCAGGTTCGCGCGCGGCACGTGCGTCGCGCAGACCGGCTTGCACTTGCCGCAGCGCAGGCAGTCCTTGATCGAATCGGAGATCGCGCCGATATCCGACTGCTGCATGATGAGCGATTCATAGCCCATCAGTCCGAACGACGGCGTGTACGCGTTGCGCAAGTCCGCGCCTTCGAGCAGCTTGCCCGCGTTGAAGCGCCCTTGCGGGTCCACGCGCTTCTTGTACGCGCGGAAATCGCCGATTTCCTCGTCCGTCAGGAATTCGAGCTTCGTAATGCCGATGCCGTGCTCGCCGGAGATCACGCCATCCAGCGAACGCGCGAGCTTCATGATGCGCGCGACCGCGTGATGCGCGTCCTGCAGCATCTCGTAGTTGTCGGAGTTGACCGGAATGTTCGTGTGGACGTTGCCGTCGCCCGCATGCATGTGCAGCGCGACGAACACGCGGCCGCGCAGCACGTGCTTGTGGATGGCCTGCGCTTCGTCGAGGATCGGCTTGAATTCGCCGCCGTTGAAGATCTGGCGCAGTTCCGCGCGAATCTCCTGCTTCCACGAAATGCGCAGCGTGCGATCCTGCGCGAGATGGAACACGGTGGCGTCCGGCTGCACGTCCACGCGATCCGCGAACTTCTCGGCGAACGCCTCGTAGCCGAGCGTCACCAGATAGTGCTGCGCCTCGCGCAGCGGCAAGTCCAGCTTCTCGCCGACGAACGTCCAGCGTTCGCGCACGCGCTTGAGCAGATCGAGCGCCTGCTGCACGCGGTCTTCGAGCAGTTCGGCGCTCGGGATTTCGTTCGCGTCGTCGCTCTTGCCGAGCGGCAGCTTGCCATTGCGGAAGAACGCTTCGAGCGCATCCAGCAATTGCAGCTTGTTCTTGATCGACAGTTCGATGTTGATGCGCTCGATGCCGTCCGTGTACTCGCCCATGCGGTTGAGCGGAATCACGACGTCTTCGTTGATCTTGAACGCGTTCGTGTGCTTGGCGATCGCGGCCGTGCGCGAGCGGTCGAGCCAGAAACGCTTGCGCGCCTCCGCGTTCACCGCGACGAAGCCCTCGCCGCTCTTGCCGTTCGCCATGCGCACGACTTCGGACGTGGCCTGCGCGACGGCATCGGCGTCATTGCCGACGATATCGCCGATCAGCACCATCTTCGGAAACGCGTTGCGCTTGCTCTTGGTCGCATAGCCGACCGCGCGCAGATAACGCTCGTCGAGGTGTTCGAGGCCCGCGAGAATCGCGCCGCCCTGCTTCGACGTTTCGAAGAGATAGTCCTTGATCTCGACGATGCTCGGAATGGCGTCGCGCGCCTGCCCGAAGAATTCGAGGCAGACGGTGCGCGTGTGCGCGGGCATCTTGTGCAGAATCCAGCGCGCGGATGTGATGAGTCCGTCGCAGCCTTCCTTCTGCACGCCCGGCAGCCCGGACAGGAACTTGTCGGTCACGTCCTTGCCGAGCCCTTCCTTGCGGAACGTGCGGCCGGCAATGTCGAGGTTTTCGCTGCGGATCAGCTTTTCGCCGGGCGCGCGATTGCCGTCGAACCAGTCGAGCCGAAAGCGCGCCACTTCGACGTCGTGAATCTTCCCGCAGTTGTGATCCAGACGCGTGACTTCGAGCCAGTTGCCTTCCGGATCGACCATGCGCCACCAGGCGAGGTTGTCCAGCGCCGTGCCCCACAGCACCGCTTTCTTGCCGCCCGCGTTCATCGCGACATTGCCGCCGACGCACGACGCATCGAGCGATGTCGGATCGACCGCGAACACGAAGCCTGCCTGCTCGGCCGCTTCGGTGACGCGCCGCGTGACGACGCCCGCGCCGGAGAAAATCGTCGCGACTTTATGATCGACGCCCGGCAGGTCGGTCATCTCGACCGGCCCGAGCTGTTCGAGCTTTTCCGTGTTGATGACCGCCGAGAACGGCGTGAGCGGAATGGCGCCGCCGGTGTAGCCGGTGCCGCCGCCGCGCGGAATCACGGTCAGGCCGAGTTCGAAGCACGCCTTGATGAGACCCGCGATCTCGGCTTCCGTATCCGGCGTCAGCACGACGAACGGATACTCGACGCGCCAGTCGGTCGCGTCCGTGACGTGCGAAACGCGCGCGAGGCCGTCGAAGCGAATGTTGTCCTTCTGCGTCTGCTTGCCGAGCACGCGCGACGCGCGGCGGCGCAGATCGGCCATGCGGCCGAATTCGGAGGCGAAGTCGTCCACGGCGCGGCGCGCGGCGGCAATCAGCAGCTGCACACGTTCAGCGCGTTCGCGGCTGCCCGCTTCTTCGCTGTGCTCGGACAAGTCCGCGCTGCGGCGCTTCTCGATTTCGGTCAGGCGATGGTTCAGCGCCTCGACCAGCATCGCGCGACGCTTCGGGTTGTCGAGCAGGTCGTCTTGCAGATACGGATTGCGGCGCACGGCCCAGATGTCGCCCAGCACTTCGTACAGCATGCGCGCGGAGCGGCCGGTGCGGCGCTCGGCGCGCAGTTCGTCCAGCGCGGCCCAGGCTTCGTCGCCCAGGAGCCGCATGACGATTTCGCGGTCCGAAAACGACGTGTAGTTATAGGGAATTTCGCGAAGACGCGGCTCGATATCGAGCGCCAAGGCGGCATGGGCGCCGTTCGGATCGAAGGCTTGAGGTGCGTTCATGTTCGACGGTTCGGTGGTTCGACGAGTGCGCTTGGCAAAGCGCGGACGCCGACGGTGCGCGTGGGGGCGCAGATTTTCGAATGAGACTTTTGTTTGCGAAGGCGGGCGATTCGCCCGAAAGCGCCGGCTTGCGCGGATGCCGCGAGCCTCACGGCGCCGCCTTCGATGTGCCCGAGATCAACGCCACGATCGCGCATGGCGCGCATGCCGCTCGGCCGCTGCGTGATGCGCGCGGGGAACATGCGCCAGAAATTCGATCCGAAGCTGCAAGTGCATCTGCCGGTCCTGATTGCTGATTTGCAAAAAGAAATTCTAACCCATCGCGAAAATCGCCGTTGGCGGCCGCTAGCACGACGAAGGGGCTTTTGCGCGCCCATTTTCGCCGCGGTTTGGCGTTTTTGCGCGCTTTTAGGCGTCCGGCCGGTCGGTCAAAGCCGCAGGGAGCCGGAAACCTAGTCCTTTGCGGCTATCATTGATGTTTTCGCCCTGAAAAAGCGCAGCCGGCCTGCCTGACGAGTCCTCCGCATGAACCATCCTGATTACCTGAAGAAAGTGCTGACGGCGCGCGTCTACGACGTCGCACGCGAAAGCGAGCTGGAACCCGCGCGCAACCTGTCGGCGCGCCTGCGCAACTCCGTGTACTTGAAGCGCGAAGACAATCAGCCGGTCTTCTCGTTCAAGATTCGCGGCGCGTACAACAAGATGGCGAACCTGCCGGCGGATGTGCTCTCGCGCGGCGTCATCACGGCGTCGGCGGGCAATCATGCGCAGGGCGTGGCGCTCTCGGCGGCGCGGCTCGGCTGCCGCGCGGTGATCGCGGTGCCGACCACGACGCCGCAAGTCAAGATCGACGCCATTCGCACGCACGGCGGGCCGACGGTCGAGATCGTGCTGGCGGGCGAATCGTACAGCGACGCCTACGCGCGCGCCGTCGAGCTTCAGGAAGAGCGCGGCCTCACCTTCGTGCATCCGTTCGACGATCCGGACGTCATCGCCGGGCAAGGCACCGTCGCGATGGAAATTCTGCGCCAGCATCAGGGCCCGATTCACGCGATCTTCGTGCCGATCGGCGGCGGCGGACTGGCGGCGGGCGTCGCGGCGTACGTGAAAGCGGTGCGGCCGGAGATCAAGGTAATCGGCGTGCAGACCGAGGATTCGTGCGCAATGGCGCGCTCGATCGCGGCGGGCGAGCGCGTGACGCTCGGCGAAGTCGGCCTGTTCTCGGACGGCACGGCGGTAAAGCTCGTCGGCGAGGAAACGTTCCGGCTGTGCCGCGAACTGCTCGACGAAGTGCTCACCGTCGATACCGACGCGCTCTGCGCCGCCATCAAGGACGTGTTTCAGGACACGCGCAGCGTGCTCGAACCGGCGGGCTCGCTCGCCGTCGCGGGCGCGAAGCTGTATGCGGAACGCGAGGGCGTCGAAGGCAAGACGCTCGTGGCCGTCACGTCCGGCGCGAACATGAACTTCGACCGCATGCGATTCGTCGCGGAACGCGCGGAAGTGGGCGAGGCGCGCGAGGCGGTGTTCGCGGTGACGATTCCCGAGGAGCGCGGCAGCTTCCGGCGCTTCTGCGAACTCGTCGGCACCCGCAGCGTCACTGAATTCAACTACCGCATCGCGGATGCGCGCGCCGCGCATATTTTCGTCGGCGTGCAGATCAAGTCGCGCAAGGAGACGGCGCAGATGATGTCGTCGTTCATCGAACACGGCTTCGCCACCGTCGACCTGTCGCACGACGAGCTTTCCAAGCAGCACATTCGCTACATGGTGGGCGGCCATTCGCCGCTCGCGCAGGACGAGCGCCTGTTGCGCTTCGAATTCCCCGAACGGCCGGGCGCGCTGATGAAGTTCCTGTCGTCGATGGCGCCGAACTGGAACATCAGCCTCTTCCACTATCGCAATCAGGGCGCGGACTACAGCTCGATTTTGGTCGGCATTCAGGTGCCGCAGTCGGATAACGCCGAGTTCGAGCGTTTCCTCGCGACGCTCGGCTATCCGTGGTGGGACGAGCAGGCGAATCCGGTCTACAAGCTGTTCCTCGCTTAAAGCCCGGGCAGCCGATGGCCTTCACGCTCGAAGACAAGCTCGTCGTCGCGATTTCGTCGCGCGCGCTTTTCGACTTCGAAGAGGAAAACCGCGTCTACGAAACCGGCGATCTTGCCCGCTACGAGGCGCTGCAACGCTCGCGGCTCGACACGCCCGCGAAGCCGGGCGTCGCGTTCGGGCTGATTCGCAAACTGCTGGCGTTGAACGCGCATGAGCAGCGCGTCGAAGTGGTGATTCTGTCGCGCAGCGACCCGATCAGCGGCCTGCGCGCGTTCCATTCGTGCCGCGAACACGGACTCGCGATCGAGCGCGGCGTGTTCACGCGCGGGCGCTCGCCGTTCGCGTACTTGAAACCGCTGCGCGCGTCGCTATTTCTGTCGGCGAACCCGGACGACGTGCGCGCCGCGCTGGCCGCGGGCTTCCCCGCCGCCCGCGTGCTGCCGGAAACGCCGCGCGCCGCGAGCCGGTATGCTGATGAAATCCGCATCGCGTTCGACGGCGATGCCGTGCTGTTCTCCGACGAAGCCGAACGCGTTTTTCAGACCGAGGGTTTGGGCGCGTTCGTCGGCCACGAGACGCAGAAGAAGGATTCGCCGCTTCCGGGCGGCCCGCTGAAGCCGCTTCTGGCGGCGTTGAACAAGCTGCAACGCATTGCCGACGACAACGAAAGCCAGTCGCCAATGCACATTCGCACCGCGCTCGTCACGGCGCGCTCCGCTCCCGCGCACGAACGCGCGATCCGGACGCTGATGGCGTGGAACATCGAAATCGACGAAGCGATGTTCTTAGGCGGCCTCGACAAGGGCGAATTTCTGCGCGAATTCGAACCCGACTTTTTCTTCGACGACCAAATCCGCCACTGCGAATCGGCCCGCGTCGTGACCGCGACGGGGCACGTTCTCAGCGGCATAGCGAACGCACCATGACACCCGACCAATCTCCGCTCGGCAAAGCCGTCAACTACACCGAACAGTACGATCCCTCGCTGCTCTTTCCGATCGACCGCAAGCGCGCCCGCGACGAAATCGGCGTGCCGGCGCGCCTGCCGTTCTTCGGCACCGACGTCTGGAATGCATACGAGCTTTCGTGGCTGAACAGGCGCGGCAAGCCGCAGATCGCGGTCGCGACGTTCTTCGTGCCGGCGGAATCGCCGAACATCGTCGAATCAAAGTCGTTCAAGCTGTACCTCGGATCGTTCGCGCAGACGCAGTTCGATTCGATCGACGACGTGCGCGCCGCCATCAAGCGCGATGTGTCGGCGACGTGCGGCGCAACGGTGTCGTTGCAGCTTGTCGCGCCCGCCGATTTCGGCAAGCTCACGATGGAGGAATTCGACGGCTTGTCGCTGGACCGGCTGGACCTCGATTGCGAGATTTATGCGCCGGACCCGTCGCTGCTGACGGCAACGCATGACGAAGCGCCTGTCGACGAGACGCTGTTTTCGAACTTGCTGAAGTCGAATTGTCCCGTGACGGGGCAGCCGGACTGGGGCAGCGTGCAGATCCGCTATTACGGCGGGCAGATCGACCACGCGGGTTTGCTGCGGTATATCGTTTCTTATCGCGAACACACCGGGTTCCACGAGCAATGCGTCGAACGCATCTTCATGGACATCATGCGCGAGTGCAAACCGGAACGCCTCGCGGTGTATGCGCGGTACACGCGGCGCGGCGGGCTGGATATCAATCCATTCCGCACCAACTTCAATTTGCCGATGCCGGATAATGCGCGGTTGGCGAGGCAGTAAGCATCGGACGGCGGCACGCGGCAAGCGCGCCGCCGCTTGCGCCGTCAAGCGGAAGGCTTCTTATAAGCCACGCAATCCACCTCGACCTTGCAGTCGATCACCATCGACGACACCACGCACGCCCGCGCAGGCGGGTTCGCGCCGAAGTACTCCTTGAACACCTTGTTGAACGAAGCGAAGTCGCGCGGATCGTCCAGCCACACGCCGCAGCGCACCACATGCTCGGTGCCGTAGCCCGCTTCTTCAAGAATGGCGATCACGTTCTGAATCGCCTTGTGCGATTGCTCGACGATACCGCCGTTGATCACCTCGCCGTCCTGCATCGGCGTCTGGCCCGACACGTAGAGCCAGCCATCGGCCTCGACCGCGCGTGCGAACGGCATATGCGCGCCGCCTTGTCCCTTGCCGCCTTCCACGCCATAACGCTTCATCTTTGCACTCCTTTTGGTACGCAATAAGTCTTAAAACGCGCCCGCCGCATCCAGCTTGGATGCCGCGCCGCGCGCCACGAAACGTCCCGCGCGCTCGCCGGTAAGCGCCGCCTCGCGATACGTCAAAACGCCATTCACCCAGACCGCGTCGATGCCATCGGCCGCCTGCTCCGGCTTCGCGAACGTCGCGGCATCGCGCACGCGCTCGGGATCGAACACCACGAGATCGGCGTGATAACCCACCTTGACCTCGCCGCGCTCCGTGAGCCCGAAGCGCCGTGCCGAGAGACTCGTCATCTTGCGCACGGCCTCTTCCAGCGCGATCAGCGCCGTGTCGCGCGCATAGTGGCCGAGCACGCGCGGAAACGCGCCCCACAAGCGCGGATGCGGCAGCGGATCGTTCGGCAGGCCATCGGAGCCAACCATCGTCGCGGGATGCGACAGGATGCGCCGCACGTCGTCCTCCGACATGTTGTGATACACCGCGCCCGCCGGTTGCAGGCGCTTCGCGGCTTCCTGCTGGCTCACGTTCCATTCGGCCGCAACCTCGCGGATCAGCTTGCCCGCCATTTCCGGATGCGGCGTCGACCATGTGATCGTGATCTCGATATCGCCCGTCACCTGCTTCAGATCCAGCGTCGATGAACTGCGGTTGTACGGGTAGCAGTCGCAGCCGACCGGCTGTCCTTCGCGCACCGTTTCGATCGACTTCAGCACTTCCACGCTGCGCCCCCAGTTCGACGGCCCCGCGCATTTCAGATGCGAGATCACAACCGGCACGCGCGCATGACGGCCGACGCGATACGCCTCTTCCATCGCGTCGAGAATGGCGTCGAACTCGGTGCGCATGTGCGTCGTGTAGAGCGCGCCCGCTTTCGCGAGCGGTTCGGCCAGCGCCTGCACTTCCTCGGGCGGCGCGTTGAACGCCGATCCATACGCGAGTCCGCTCGACAAACCCAGCGCGCCGTTGTCCAGCGCCTCTTCGAGCTGCGCGCGCATGCCGGCGATTTCATCGGCGGTCGCGGCGCGGTCGAGCCGGTCCATGTGGTTGTTGCGCAGCGCCGTATGGCCGATCAGCGCGCCGACGTTCACAGCCGGACGCGCATCGTTCACGGCATCGACATACGCCGCGAAGGTCGGATAGCGGAACGCGGCGGCATCGCCGAGCAGGTTCATCGGATCGGGCGGGTCGCCCTTCAGCGTGACCGGCGACGCGCTGATCCCGCAATTGCCGACGATCACCGTCGTCACGCCCTGCGTGATCTTCGGCATCATCTGCGGCGAGCGGATCACGTGCGTGTCGTCGTGCGTGTGGACGTCGATGAAACCGGGCGCGAGCACTTTGCCGTGCGCGTCGAACACGTCGCCTGCGCTCCAGTGCGACAAGCCGCCCGGCGCCTCCATTGCGACGATGCGGCCGTCGCGCACCGCGACATCGCGCTCGACGGCGGGCGCGCCGGTGCCGTCGATCACGCGCGCGCCGACGATCAGCGTGTCGCACTTTTCCATGATCAATCTCCCAAAGGTTGGCGCTCGCCGCCGCCGCGATGCGCGTCGAGCGCGTGCTTCATGCGGCGCAGCAGTTCGCGGCTGCGGTCGGCCTGCTTCACGGCAAGTTCGGTGACGAGCAGGTCGAGCGCCATCATCATCGCGTAGCGCGACGACGACGGCTTGTAGATGAAATCCGTTTCAATCGCGATGACCGGAATGAGCCAGTCGGCGAGCGCGCCGAGCGGCGACGCGGGCGCGGTCAGCGCGATGACGCGCGCGCCGTACTCGCGAGCGAGCCGGCAGCTTTCCACCATCTCGGGCGTCTGCCCCGTCACCGAAAGCGCGACGACGACATGCTCCTTCGACAACGTCGACGCGACCATGCGCTGCAACAGCCCGTCCTGATAAGACGCGACGGGCCGCCCGAGGCGAACCAGCCGAAAACGCATTTCGTCGGCGAGCGCGGTCGAACCGCCGCCCATGCCGAACACGTAGATCATCGACGCGGCGGCAAGCGCATCGGCGGCTTCGGCGACCGGCGCGGCGCGCAGCGCGCCCTGATTCTGCGCGAGCGTGGTCTGCACTTCCTCGAAGATGCGCGCGGCGAGCGAATCCGGCAACGCGTCCGGCTCGCGCTTCAAGAACCGCTGGCCGACCGCCGCCGCTTGAGCGAGCCGCAGCTTCAGCTCGCGCACGTCTTCGCAGCCGACGGCCTTCGCGAAGCGCGTGACCGTGGCGATGCTCACATCCGCCTGCTCCGCGAGCGCGCCGATGCTCGCCCGCGACGCGCCCGTGAGATCGTCGAGAATGAGCGCGGCGACCTTGCGCTCCGCACTGCGCAGCAGTGGCGCGCGCTCGACGATGCGCGCGACGATATCGAAGCTCTGCGGATCGGCGGGGCCGTTCATGGTGTCGGGTTTACTCGGAGCGCGTGTTACTAAATAACAATTCAACGCCGATCCTACTTTGGGTACCATAGTGCCGTCAACCGTGAAGGCTTTCAAGCGCGTACACAAACGCATCTATTCGGACGATGGAGCAGCAGCACATGAAAGTTACAAACTATCAGAGCGCGACGATCGACCCGTTCGGCAAGGGTCTCGGCATGGTGCCCGGCACGAGCATCCCGTTGGGGGAAGCCGGCCGTCTGCAATGGAATCTGCTCGAAGAAGACGTGAGCCTGCCCGCCGCCGTGCTGTACGCCGAGCGCATCGAGCACAACCTGAAGTGGATGCAGGCGTTCGTCGAGGAATACGGCGTGAAGCTCGCGCCGCACGGCAAGACCACGATGGCGCCGCAACTGTTTCGCCGTCAGCTCGATACGGGCGCGTGGGGCATCACGCTGGCGACCGCGCATCAGGTGCGCGCGGCGTATCGCGGCGGCGTGCATCGCGTGTTGATGGCGAATCAACTCGTCGGCAAGCGCAACATGGGCATGATCGCCGAGTTGCTGACTGATCCGAGCTTCGAGTTCTTCTGCCTCGTGGATTCAGCCGATGGCGTCGATCAACTCGGCGCGTTCTTCACGGACGTGCGCAAGAAGCTGAACGTGCTGATCGAAATGGGCGTGCCGGGCGGCCGCACCGGCGTGCGCGACGACGCGCAGCGCGAAGCCGTGCTCGCCGCGATTGCGCGCTGGCCGGGGGTGATCGAACTGGCGGGCGTCGAACTTTACGAAGGCGTGTTGCAGGACGAATCGAAGGTGCGCGAATTCCTGAAGAGCGCCGTCGATGTCACGCGCAAGCTGATCGACGAGGGAAAGATCGCGCGCAAGCCGGCGATTCTGTCCGGCGCGGGATCGGCGTGGTATGACGTCGTCGCGGACGAATTCGCGAAAGCGAACAGCGACGCTATCGAAGTCGTGCTGCGCCCCGGCTGCTATCTGACGCACGACGTGGGCATCTACAAGAAAGCGCAGAACGAGATTTTCGCGCGCAATCCCATCGCGAAGAGCATGGGTCAGGGGCTGAAACCCGCGCTTCAGTTATGGGCCTACGTGCAGTCGATTCCTGAGCCGGACCGCGCGATCATCGGGCTCGGCAAGCGCGATTCCGCGTTCGATGCCGGCATGCCGGAGCCGGCGAAGCATTATCGGCCGGGCGCGGAGGCGCCGCGCGACGTGTCGGCGGAGGAAGGCTGGGAGATCTTCGGCCTGATGGATCAGCACGCGTACATGCGGATCAAGCCCGGCGACGACGTGAAGGTCGGCGACATGATCGCGTTCGACATCTCGCACCCGTGCCTGACGTTCGACAAATGGCGGCAAGTGCTCGTCGTCGACCGGAAGTATCGCGTGACCGAAGTCATCGAAACGTTCTTCTAAGCCTTGTCGTCGGCGGTGGCCGCCGCGCTCGCCGCGGCCACTTCCTGAATGCGCGATTCCAGCATCTGGAGCGCCCCCGACAATGCCTCGATTGCGTCGTCGGGCATCGCGGCCATGGTGTCGTGCAGGAATGCGTTGCGGCGCGGCAGTCCCTCTTCCGTGGCGGCGCGGCCCTGCGCCGTCAACGCGACATTCGATACGCGATTGTCGCGTGCATCGACGCTGCGCACGATCCAGCCGAGTGATTCCAGCGTCTTCAACTGCCGCGTGAGCGCGCCCGGATCGACGCGCAACCGCTCCACCAGCGCCTTCTGCGACAGCACGCCCGCATGTTCGTGCAGCGCGAGCAGAATGCGCCAGCGCGGCATCGGCTGGCCGACCGCCAGCTCGAACGCCGACATGAACGCGCGATAAGTGCGCCCGAACTGTTGCACCACGGCGATCCGATCCTGTTCGTCCATGCTTGTGCTTCCCTCAATCGTCATTCGGCGAGGATGACCGGTTCAGCCTGGCGTTTCAAGCGCACGAGCGGCACGCGGCGCGATTGCCATACCGACACCACCGCGACCACCGCCGCGACAGCGAGACCGATGTGAATCGCCGCGACCAGCGCCTCGCGCGCCGCTTCGAGCAGCATCGCGCCGTTGTGGCCTGCCGCCGAGAGTTGGGCGAGCAGCGTCTGCTGTCCTTCGCGGTTGATGAGAATCTGCGGGTCGGAGAGGTCGGCGAACCAACGCATCGCGTGATCCCGCTCCAGCGCGAGGCTCACCCCGCTCGCGTACAAATGGCTCACGAGCGTGCCGGTCAGCGCGGTGCCGATCATCCCGCCGATCATGCGCAGCGATTGCAACAGCGCAGTCGCGATGCCGAGATGCTGGCGGCCCGCCGTCTGTTGCGCGAACACGGTCAGGTTCGGCATCACGAAGCCGAGGCCGAGACCGCCGAGCAGCATGAAGACGAGCAGCAGCGCGCGCGGCATCGTGTGCGTCGCGACGACCACGCCGAGGCACGACACGGCGAGGCATCCGAAGCCGATATACAGCATGCGGTTCGGGTTCGACAGTCGCGTGACGATGCGCCCGTTCAGAATGCTGCCGATGGTGATGAACACCACGAGCGGCGTAATCATCATGCCCGCGCCCTGCGGCGACATCCCGAAGCCGCCCTGAAACAGGAGCGGCGCGTAAAAGAGCAGCGAGAACATCGTGAAGCCGCCGAGAATCGCAAGCGTAAAGAGCGCCGCGAGACTCTGGTTGCGGAACATGTCGATGGGAAGGATCGCGTAATCGCAGCGCATTTCCCACTTCCAGAGCGCGAAGCCCGCCGCCGCGCTCGCCACGAGCAGCGACGCCGTCTCCAGGCTCACGCCATGCTTGGGCAACATTTCGACGAACAATTGCAGCGCGCCGAGCGCAACGGCAATGAGCACCGCGCCGGGCCAGTCGAGCCGCATCTTGCCTTCGTGGGCGACATGCCGAAGATGCGGCAGAAAGCGCCACACGAAGAACAGCGAGAGCACGCCGACCGGCAGATTCACATAGAACACGGAGCGCCAGCCGTAGTACTGCGTAAGGAACCCGCCGAGCGACGGACCGACCGCGTTCGCGATGCCGAACGCCGACGACATCAGCACTTGCCAGCGCAGGCGCACGACGTTGTCGGGAAAAAGATCCGCGATGCACGCGAAGGCCGTCCCGACCAGCATGCCGCCGCCGATGCCCTGCAAGCCGCGCGCGAGCACAAGGAACATCATGCTGTTGGCGAGACCGCACAGCACGGACGCGACCGTGAACACGACGATCGACGCGATCACGAACGGCTTGCGGCCATAGTAGTCGCCGAGCCGCCCGAAAATCGGCACCGTGATGACGGACGTCAGAAGATAGGAAGTCGCGACCCACGCGTAGAGGTCGAAGCCCCTAAGCTCCGCGACGATGGTCGGCAGCGCGGTGCCGACGACCGTCTGGTCGAGCGCGACGAGCATCGTCACGAAGGAGATGCCCAGCATCGCCATGAGGGATTCGCGAAACGGGAGGACCTGCCCGCTGGAATGATGCGCGGCTGTATGAACGGCCATTTTTTGTAAGAGCAATGATTGACTAGTCAACTTAAATGGAATCATAGCACGGTGCCGCGCTCTAAGCTGCGTGGTCAATCACCCTTTTCGGATCAAGAAACGACGCATGGAACCGACGCCCATCATCACCTCGCCGCTCACGCCGGAGGACTTCGCCGCCCTCTCCCGCGCCAAGGAAGCGCTCGAAAGTCCGTCGCTCACGATGAAGCTGGCGAGCGTGATCGGCGCGCCCATCGAGAAGCTGATGGGCCGCCTGCCCGCCGCCGCGCAGGAAAAAGTCGACGAAGCGACGCAGCTCGCGCTGAAGAAATGCCTGCAACTCGCGCTGCGAACGCTCGGCAAGAGCGCGCCCGCCGGCTCGCTGCTCGCGCCGCCGCCCGACAAGCCGAACAACCTGCTCCACAAGCTCGCGGTCGCGACGACCGGCGCGGCGGGCGGCGCATTCGGCCTCTTCGCGCTGCCGGTCGAGTTGCCGGTCACGACCACGCTGATGTTCCGCTCGATTTGCGATATCGCGCGGAGCGAAGGCGAGGACGTGCATCGCGTGGAAACGCAGTTGCAATGCATGATGGTGCTTGGCATGGGCGGCACGCGTAAGGACGACGACAACGCCGATCTCGGCTATTTCATCGTGCGCGGCGCGCTGGCGCAGTCCGTCTCGCGGGCGACGAGCGAGATCACCGCGAAGGGGTTGAGCGGCCACGGATCGACGGCGCTGCTCAAATTTTTGCAGACCATCGCCTCGCGGTTCTCCGTGCAGGTCAGCGAGCAGGTGGCGGCGAAGTCGATTCCGGCGATCGGCGCAGTGCTCGGCGCGATGGTCAACACCGTCTTCATCGATCACTTTCAGCAGATGGCGCACGGCCACTTCACCGTGCGGCGGCTCGAGCGGCAATATGGCACCGCGGCGGTCGAACGCGCGTATCAGACGATCGAGGTCATGGGGAGCCGGTGAGGCGGCGTGGGCGCGCCGGTGACGTCGTCGATGAAACGGGCGGCGTGCGCGAGCGCCTGCCGCGCTTCGGGCATGAACGGCGCCCAGATCGGGAAGATATGCGGCACGTTGCGCCAGATCTCCAGATCGACGCGAACGCCCGCCGCGCGTGCCTTCTTCGCGACGCGCGTGGAATCGTCGAGCAGGAGTTCAGTGTCGGCGGCCTGAATCAGCAAGGGCGGCAAGCCGTCGTAATCGCCGAAAAGCGGTGACGCATAGGGATGTGCGGCGTCCGCATCGCCCAGATATTGCGCGGCGACCTTCGGGAAGACGGCGGCGTGGAACATCGGATCGCGGCCCTCGTTGCTCGTCATCGACGCGCCGCTGGCCGTCAAGTCCGTCCACGGCGAAAAGAGCACGGCGCCTGCCGGAAGCGCGTCGCCGGCATCGCGCAAGGCGAGCAGCGTCGCGAGCGCGAGACCGCCGCCGGCTGAATCGCCGGCGATGACGATTGTTTGCGGCGCGGCAACGGCGAGCAACGCGCGATAGGCCGCGACGGCGTCATCCACTGCGGCCGGAAAGCGGTGCTCGGGCGCGAGCCGGTAATCCAGCGAGAACACATTGGCCTGCGTTCGGACAGCGAGCGCGAAACTGATCGCGCGATGACTGCGCGGTGAGCAGAAGTAATAGCCGCCGCCGTGCAGATACAGAATCGTTCTGCGCGATGCCGCTGAACGAAGCCATTCACCGTCCGCGCCGACTTCGAGTTGCCAGCCCTTCGGCACCGGCGGCGACCATAGCCGGCGCGACGTGTACGCGCGGGCGCGCTCGACATCGAGCACGGGCTTCGCGGTCTCCGGACGCATCCGGCGCCGCAAGACCCAGCACGCGAATGCGCTTTGCCAACTCATCGCGCGCGCTCCTGTCTTTAGATTTGGCGGTTCACGTCAGTTCGACGGCATGACCTGACCGCGAATTTCGCCGGTCGGAGTCTCTTGCGTGTGAACGTTGAAGTACCACTGCCCGGCCATGAGATCGGAAACCTGCTGTTCCGTGAGCGTGGTCTTTCCTGTCATTGGACTGGCAAGGGCGCCCTTATCGACGGGAACCTGCACTTTCGCGTTCTGCCCGACCGGCGCGGGCCCGTGGAAGTGCGCCATCGTGACGGGGCCGGAGAGGTCGGCGTATGTCGCGGTCCAGGCGAGTTGCCTGGTATTCGTGTCGAAAGTGGCGTCGAGCGTGCCGTGGCCTTTGCTCACGCGCGGCGGCACTTCGCTCGACGGCTGAAGATTCGCCTTCAGCGCGACGGTGTCGGCATGGGCGATCGAAGATGCGAGCATCGCGGCGACGATGGCTGCGCAGTAGAGCACATGCGGCTTGCGTGTCGAGATCATTTCCCGGTTCTCCGTTTTCATGGCGACGCGTCGGCCGCGTCTTATGGTAGTGCATTCGGAGTCGGGACGCAGTTGGCATCAGACGAACCACCCGCAGATGCGAAAAGGGCGCCTCGCGGCGCCCTTCTCTGCTAGCTAGCTACAGCTCGATACTGGCGAGACTGCTTAGAAGCGGTGACGAATACCCGTCGTCACGAGAACCTGACGGCTGCTCGACGATGCACCGCCCGGCGCGCCGTTGATGCCTGCGAAAGGCATCACGCCTTCCGGCAGACCGCTCGCGATCTGGAACACGCCTTCAGCATAGATGTCGGTACGCTTCGACAGAGCGTAGTCCGTCTGGAGGCCGAACTGGTGGAAGCGGACGCGCGTCGAATCGCCGTTGTGCAGGGCGTCGTCGAACTTCGCGTTCGTGAACGTGTAGGCAGCGCCCAGCGACAGCGCCGGCGTCAGCGCGTAACGGCCGTTCACTTCGTAGTTGTTGATGATGTTCGAACCGACGTTGAACGTGTTGCTGTCCTGACGCGTCTGCGTCCACAGTGCGCCGAACGTCAGCGCGCCGATGGAATAGCTACCGCCTGCGCCGAACGTACGATGGCGATCGATACCAGCGAAGCTGATTTCGCTGCGGTCGAGGTTCGGAACGTCGACGGTCGCGCCCGTGATTGCACCCGTGCCCGAACCGCCGTTCTGGAAGTTCGCTTGCATGTATGCCGCGCCGAGCTTCAGGCCGGCGTTGGCATAGCCCGCACCCAGGCTGTACGCACGGTTCGCTGCGAAGCTGCCGGCAGCGTTCGAGAACGCGTACAGGCCGCTGAACGTCAGGCCAGCGTAGTTTGCGCTCTGGAACTTGACCGAGTTGTTCTCACGGAACAGGTCGCCGTTCAGGTTGTCCAGGTTGCCCGGATGTGCGAAGTACGTACCGCCCCACGTGCCGCTCGCGCTGAGCGGGCCGAGGTAGTCGGTCACGGAGTCGGTCTGGTGGCCGAGCGTCACGGTGCCTGCGTTCGTCGACAGACCGACGTAAGCCTGGCGATTGAAGCCACCGGGGCTTTGACCGCTAGCGACGTCGAAACCATTTTCCAACGTGAAGATCGCCTTCATGCCGCCGCCCAGATCCTCGGCACCGCGCAGGCCCCAACGGCTCATCTGGACGTTGCCGCTTTGCATGCTCCACGAGTTGGTCTTGTAGTTGTCGGCGCTTCGCGGTGCTTGCACGTTGTTCACGAACGTCAGGCCTGCATCGACCAGGCCGTACAGCGTAACGCTGCTCTGCGCGCTCGCGGCAGTTGCGAACGATGCGGCGACGGCCGCAACAATCAGAGTCTTCTTCATTGTGTGTTCCTTAGAAAGAGTCGTACGACTCGATAGGGTTGCTCGCGGCGTCTCGACATCTCGGGAGTTATCCCGCCGTATGCCTTTCACCGATATTCGGCAGCCCAAAGTGTATGGCTCGCCTTTGCGGCGACCAGCCCAAGGACACACAAAAATCTTTTCGAACAATTCAAAAAATGGAATTTCAATATGAGTAAACGCTTAGGCGTCTTGCACTTACCACCGCACTGAAATCTTGCCGCGTGCGCCGGTCCGTGCGTTCAGTTGCGGACATGCGACAGTGGCCCGAACACCACAGGGATAAACAGTCGGACTCCTCTGATTACCCTCAATCTTGTGCCCCATTAACATCGCGCACGCGAGAGCGGCGCATCTTTCCGCTCGTGATCATTAGGGAAAGAGCGTCCCGCATCGCTCGGCAAGCCGTCTCACCATGAATCAACTGCAAGCGATGCGCGTCTTCCTCAAAGTCGCCGAAACAGAGTCGTTCGGGCGCGCGGCGGCGGCGCTCGATCTTTCCAATGCGGTCGTCACGCGCTACGTCTCGCTGCTGGAGGCGCATCTGAACACGCGCCTCCTGAACCGCACGACGCGCAGCGTGTCGCTGACCGAGGCCGGCAAGAGCTACGCCGACGGCTGTCGCGCGGTGATCGAACAAGTGGAGACAATCGAGGCATCGGTTGCGAACAGTTCTGTCGATCCGTCGGGGACGTTAAAGCTCGTCGCGTCTGCCTCGTTCTCGTTGCTCGAACTGACGCCGATGCTGCGCGCCTTTCGGGACCGCTATCCGAGCGTCAAGCTGCGTCTGACGCTGCTGCACCGCCCGGTGGACCTCGTCGATGAAGGGTTCGACGCCGGCATTGTCGTGCCGCATCTCGTCAACAGCGGCACGCTCATCAGCCGACCGCTCTTCAAGGTCGCGGCGGCGGTCGTCGCCTCGCCGGAATATCTGGAGCGCCGCGGCACGCCCGCGCGGCCGGCATCGCTTGCCAAGCACGACTTCCTTGCTCCGTCAGCGGACATACACGGCTCGACGTGGGCCTTCACCGGTCCTTCCGGCGTATCGGAAGAGGTCTCGCTAGACCCGGCGTACACGGTGAACAGCTCGCCGATGTTGCGTCAGGCTGCAATGTCCGGCATGGGCATCGCCGTGCTGCCCGAAAGCTACGTCGAGCGCGATATCCAGGCCGGCGCGCTTGTGCGGCTCTTCGCCGGCTACCGGCTCAGGGATGCGGACAAGGAAGTATCCATCGTCTATCCGGGCCGCAGGCATGTCTCGGCGAAGACGCGTTCATTCGTAGACTTCGCCTTGTCGTATTTCCGGGACCGCGCGCCTGTCGAAGCAGGCCTCGTCCCGGCGTCGGGTTAAGCGTGCTTACGCGAGTGCGGCGCATTGCGCCTCGATGCGCCCGAGCAGTTCGGTGCATCGATCGATCAGCGCGAGCCCTTCGCGCCGCCTGACCTCACGGCTCTTGCTCGGCAGATCGCGCCGGAATTCTTCGAGCGCATCCAGCAACGGCCTGTATTGCAGCACGCTCGCCGCGCCCAGCACACGGTGATGCCATTCGCGCAGATGCTCGGTGGTGCCGCGCTCCAGCAACGGCTCGAGTGCTTCGAGGTCGTCGCGGAACGAGGTGACGAAGGCATCGAGCAATGCCTTCACGGTGGCCTCGCTGCCCCAGAGCTGCGCCATGCCGCTCAAGTCGAGTTCGGCATCGCGGTCCAGCCTTCTGTCCGCCGCGCGATGCAAGTGCGCTTCGTGTCTGCGCTCGGGACGCCCCGACGCCTTCCAGCGGTTCAGATGCTCGCGCAATGTGGCGAGCCGCGTCGGTTTTACGAGGAAATCGTCCATGCCGGCTTCGCGGCATCGCGTCGCCTCGGTTGAACATGTGCTCGCCGTAATGGCGAGGATCGGCAAGTGACGCGCCGTGCCCTGTTCTTTCGCCCGCACGCGCCGCGCCAACTCATAGCCGGTCATGTTCGGCATATGGCAATCGGTAATCAGGAAACCGTAACGTGTGGTCTCGAGAGCGGCCAGCGCTTCTGCTCCGTCCTGCACGACATCGCACGCAAAGCCGAGCAGCGAAAGCTGATGCCGGATCAGTTCCTGATTCACGGGATGATCTTCCGCGACGAGCACGAGCTTGCCTTCGTGCAGCGCATCTTCGCGGCCCGGCGCTTCCATGCGCGTCTCGTGGCCGAGCGTGCCGTGCGCCGCAACTTGCGGCATGCCCGTGAGCGCCGCCACGCACGCCGCGCCGAGGCCGCGCCACGATAGCGGATTTACGCTGACGCGAATGTCGTCTTCGAGAATGCGATAGCCCGTGGGCTTCGGCTTCTCGGTGACATGGATCACGCGCGAGCCGAGCCGCAGCGCTTCTTTGCGCGTATCGCTGAAAAAGACGAGATCGACGCCATCGAACGTCGCGAGCCGGCGCAAGCGCGGATCATCGGGTTCCATCCGCTCCAGTTCGAGTCCGAGCGCCTGGCCGTACCCGAGCAGCGCCGCCGCGACGCGCGAGTCGTCGATCGCGACGATGCCGCGCCTCCCGCGCAAGCCTTCCATTTGATATTGCTGAGTCTCGACCGGCACCTTGAGCCGGACCGTCATCGACGTGCCGGCGCCCACTTCGCTTTGCAGCGTGAGCGTGCCGCCCATGAGGTCGACGAGCCGGTGGCAGATGGTCAGTCCGAGCCCTGTGCCGCCGAAGCGGCGCGTGGTGGAGGTTTCGGCCTGCACGAAAGGTTCGAAGAGCCGCGCCTGCGCTGTGGGATCAATGCCGATGCCCGTATCGCTCACGCACAGCTCGATGACTTGTTCGGATGCGGACTGTTCGACCGCTCTGACGTGCAGCGAAACTTCGCCCTTGATCGTGAACTTGATCGCGTTGCTCATCAGATTGAACAGAATCTGACGCAGGCGCACGCTGTCGCTGCGAACGCACGCCGCCACATCCGGCGCGACGTCCACGCGCACCCTCAAGCCCTTCTCGTGCGCCCGCCCGGCGAGCAAGCCGACGGCACTGTCGACGAGTTCACGCAAGTCGATCGGCGTGGATTCGATGTCCAGCCGCCCCGCCTCGATCTTCGTGTAGTCGAGCAGGTCGTCGAGAATTTGCAGCAGCGCGCTCGCCGAATCCTGAATCATGCCGAGCATTTGCGACTGGTCGGGATTGAGCGGCGTGTTTTCGATGACTTCGACGAGTCCCAGCACGCCGTTCATCGGCGTGCGGATCTCGTGGCTCATCATCGCGAGGAAGTCGTCTTTCGCGCGCGAGGCGGCTTCGGCCGCATCTCTCGCACGGGCAAGCTCCTCGGCACGCGCGTGCTCGACGCTGGCATCCGCCCAATAGCCGCTCCAGACCACCGAGTCGTCCTCTTCGCGATGCGCGACCAGATCGGCGCGTATCCAGCGCGTGACGCCTTTCACGGTGGAACGGAATTCGGTATGCACGGGGTCCAGCGTGCGCGACGACGCTTCGATCTCGCGGAAGAGCCGCCCGCTGTCTTGTGCGTCGACGTGTTGCAGAATCGTGGTCGGATCGGCGGCGAGCGCCGCGAGATCGAGGCCGAGCAGTTGCCGCGTGTCACCGTCGATGTACGGGAGGCTGTATTGGCCGCCGCTGGTGCGGCGCAACTGGAAAACGACCGCCGGCAGGGATCGCGTCACGTCATGAAGGCGCTGCTCGGTCTGGCGCGCGTGCATTTCGGCATCGCGAATATCGGTGATGTCGATCATCGTCCCGACGACGCCCATGCGCTCACCGTTGGACGCCGAAAAAGCGCCCGTCCAGAAGAGTCCGTAACGCGAGCGGCCGCGATTATCGACGAATTCCGCCTCGACCTCCTGCCCCTGGCCTGACTGGAGCGTAGCGGCGGATATCTCGTTCACGATCCGGCTGTGTTTCTCGCCCCACGCCCCCGCTTCGATGCTCGTGCGCCCGATGACGTCCTCGCGCCGCACGCCGAGCGCCGCTTCGAACGCGCGGTTCACCGCGATGTATCGGTTCTCCATATTCTTCGCGACGAGCGGATACGGGACCACTTCCATCATCGTCTGCTGAAAGCTCAACTGAGTCGCGAGACGCTGTTCCGTCTCGATGCGACGGTTCATCTCACGCTGAAGAAGGATGAACGCCCTGAGCGTGACGGCCAGAACGGCCGCGACGCCGATCAACACCGGCAGCAAACGAAGGGCGCTGATGTCCCAGACCACCTCAAGCGGCGCGCTTGCAGGCCGCGACTGCGCCGCACCGGACGCGAAGCATAGCGGCGAGACAAGAAAGCTGACGACGAACCAACAGCGTGCGAGCAACGACCTCAATTCGACTCTCCGAAAATGCGCGTTCCGATGCGCTGCCATGGCGCAGACTGCACCGAGCAATCTCGACGACCAACTTATGAGTCTGATCGTGCGAGCCACAGAGGAAAATCAGAGGTGTCCGAATTACTTCTTATGCCGCTCCGAAAAATGCGGAATCTCGCTCATACGAGCCCGACTTGACGCAAGTATTCGACGAGTTCGGTCTCCGACTCGAGGCCGAGCTTGCGCATGCCACTGCGCTTCTGCGTAGCGATGGTCTTGCTGCTTCGGCCGAAGCGCTTGGCGATTTCATGCACGAGCAGGCCGCTCGCGTACAGCCGGAAGACTTCCCACTCGCGCTTGCTCAGGACGCCGGCCAGCGCCGGCACCGTACCCGGTAGTCGAGCGACCGCTTCGTCCACCGAAGGCGAGAGGAAGCAGCGACCTTCCCGCGTGACGGATATGGCTTCGAAAAGGCATTCGAGGGAGTCGCGCTTGTCGACGATGCCGTTGATCCCCAATTGAATCAAGCCGGCCAACATGCGGTTATGCGACATCATGGTGACGACGATCACGCGGGGCCGAGTTTTCTGCCAGAGGAAACGCTTAAGAAAAGCGATCGAATTGCTTTCTCCGTCGATACCTCTCATGCCAATATCAGCAAAGACGTAATCGCAAGGCACGGAGCCGACCGCCTCGGCCAATTGCGACGAATCTTGCGCAGTCGCGACCACTCGAATTGCACCGTCCCGCTCCAGAAACGTCGTGATTCCCTTAACGACTGCGGGATGATCGTCCGCAACAATAGCCCTCAGCGGCGAATTTTTTCTCATTTGCGTCTTATTGGTCTCATAGCGAGTAGCCGGCCATTGGACGGCGGTGCGCTCCCCGCACTCGCTTTTATTCTTGGCGATTACTGCTTGCTCTCAGAGCAGATCGCTGTCGGCAATGAATCGGTAAAGATCGGCGTCTGTCGACAAATCGAGTTTGCGCATGGCCGCGCATTTCTGAGCGCTGATGGTCTTCACGCTGCGGTCGAGTTCTTTCGCGATTTCCGTCACGTTCGCGCCTCGCGCATAACGCTCGATGACTTCGAGTTCCCGCGTGGTCAGGCGCTGCCGGATGAAGCGGGCGCGGCTCTCGACACTGGCTACCGCCATGGTTCGGCGGACCGCCGGACCAAGGTACGTTTCGTTCGCGATGGCCGACACGATGGCGACGTACACCAGATCGAGCCGGTCTTCCTTGCTCAGGAACGCGTGCGCACCGGCGTCGAGTGCCTGCCTGACCAGTGCCGCATTATCATTGCGCGACAGAACGATGATGCGGACGTCCGGATAACAATGCGCGATGTGCTGAATGAGTTGAATGCCGTCTCCGTACCGGCCGCCCGGCATATAAAAATCGACGAGAGCGACATCGCAATCGCCGCGTGACAGAAAATCATCCAACTGCGTGGAATTGGCGCTTCGGCTGACGACTTCCACGTTGGGAAAGTTCGCCGCAAGCCGCTCAATTGCCAGAATGACGAGCGGGTGGTCGTCCGCTATCGCCAACCTTATCCGCCTTGCACGCGAGAAGACCTCGCTACCATTCCCGAATTCCATCGACACAAACCCTTAGTTATGAAGTCCGACACGCAGACCTGATCCCGAATATAAGCATCGGGCACCAACCCCCTAAAAGACATAAGATGCATCTGAATTGGAAATGCGGTCCTACGCAAATCAGCATAGTCCGCGTGCTCGCACGAACGCGAAGAGACCGGGATCGTTCTTCACGCCGAGCTTGTTCATTGCATCGCGTTTTTGTCGGCTGATGGTGCGCACGTCGCGCTGCAACTCTCTCGCGATCTCGGTGATGGAGCGGCCTTTCGCGAATAGTTTGACCACTTCGATTTCCCTCGGCGAGAGGCGCGGCGCATCGGGCGAGGAAGGCGTTTCGGCGCCGGCCTCAGCGAGGGCCGCGCGAAACGATGCGCTCACGTAGCGACGGCCAACGCTCGCTTGCTTCACGGCGGTCGGGACAAGCTCAATGGGTTCGGCCTTGTCGACGAGGCCCATTGCGCCGGCATTCAGAATCGAGCGAAGAATGGCGACATTGCTGACGCTGGTCAGCACGACAATGCTTATGCCCGGCCAATCCTGCCTGACCTTGCGGATCAGGCAGAGCCCGTCCTGGGCGTCGCAGCCCGGCTCGGGCATGGCGAAATCGGTGACGAGCACGTCGCACGGCGTCTTCCGTAGCTCGGTAAGCAAACTACTCGCGTTTCTCGCTTCGCCAATCACGCACAACCCTTCGTCCCCATTGATAAGCGCCTTCATTCCAAGGACTACGAAAGGATGGTCGTCGGCCAACACTACACGAAGCATGAATAGGCCCCCGGTTATCTCTATGTTTTAGTGGCGCCTTTCGACGCGCGAGACATCGAAGCGCCGCCGATGTGCGCGCGAATCAGCGCAATGACGCGCTCGGAAAACCAAACGCCTGCCCGAGCGGCGCTATTCGAATCGACGTGCTTTCAGACTTGCGTTTCCGCAATAAGATGACTAAACGCAAACATAGCTCTCTCAGTATTACAGAATATTTTTCATCAAAATAAGATGTGCGCTAATTCCAAACCATCGGACTACTCCGATTACGCCCGATTTGAATATATGCCGAATGACAGCGATTTACCCGGCGACGTTCTAATCGCCGCCAGTAAATAGCAAATGCCCGTCGGAATTTGCCAAAAAACACTGAGAGAAATAAAAAACGGGTCTCCTGCCAGAAGCAGGAGACCCGTTTTCTCGATGCGTCGCGCGCCGGAGCACTTATCAGAACGGAATGTCGTCGTCCATGTCGTCGAAGCCGCCGCCGGCAGGCGCGCTCGGACGGCTCGCGCCGCCACCGGAGCCGCCCGAGCGTCCGCCGCCCGAGCCGGAAGGCGCCCGGCCTCCGCCGCCGCCGGAGCGCTCCATCGGCGCGCTGCGGCTGTAGCCGCCATCGTCGCCGCCGCCCGCACCGCCGCGACCGCCCAGCATTTGCATCTGGTCAGCGACGATTTCGGTCGAGTAACGCTCTTGTCCCGATTGATCGGTCCATTTGCGCGTGCGGATGCGGCCCTCGATGTACACCGACGAGCCTTTCTTCAGGTATTCGTTGACGATTTCAGCGAGCCGCCCGAAGAACGCGACACGGTGCCACTCGGTGAGTTCTTTCATCTCGCCGGACGCCTTGTCCTTGTAGCGGTCGGTCGTCGCGAGACGAATGTTGGCCACGGCGTCGCCGCTCGGAAGGTAGCGCGTTTCCGGGTCCGCGCCCAGATTGCCTACGAGAATGACCTTGTTGACAGATGCCATGATTTCTCCGGTTGATTCTTTGCCTACTGTCAGCCGTGCGGCGCTGTTCGCGCAGGCGTCGCTCTCATGCGAAGCCGTACAGCACGTCTGATTCGATTCAAATGATTAAACGTCTCTCTCAAGCCGCGCGCCCGGCTTTGCGCGGCGGCGGCTTCATCCACATTGCAACGACAAGCCACGCCAGCACGAGCGCCGAGCACGAGAAGAAGACCGCGCTCGGTCCGTCCAGCTTCAGGAGCCAGCCGCCGACCACCCCGCCCAAGGCGAGGCCGATGGACTGCGTCGTGTTGTACACGCCCGCTGCCGCGCCCTTTCGCGTGCCCGGCGCGAGCTTGGACACGAGCGACGGCTGCGATGCCTCCAGCACGTTGAAGCCCAAAAAGTACACGAACAGAATCGCGGCCACGGACCATAGCGTATGGGGAGCCACGCCCAATAACAACTGTCCGAACAGGATAAGCCCGATTGCACTGAGCATGACGGCCTTCATCTTGCCGCGCTTCTCGGCCGCGATGATCGCCGGCACCATCATGACGAAAGCGAGCCCCATGACCGGCAGGTAGATCTTCCAGTGCGACGCCACGGGCAGCCCGCCCGCTTCCAGAATGCGCGGGACGACGAGGAAGAGCGCCGTCTGCGTCGCGTGCAGGACGAGCACGCCGAAGTTCAGGCGCAGCAGTTCGACGTTATGCAGCACTTCGCTGAAGGGCGCCTTGACGTGCACCGGGCGCGCCGGCGGGTCGGGGACGATCCACAGCACCACGCCGACCGCCACAATAGATAGCGCGCCGATCACCGTGAAAAGCCCGCTCATGCCGATCCAGTGGAAGAGAATCGGCGCGCCCACGATCGCCACCGCGAACGACACGCCGATGCTGCCGCCCACCATCGCCATGGCCTTCGTGCGGTTTTCCTCGTGCGTCAGATCCGCGATGAACGCGATCACCGCCGACGACACCGCGCCCATGCCCTGAATCACGCGTCCGGCGATGATCCACGCCATGGAATGCCCGACGGCCGCGACGAAGCTGCCGATTGCGAACACCAGCAGCCCGAACGCGATGACCGGCTTGCGCCCGAGCTTGTCGGAGATCCAGCCGTAGAAGATATAGAGCATCGACTGCGTGACGCCGTAAGCGCCCAGCGCAATGCCGACGAGCAGGACGTTGTCGCCGCCCGGAATCGTTTTCGCGTAGATGGAAAACACCGGCATGATCATGAAGAGACCGAGCATGCGCAGCGCGAAGATGGCAGCGAGCGACACGGTCGCGCGCAATTCCGGCGCGGAGAGACGTGCGGACGTGGCAGACGGATTGGACATCAGAGACGGGAAATGAATGAGGGTCGCGTCTGGCCCGGCCTGTTGCGACGTCAGGCGCGGCCGCCTTGTTCTTGCTCGAAACGGCACCATATGCAGCGGACGACCCGGCGCGCATGGCCGCTGCCCGCTGCGCCGGCAAGACCGCCGCAAGGCCCGCGGCAGGCGGCCTGGGGCCGGCCCGCGGCACGGGGTGCGCGGGCGCCGCGCCCTGCAAAAGTCGTTATAGTAGCAGGTTTGGCCCCCCTCATTCCCCGCTCGTCGCCGGAACAAACTCGTGGAAGAAATTCGTATTCGTGGGGCTCGCACCCACAATCTGAAGAACGTCAGTCTCGACTTGCCGCGTCACAAGCTGATCGTGATTACGGGGTTGTCCGGGTCGGGCAAGTCGTCGCTCGCGTTCGATACGCTTTACGCCGAAGGCCAGCGCCGTTATGTCGAGAGTCTGTCGGCCTACGCGCGGCAATTTCTACAGCTGATGGAAAAGCCGGACGTCGATCTGATCGAAGGTTTGTCGCCGGCCATTTCCATCGAACAAAAAGCCACGTCGCATAATCCGCGTTCGACGGTCGGCACCGTCACCGAGATTCACGATTACCTGCGTCTTCTCTATGCGCGCGTCGGCACGCCGTATTGTCCCGATCATCTGATTCCGCTCGAAGCGCAAAGCGTCTCGCAAATGGTGGACGCCGCGCTCGCGCTGCCCGAAGAAACCAAGCTGATGATTCTCGCGCCGGTGGTCGCCGACCGCAAAGGCGAGCACGTCGAACTGTTCGAGGAAATGCAGGCGCAGGGCTTCATCCGCTTTCGGATTCGCTCGGGCGGCGGCACGGCGAACGAAGGCGTCGCGAAAATCTATGAAGTCGATTCGCTGCCGAAGCTCAAGAAGAACGACAAGCACACGATCGACGTGGTGATCGACCGCCTGAAAGTGCGCCCCGACATGAAGCAACGTCTCGCGGAATCCTTCGAGACGGCGCTGCGCCTCGCCGACGGCCGCGCGATCGCGCTCGAAATGGACACGGACCACGAGAAGCTCTTCAGCTCGAAGTTCGCGTGTCCGATTTGTTCGTATTCGCTGCAGGAACTGGAGCCGCGCCTTTTCTCGTTCAATAACCCGATGGGCGCGTGCCCCCAATGCGATGGACTCGGCCAGATCACGTTTTTCGATCCGAAGCGCGTGGTCGCGCATCCGTCGCTGTCGCTGGCGGCGGGCGCGGTGAAGGGCTGGGATCGGCGCAACCAGTTCTATTTCCAGATGCTGCAAAGCCTCGCCGCGTTCTACGAATTCGACATCGACGCGCCGTTCGAGGAACTGCCGGAGAAGGTGCGCAAGACGCTGCTCTACGGCTCGGGCAAGCAGGCCATCCCGTTTTCGTACATCAACGAGCGTGGCCGCGCTTCAGTGCGCGAGCATGCGTTCGAAGGCATCATCCCGAATCTGGAGCGGCGCTACCGCGAAACGGATTCGACCGCCGTGCGCGAAGAACTAGCGAAATACCAGAACAATCAGCCCTGTCCGACATGCGATGGCACGCGCCTGCGGCGCGAGGCGCGCTTTGTCAAAGTGGGCTCGGGCGATCAGGCTCGCGGCATCTACGAAGTGAGCGGCTGGCCGCTGCGCGACACGCTCGGCTATTTTCAGACGCTGCGTTTGGACGGCGCGAAGGGCGAAATCGCCGACAAGGTCATCAAGGAAATCGTCGCGCGGCTGTCGTTCCTGAATAACGTCGGGCTGGATTACCTGTCGCTCGAGCGCAGCGCGGAGACGCTCTCCGGCGGCGAGGCGCAGCGCATCCGGCTCGCGTCGCAAATCGGCTCGGGGCTGACGGGCGTGATGTACGTGCTGGACGAGCCGTCCATCGGCCTGCATCAGCGCGACAACGACCGTCTGATCGACACGCTCAAGCATTTGCGCGATATCGGCAACTCGGTGATCGTCGTCGAGCACGACGAAGACATGATCCGCATGGCCGATTACGTGGTCGACATGGGACCGGGCGCGGGCGAGCACGGCGGCGTGATCGTCGCGGAAGGCACGCCGCTTCAGGTGCAGAAAGACCCGAACTCCATCACGGGGCAATATCTGTCCGGCAAGCGCACGATCAGCTATCCGGAAAAGCGCAATGCGCCGGACGAGCGGCGGCTGCGCATCGTCGAGGCGCACGGCAATAATCTGAAGCATGTCACGCTCGATCTTCCGGTCGGCCTGCTGACATGCGTGACGGGCGTCTCCGGCTCCGGCAAGTCGACGCTCATCAACGACACGCTTCAGCACGCGGTCGCCCAGCATTTGTATGGTTCGTCGACGGAGCCGGCGCCGTACGAATCCATCGAAGGTCTGGAGCACTTCGACAAGGTGATCGCCGTCGATCAATCGCCGATCGGCCGCACGCCCCGCTCGAATCCGGCCACTTACACCGGCCTGTTCACGCCCATTCGCGAACTGTTCGCGGGCGTGCCGGCGGCGAAGGAGCGCGGCTACGAAGCGGGCCGCTTCTCGTTCAACGTCAAGGGCGGACGCTGCGAAGCCTGTCAGGGCGACGGCGTGCTGAAGGTGGAAATGCACTTTCTGCCGGACGTTTATGTGCCTTGCGACGTGTGTCACGGCAAGCGTTACAACCGCGAGACGCTCGACATCCAGTACAAAGGCAAGAACATCAGCGAAGTGCTCGACCTCACGGTGGAAGCCGCGCACGAGTTCTTCAAGGCGGTGCCGGTCGTCGCGCGCAAGTTGAGGACGCTGCTCGACGTGGGCCTCGGCTACATCCGCCTCGGCCAGTCGGCGACGACGCTTTCGGGCGGCGAAGCGCAGCGCGTCAAGCTTTCGCTGGAACTGAGCAAGCGCGATACCGGTCGGACGCTATATATCCTCGACGAACCGACGACCGGCCTGCACTTTCACGACATCGCGCTCTTGCTCGAAGTGATTCACCGGCTGCGAGATCAGGGCAACACGGTCGTCATCATCGAGCATAATCTGGACGTGATCAAAACCGCCGACTGGGTAATCGACCTCGGTCCGGAAGGCGGCGCGGGCGGCGGGCAGATCATCGCGCAGGGGACGCCGGAGCAGGTCGCGAAGTCGAAGGCGAGCTTCACGGGCCGCTACCTCGCGCCGCTGCTTCAGCGTCCGAAGTCGGCCGCCTGACAACCGCCGCAGCCCGGCGGCAAGAACAACCGTGGTAGGCAGCAGCGAAAAGGGAACGCAGTCATGGGGAAGCGCAACGAAGCGGCCAACGAGGAGCGACGCGTACGGGACATGCCGGCGCGCCCCGTCAGGCTGACGAGCGACATGAGCCTGCCCAAGCTCCCCGCCGTGGAGATCGGCAGTTACATCGCGGCGTTCCTCGCCATGTTCCTCGTGCTGCATCTCAAGCTCTTGGGCGCGCTGCTCGCCGGCATGCTCGTGTTCCAGCTGGTGCACATGATCGCGCCCGTCATCGAGCGGCACGTGATGAGCAAGGGCGCGCGGCTGATCGCGGTCGTGCTGATCTCGGCCATCATCATCGGCGGGCTGACCGGCCTCACCATTGCGACCATCGAACATTTCGAGCACGACGTCCCGAGCCTGCAGCGGCTGCTGGACCAATTGGTGAGCGTCACGTCGCATGCGCGGCTGCGCGTGCCGGACTGGATCGCGAATTATCTGCCGGTCGACGCCGGCCAGATGAAGGAGCGCGCCGCCGAACTCATGCACAAGCACGCCGAGCAGTTGCAGGAAGGCGGCCGGGACATGGCGCGCGGCTTCGGGCATATTCTGATCGGCATGATCATCGGCGCGATCATCGCGGTGGGCGCGCCGAAGCAGACGCATCGGCTGCCGCTATCGACGGCGCTCGTCACGCGCGTCTCGCGTTTTGCCGACGCCTTCCGCCGCATCGTGTTCGCGCAGATCAAGATTTCGGCGATCAACGCCGCGTTCACCGCGCTCTATCTTCTCGTCGCGCTGCCGCTCTTCCACGAACGCCTGCCGCTCTCCAAGACGCTCGTGTTGATCACGTTCATCCTCGGCCTCTTGCCCGTCGTCGGCAATCTGATCTCGAATACGATCATCGTCGCGATCTCGTTTTCGGTGTCGTTCGGCACGGCGGTCGCGTCGCTCGCGTTTCTCGTCGTCATTCACAAGCTCGAATACTTCCTGAACGCGCGGATCATCGGCGGGCAGATCGAGGCGCGCGCGTGGGAACTGCTGCTTGCGATGCTCGCGATGGAAGCCGCGTTCGGTCTGCCGGGCGTCATCGCCGCGCCCATTTTCTATGCGTACATCAAGCGCGAGCTGATCTATCTGCGGCTCGTCTGACCGCCGCCGCCCAGAAGCAAAGAAGCCCGCTCGATCCGAAGATCAGCGGGCTTTCTTACTTATGGCGCCTAGCAGCGTCTAGCGGAACACGACCGTCTTGCTTCCGTTGAGCACGATCCGATGCTCCACGTGCCATTTCACCGCACGCGCGAGCGTCACGCACTCGACGTCGCGGCCGATCGCCGTCAATTGATCCGGCGTCATGCTATGGTCCACGCGCTCCACTTCCTGCTCGATGATCGGGCCTTCGTCCAGATCCGTCGTCACATAGTGCGCGGTCGCGCCGATCAGCTTCACGCCGCGGTCGAACGCCTGATAGTACGGCTTCGCGCCCTTGAAGCTCGGCAGAAACGAATGGTGAATGTTGATCGCGCGGCCGGCGAGCTTGTCGCACATGTCCGGCGACAGGATCTGCATGTAGCGCGCGAGCACGACGAGATCGGTATCGTGCTGCTCGATGATCTCCATCACGCGCGCTTCCTGCGCGGCCTTCGCCTGCGCTGTGCCGCCGTTGAGCGGCAAGTGATGAAACGGTATGTCGTAGCTCGCGGCGAGCTGATAAAAATCCTTGTGGTTCGAAACGATCGCCGGAATCTCGATCTGCAACTGCCCCGTGCGATAGCGGAACAGCAGATCGTTCAGGCAATGGCCGATCTTCGACACCATGATGACGACGCGCGGCTTCGCCAGCGCATCGTGCAATTCCCAGCGCATGCCGAACTCATCGGCGAGCGTGGCGAACGACTTGCGCAGCGCGTCGAGGCCGGGATCGCCGCCCACTTCCTGAAAATGCACCCGCATGAAGAATTCACCGGTGCGGCTGTCGCCGAATTGCGCCGAATCCAGAATGTTCGCGCCGAGATCGAACAGAAAACCGGAGACGGCATGCACGATTCCCGGCCGGTCCGGGCACGACAACTTCAGGATAAAACTATGTTCGGTCGACATGAACCGGTTACTCCTTCCTCAATGCGTTGATGCTCGATGTTCAAACGGGCGGCGGCGCGTAAAGCGCCTCGATGCCCTGGCAGGCGTCTTCGTCGATCCAGCGATGGCGCAGCAGGCAGTCGAGCGTCGCGAGGCTCGCATCGACGGTCATCTCGCCTTCTTCGATCCAGCGCGCGACTTCGGCGATGCTCGCCTCGCGATGCTCGGCGACTTCGCCATCCTGATTGCGCGGCGTGAAGTCCGGCGGCAACGCGATGTCGTACACGAAGATCTGTTCCGCCTGCGTGCCTTCGGGCGCCGATTGCAGGACGTGGAACGTGCCGCCGGGCGTCGCGGTCATGGCCAGTTCCTCCGGCATGCCCGCTTCTTCCCAGCATTCTTTGGCGAGCGTCGGCATGAGCCCGTAACCCCAGCCGACGCCGCCCGCCACCACGTTGTCCAGCATGCCGGGATCGGTCGACTTGGTGTGGCTGCGCCGCGCGATCCAGAGCCGCGGCGCGCTATCCCGATATTTTACGATGCCGTTCACATGCACCGCGTAAGTGATCGTGCCGAAGAAGCGCGAGGCCGCGCGCTCGATGAACGCGAGCGGCGCGGCGTCGAAATGATTGCGGATCGCGTAGGTTTCGTCGCGCCAGCCGGGGATATTGCCCTCGGCGTGCAGCGCGGCGATGACGGTGGCGAGGGCCGCGCTGCGCGCGTCGATACCGCCAAGCGACGGATTCAGGCGCACGGCGGCGTCGCCGACTACGAACGTTTCCGGCCAGCGCACAAGCAACGGCACATCCGTCTTGCGAATCCAGCCGACGCGTTCATCGCCGATGAAGAACGGCACGTGCGCGGCGGCGTCGAAACGGCGGGCGGCGACAAGGCAAGGCAAAGTCACGAAGGCTCCGGCGAGACCGTGGCAAAGAAAGACCGACGCGTGCGCGCCGTGCGAAAAGCGAAATCAGTCGCGCAGCGCCACGCGAATGCCTAGCACGATAAACGTCATGCCCGCGAGCCGGTCGAGCCAGACGCCCACGCGCGGACGGCGCTTGAGCCACGCGCCGATCATCCCCGCGCCGATGCCGAAGAGCGAAAACGCGGCGACCGTCTGCAACATGAACACGCCGCCCAGCTCGAACATCTGCAGCATCACGCTTTGCGCGCCATGCGGATCGACGAACTGCGGCAGGAACACGATAAAGAACAGCGTGACCTTCGGATTGAGCATGTTGCCGAGCACGCTCTGCCGAAACACGGTCGACAGCGGCTGACTCGGGCGCGCGTGCGCCGTCGCGAGGCCGTGGCTGCGCAGCGCCTTGATGCCGATCCACACGAGATACGCCGCGCCCGCGAGCTTCACCGCCTGGAACGCGAGCGGCGACGAGCGCAAGAGCGCGGCGACGCCCAAAGCGGCGAGCGTCGTATGAAATATCACGCCGCACGCGAAACCCAGCGCCGCGACGACGCCCGCGAGCCGGCCTTGCGAGATGCCGCGGGCGAGCACTTGCAGATTGTCGGGCCCCGGCGCGATGGTGATTGCGACCGACGTCGCGAGAAACAAAAGTATGTTCGGCATCAATGGCCTCCGAACTCGCAGACCGTGTAAAGCGGCAAGCCGCCGTCGCGCAGCAGCTTGGAGCCGCCGAGATCGGGCAAGTCGATGATCGCCGCCGCTTCGACGACCTTCGCGCCGAGCCGCTCCAGCAGAATCTTGCCGGCCATCATCGTGCCGCCGGTCGCCACGAGATCGTCGACGATCACGACGCGGTCGCCGGGCTGGCACGCGTCTTCGTGAATCTCGACCGTCGCGCTGCCGTATTCCAGCTCGTACGACTGCGAGAGCGTCTTGTACGGCAGCTTGCCCTTCTTGCGAATGGGCACGAAACCGAGACTCAGCTCGTACGCGAGAATCGGCCCGATGATGAACCCGCGCGCATCCATGCCCGCGATGACGCTCAGGTTCGCGTCGATATAACGCTGCACGAACAGGTCGATGAGCGTGCGCAGCGCGCGGCGGTCCTGCAGAACGGGCGTGATATCGCGAAACTGGACGCCGGCCTGCGGCCAGTCTTCGACCGTGCGCACGCGCTCCTTGATGAACCGCGCCGCATCTGACGATGCAGACGAAGCGCTCGATGAAATGGTGGACATGACTTCTCCGAAATCGGCGCTGTGAGGCCGCTTGCCTGATAAAGAGAACTTAGGCTGCCCGGCGATTGCGCGAAAGCCGTTCCTCGGCCTGCGCGAGCACTTCGGGCAGGCCGCGCAACACGACGATGTCGTTCGCGCGGAGCCTGGTTTCGGGGTCCGGCTGGACGCCCCGGATGCCGTGACGGCGAATGGCGGTCACTTCGACACCGTTGCCGACGAGACCGAGATCGTCGAGCGAATGCCCGACCGCCTCCGAATGTTCGTCGATCGGTACGGATTGTAGCCGCACCTGCTCGTGGCCATCGTCGTCGTCGAGATCGTCGGCGCCGTGGAAATAGCCGCGCAACAGGCTGTAGCGCGCATCGCGCATTTCTTCCACGCGACGCACGACGCGGCGCATCGGCACGCCCATCAGCACGAGCGTATGCGAGGCGAGCATCAGACTGCCTTCGACGATCTCCGGAATCACTTCGGTCGCGCCCGCGGCGGTCAGCTTTTCGAGATCCGCGTCGTCGACCGTGCGCACGATCACCGGCAGCGTCGGCGCGAGTTCGTGGATGTTGTGCAGCACGCGCATGGCGGACGGCGTGTTCGCGTACGTGATCGCGACCGTCGCCGCGCGGTTCAGCCCCGCTGCGACCAGCGATTCACGCCGCCCGGCATCGCCGAACACGACCGATTCGCCGGCCGCCGCGGCCGCCGCCACGCGATCCGGGTCGAGATCGAGCGCCACGTACGAAATGCCTTCCTGTTCCAGCATGCGCGCGAGGTTCTGCCCGGCGCGACCGTAGCCGCAAATAATGACGTGGCCGCTCTGCTTGAGACTTTGCGTCGCGATCTTCGTCATTTGCAGCGATTGCAGCATCCATTCCGTCGACGACAGCCGCAGCACGATCCGGTCCGCGTTCTGGATGACGAACGGCGCGGCGAGCATGGAGAGCAGCATCGCGGAAAGGAGCGCCTGAAGAATGGTGGCGTCGACCAGATGCGAGTCCCGAATGAGGTTCAGGAGCACGAAGCCGAATTCGCCCGCCTGCGCGAGCCCGAGCCCGGTGCGCATGGCGACGCCGGGCGGCGAGCCGAACAGGCGCGCGAGGCCGGTGATCATCACGGCTTTCAGCAAAATGGGCACGACGAAGAACGCGAGCACGAGAAGCGGGTGCTCCCAGATCACGCGCGGATTCAGCAGCATGCCCGTTGTCACGAAGAACACGCCGAGCAGCACGTCGCGAAACGGCTTGATGTCTTCTTCCACCTGATGCCGGTACGGCGTTTCCGCGATCAACATGCCCGCGATGAACGCGCCGAGCGCGAGCGACAGCCCGAACTTGTCCGTGATGAACGCCGCGCCGAGCGTCACCAGCAGCAGGTTCAGCATGAACAGCTCTTGCGAGCGCCGCCGCGCGACGAGATCGAACCAGCGCGTCATGAACTTCTGGCCGAGGAACAGCAAAACCGTCAGCGCGACCACGATCTTTACCGCCGCGATGCCGAGCCACATCACGAGTTGCGACGAGTTGCCGTTGGCGAAGGCCGCGATGATGATGAGGAGCGGCACGACCGCGAGATCCTGAAACAACAGCACGCCGAAGATATTGCGGCCGTGCTCCGATTCCAGTTCGAGCCGCTCCGCGAGCAGCTTGCTCACGATCGCGGTGGAGGACATGGAAAGCGCGCCGCCGAGCGCGAAGCTCGCCTGCCACGACATGGTGGTCCAGAACTGCGCGATCCACCCGACGACGAGCGCGAACACGATCGTCGCGCCGACCTGGCTCGCGCCGAGCCCGAACACGATGCGCCGCATCGAGCGCAGCTTCGCAAGCGAGAATTCGAGGCCGATGGAGAACATCAGAAACACGACGCCGAATTCGGCGAGGTGCTGCGCGCGCTCGGTATCCGGTGCGATACCGGCCGCGTGCGGACCGACGATAATGCCGACGGCCAGATAACCGAGCATCGGCGGCAGATTGAAGAAACGAAATACGACGACGCCCGCCACCGAACACAGCAGCAACAACAGCGTCATTTCGAGCGGAGAAGTCATCCGTCCAGCGTCCTCGTCGTCAGCGTGCCGATACGTGTCCGGCGCGGCGTTTCGGTGTCGTGGGAAGCCCCTTTTGCCAGGGCTCGCGGGGGCGGATAAGCGGCGGCGCGCCGCGCACCGTAAGGCGCGGCGAAGAAACGCCTTTGCTATACTCCGCGAATGATAGCGAAAATCAATGGCGACCGGGCACTGGCGCTGGCTCGCAGCGTAATCCAGATCGAAGCGGACGCAGTTCGCGGTCTCTCGGACCTTCTCGACGACAACTTCACCAACGCAGTCGAAGCCCTGCTCGGCTGTCGCGGCCGCGTGGTCGTGTCGGGTATCGGCAAGTCGGGACACGTCGCGCGCAAGTTCGCCGCCACCCTTGCGTCCACCGGCACGCCGGCGTTTTTCGTGCATCCGGCCGAAGCGAGCCACGGCGATCTCGGCATGGTCACCGCCGACGACATCTTCATCGCGCTATCGAACTCCGGCGAGACCGAAGAACTCGTCGCCATTCTCCCGCTCATCAAGCGCCTCGGCGCGAAACTCATCGCCATTACCGGCCGTCCGGAGTCGAGCCTCGCGCAACTCGCGGACATGCACCTGAACGCACGCGTCGAAAAAGAAGCCTGCCCGATGAACCTCGCGCCGACCGCCAGCACGACCGCCGCGTTGGCGCTCGGCGACGCGCTCGCCGTCGCGGTCCTCGACGCACGCGGCTTCGGCCCCGACGACTTCGCGCGTTCGCATCCCGGCGGCGCGCTCGGCCGGCGTTTGCTGACCTACGTGCGCGACGTCATGCGCGTGGGCGACGAGGTTCCCGTCGTGCCGCTCGACGCGACCGTTTCAGACGCCCTCTTTCAGATCACCGCGAAGCGCATGGGCATGACGGCCGTCATCAACGGCAATCGTCACGTCGAAGGCATCTTCACGGACGGCGACCTGCGCCGCATTCTCCAGCGCGACGGCGATTTCCGCTCGCTCAAGCTCGCGGACGTGATGACGCGCAATCCGCGCACCATCGGTCCGGACCATCTCGCGGTGGAAGCCGTGGAACTGATGGAGCGCCATCGCATCAATCAGATGCTGGTCGTCGACGCCGACGCGACGCTGATCGGCGCACTGAACATGCACGACCTCTTCTCCAAGAAGGTAATCTGATGGCGCAGAAGCCTTTCCCCGCCGAGCGCGCGAGCCGCATCAAGCTCATGGTGTTCGATGTCGACGGCGTTTTCACCGACGGCAGCCTGTACTTCAGCGCCGAAGGCGACACCATGAAGTCGTTCAATTCGCTCGACGGCCACGGCGTGAAGCTGCTGGAACGTATCGGCGTGCAAACGGCGATCATCACCGGGCGGCAGTCGGGAATCGTCGCGGCGCGCGCGAAAGAACTGGGCATCACGCATCTTTATCAAGGCGTCGCCGACAAGACGGTGGCGCTCGCGCAATTGCTCGACGCGACCGGCCTCTCCGCCGCCGACTGCGGCTACATGGGCGACGACTGGCCCGATCTCGCCGTCATGCGCCGCTGCGGATTCGCCGCCGCGCCGGCCAACGCGCATGCGGAAGTGAAGGAGCGCGTGCATTGGGTAACCGAAGCGCGCGGCGGCCACGGCGCCGTGCGCGAAGTATGCGATGCAATCCTGCGCGCGCAAAATCGCTATGACGCGCTGCTCGCGGCGGCGCTCGGAGACTGACGCCATGCCGCCCACCCGACGCCTCGCCTCGCTGTTGCCGCTTCTCGCGATGGCGGCGCTCGCGGGCATCACGTACTGGCTGTTGCAGGCCACGCTGCCTTCCGCGCCGCAGGCGCCCGAGCAGCCCAAGCGCCACACGCCCGACTACTTCGCGGATAACTTCTCCGTCTCCGAACTGGATTCCACCGGCACGACGCAATACCGGCTGACGGCGAAATCCATGGTCCATTACGAGGACGACGAGAACAGCGACCTGACGCTGCCCGCCGTGCGCATGTTCCAGCCGCAAAAGCCGATCGTGACGGCCACGGCGCAGCGCGGCACGGTGAACGGCGACGTGTCGATCGTCGATCTCTACGACAACGCCCGCATCCTGCGCGCAGCAGGTTACGGCGATCCGCAGATGCAGGCGGATTCGCAGCATTTTCGCGTGCTGGTGAACGACGATGTCATCGAAACGGAAAAGCCGGTTAAACTTCAGCGCGGTCCGTCGGTGATGACCGCCAACGGCATGAACTACAACAACGTCACCCGGGAAATGAAGCTCTTCGGTAACGTGCGCGGCGCGATCGCGGCCACGGATATCAATGGCGGCTCCTCCAAGTGAACCCGGGATTCCATCCTGATCTTGACTGCATGAACCACAGCTTCCCTTGTCCCGATGGCGGCCCCGCGGGCGCAACGTTCGCGCATCGCACCACCGCGCGCGTGAGGCGTGTGATGCGGGCCGCGCTGGCCGCAGCAGCCGCCGCGCTCGTCGCGCTGCCGCTCGCGGGCTTCTCGCCCGCCGCGCACGCCGAAAAAGCCGACCGCGACAAGCCGCTCAACATCGAAGCGGACAACATGTCCTACGACGATCTGAATCAGAAGAACGTCTTCACCGGTCACGTCGTCGCGACCAAGGGCACCATCGTCATCAAGGCGGATCGCGTGGAAGTCACGCAAGATCCGCAGGGCTATCAGTACGCGACCGGCACGTCCACCGGCAGCAATCTCTCGTACTTCCGCCAGAAGCGCGACGGCGTCGACGAATACATCGAAGGCAATGCCGTGCGCATCGACTATGACGGGAAGAACGACTTCACCAAGCTCACGACGCGCGCCGTGGTGCGCCGCCTGCAAGGTCTGACGACGGTTCAGGACGAAGTGCGCGGCAGCGTCATCACCTACGACGGGCAGAAAGACTTCTACACGGCGAGCGCCGGCAAGGATGTGGCCGGCCCCGGCAACCCGAGCGGCCGCGTTCGCGCGATGCTCGCGCCCCGCTCCGGCGGCGCCGCGCCGCTCAACGGCTCGCCCGCGACCCTCGCGCCGTCGAACACCATTCAAGGAACGCCGCAGCAGTGAATTCGCCCGCCCTGTCCCCAAGCAAGCCGGACGGCAAGTCGAGTTCGCTCGTCGTCCGCAACCTGAAGAAGCGGTACGGTTCGCGCACCGTCGTGAAAGACGTCTCGCTCGACGTGAAGAGCGGCGAAGTCGTCGGTCTGCTCGGCCCGAACGGCGCGGGCAAGACCACGTCGTTCTATATGATCGTCGGCCTTGTGCCGCTCGACGCGGGCGAAATCGATCTCGACGGCAAATCCATCAGCCTGCTGCCGATCCATCAGCGCGCGCATCTCGGGCTGTCGTATCTGCCGCAGGAAGCCTCCGTGTTCCGCAAGCTCACCGTCGAGCAGAACATTCGCGCCGTGCTGGAACTGCAAACGGACGCATCGGGCAAGCGACTGTCGAAGGATGCCATCACGCAGCGCGCGGAGGCCCTGCTCGACGAACTGCAAATCGCGCATCTGCGTGAAAATCCGGCGCTTTCGCTGTCGGGCGGCGAGCGGCGGCGCGTGGAAATCGCCCGGGCGCTCGCGACGAATCCCAGCTTCATTCTGCTCGATGAACCCTTCGCGGGCGTCGATCCGATCGCCGTGCTCGAAATTCAGAAGATCGTAAAGTTTCTGAAGCAGCGCAACATCGGCGTGCTGATCACGGACCACAACGTGCGCGAGACGCTCGGCATCTGCGACCACGCCTACATCATCAGCGACGGCAGCGTGCTCGCGGCCGGCGCGCCGAGTGAGATCATCGAGAATGAGAACGTGCGGCGCGTCTATCTCGGCGAGCATTTCCGCATGTAGCGTCAGCGCGATCCAGCGCTCGGCGATGCGGCGGATTACCGCATTTCCCGCGCGAAGACAGCAAAACTTACGTGCCGCCCTCGAGGCGGCACGCGCTTTTTTGGTTGGGCCGCGAGGTTTCGCGCGCGTGGCAAACTCTCTACAATGAAATAAAACTTTGCCATGAAAGCCAGCCTCCAACTTCGCCTATCGCAGCATCTTGCGCTCACCCCGCAACTGCAGCAGTCCATCCGGCTGCTGCAGTTGTCGACGCTCGAACTGCAGCAGGAAGTGGCGATGGCCGTCGCGCAAAACCCGCTGCTGGAAAACGACGACGACTGGATCGCGAGCCCGCTTCGAGTGGCGGCCGACGGCTCGCTGATTGCCACGGCCGGCGCGAGCAGCGCCGCCCCCGAGCCGATGATGAGCAACGGCTCCACTTCTAGTTCGTCGAGTTCCGAGCGATCGGAAAGCAGCGAGCCGCAGGGCGTCGACGAGTACAACGGCCTCTCGTCCGACGGCGGCACGGATTCGAGCAACTGGAATCTCGAAGACTACGGCCGTTCGAGCAACGCCTCGGACGACGACGACCTTCCGCCGCTGCAAATCCACGAATCGACTACGACGCTGCGCGACCATCTCACCGCGCAACTGCGCATGACGCAGGCCAACCAGCGCGACCGCGCGCTGATCACGTTTCTGATCGAATCGCTGGATGAGGACGGGTATCTCACGTCGTCGCTGGAAGAAATTCAGGCAGATCTGCCGGACGAACTTGAAGTCGATGTCGACGAACTCAGCGCGGCATTAGCCTTGCTCCAGAGTTTCGACCCGCCGGGTGTCGGCGGCCGGTCGGCGTCGGAGTGTCTGAAGCTGCAATTGTTGCGGCTCGATCCGTCGCCTACGCGCACGCTCGCGCTCGACATCGTCACGAACCATCTGGAACTGCTCGCCGCGCGCGACTTCACGCGCTTGCGCAAGCAACTGAAGGCAAGCGACGACGCGCTTCGAGACGCGCATGTGCTGATCCGGTCGCTGGAGCCGTTTCCCGGCGCCGCATACGGCAAGAGCGAAGCGGACTACGTGGTGCCGGACATTCTGGTGCGCAAATCCGCGAGCGGATGGACCGCGGAGCTGAACCCGGAGATCGTGCCGCGGCTGCGGATCAACCATCTGTACGCGAACATTTTGCGCAACAACCGTGGCGATCCGGGCAGTGGTTCACTGCGTCAACAGCTTCAGGAAGCACGCTGGCTGATCAAGAATATCCAGCAGCGTTTCGAGACGATTCTTCGCGTCGCGCAGGCAATCGTCGAGCGTCAGAAGAACTTTTTTGCGCATGGTGAAATCGCCATGCGGCCCTTGGTTTTACGGGAGATTGCTGATACGCTGGGTTTACACGAATCGACGGTTTCTCGTGTGACTACCGGGAAGTACATGCTCACCCCATTCGGGACGCTTGAATTCAAGTACTTCTTTGGATCGCACGTTTCCACCGACACGGGCGGCGCCGCATCCTCCACGGCGATCCGGGCCCTCATCAAGCAACTGATAGGAGCGGAAGACCCGAAAACTCCTCTTTCAGACAGCCGCATCGCCGAACTGCTGGCGGAACAAGGCTTCGTGGTGGCGCGGCGCACCGTCGCCAAATACCGCGAGGCGCTGAAAATCCCCGCAGTCAATCTGCGCAAGTCTCTTTGACCCGTCTCTGTGGTTCACCGCATACCGCGGTGGACTTTTACCGGCCGCAATCGCGAAAGCGCGGACGAGCCGGCCAAGCGGCCCGTTCCTTGCGCGTACAAACATCGTGCACGGCGGGACGCGTAGCCGACCGGTATCGGACGAGCCGCCGTGGTTCAACGGCCCTTAGCTTGGAGAGCAACTATGAATCTGAAGATCAGTGGACACCACCTCGAATTGACGCCTGCGTTGCGCGAGTTTGTGATCACGAAGCTGGACAGAGTGCTCCGTCATTTTGATCAGGTGATGGATGGCAACGTTGTCCTCTCGGTCGACACTCATAGGGACAAGGACAAGCGCAACAAGGCGGAAATCAATCTGCACCTGAAGGGCAAGGACATTTTCATCGAGAGTTGTGACGCTGATATGTACGCCGCCATCGACCTGATGGTCGACAAGCTGGATCGCCAGGTGATTCGCCACAAGGACAAGATCCAGGGTCACGCACACGAAGCCGCGAAGTACCGCGAAGAAGCGCACGGCCTGGAAGCGCCTTCGCCCTGAGCAACAGCAGCGCGAAACGACGCAGTCCGCCCGCCATCGGCGGGCGCAATTCGAGGCATTCCTCGAATCGAAAAGCGCCAGAGAAACGCCCGCTTCGGACAAACGCCGCCCATTGGCGGCGTTTTTGTTGCATAGTGCATGACGGCGTGGCACAAAGCATTGATTTTCCGGGCTTTGTACTGCACATTCGAGTGCGGCGACTGCAATGGCGCGCTGCACCATTGCGCTGTCCCCTGTTCTATAATGAGCCGGTTATGATCGGGGTCCGCAGTACGGGAACGCCGCAGGGAACGCCGCAAGCGCATCTTGCGTATCACCATCGCCGTGAGCGCTTTCAGACAGCAGCCACGATGAGGAGCTATCAGGCCACGCATCAGCCTGCCAACATGAATCGTTTAGCCAAATTTCTTCCCATCGAGAACGTGGTTCTCGGACTGTCCGTCACCAGCAAGAAGCGTGTATTCGAGCAAGCGGGCCTGATTTTCGAGAACCAGAACGGCATCGCCCGCAGCATCGTCACCGACAACCTCTTCGCCCGCGAGCGCCTGGGTTCGACCGGGCTCGGCGAAGGCGTCGCCATTCCGCATGGCCGCATCAAGGGGCTGAAGCAGCCGCTCGCTGCCTTCGTGCGCCTGGCCGAGCCTGTCGCGTTCGAATCGCCCGACGGTCAGCCGGTGTCGCTCCTCATCTTCCTGCTCGTGCCCGAACAGGCTACGCAGCAGCACCTCGAAATTTTGTCGGAGATCGCGCAGTTGCTCTCCGACAGCGAAGCGCGCGAGCGTCTGCACAAGGAAGAGAACCGTGAGGCGCTGTATCAGGTGCTCACGCAATGGCAACCGTAATCGCTTGTTAGACGCGGGCCACCGCTTCTGAAAGGCGTGACGAGCGCGCCGCGCCGCTCGCGCGCTTTTGACGCTTCTCGCGTGCGCGGTGCTTCTGCGGCACAATCGGTCACACGCAGCGCCATGCGGCGAACCGAAGCTCAGGCTTCGTCACGCGAAGGCTGCTCCCGGCTTCCAACGGAGTTCCGGCCTCATGGATACGTCCAGCATCAACGCCCAAAGTATTTTCGACGACAACGCCGCCGCTCTGAAACTCAGCTGGCTCACCGGGCACGAGGGCTGGGAACGCGGGTTTTCGAGCGAAACGGTGGCGAACGCAACGTCGAGCGCCGACCTCGTCGGCCACCTGAACCTCATTCACCCGAACCGCATTCAGGTGCTGGGCGACGCCGAGATCAACTACTACCAGCGCCAATCCGACGAAGACCGCTCGCGCCACATGGCCGAGCTGATCGCGCTGGAGCCGCCGTTTCTCGTGGTCGCGGGCGAAGTGGGCGCGCCGCCCGAACTCGTGCTTCGCTGCACGCGCTCGTCGACGCCGCTTTTCACCACGCGCATGTCGGCGGCGGCCGTCATCGACAGTCTGCGCGCGTATATGTCGCGTATTCTCGCGCCGCGCGCCACGCTGCACGGCGTGTTCATCGACATTCTCGGCATGGGCGTGCTGCTGACGGGCGATTCGGGCCTCGGCAAAAGCGAACTCGGCCTCGAACTCATCAGCCGCGGCCACGGACTCGTTGCCGACGACGCCGTCGATTTCGTGCGTCTCGGTCCGGATTTCGTCGAAGGACGCTGCCCGCCGCTTCTGCAAAACCTGCTGGAAGTGCGCGGCCTCGGTCTGCTCGATATCAAGACCATCTTCGGCGAGACCGCGGTGCGCCGGAAGATGAAGCTCAAGCTGATCGTGCAGCTCGTGCGCCGCCCGGACGGCGAATTCCAGCGCCTGCCGCTCGAAAGCCAGACCGTCGACGTGCTCGGCCTGCCCATCAGCAAAGTGACGATTCAGGTCGCCGCAGGCCGCAACCTTGCTGTACTGGTGGAAGCGGCAGTGCGCAACACGATTCTGCAATTGCGCGGCATCGACACGTTGCGCGATTTCATGGACCGTCAGCGGCTTGCCATGCAGGACCCGGACAGCCAGTTTCCCGGCAAACTCATCTGAAGCCCGCGCGTCTTCACGGAATCCGCACGAAGTCCGTACGATACGCAGGTGCTAAGATGAAGCGAACGAGCACACTTCCATGCGTATCATCCTGATTACCGGCATTTCCGGCTCCGGCAAGTCCGTCGCGCTCAATGCGCTCGAAGACGGCGGCTACTACTGCGTCGACAACCTGCCTCCGCGCTTTCTGCCCGAACTCGCCGCGTATCTCGCGAGCGAGGGGCAGCAGCGTCTCGCCGTCGCGATCGACGCGCGTTCGAGCCTGTCGCTCGACGAAGTTCCGTCCATCATCGACAACCTCACGAAAGCCTACGACCTGCGCGTGCTGTTCCTCAACGCCAGCACGCAGGCGCTCATTCAACGCTTCTCGGAGACGCGCCGCCGTCATCCGCTGTCCGGTCCGCCGGGGCACGACGCGAGCGTGGGCGTGCTGAATTCGCTTGGCGAAGCCATCGAGCGGGAGCGCGAACTCGTCGCGGGACTCGCGGAATACGGGCATCAGATCGACACGAGCAACCTGCGCGCAAACGTGCTGCGCGCGTGGGTGCGGCGCTTCGTCGAAACCGACGCCGCCGATCTCACGCTGATGTTCGAATCGTTCGGATTCAAGCGCGGCGTGCCGCTCGACGCCGACCTCGTCTTCGACGTGCGCACGCTGCCGAACCCGTACTACGACCGCGAGTTGCGTCCGTTCACCGGCTGCGACCAGCCGATCATCGACTATCTCTCGGCCCAGCCGATGGTCGGCGAGATGATCGACGATATCGACGGCTTCGTCGGCAAATGGCTGCCGCGTTTTCGCGACGACAACCGCAGTTATCTCACGGTCGCAATCGGCTGCACGGGCGGGCAGCATCGCTCGGTGTATATCGCGGAGGCGCTCGCCGCGCGCTTTCGCGACGCTGCAACCGTGATCGTGCGGCATCGTGACGCGCCCATTCCCGTGGATGAGAGCGCGAGCACCACGCGAACCTGATCGCCGCGCAGGCGGTCCACCCTGGAGGGGTGCGATGTCCTCGAATCCCGCGAATCCCGTTCTCTTCGACGTGCCGCTGTTTCCGCTGCACACGGTGCTCTTCCCCGGCGGGCTTTTGCCGCTCAAGATTTTCGAGGCGCGCTATCTCGACATGGCGCGCGGCTGCCTGCGGGAGAAGACGCCGTTCGGCGTGTGTCTTCTGAAGAGCGGTCACGAGATCGCGTCGCCGGGTGAGCCGTCGGTGCCCGAGACCGTGGGCTGCCTCGCGGAAATCATCGAATGCGATGTGGATACCTTCGGCCTGCTGCTCGTGCAGGCGCGCGGCACGGAGCGGTTCCGGCTGCTTTCGCATCGCGTGGAGGCGAGCAATCTGCTCGTCGGCACCGCCGAGCTATACGGCGACGACCGGCCGCTGCAAGGCGCGGAGGCGCTCGCCAAGTTCGGCGCATGCGCGGAAGTGCTCGAACGGATCATCGAGGCCATCAAGACGCGCGAGCCGGAGAACCTGCCGTTCATTGAGCCGTTTCTGCTGGACGATCCCACGTGGGTCTCCAACCGGCTCTCCGAAATCCTGCCGATTCCCATGCGCTCCCGCCAGAAGCTGATGGAGTTGCTGGACGCGGGCGCGCGCATCGACGTCGTGCATCACTACATGCAGCACCATCAACTGCTTTAGAGCAGCGTGCCGGTCAGCGCGTCGAGCAGCTTGCGCACGGGCGCGGGCACGCCGAACGAATCGATGCTAGACAGCGGCGCCCATACGGTGCGCGCGTCCTTTGCTTCCGGCGTCGCGCCGCGCATTTCGCCGAGGCGCGGCTCGATGTCGAGCTTGAAGTGCGTAAACGTGTGCGAGAAAGGCGCCAGGCGCTGCAAGTCCGCCTCGCAGCCGTTGTCTTGCGCGACTGCGGCGAGCGCCGCCTCATCGGGCGCTTCGGGCAGGCTCCACAATCCGCCCCAGATGCCCGTCGGCGGGCGCTTTTCCAGCAGGATCGAATCGCCGTCCTTCAGCACCAGCATCCACGTCTTGCGCGTCGGAACCGTCTTTTTCGGGCGCGCCGCAGGCAGTTCGCGCTGCCGCCCTTCGACATTCGCGACGCAATCCGATGCGAACGGACACCGCGCGCAGTCCGGCTTGCCGCGCACGCAAAGCGTCGCGCCGAGGTCCATCAGGCCCTGCGTGTAGGCGGTGACTTCGTGCTTGTCTGCGGCGTCGGGCAAGAGCGATTCAGCCAGCGTCCACATCGCGTTCTCGACGCGCTTCTCGCCCGGAAAGCCTTCCACGCCGAAGACGCGGGCCAGCACGCGCTTCACGTTGCCATCGAGAATCGTCGCGCGCGCGCCGAACGCGAACGACGCGATGGCCGCCGCCGTCGAACGCCCGATGCCCGGCAACTCCGCGAGTTCATCGACAGTCTGTGGAAACTCGCCGCCATGTTCGTGCGCGACGACCTGCGCGCAGCGATGCAGATTGCGCGCGCGCGAGTAGTAGCCGAGGCCGGCCCACAGCGCCATGACGTCGTCGATCGGCGCATCCGCGAGCGCGGTCACGCTCGGGAAGCGTTCGAGAAAGCGCGCGTAGTACGGAATGACCGTCGATACCTGCGTCTGCTGCAGCATGATCTCCGAGAGCCAGATGCGATAGGCGTCCCGCGTGTTTTGCCACGGCAGATCGTGACGGCCGTGAATGCGTTGCCACGCGATCAGGCGCGCGGAGAAATCGGTGAGTGCGAGCATCGGAATTAGCGTTGGCAGCGCGGACAAAAGTAAGTCGAACGCTGTCCCTGGACGATTTGGCGGATGGCCGTGCCGCAGACGTGGCACGGCAGACCCGCGCGATCATAGACGAAGTAGTCGAGCTGAAAGTATCCCGATTCGCCATTGCTGCCGACGAAATCGCGCAGCGTGCTGCCGCCTTTGTCGATGGCCGCGGCGAGCGTCACGCGCACCGCATCCGCGAGCAGATCGTAGCGCACGAGCGAGATGCGGCCAGCGGCGGTCGTCGGCCGGATGCCCGCGCGAAAGAGGCTCTCCGACGCATAAATATTCCCCACGCCCACGACGATGCCGCCCGCGAGCAGCGCCTGCTTCACCGAGACCTTGCGCCCGCGCGTCTCGCGAAACAGCAGCGCGCCCGAGAACTCCGGCGAGAACGGCTCGACGCCGAGACTCGCGAGCAGCGGATGCGCGAGCACGTCGCCGTCTTCGCGCGGATGCCAGAGAATCGCGCCGAAGCGGCGTGGATCGCGAAAACGCAGAATGAATTCGTCGAAGACCAGATCGACGTGATCGTGCTTCGCCGCGTCCGGCGGCCGCGGCACGTTGCGCAGCACGCGCAGCGTGCCGGTCATCCCGAGATGAACGATGAGCCAGCCTTCGGCCGTCTCGAACAACAAATACTTGCCGCGCCGCTCGACCTTCTCGATTTTCAGGTGCCCGAGCGTCTTCGCGAGATGCTTCGGGATGGGCCAGCGCAGCGCGGGCGTGCGAACGTCGACATGCTCGACGCGCCTTCCCGCGACGTAGGGTTCGATTCCCCGGCGGGTGACTTCGACTTCCGGAAGTTCGGGCATTTTCTGGAGAGAGACTTGCTGGGGCGAGTGTGCCGGTATTTTAGCGACCGCGTTACAATCGACCGAAACATCGTCTGGATTTCCATGAACTCGTTCGTCATGAAGCTGTTTGCGAAGCGTCAGGCCGGCTTGACGCAATCGTTCGCGATGCCAATGTCCCGCGCCGCCGGCGCGGTGGCGCTGGCACTCGCCGCACTCGCGTTTGCGCCCGCGCATGCGCAGTCGCCCAACGCGACGCCCGTTCCAGGCGACGACGATTCCGCTGCGCAAACGGCCGCCGACGCGCTGACCGCGCCCGTCAGCGGCGCGGAGCAGCAAGACCTGCCGAACGTGGCCGTATCGAGCCAGATCGTGTTTCAGGTGCTGGCCGCCGAAGTCGCGTTGCAGCGCGGACAGCCCGCGCCCGCTTTCCAGACTTACCTCTCGCTCGCCCGCGACACGCACGATCCGCGCTTCGCTCAGCGCGCGACCGAAATCGCGATTGCCGCGCAAAGCCCGAACGACGCGCTCACGTCCGCGCAACTCTGGCAGCAGTTCGCGCCGCATTCGGAGCGCGCGGCGCAGTTGAGCGCATCGCTTCTGATCGTCGCCGGCAAGCCCGACGACGCGAAGCCCACGCTCGAGCGCGAACTCGCGAAGGTGTCGCCCGAGCAGCGCGGCGAGGCGCTTCTGTCGTTGCAAGCGCTGCTGGCGCGCGGCCCGAATCGGGTGGGCGGCCTCAACGTGCTCAAGGATCTCACCGCGAACGACCGCGATCGCCCGGAAGCGCAACTCGCGATCGCGCGTCAGCAATTGCTGGCGGACGATCAACCGGGCGCGAAGGCATCGCTCGAAAAGGCGCTGCAATTGCGGCCCGACTATCTGCCCGCTGCGTTGACGCTCGCGCGCATGGGGCCGCAGGAACGCGCGGAAGGCATCGCTTCGTTCGAGCAGTATCTGGCGAAGAACCCGAAGTCGCATGATGCGCGGCTCGCGCTCGCGCAACTGTATCTGTCGTCCGACCGGCTCGACGACGCGCAGAAGCAGTTCGAAATCATGCGCAAGAACGATTCGAAGGACCTGACGCCGTTGATGGCGCTCGCGCTCATCGACATCCAGAAGAAGCAGTTCGACAAGGCGAAGGACTATCTGAACCAGTACGCGAAGGCGGCCGAAAGCACGCCGGGCGCGGACCCTGGTCAGGCGTACATCTATCTCGCGCAGCTCGCGCTCGAACAGAAAGATGAAGCCGCCGCCGCGCAATGGCTCGACAAGATTCCGCGCACGAGCCAGCAGTATTTGCCCGCGCAGATCACGCGGGCGCAATTGCTTGCGAAGCAGGGCAAGGTGGACGATGCGCGCGCGCTCATCAACAGTCTGCAAAGCTCGGATCCGCGCGATCTCGCGCTTCTCGCGCGCACCGACTCCGCGATTCTCTTCGAAGCGCATCGCTATAAAGAAGCGGAGGAGAATCTGGCGAAGGCGGTCGCCGCGTTTCCGGACGATCCCGACCTCGTGTACGACTACGCGATGGCGGCCGAAAAGAACGGCCACTACGACGTGATGGAAACGCAATTGCGCACGCTGATGCGCACGCAGCCGAACAATCCGCAGGCGTATAACGCGCTCGGGTATTCGCTCGTCGACCGGAATCAGCGGCTCGACGAAGCGGTGCATCTGATCGAGAAGGCGGTATCGCTCGCGCCGAACGACGCGTTCATCATGGACAGTCTCGGCTGGGCGCGCTTCCGCCAAGGAAACGCAGCCGAAGCCGAGAAGATCCTTAAGAATGCTTATGACCTTCAGCCGAACGCGGAGATCGGCGCGCATCTCGGCGAAGTGCAGTGGAAGTCCGGCCAGCAGGACCAGGCGCGCGCTACGTGGCGGCAGGCTCAGAAGCTCGAACCGGGCAACGATACGCTCGTCAAAACGCTGAAACGACTTCAGGTGAACGATCTCTAATGGCATTCGACTTCTTCGCCGGCGCGAAGCGTCGCGGGGCGCGGCGTTGCGCGCTCGGATTTGCGGCGGCTGCCGCGCTGGTCTTGTCCGGCTGTGCGCTTCAACCGCGCCTGCCGACCACGTCGGAAGGCTCGACATCGCTCGCGACGCAGACGAGCCGCATGTACCACGGGCGCTTCGCCGTGCAATACGACGATCAGAACGGCGTCGCGCGTAACGCCTACGGCAACTTCGACTGGCAGGAAACGGGCGATACGGTCACGCTTCAGTTACGCAATCCGCTCGGGCAGACCATGGCGATCGTCACGTCTTCGCCTTCGCTCGCGACGCTCGAATTGCCGAACCGCCAGCCGCTCAACGCGGACAACGTCTCGGATCTGATGCGAAACGCGCTCGGCTTCGCGCTGCCCGTCGAAGGCTTGCGCTACTGGCTGCAACCGTCGCCGGCGCCGACATCGCGCGCACAGACGACGCCCGACCCCGAATCGAACACCGGCCGTCCCAAGGAAATCAAGCAGGACGGCTGGACGATCGATTACCTCGCCTATGCGGAGCCGCCTGCCGCCGGCGTGAAGCGCATCAATCTCACGCGCAACGAGCCGCCGCTCGACATCAAGCTCGTCATCGACCAGTAACGCCTTCTTGCCTGCCGCATGTCTTCTTCCAATGATTCGATGCCCGATTGCCTCGCGCCCGCGAAGCTGAATCTGTTCTTGCACATCACGGGCCGTCGCCCGGATGGCTATCACGAGTTGCAAACCGTCTTTCAGCTGCTCGACTGGGGCGATGTCCTTCACTTCACGCGCCGCGAAGACGGCGTCGTGACGCGCAAGACCGAGGTGCCCGGTGTCGCCGAGGACGACGACCTCGTCGTGCGGGCCGCCCGATTGCTCCAGAAGCACACGGGCAGCGGCTATGGCGTCGAGATCAAGATCGACAAGCGTCTGCCCATGGGCGCGGGGCTCGGCGGAGGAAGTTCCGACGCGGCGACGACTCTTTTGGCGTTGAATCGTCTATGGGGAGTTGACCTTTCGCGTGAAACTCTGCAGAATCTCGCCCTGCAACTCGGCGCGGACGTGCCGTTTTTTGTCTTCGGGCAAAATGCATTCGCAGAGGGTGTGGGCGAGGCGCTGCAGGCGGTTAAACTGCCGAAACGCTTCTTCCTGGTAGTCACGCCCGCTATGCACGTTCCGACCGCGGCGATTTTCTCCGAAAAAAGCTTGACACGGAATACGAAAGTCGCCACAATCATGGACTTTCTTGCACAGCAAAGGTCAGACACTAACTGGCCAGACAGCTTCGGTCGGAACGACATGCAGGCTGTAGTTGCAGAAAAGTACGCGGAAGTTGCAAAGGTGCTCGAGTGGTTTTCCAATCTCGCACCGGCGCGAATGACCGGATCTGGAGCAAGCGTGTTCGCCGCTTTCCCCAGCCAGGCCGAAGCGGAGTTGGCGCAAGCCAAGCTGCCGGCAAGCTGGAGCAGCGTGGTGACAAGCAGTCTGGATTCTCATCCTCTCTTCGCTTTCGCGTCATAGATTTAGTTTTGTCGGGTATGTCCTACACTTCCCGGCAAGATTCAAGGTTAAGTGTAGGGGAGTCGCCAAGTTGGTCAAGGCACCGGATTTTGATTCCGGCATGCGAGGGTTCGAGTCCTTCCTCCCCTGCCATTCTTTCTCGCGTTTTCCTCACGCCTCCAGCCGCAGACAGGTGCACGATGAGCAGTGACGGCCTGATGGTTTTTACTGGCAACGCAAATCCCGCGCTTGCTCAGGAAGTCGTCAAGATCCTAGGAATCCCTCTCGGCAAAGCGATGGTCAGCCGTTTCTCCGACGGCGAGATCATGGTCGAGATCCAGGAAAACGTTCGAGGCAAAGACGTATTCGTTCTTCAGTCCACCTGCGCACCGACGAACGATAACCTGATGGAACTCATGATCATGGTCGATGCGCTCAAGCGCGCATCCGCAGGCCGGATCACCGCAGCCATCCCCTATTTCGGCTATGCGCGCCAGGACCGCCGTCCGCGTTCCGCGCGCGTGGCTATCTCGGCGAAGGTCGTCGCGAACATGCTGGAAATTGCCGGCGTCGATCGCGTGATCACCATGGACCTTCACGCCGACCAGATCCAAGGTTTCTTCGACATTCCCGTCGACAACATCTACGCCACGCCCGTCCTGCTCGGCGATCTGCGCAAGCAGAACCATGATCATCTGCTGATCGTGTCGCCGGACGTCGGCGGCGTCGTGCGCGCCCGCGCGCTCGCCAAGCAGATGAACACGGATCTGGCGATTATCGACAAGCGCCGTCCGAAGGCGAACGTCGCCGAGGTGATGAACATCATCGGTGAAGTCGAAGGCCGCACGTGCGTCATCATGGACGACATGGTCGATACCGCCGGCACGCTCTGCAAGGCCGCGCAAGTGTTGAAGGATCGCGGCGCGAAGCAGGTTTTCGCCTACGCCACGCATCCGGTCCTGTCGGGTGGCGCCGCGGAGCGCCTCACGGCGTCGCAACTGGACGAACTCGTCGTCACGGACACCATTCCGCTGTCGGCGGAATCGCTGGCATGCCCGAAGATTCGTCCGCTGACGAGCGCAGGCCTGCTCGCGGAGACGTTCTCCCGCATCCGGCGCGGCGACTCGGTGATGTCGCTCTTCGCCGAAGGCTAAAGCATTGGCAATACACGCGAGGCTCGGGCTTCGCGTTCTTGCATGATCGGCGCGAACGTACGAAGGTTCGCGCCGTTTGTTATGGGATCGTCCATTTCCGATGATCCCGGTTTCCCTGCCTGGTCGCGGGCAGCTATAGGAGTCAAAGATGAAAGTCGTCGCTTTCGAGCGTAGCAAGCAAGGTACGGGTGCGAGCCGCCGCCTGCGTAACTCGGGCAAGACCCCGGGTATCGTGTATGGCGGTAACGCGGACGTTCAACTGGTCGAGCTCGACCACAACGCCCTGTGGCACGCCCTGAAGAAGGAAGTGTTCCATTCGTCGATTCTCGACCTGGAAGTCGGTGGCAACTCGCAGCAAGTGCTGCTGCGCGACGTGCAATATCACCCGTTCAAGCAACTGGTGCTGCACGTGGATTTCCAGCGCGTCGATGCGACGAAGAAGCTGCACACCAAGGTGCCGCTGCACTTCATGAATCAGGAAACGAATCCGGCCGTGAAGCTGGCGGGCGCCGTGATCTCGCACGTTGTCACCGAACTGGAAGTGGAATGCCTGCCGGGCGACCTGCCGGAATTCCTCGAAATCGATCTGGCGAAGATCGAAGCCGGCCAGACGATGCACGCGAAGGACATCACGCTGCCGAAGGGCGTCGCGCTGACTGCGCACGTCGAGGCGGAAAACCCGGTGGTGGCATCGGCGACCGTGCCGGCTGCGAAGCAGTCGGATGCGGCAGGCGACGCAGCGGAAGGCGAAACGCCGGCTGCCTAAGCTTCGCAAGGTGCCTGACGGCGCTGTAGTATCCTCTCGATCCGTTCACGGAACGGTCGACGTGACCCGCCGGTGTGCAAGCCCCGGCGGGTTTTTTTTCGCATGACAACACGCGGGCTGCGGCTCGCGACGATTCGACATGATCAAGCTGATCGTTGGCCTCGGCAATCCGGGCGCCGAATACACGGCGACGCGCCATAACGCGGGTTTCTGGTTCGTCGATCAACTGGCGCGCGATGCCGGCGCGACGCTGCGCGACGAACGGCGCTTTCACGGGCACTACGGCAAGGGCTGTCTGCACGGCCATGAGATTCACCTGCTGGAACCGCAGACGTTCATGAACCGCTCGGGCCAGTCGGTCGTCGCGGTCGCGCAATTCTTCAAGATTTTGCCCGACGAGATTCTCGTCGCGCACGACGAACTCGACCTTCCCCCCGGCACCGTCAAGATGAAGCTCGGCGGCGGCAGCGGCGGCCACAACGGGCTGAAGGACATCTCGGCGCATCTGTCGTCGCAGCAATACTGGCGCTTGCGCATCGGCATCGGGCATCCGCGCGATCTGATTCCGGAAGGCGCGCGGGCGGGCGCGAAGCCGGACGTCGCGAATTTCGTGCTGAAGCCGCCGCGACGCGAGGAGCAGGACGTCATCGACCAGTCCATCGAGCGCGCGCTCGCCGTCATGCCTTTCGTCGTCGCGGGCGAGACCGAGCGCGCGATGATGAACCTGCACCGCACTTCCTGACCACGAATTTGGAGCCCAACGTGAGCCGTTTCTGGAGCGATATCGTTCATCGTCTGACGCCGTATGTGCCGGGCGAGCAGCCCGCGCTGACGCATCCGATCAAGCTGAACACGAACGAAAATCCGTATCCGCCGTCGCCGCGCGTGGTCGAGGCGATCCGCCGCGAACTGAGCGAAGACGGCGCGTCGCTGCGCAAGTATCCCGATCCGACGGCGCGCGCGCTGCGCGAGGCGGTGGCCGCGCACCACGGCCTGCGCGTCGAGCAGGTTTTCGCTGGCAACGGTTCGGATGAAGTCCTCGCGCATGCATTTCAGGCGCTGCTCAAGCGCGATCTGCCGATCCGCTTTCCCGATATTACGTACAGCTTCTATCCGGTCTACGCGCAGCTATACGGCGTGGCGTACGAGACGATTCCGCTCGATGCTGCTTTCGCCGTCGATATCGACGCGTACCGCGCGCCGAACGGCGGCGTGCTGCTGCCGAACCCGAACGCGCCGACCGGCCGCGCGCTGCCGCTCGGGGACATCGAGGCGTTGTTGAAGGCGAATCCGGACGTGCCGGTGATCATCGACGAGGCGTATGTCGATTTCGGCGCGCAATCCGCCGTGACCCTGATCGACACGTATCCGAATCTGCTCGTCGTGCAGACGACATCGAAGGCGCGCTCGCTCGCGGGCATGCGCGTGGGCTTCGCGTTCGGCGATGCGGCGCTGATCGAAGGACTGACGCGCGTGAAGGACAGCTTCAATTCGTATCCGCTCGATCGGCTCGCGCAAGCGGCGGCGCTCGCGTCGTACGAAGATCGCGCGTGGTTCGAGGACAGCTGCAGGAAGGTCGTGGCGAGCCGCGAAAGGCTGAACGCGCGCTTGCAAAGCCTGGGATTCGACGTGGTGCCTTCGGCGGCCAACTTCGTGTTCGCGAGGCATCCCGCTCACGATGCCGCCGCCCTCGCCGCCGCGCTCCGGCAACGCGAAATTTTCGTGCGGCACTTCAAGCTGCCGCGCATCGACCAGCATTTGCGTATTTCCATCGGCACGGATGCCGAATGCGATGCGCTAACGGCTGCGCTCGAAGAACTGATCGGCGGTTGAGCGTTATCGGCCCTTCGCCGCCATCAACGCGTGGTACTTCGTCAGCAGCTGCTCCGGCGTTTCGACGTGCGCCGGATCGCGCGGAATGCACTCGACGGGGCAGACTTGCTGGCACTGCGGTTCATCGAAGTGGCCGACGCATTCCGTGCATTTGTTCGGATCGATCACGTAGATGTCCGTACCCATCGAAATGGCGTCGTTGGGGCACTCGGGCTCGCAGACGTCGCAGTTGATGCACTCGTCGGTGATGATCAGAGACATGTCGCAGCCAGCTTTGCGTTAAAAAACAAGCGATTATAGCGCGCTGGCGCGTGGCTCGCCGGTGTGCTCGGCTGCGAACAGCGCGCCGACCCTCAGCTTTGGCGGGCTCTCGCCGTCAAGCAGCAGTGAATTAAGAGCGCCCGTCGCGCGGCCGGATCGTTATAAATTTGATATCGATTTCCAGCTTCGTTTTGCCGGTACTCATCACTGTAAGAGCGACTTATGCTTGCGCTTCTCGGTCTCGTCGGATGCGCAACGTGCCGTCGACCCGGAGTGGCATGGTTCACCGTGATCACGTTGTCGAACCGCAAGCGCACGCTCACCGCCCTCGGCTGCACGCTGTACGTCGTGTTCTGGACGTTTTGCGTCGTGGTCATCATGCTGTCGCTGCTCTATCCGAACGCTTTCATGCATCACCGCGCATAGCGGCGCGTCGGCGCTAGTCTTCGAGCCGTTCTCCGCGAGGCAGACCGTGTCTGAACACGATGGCCAACAGCGCCTTTGCGGCGTACAGCACGATCAACGCGCCGGCCAGATCTCCCGCGACCATCACGAAGAACCGCTCGACGATATTCTGCGTGTCCCCGCGCAGCGCAAACCAGATGTGATGCAAAAGCGGATTCGCAATCGAATAAGCGAGCGCGAGAATCAACAGGCGGTTCGCGGTGAGATTCGCCAATGACGCCTTGAGCCCGTACCGCTCGCGCGCCAGCCGATACACCGCATATGGCGCGACGGTCGCGATGATGCCCCCGGCGAACGCTCGCACCGGGTCGTGCGGAAAGAAGTAGAAGAAATCGACGAGCCAGCTCGCGATCAGCAAGCCGAGCGCGCCGTCGCCGCCCAAAAGAAGCGTGCTGAACAGCCTCACGCCCGACGGCAGATAGATCCAGTTGACGCCCCGGACGAACTCGGTGTGCGTGAATACGCGCTCGTTGAGCCACAAAGACAGCACGAACACGGCCGCTGTGCCAACCACGGAGACGACGTGCAAGCGCAGATTGGACATGGGAGTAGATTGGCCGCCACCCGTTGTTATCGGCTCATCTTAGCTCACACGGTTGATGCGGATCGAGCCGTCACACTGGATGAAGCACAGGCATGACCGGCCCTGCCGATATCTATCTCCGATGTCTTCAGCTCGCCGAAGCGTTGCGCGGCCTGCCCGCGCTCGATCCGCTGGAGGAGCGCATCCTCGAATTCGTCGCGCGCATGAGCCAGCAGAAAGCGCGTCTGTCCGTGCGGGACATGATGGCGCAGAGCCAGTTCGGATCGCCCGCGACGCTGCACGCGCGCATCACGTCCATGCGCGAGAAGGGCTGGATCGTCCTCACCGATACGGAAGACGCGCGCCGCAAGCAGATCGAGCTGACGCCCGGCGCGCTACGTCACTTCGACAAGCTCGCCGAGGCGTTCGTCAAAGCGGCAAACAAGCACGGCGCGCCCGACTAAGCGTCGGGCCCATGCTTACGGCGCGGCGGGATCCTTCTGAGGAGCCGCGACCTTGTCGGTCAGCCGCTTCTCGACGGAAGGGAACACGAACTTGCTGACGTCGCCGCCGAGTTGCGCGATCTCGCGCACGATGGTGCCCGAGATGAATTGATACTGGTCCGACGGCGTCATGAACATGGTTTCGACGTCGGGCAGCAGATAGCGGTTCATGCCGGCCATCTGGAACTCGTATTCGAAGTCCGAGACGGCGCGCAGGCCGCGCACGATCACGCGCGCGTTGTTCTTGCGCACGAAGTCCTTCAGTAGCCCGGTGAAGCTGCTCACTTGCACGTTCGGATAATGCCCGAGCACGTCATGCGCGATATCGAGCCGCTCCTGCAGCGTGAAGAACGGCTTCTTCGCGCGGCTGTCGGCCACGCCCACGACCAGCGTATCGAAAATGCTCGATGCGCGCCGCACGATGTCTTCATGCCCGCGCGTCAGCGGGTCGAATGTTCCCGGGTACACGGCGACAACCATGAGCTTCTCCTCTTTTATTGACCTTGGGCCGCGCTCCGGCGACCGTCATTCCCGCGGTGCGCGTTCCGGTACGGCTCCGCCCGGACGCGGCAGGCGCATTATTCCTCATTTCGGCGGCGCAGCAAATGATACCGAACCGCGCCCGCCTTGGCCTCGCGGGCCACGGCCCAGCCGGACAACGCGTCGATGGCGTCGGGGTCCAGCGGCTCGCCGCATTCGACGTAGATCGCGCCATCGGACGCTGCGAGCGGCGCGGCGACTTCCAGCGCGCGCGTGAGCAACGCTTGATCGCCGAAAGGGGGATCGAGAAAGATCACGTCGAACGATCCGGGCGCGAGCCCGGCGGCGAGTCGCAGCGCATCGGCTTCGGCCACTTCGATGTTGCGGGCGGCGAGCCGGTCCAGATTCGCGCGAAGCTGCGCGGCGGCGCGCGCGTTGCGCTCGACCATCAGCACGCGCGATGCGCCGCGCGACGCCGCCTCGAATCCGAGCGCCCCGCTGCCGGCGAAGAGATCGAGACATCGCTGCCCGTCGAGATCCTGACCGAGCCAGTTGAAGAGCGTCTCGCGTACGCGGTCGGGCGTGGGACGCAGGCCATCGAGGTCGAGCACGGGCAACGGCGTGCGCTTCCAGTTGCCGCCGATGATGCGGATGGTGTGCGGCTTGCCGCCGCGCGAAGGCGCGCGGTGAGAGGCTGCGGAAGCGGTCGGACGTGATGCGGAAGAACGGGACATAGAGGAAAGCGTTGGAATCGGGCGCGAGCGCCGAATGCACGGCGCGCATGGTGAAAGCCAACGTTACCACAGGCGGCTGGCGCACAAGCGCGATAGACGGCGCCTGATAAAATACGCGGCTTACCTCTTCTTGCGCGGGCCATTGCGCGGCGTTGTTCCCCGAGCGCGCCGGGCCGTCGATTGACGCGCGCATCATCGTCCGAGATCATGTTCAGCTTTTTCAAACGATTCAAAAAGCCGGCTGACGCGCCGCTCGACCCTTCCGCCGAGAACACGCCCGACGCCCTCGAGGACGAAGAAGCGTCCGCTCCCGTGATCGAGGCGGAACTGGAACGCGAGCCCGCCGTCGACGCCGCCATCCCTTCTGAAGCGCCGCCTGCCGAAGTCGAGCCTGAACCGCCCGCTCAGCCCGCTCAAGCGGCCGCGAGCGATCAACCCGCACCGTATTGGCAGGGCCGCACGCAGTCCCAATGGCTGCGCGCGCCGGAGACCGACGAGGCGAGCGAAGAAGTGCTGCCGCCGCCCGAGCCCGACGCCGCCGCGAAGAAGTCGTGGCTGTCGCGCCTGAGAAACGGCCTCTCGAAGACGAGTTCGAGCCTGACCGGAATCTTCGTCGGCGCAAAGATCGACGAAGACCTGTACGAGGAACTCGAAACCGCGCTCTTGATGTCGGACGCGGGCGTCGATGCCACCGAATTCCTGCTCGAATCGCTGCGCGAGAAGGTGCGCGCCGAGCGGCTGACCGAAGCCACGCAGGTGAAGGCGGCGTTGCGCGAACTGATCGTCGATTTGCTGCGTCCGCTCGAAAAGTCGCTGATGCTCGGCCGCGCGCAGCCGCTCGTGATGATGATCGCGGGCGTGAACGGCGTCGGCAAGACGACGAGCATCGGCAAGCTGGCGAAACACTTGCAGAGCTTCAATCAGTCGGTGCTGCTCGCCGCCGGCGACACCTTCCGCGCCGCCGCCCGCGAACAGCTCACCGTCTGGGGCGAGCGCAACAACGTGACGGTGATCGCGCAGGAAAGCGGCGACGCGGCCGCCGTGATTTTCGACGCCGTGGGCGCGGCGCGCGCCCGCAAGATCGACGTGATGATGGCCGACACCGCCGGCCGCCTGCCGACGCAACTGCATCTGATGGAAGAGTTGCGCAAGGTGCGCCGCGTGATTGCGAAGGCCATGCCGGATGCGCCTCACGAAGTGCTGCTCGTCATCGACGCGAACACGGGGCAAAACGCGCTGGCGCAAGTGAAGGCGTTCGACGATGCGCTCGGCTTGACCGGCCTCATCGTGACCAAGCTCGACGGCACGGCGAAGGGCGGCATTCTCGCCGCCATCGCGCGGCAGCGGCCGATTCCGGTGTACTTCATCGGCGTCGGCGAGAAGGTCGAGGACTTGCAGCCGTTCAAGGCGGAAGAGTTCGCCGACGCGTTGCTCGGTTGATCTGCGAAAAAAGGGCGTCCGCGAGACGCCCTTTTTTTCGTCGCTTCAGCGCGAAAACACCAGCGCCGCCCCGATCCACCACATGACGCAGCCGACGATCACGTCGAGCACGCGCCACGACACGTCCTTTTGGAACCACGGCTCCAAAAGACGCGCCCCATAGCCGAGCGCCGTGAACCAGATGACGGACGAACACATCGCCCCGGCCGCGAACCACGCATTGCCCGGCCACGCATGCCGCGCGCCGATGCCGCCGAGCAGCACGACCGTATCGAGATAAACGTGCGGATTCAAAAGCGAGAGCGCGACCACGGTCGACGCCGCCGCGACCGCCGTCTGCGAATCGCCGTCCGATGCGTTCAGATGCCCCGGACCGCGCCACGCCGCGACGAACGCGCGCAAGCCGTAGAGGAACAGGAAGACCGCGCCCGCCCAGCGAATCACGTCGAGCAGAAACGGCGCCCGCGCGATCAGCGCGCCCATGCCGCCGACGCCGAGCGCGATCAACATGACGTCGATGAACGCGCAGATCGACACGACGATGCCCACGTGCCGCCGCTTGAGCCCCTGCCGCAGCACGAACGCATTCTGCGCGCCGATCGCCACGATCAGGCTCGCTCCCAATCCCGCACCCGACAAGTAACTCGACAGGGCTCCCGCAGAGACCGCCGCCGTCATTCGGCGTCCGGCTGCTGCGCGGGGGCGGCGCGCATGAAGCCGTCGATCTGGTTGGCGAAATCGGCAATGCGCTCGATGGTCGGGTAAGGCGCGAGGTCGATACCGAAGCGCCGCGCGTTGAACACCTGCGGCACGATGCACAGATCGGCGATGGTCGGCGTGTCGCCGAACGTCAGCTTGCCGACGCGCGGATCGGCCGCGAGGCGCTTTTCGAGCGATTCGAAGCCCGTTTCCACCCAATGCCGGTACCACGCGTCCTTCGCCTCGTCCGGCACCTTCACCTGATGCTTCAGGTACTTCAGCACGCGCAGGTTATCGAGCGGATGAATTTCGCAGGCCACCTGCAACGCCACCGAGCGGACGAACGCGCGGTCCGACGCGCCACGCGGCAACAGCGGCGGCTCGGGATGCGTCTCGTCGAGATATTCGACGATGGCGAGCGACTGCGTGAGCACGTCGCCGTCGACGACGAGCGTCGGCACGATGCCGTCCGGATTCAGCGCGCGATATTCGGGCTTGAGTTGCAGGCCGCCGTCGCGCAGCAGATGAACGCCCTCGTACTCGTAGTCGAGACCCTTCAGATTCAGCGCGATGCGCACGCGATACGCCGCCGAGCTTCGGAAATAGCTGTAGAGCTTCATTGTCCGCGCGCCGCCTCAGACCACGCGCACGGAGAAGTCGCCGATGCCGTCCACGCCGCCCTTCAGCAGATCTCCCTTCACGACCGCGCCGACGCCTTCGGGCGTGCCGGTGAAGATGAGATCGCCGGGGAACAGTTCGAAGAGCGTCGACAGATAGGCCACCGTCTCGCCGACCGACCAGATCAGCTGCGAGATGTCCGAACGCTGCTTTTCCTCACCGTTGACCGTGAGCCAGATCGCGCTCTTCTCCAGATGCCCGACCTTCGACACCGGATGAATCGGGCCGAGCGGCGCGGAGTGGTCGAAGCCTTTCGCCGTATCCCACGGGCGGCCGAGCTTCTTCGCTTCGGCTTGCAGGTCGCGGCGCGTCATGTCGAGGCCGAGCGCGTAGCCGTACACGTAGTCGAGGCCCTTGTCGGCGGGAATGTCCTTGCCCTGCTTGCCGATTGCCGCGACGAGTTCCATCTCGAAGTGCAGGTTCTTGGTCTGCGACGGATACGGCAACTCGCCGGTGGAACCCGGCGCGACGTACAGCACGGCGTCGGCGGGCTTGCTGAAGAAGAACGGCGGTTCGCGGTCGGGATCGTGGCCCATTTCCCGCGCGTGCGCTTCGTAGTTGCGCCCGACGCAGTAGATGCGGCGCACGGGAAACTGCTCGTTCGAACCCGCGACCGGAACGGCGGTCGCCGGCGCCGGGGGAAACACATAAGTCATCCCGCTCTCCTGTTTGATGTTATTCGATCGCCGGCGCATCTGACGCTCGCCGCCGGAGTCGCAAAAAGCGAGTGTAACGTGCCGGCGCGAATCGTGGCGAGCCTTGTCCGGCGCGGGCGCGCGAGCTTTCGGACGGCCTGCTGTCATCCTTCGGGTCGCCGCGCAATCACACTCGATGCCTGTCCCGGAACTTGCAAGCAGCGCTTAAATGCGATACTGAGTGTCATACCGCATCTTCCACTCGCGACGGCGCCGCTCAGGACCATGTAATTGAACGCCCGCTTTGCGCACGCTTCCGATGACCGACATTCCACCTCCTTCTTTCCCCTGCGCGCGCTATATCAAGGAAATCGGGCGCGGCCCGAACGGCGCGCGCGCACTTTCGCGTGACGACACCTATTCGCTCTACGAAGCGATGCTCGACGGCCGCGTCTCCGACATCGAACTGGGCGCCGTGCTGCTCGCGTATCGCGTGAAGGGCGAGACGGCCGCCGAACTCGCCGCGATGCTGGCGGCGGCGCATCATTCGTTCGAGCCGCTGCATGTGCAGGAAGGCCGCGAGCACGCGCGGCCCGTGTCGATCCCGAGCTACAACGGCGCGCGCAAGCAGCCGAACCTGACGCCGCTGCTCGCGCTCCTGCTCGCGCGCGAAGGCGTGCCGGTGCTGGTGCATGGCGTCGTGGACGATCCGGGCCGCGTGACGAGCGCCGCGATCTTCGCCGAAGTGGGCATTCCGCACGCCGCGTCGCCCGACGAAATCGAGGACAGCCTCGCCTCCCGCCGCCTCGCGTTCGCGCCCGTGACGGCGCTCGCGCCGAAGCTCGCGCGGCTGCTGGATCTTCGGCGCGTGATGGGCGTGCGCAATTCGACGCACACGCTCGTCAAGATTTTGCAGCCGTTCGCCGAGCCGGGCCTGCGGCTCGTCAACTACACGCACCCGGAATATCGCGACAGCCTGACCGCGCTTTTCACCGAGCATCCCGATGCCGCGCAAGGCGGCGCGCTGCTTGCGCGCGGCACCGAAGGCGAGGCGGTCGCGGACACCCGCCGCCAGGTGCAGATCGACTGGTTCCACGACGGCCACGCCGAGACGCTCGTCGCGCCCGAACGTTCGCAGGCGGACGCGCCCGCCGTCGAACTGCCCGAATCGCTCGATGCCGCGACTACGGCGCGCTGGATCGAAGACGTGATGCGGGGCGACGTGCCCGTGCCGCCCGCCATCGCGCGTCAGGTGGAACTGATCGCGGATGTCGTGCGCCGGCCGGTATAGGCACCGCAATCGGAAAATCCGCATTTGACACCTTCTTCAACGCTGGTTTAAAGTAGGCCAATGCGTTTCACCCAATTCTTCTCCCTCCGAATTATTTCGGGCCGCCTAGCGCGGCCCCTATCGCTACGTCTAGCGTAAGTCGCCAGACGTAGCGGCGCGCGTCGCCAGGCGCGCGTTCCCGCCAGCCGTTCCCGCAGTTCCTTCCTTACCACCTAGTAGTCGTCAGTTTTTCGTTCGCGCATCCCGCGATACGAAAACGCGAGGGTCACATGCACGCTGCTTCGCGCACGTTCACGTTGGTCGCAGGCGTCACCGTCGCCGGTGCGCAATGGGACCGTGCGCGCGGCCCTGCTTCACGTGCTTCATGTGCACCGCGCCGCAGCCGGCCAGCCGCCGGCGTCGGCCGCTCTCGCAGGCGCTACGCTCCCGAAAGAGATCGACGATCATGATGCCGAACCCCGCCGAGAAATACCGCCCGTTCCCGCAAGTCCGTCTGCACGGCCGACGCTGGCCGAATCGCACGATCGAGAAAGCGCCCATCTGGATGAGCACCGATCTGCGCGACGGCAACCAGTCGCTGATCGAGCCGATGAGCATCGCAGCGAAGCTCGAATTCTTCGAGATGCTGGTGGCAACGGGTTTCAAGGAGATCGAGGTGGGATTCCCGTCGGCGTCGCAGACCGATTTCGACTTCGTGCGCAAGCTGATCGACGAAAAGCGCATTCCCGACGACGTCACCATCGAAGTGCTCGTGCAATCTCGCCGCGAACTGATCGAGCGCACGTTCGAAGCGGTCGAGGGCGCGAGCAAGGTCATCGTGCATCTCTACAACGCGATCGCGCCGTCGTTTCGGCGCATCGTGTTCAATCAGTCGAAGGAAGAAGTGAAGGCGCTGGCGGTCGAGGGCACGCGCATCATCAAGGAATGCGCGGCGGCGCGGCCGGGCACGCACTGGATCTACCAGTATTCGCCCGAGACGTTCAGCATGACGGAGCTGTCGTTCGCGCGCGAAGTGTGCGATGCCGTGGCGCAAATCTGGCGTCCGACGCCGGACGACAAGATGATCGTCAATCTGCCGGCGACGGTCGAATGCGCCACGCCCAACGTGTTCGCCGATCAGGTCGAATGGATGGACCGCAACATGGGTTTTCGCGACAGCATCGTGCTCTCGGTGCATCCGCACAATGATCGCGGCACGGCGGTCGCGGCGGCGGAACTTGCGCTGCTCGCGGGCGCGGATCGCGTCGAAGGCTGTCTCTTCGGCAACGGCGAGCGCACCGGCAACGTCGATCTCGTCACGCTCGCGCTCAATCTGTACACGCAGGGCATCGATCCCGGCCTGGACTTCTCGGACATCGACGCGGTGCGGCGCGTGGTCGAACGCTGCAATCAGCTTCCGGTGCATCCGCGCCATCCTTACGCGGGCGACCTCGTGTTCACCGCGTTTTCCGGGTCGCATCAGGACGCGATCCGCAAGGGCTTTGCGCAGCGCGTGCCCGGCACGCCGTGGGAAGTGCCCTATTTGCCGATCGATCCGGCCGATCTCGGCCGCAGCTACGACGCCGTGATTCGCGTGAACAGCCAGTCGGGCAAAGGCGGCGCGACCTATCTGCTTGAACGCGGCCTCGGCTTCACGCCGCCGCGCCGCGTGCAGATCGAGTTCAGTCATGCGGTGCAGGCGGTGGCGGACGAATCGGGCGAGGAAGTCAGCGGCGACGCCATCTGCGCGCTCTTCAGGCGCGAGTATTTCGACGCGGGCGGGCCGGTATCGCGCGTGGATGCGGCGGCGGTTTCCGTCTTCGGGCGAAACGTTGCGGTGCCGTCGGCTTCGAGCGCTGCAAGCGAGGAAGATTACGCGCAGGCGGTCGCCGCGACTCTGGACGTCGGCGCGAGCGTGAGCTGGTTCGAATCGACGGTCACGGCGAACGGCGAGACCGCCGTCTTCGTGGGCTGCCGCGTTGCCGACGAACCGATGCGCTTCGGCGTCGCGGTGCACGCGAATCCGGCGCTCGCGGTCGTCGATGCGGTCGTGAGCGCGGTGAATCGCTCGAAGGGAATCGCGCGGAAGGTGCGCGAGGACGAGGCGGTGGAAGCCTAAGGGCGTCCGAGGGCGCGGCCGGCGGCGCGCTATTCCAGCGCCACGCGCGTCGCCTGAAGCGCGAGCAGTTGCCACTGGCCGCCGGTTTGCACGTGAATCGCCGTATAGGCGATGGGAAAAAGCAGCGCGCCGTTCTTCGCTTCCATTTCGACGAGCGCGCGGCCCGACACCAGGCAAGTCTCGGGACCGGCCAAGACGACGTCCTGCGTCTGGATCTCGATCTGGCGATAGCGGCGGCGCCCGGCCGTGATCGCGTCGATGAACTGACGCTTCGTCTCGCGCTTGCCGTTGGTGTGGACATAGCTGACGTTCTCGGCCAGCAGTGCTTCGAGCGCGGCGCCGTCGCCCTCGACCATCGCCCGAAAGCGGTCGCGCTCCAGGCCGCGGATGGCCTCAAAGGTTTTTGCCGGCATCTGTCCGTTCCCCTTGCGCCGGGGAACCGATGCGCCGGCGCCCCGTCAGAAGTTGTATTGCAGATATAGCTGGCTGAAATTTATACCAGGATTCGGCTCTTTGATACTCGCGTTCGAGAGATGCTGGAAGCGAAAGCCGGCCTGATAGTTCTGCTTCTCGCCGAAGATCGCGCCCACGCCGACCATATCGGCGAACTGGAAGCCGGTGGAGAGCGTGTAGTCTTCCGTGATCCGGGCGTGCGAGATCAGCCGGACGCCGATGCCCGCCTCCACGAACGGCCGGATGTAGCCCGAGCTTTTCACGAAACGCAGAACCGGTGTCACGCCGAACTCCCAGACGTTCGGATTAACCGAGTTGCTTTCCTTCGTGTGCCAGTACGCGACGTGTCCCTCGCCGAGCAGCGTGAAATGAAAACCGCCGATTTCCCACCACGTCAGGTTCGGGTCCCAGACAATGCCGACATCGGCTTTCTTGAAATCATGGTTGGCGACGCCGCCCGCTATCTGTAGCCCGAACCGGTCGGCATGCGCTGCCGCCGATGCAAGGCCGAGCGAGACCGCGATGGCGCCGTGAGACAACAACCTGCGCCAGAGAACCTTGTTTTTCTGCATGAGCGCCCCATGTATGGGTAGTGTTACGTCCCGCCGAGCGGTGGTCGGCGCATTGTATTTCGGCTGTCACATATTTGCACAATCCAGCGTATCTTGCCGCTTTGATTGAATAATCCGTTGCGCTGACGCTCCTGCACGGTAATTAGTTCGATCTAACGCTTTGCTTTCGGTAACTTCAGCTCAATCGCTGAGGCCGGGCGCCTATCAAACCCACAAAGTCGATAGTTTTGTGGGAACTCCCACACGTCGTTTCCCTCTAACACTTAGCACTCAGTTGGACGGAGTGCTAATATCGTGACTGGCCTGCTGCCGCCGTTGCGGCCGCAGGCAATTGTTGACAAGGAGCTTATGAGCGTGACCAATGCGATGACCCTTCCGAATGTTGTAGGCTCGGCACCTGCCAAGGCATCTTCGGCAGGCGCGCTGACGTACGCACAGTCGTCGATGCTGACCGGTCAGATCGGCAACATCGATTCCTACATACAAGCAGTGAACCGTATTCCGATGCTGTCGCCGGCAGAGGAACGTCAGTACGCCACCGAATTTCGCGAGCACGGCAACCTGAACGCCGCGCGGCAGCTCGTGCTGTCGCACCTGCGTCTCGTCGTGTCGATTGCCCGCAACTATCTGGGCTACGGCCTGCCGCACGCAGACCTGATTCAGGAAGGCAACATCGGTCTGATGAAGGCGGTGAAGCGCTTCGATCCGGAGCAAAACGTGCGCCTCGTGTCGTACGCCATGCACTGGATCAAGGCGGAGATCCACGAGTACATCCTGCGTAACTGGCGCATGGTGAAAGTCGCGACGACCAAGGCGCAGCGCAAGCTGTTCTTCAACCTGCGCAGCCATAAGACCGGCCACGCAGCGTTCACGCCGGACGAGATCAACGGCCTCGCAAGCGAGTTGAACGTCAAGCGCGAAGAGGTCGCGGAGATGGAAACGCGCCTTTCGGGCGGCGACGTCGCGCTGGAAGGTCAGGTGGAAGACGGCGAAGAAGCCTTCGCGCCGATCGCCTATCTCGCGGACTCGCACAACGAGCCGACGAACGTGATCGCCGCGCGCCAGTTCGACAAGCTGCAAAGCGACGGCCTTTCGACGGCGCTGGAATCGCTCGACGAGCGCAGCCGCCGCATCATCAAGGCGCGCTGGCTCGACGTGCAGGACGACGGATCGGGCGGCAAGACGCTGCACGAACTGGCCGACGAGTTCGGCGTGTCGGCGGAGCGCATTCGCCAGATCGAGGCGAGCGCCATGAAGAAGATGCGCACCGCGCTGCACGACTACGCGTAACGCCGCGGCAGAACGGAAGCCAAGCGTGTCCGAACCCCGCTGTCGAAAGACAGCGGGGTTTTTGTTTGCGTGCGCAGTGCGTTTGAAAACAAGAACGGCGCCCGAAGGCGCCGTTTCTACGACTAACCGCTTACCGCATCAGGCCGGCATGGGCGCTGCGCCGCCACCGTTGCCCGCGAGACGCGCGGCCATCTGCGCCGCGTACCGCTGCGCTGCCGAGCCGACGACAATATGGAACGTGTCCGCCGACACCCACGCGACATCCAGCTGCGACAGACGCTGACGATCCACCGACGACGGATCGCGCACGACCACGCGAAGGCGCGTTTGCGCCACGGCATCCAGCGAAACGACGTTGGTCGCGCCGCCGAACACCGCGAGCCAGCGCAGCGGGTCCGGATCGAGCGGACCCGCCGTCTGATCGGCCACGCCTGCCGTCGAAACTGCGGACTGCGCGGGAGCCGACGAAGCCGGCGTCGCGCCGCGCGTCGACGAGTGTTCGAGTTCGCCGCGAATCTCATCGGCGATCAGGTCCGCTTCCGGTCCGATGATGACCTGCACGTTCGTCTTGCCGCGCTTCAGCACGCCACGCGCGCCGATGGTCTTCAACTGCGGTTCCGACACAGCGTCCGTATCCACTACCGACAGACGCAGGCGCGTCGTGCAGGCATCGACGAGCGTCAGGTTCGATGCGCCGCCCAGCGCCGCGATGTACTTCGTGGCGCGCGTGCTCGCTGCGGCCGGCGCGACGTCGCCCGGCACATAGCCGCCGACCGGCGTGGCATCGGTTTGCGCGTCCGTCGTGGCCGGCTCGCGGCCCGGCGTCGCCATGTTGAACTTGCGGATGAAGAAGCGGAACAGGCCGTAATACACGATGCCGTACACGAGGCCGATCGGAATCGCGAGCCAGCCGCGCTGCGACAGGCCGTAGTTCAGCACGTAGTCGATCGCGCCCGCCGAGAACGTGAAGCCGAGGTGGATGCCGAGCGCCGAGCAAATGGCGAGCGACAGGCCCGTCAGCACCGCGTGGATGCCGTAGAGCACCGGCGCGAGGAACATGAAGCTGTATTCGATCGGCTCGGTCACGCCCGTCAGGAACGCGGTCAGCGCCATCGAGAACAGCAGGCCGCCGACGACCGCGCGGCGCTCCTTCGGTGCTTCGTGAAACATCGCGAGACACGCCGCCGGCAAGCCGAACATCATGATCGGGAAGAAGCCGGTCATGAAGCCGCCCGCCGTTTGGTCGCCCGCGAAGAAGCGATGCAGGTCGCCGTGCACCACCGCGCCGCCGCCGGGCGGCGTGAACGACCCGAACACGAACCACGCGAGCGAGTTGATGATGTGATGCAGACCCGTCGCGAGCAGAATGCGGTTCAGCACGCCGAACACGAACGTGCCGAGCGCGCCGGCCGTCGTCAGCCAGTTGCCGGCCGTGTCGATGCCGGACTGCACCGGCTGCCAGACGAAGCCCAGCACGATGCCGATGAACAGACACGTGACGCCTGTCACGATCGGCACGAACCGCTTGCCGCCGAAGAACGCCAGATATTCGGGCAGCTTGATGTCCTTGAAGCGGTTGTACATGTACCCCGCGAGCATACCCGCGATGATCCCCGACAGCACGCCCATGTTGAGCTTGTCGTTGATGTCCTTCATCACGGCCGTTTCGATCAGATAGCCGATCGCGCCGGCGAGACCCGCCGTGCCGTTGTTGTCCTTCGCGAAGCCCACCGCCACGCCGATTGCAAACAGAAGCGGCAGATTCGAGAAGATGGCGTCGCCCGCGTCGGCGATCATCTTGATGTTGAAGACATCGGGCTGGCCTAGACGCAAAAGCAGGCCGGCCACCGGTAAAACGGCAATCGGCAGCATCAGGGCGCGGCCTAGGCGCTGCATCTTTGCAAACGGGTTAGCGTCCATCGGGGGTTCTCCAAAAGATATAGGTCTTGTCGTTGCTGCTCGGGTTGTGGCTAGGAAAGAAGCATCAAGCGTTTAGTCCTGCGGCCAGATTTCGCGGCTGGCCGCTCTTACTGCCTGCGCCGATTCGAGCGCGAGCACGTCTTCCGCGCGCTGACGGCAAAGCTGGTAATCGAGATCGCGCACGCGGGCCTTGATGCCCGGCACCGCGGACGGATCGACCGACAGTTCCGTCACGCCCAGGCCCACGAGCAGCGGCACCGCGAGCGGATCGCCGCCGAGCGCGCCGCACACGCCGATCCATTTGCCGTGCTTTTCCGCGCCCTGCACCGTCGTCCTGATGAGCCGCAGCACGGCCGGATGCAGACCGTCGGACTGCGCGGCGAGATCGGGCTGGCAGCGGTCCATCGCGAGCGTGTATTGCGTGAGGTCGTTCGTGCCGATCGAGAAGAAATCCGCGTATTTCGCGAGTTGATCGGCCAGCATCGCCGCCGAGGGCACCTCGATCATCACGCCCACTTCCACCGGCTCCGTGCGCCCGGCTTCGCGCGCCAGTTCGTCGATGCGCGCACGCAGGCGCTGCAGTTCGCCGGCATCGGTGACCATCGGCAGGAGAATGCGCACCGCGCCCGCCGGCTTGACGGCGAGTAGGCCGCGCAACTGGTCGTCGAGCAGATCGGGGCGCACTTGCGCGAGCCGGATGCCGCGCAAGCCGAGCGCCGGATTCTCTTCGGGCGGCAGCGTCAGATAGTCCACTTCCTTGTCGGCGCCGACATCCAGCGTGCGGATGATCGCGCTGCGGCCGGCCAATGCATCGACGATTTCCTGATAGCTCGACGCGTGTTCCGCGACCGTCGGCGCAGCCTGGCGATGGATGAACAGCAGTTCGGTGCGCAACAGGCCCACAGCGTCCGCGCCGTTTTCGACGGCGGCCTTGGCGTCGTCGAGCGTGGCGATGTTCGCCGCGATTTCGACATGACGGCCGTCGCGCGTCGCTGCCGCTTGCTGCGACATCTTGCGGTTGGCCTCGCGCACGCCCGCAAGACGCTCGCGCTCGTGCCGCGCCCGTTCGACGTCCAGCGCGCTCGGCGCGTATTCGAGGCGGCCCGCCGACGCATCCACGACCACTTGCGCGTCTTCGGAGATCCCGTGCAGCGCATCGCCGATGGCGACCAGCGCCGGTATGCCGATCTGCCGCGCGATGATCGCCGCGTGCGAGGTCGCGCCGCCGCGCGACATCACGAGCGCCGTGACGCGCGTGCGGTCGATCGACGCCAGATCCGACGGCGTGAATTCGACAGCCGCGAGCACGGCCTCGTCCGGCAGCGCGCGCGCCGCCGTATTCGTGAGACCGAGCGCCCGCAGCACGCGCTTTTCGATGTCGCGCAGGTCGGCGGCGCGCTCAGCGAGCAGCGCGTCGTTCACGTTATTCAGCAGCGCGATCTGCGCGCGGATCGCCTCGCGCCACGCGAAGCCCGCGCTCTTGCCGAGGCTGATCAGATCGCGGGCGGCATCGACGAGCGTCGGGTCTTCCAACAGCACGCGATGCACCGCGAAAATGCCCGCTTCGCCGACCGCGCCGCGCTGCGACGCGGTGCGCACGGTGACTTCGAGGTCGGCATCGACCTGCGCGATGGCCTTATCCAGCGCGCGGCTCTCCGCCGCCGACGGACCGCTCGCCTGCTCGGGCGGCACGATTTCCTGATCGTCCCAGCGCACCAGCTTGCCGACCGCGATGCCCGGCGCCGCGCACACGCCCGCAAGCGTATTCGGCGGCAGCGGCTCGGCGGACCCGCGAACCGCCGCGACCGGCGCGGGCGACTTTTCACGCGCGGGCGTCTCTTCGACTTCGCCTTGCGCCGCGCGCAGCAGTTCGGTGGCGACTGCATCCACCGCTTCCTGCGCCTGCGCGCCCATGCCGACGAGTTCGATGGTCGCGCCCTCGCCCGCGCCCAGCCCGAGCAGGCCGACCACGCTTTCGACCGGCGCCTTGCGGCCTTCGAAGCGCACTTCGACCTTTGCGTCCAGACCGCGTGCCGCTTCACGCGCCCGCGCCGCCGGCCGCGCGTGCAAGCCGCCCGCGTGGGCCAGCGTGACGGTGCGCCGGGCTTCCGTCATCACGTTGGACGACGAACGCGCCACGTGCGCCGCCGCGCCGTCCTTCGCGCGCAGCACGAGCATGCGCGCGCCCGCCTTCAGCACGCCACGGCCGGCGCGCTCTGCGACTTCGAACGCGTCGCCGTTGGCGATTGCGATCACCGAGACGAGACTCGGCGCGTGCTGCGCGACGAAATCGGCGTTGAACTCGATGAGCGGCTGACCGGCGCGCACGGACGCGCCTTGCTCAACCATCGGCGCGAAGCCCTCGCCGCCCAGCTCGACCGTGTCGATGCCGATATGCACGAGAATCTCCGCGCCCGCTGCCGTGCGCAGCGTGACGGCGTGATGCGTGCGCGCGAGATGCGTCACCGTGCCGTCGCACGGCGCGAGAAGCACGTTATCGAGCGGATCGATGCCGATGCCGTCGCCGAACATCCCCTCGGCGAACACGGGGTCGGGCACGTCGGCGAGCGGCACGACGGGACCGGTAAACGGAGCGAGCAGAACGATATCGCTCGGGTTATCGGTGGAATGGTTCAACACGGACTCCTCGGCACGGCGCATCGTCTATCTCACTCAATGGGTTTCAGTGACCTTGTTCAGGTGGCGCGGCGCGTCGGGGTTGCGCCCGCGCGCGGCGGCAAGACCCGCGGCCATCACGTAGAACGAAAGGATCGCGGCGATCGGATCGAGCGCCGGGTGGTCGGTGGCGACGAGCGGCAACTCGGCGCCGGGCACGTCGTCGGGTGCTGCGAGCAGCACGCGTGCGCCCCGCGCGCGCATGTCCGCGGCCAACTGGATGAGACCCGCCTGCTCCGGCCCGCGCGGCGCGAACACGAGCAGCGGATAGTCGCGATCGATGATTTCCATCGGACCGTGACGCACTTCCGCGCTTGAAAACGCTTCGGCCTGAATGCCGGAGGTTTCCTTCAGCTTGAGCGCCGCTTCCTGCGCAATGGCGAGCCCGAGGCCGCGCCCGACGACGATCATGCGGTCGACGCCCTTCAGTTCATCCACGGCGCGCGTCCAGTCGAGCTTGCCCGCCGCGCGCAGCGCATCGGGCAGCGACTTCAGCGCGTTCAGCAGTTCGGCGTCGCGCTGAACGTGCGCGATCACGATGGCCGAGAGCGACAGCATCGCGATATAGCTCTTCGTCGCGGCAACCGAAAGCTCCGGTCCGGCTAAGAGCGGCAGATAGTATTCGCAGGCGTGCTCGAGCGGCGAGCCCGCGACGTTGACAGCCGCGACCGTGAACGCACCGGCTTCGCGCAGCGCCTGCATGGTGCCGACGAGATCCGGGCTCTTGCCCGACTGCGAGAACGCCACCGCAAGCTGGCCGGACACGCGCAGCGGCGCTTGCTGCAACGTGGCGACGGACATGGGCAGCGACGCGACCGGCACGCCGATGCGGCTCATCGTCAGGCTGGCGAAATAACTGGCGGCATGGTCCGAGCTGCCGCGAGCGACGGTCAACGCGACATGACGCGGCTGCTCCGCGAGCTTCACGGCGAGCGCCTCGATGCGCGAGGTATCGGCGAGTTGGGCCGCGACGACATCCGCGGACTCCAGCGCCTCAGTGAGCATGTTCGACAATCGATTCTCCTTCGACATAAGTGGCGGTCAGCGCGAAGTCCCGGTCGAGCACGACCATGTCGGCCCATGCGCCGCGCGCGATGCGGCCGCGGTCTTCGAGCCCGAGATAGTCGGCGGGATAGCGCGACAAGCGATTCGAAACGTCCGCGAGCGGAATGCCCAGCGAAACGAGATTGCGCAGCGCCTGATCCATGGTCAGCGTGCTGCCTGCGAGCGTGCCGTCCGCGAGACGCACGCCGCCCATGCACTTGGTGACGTGCTGGCTGCCGAGGCGGTATTCGCCGTCCGGCATGCCCGCCGCCGACGTGCTGTCGGTCACGACGTAGAGTCGCGGAATGGCGCGCATCGCGGCGCGGATCGCGCCGGGGTGAACGTGCAGCAGGTCCGGAATCAGTTCGGCGTACTCCGCATGCGCGAGCGCCGCGCCGACCATGCCGGGATCGCGATGATGCAGCGGCGACATCGCGTTGAAGAGATGCGTGAAGCCGCGCGCGCCGTGCTTCAGCGCATTCACTGCGTCGTCGTAGGTGCCGAGCGAATGACCGAGCTGCACGCGCACGCCGCGCGCCGCCATGTCGGCGATGATTTCGAGGTGACCCGAGATCTCCGGCGCGATGGTCACGACGCGAATGGGCGCGAGGTCGAGGTACTTGAGCACTTCGTCGCGCACGGCGACCGCGGCGGCGTCCGGCTGCGCGCCGAGCTTGCCCGGATTGATGTACGGCCCTTCGAGATGCACGCCGAGCACGCGCGCGCCGCTCGGCGCGCGGCGCTTCGCTTGTTCGCCGAGACCGGCGACGACCTGCATCAGTTCGTCGCGCGGCGCGGTCATCGTCGTGGCGAGCAGGCTCGTCGTGCCGTGTTGTGCGTGCTGGCGCGCGACGGTATCGGCCGCGTCGCCGCCTTCCATGATGTCGCGGCCGCCGCCGCCGTGCACGTGCAGGTCGATGAAGCCCGGCAGGATGTACGGCGCGTCATTCGACGTAGGATCGGCTATATGGCCTTCGAGCGCCGTCACGCGGCCGTTCTCGAAACGCACGGTGCCGTGAATCCAGCCGTCGTTCGTCAGTATGTTCCCTTTCAGCATGAAGTTCTCTGGAAGTACGCAATGCGTAGGAGGTTCAGGTGCGGTTCGCGCCGTGCTGCGAGCACGCTGGTCCGCGCGGATGCTTCGGTGCGCGGCCGGCGAACGGCTTCTTTTGGTCCTCTCGTTCTCTTTCTTGCTCTCTTCTTTCAATGCCTGATGACGCCGGCCGAGCTGCACCCGCGTTCATCGATGCAGCTCCGCGACGAAGTCGTAGTAGTCGTCGCGGCAATAGGTGTCCGTTAGTTCGATCGCCCGCCGTTGCGCCGAATAACCGATGCGCGTGATCACGAGCAGCGCGGCGCCGGGCGCCACGTCCATCAGCCGGGCGACTTCGGCGCCCGCGTTCACCGCGCGAAAATGCTGCAACGCGCGCACCACTGCCTGACCGCGCTCCTCCAGATACCGGTACAGCGACGCGCCGATCAGCAACGGGTCCGGCACCAGCCATGCCGGCAGCGTGGAATGCTCGACCGCCATCACGATGCCGTCCGCCCGCCGCAATCTCCCGAGACTCGCGACGACCGCGCCGGGCGACAAACCCAGATGCACGGTCTCGTCGCGATTCGCGGGCCTCAGTCCGCGGCCGAGCCACACCGAATCGGGCCGAAAGCCGCGCTGCTCCATCTTGCGCGTGAAGCCGGTTAATCTGGACAACGGATCTTCCACGCGTGGCGTAATGAAGTTACCCGCGCCGCGCACCCGCTTGATCAGCCCTTGCTCGACGAGCAACGCGATTGCCTTGCGCGCCGTGATACGCGATACGCCGACGCCCTCCGACAACGTGCGCTCCGAGGGCAGCGCCTCTCCCGCCGACCACGTGCCCGCGTGAATGGCTGAAGCCAGGCGCGACGCAAGCTGGAGATAAAGCGGCGTATCGCTGCGTTCATCCGGAGTGAGATCCTTCCAACTTCCTCTCATGAAAGAGCCTCACGCGGCTTTAAGTGGAGCCCATTATATAACCAACATAATACCAGTCAACGCGTGTCGAACGGCTTGTGACGGAAGTCAAATGCCGTCTCTAATCAATAACTTACAACTTGTTTAGACGGTGGTTTCGCAACAGGGCCGCTATCGGGACTTACCCGGATACCGAGGTCAATGGAACCAGTCGCCGTCCACTGCCGAACGGGTCCATAAATTCGGGCATTTTCGTATTCGCACGAGCGTGCTTTCTTTGGCACAATGCGTCCATTAGTTCGGAATCGCAACTAATTCAAATAGAAACACAAATTTTTGAGAGAGCAAACGCACAATGGGATGTTTTGATCGGAGTCGGGCTGTCGAGGCCGTGCGGCGCTTCAACCGGTTTTACGCGCGTCACGCAGGCGCTTTTCACGAGCGGCTACATAAGAGTCATTTTTCGTTGACGGAAGTGCGCATTCTTCACGAGCTTGCGCACGAACGGGCGCACACGGCAGCGGATCTTGCGCGCAACCTCGGGCTGGATACCGGATATCTCAGCCGTCTCATCACCAACTTCCAGAAGCTGGGTCTCGTTGTGCGCCGGAAGAACGAAGCCGACGCCCGCGCGCATCTTCTGACCATGACGCCCGAAGCGAAAGCCAAGGTGGACGAACTCGATCTGCACGTCTCCTCGGAAACGGCGTCGCTGTTGAATTCGCTCGCGCCGGGGGAGATCGAACAGTTGTCGCTGGCGATGGCGGACATCGAGCGACTCTTGTCGCCGGCTTCGCACGCAGCGCCCACGCGCTTGCGCAGCCCCCGCTGCGGCGACTTCGGCTGGATGATCGAACGTCACGCGCACCTCGACGTTTCCGACCGCGCGAGTCTCGCCTACGAGGCTCACGCGGCAAAGGTCGTGTCGCGCTTTCTCGGCGCCATGCAGACGAACACGCCGCGCATCGCGTGCTGGGTCGCGGAACAGGAAGGCGACGCGCGCGTCGGCGCCGCGTTGCTGACCGCCGCTTCGGACGGCCAGGCGTGCATCGAGTTGTTGTTCGTGGAACCGGGCGCGCGCCGTCGGGGGCTCGGCGAACAACTGGTCGCCGCGTGTACGAACTTCGCTCAGGGCGCGGGCTACGAAAGCGTCGTGTGCCGGCTCGATCAAGCGCGCGAAGATCTGTGCGGGCTTTTCATGCGCACCGGATTCAAGGCGCAGCAGGGCGTGGACGCAAGCCTCGTCTGGGAGCGCGAGTTGCGGCGCATTTACGCCGACTAAACCTCGCAAATGAAAACGGCGTCCAAGAGACGCCGTCTTCGCACTTCAGTTTGCCGTCGCTCAGAACGAAGGCACGACCGAGCCTTTGAACTCGCTCTTCAGGAACTGGCGCACGTCGTCGGACTGATACGCGGCAACCAGCTTCTTCACCCACGGCTGATCCTTGTCCTTCGTGCGCACCGCGATCAGGTTCGCGTACGGGCTATGCACGTCTTCCAGCGCGATCGCATCTTTCGTCGGCTGCAGGCCCGCAGCCAGCGCGAAGTTCGTGTTGATGGCGGCGGCGTCGACATCGGCGAGCGTGCGCGGCAATTGCGCGGCATCGAGTTCGACGAGCTTGATCTTCTTCGGATTCTCCGCGATGTCTAGTGCCGTCGCGTTGTTGCCGTTCGCGCCCGCGCCCGCCTTCAGCTTGATGACGCCTTGCGTTTGCAGAAGCAACAGCGCGCGATTCTCGTTCGACGGGTCGTTCGGCACCGCGACCTTCGCGCCTTGCGGCAAGTCCTTCAGCGACTTCAGCTTCTTCGAGTACACGCCGAGCGGCGAGATGTACGTGAGTCCCGCGCTCGCGATCTTGTAGCCGCGCTGCTTGATCTGGCTGTCCAGATACGGCTGATGCTGGAAGCTGTTCGCATCGAGATCGCCGGCGTCGAGCGCGGCGTTCGGCTGCACGTAGTCGTTGAACTCGACCACCTTCACGTTGAGGCCCTCGCGCTTCGCGACCTTCTGCACGACTTGCCAAATTTGAGCGTCAGGGCCGCTGATGGTGCCGACCTTGATGACCTTGTCGTCGGCGTGTGCCGAAAAGCTGGTAACGAACGCGGCCGACGCCACGACGGCCGCCAGGGCTTTGAGCATATTTCTGCGCTGCATGGTCTTCCTGTTTCAAAAGCAAGTGACTGCGGGATAACTCGGTGCCGGCTCCGGCGCGAGCGTCGGGCCGGCGTGCCGAATGTTCGCACAGCGTTGGTGCGAGCGGAAATACAGTTTGCTCATGTGAATATCCGGCGCGCTGTCCGCTTAGAATCGGGCCTGGGACCCACTCGGACGGCGATGAACATGTACGTGATCAACCTGCGATACACCGGCGCGCTCGCCGAAATCGACGATGCGCTCGAAGAACACCGTCTGTTTCTCGAACGCTACTTCGCGGCGGGCGTATTCGTGATGGCGGGGCCGAAGGTTCCGCGCGACGGCGGCGTGATCATCGCGTCGGGCATCGACCGGGCGTGGCTCGACGAGATCATCGCGGAAGATCCGTTCGCCCGGCAGCAACTCGCGCATTACGAGATCATGGAATTCAAGGCGACGCGTCTGGCGCCGGGATGGAGACTGCCGCAGCCGTCGAAGCCGTAGCGCAAAAGCGGCACGCAGGCCGCTTTCTAAACCCGCCGATCAGTCGATCAGCAACTTCAGATCGTGGACCCACGGTTCGACGCCTTGTCCGTCGCGGGCGAAAAGCCGCAGCTTGCCGTCCTTGTCGAACACGTAACTCGCGGCGGTGTGATCCATCGTGTAGTCGCCGGGCGTCTTGCCTGCGGCCCTCGCGTAGTAGACGCGGAAGTCCTTCGCGACTTTCTGCAACTCAGCGTCATTGGCCGGCCGCAAACCGATGTAGCTCGGATTGAACGCGGTCACGTACTGGCCGAGCAGGTTCGGCGTATCGCGCGCGGGATCGACGGTGACCATCAGCACTTGCACGTCCTTCGCCTTGTCGCCGAGCTGCTGCATGGCTTGCGACAGCTCCGCGAGCGTCGTCGGGCAGACGTCCGGGCAATGCGTGTAGCCGAAGAACAGCACGACCGCCTTGCCTTTGAAGTCAGCGAGCGTGCGCGTCTTTCCGGTCGTATCGGGCAACGAAAAGTCGCTGCCGAATTGCTTGTTGCCGGTAATGTCGAGGTTCTTGAAGTCGGGCGCCTTATCGCACGCGCACAGCGCCACCGCGCAGACCAACAGCGCCAACAGCCGACAAACGATCTGCCTCATGCGCCGATCACCGTGCGAACGTAGTGGTCGACGAGCAGCGCGCCGAAGAGCAGCGACAAATACACGATGGAATAGCGGAAAGTCTTGCGCGCGAGGGCGTCCGAGTAATCGCGGTATAGCTTCCACGTGTAGCCCAAGAACAGCGCGCCGAGTCCGACCGCGCTCGCCAGATACACCACGCCGCTCATGCCGGAGATGAACGGCATCAGCGTGACCGCGAATAGCACGATGGTGTACAGAAAAATGTTCAGCAGCGTGTACTTTTCGCCATGCGTGACGGGCAGCATCGGCAGGCCGGCGTTCTCGTAGTCTTTGCGGCGATAAAGCGCAAGCGCCCAGAAATGCGGCGGCGTCCAGACAAAAATGATGAGCACGAGAATCCACGCGTCGCCGGGCACCGCGCCCGTGACCGCCGCCCAGCCGAGCGCGGGCGGCATCGCGCCCGAAGCGCCGCCGATCACGATGTTCTGCGGCGTGTATGGCTTGAGCAGGAGCGTGTAGATGACCGCGTAGCCGACGAAAGTCGCGAGCGTGAGCCACATCGTCAGCGGGTTGGTGAAGCGGTAGAGCGTCCACATGCCGATGCCGCCGAGCACGGCCGAGAACGTCAGAATCTGCGCGCTCGTGATTTGCCCACGCGCGGACGGCCGCCATGCGGTGCGGCGCATCTTCGCATCCACTTTCTGCTCGACGAGGCAATTGATGGCGAACGCCGCGCCCGCCAGCAGCCAGATGCCGATGGCGCCGCCGAGCAGCTTGGTCCACGGAACCATGCCGGGCGTCGACAGAAACATGCCGATGACGGCGCAGAAGACGGCGAGCTGCGTGACGCGCGGCTTCGTCAGCGCAATGTATTGCGAGACGCGGCTGCCGAGAGGGGAATTGAGTGTCGTGCTATCCATGGGAAGGCGCCATCACGCTGAAACGACGTCGCGTGCGGGGAGCGCGGCGCGGCCGGGACGGCTGGAAGAGATTCGAAAGTTTAGCATGACGAGCAGGAGCAGCAGGATCGCGGCCCCGCCGTTATGGGCGACGGCGATCGGCAGCGGCCATTGCAGCACGATGTTCGACATGCCGGTCAGAAACTGAATGACGATGACCGCCAGCACGCCGTTCGCCGGCTTGCGCAGCGATTCGAAGCGGCGCAATCTCGCGGCCAGCCACAGCAGATACAGCACGACGACCACCGCGAACGTGCGATGCGTCCAGTGGATCGCGACGAGCGCGTCCTGCGAGATCACGTCGCCGTCGCCCGTCATGCCGAGTGCGCGCCACAGGTGAAAGCCGTGTTCGAAGTTCATCGGCGGAATCCATTGGCCGTTGCAAAGCGGGAAGTCCGTGCAGGCCAGTACAGCATAGTTCGTGCTCACCCAGCCGCCGAGCGCGATTTGCACCACGAGCAACGCGAGCCCGAACAGCGCGGCGGGCATCCAGCGCGCGGCGGCGGGATCGAGCGACGGAATCGGCGTCTGGCGCGCCGCGAGCCAGCCGAGCGCGCCGAGCAGCGCGAGTCCGAGCAGCAAATGCGTCGTGACGATGACCGGTTGCAGCTTCAACGTGACGGTCCACGCGCCGAACGCGCCTTGCAGGCAGATCAGCAGCAGGATGCCGGTGGGCCACCACGGCGACACGTGCAGCGGACGACGCTTGATGCGCGCCGTCCACGCGATGATGACCTGCGCGATGATCAGCACGCCGATTGCCATCGCAAAGTAGCGGTGCAGCATCTCGATCCAAGCCTTGACCATGCTGACCGGGCCGGTGGGCATCGCCTGATACGCGGCGGCGATTTGCGCGTGCGCGATGAACGGCGACGACGTGCCGTAGCAGCCCGGCCAGTCCGGGCAGCCGAGGCCGGAATCGGTCAGGCGCGTGAAGCCGCCGAACATGATCAGATCGAGCGTCAGAAACGTGGTCAGCCAGACGAGCTTGCGGAACTTGTTGTCATCGGCTTTCACCCAGACGAAGGACAGCGGCAGCAGCGCAATGCACAAGCCGATCATCCCCAATTGCAATACATAACTCATGTTTCACCTTCAACCCGCGTTTTAGCCGATCCGCGACCACTTCAGCAGCTTCGCCAGATCCGCGTTGATCTTCTTGGGATCGGGATTCTTCGGGAAGCGCATCATCAGATTGCCGTTCGGGTCCACCAGATAGATGTGATCCGTGATGCTGCCGCCGTCGGCGACCGGCAGCCAGTCGGCGACCGCGCGCGGATCGGCGATCAGCATGCGCGTGTCCGGCTGCGGATACGCCGTCTTGATGACGTCGGCCACAGGCTTGTCATCCGTGCGCAGCCAGACGTTGACCACGCGGTCGCGTTCCGCCGATTGCAGAACGCGAACCTGCCGCATGTAGTAAAGGCGCGTGACGCATTGCTCGTCGCAAGCGCTGCCGTTGACGGTGATCATCAGCCACTTGCCTTCGAGTGACTTGAGCGGCATGGCCTGCCCTTTCTCGTCCGTCACGACGAGTTGCGCCGGAATGGGCCGTTGCGGTTCAATCAGCGCGCCGTAGCTCGACGTGCCGCCCGCCGGCTTGAACACGTAGTACATCAGATACGAAGCGATGACGGGCGCCGCGCAGACGAGCGCGAGCAGCACGAGCATCCAGCGCCCGCTGCTCCACGATCCTTTCGGGGGCGTGCGGGGCTTGTCGGCAGTCGTGGGACGTTGAGATGGCATCAAGAATTCGGTGAGAGTTGGGTCACGCGTGGTCGGCGGCTTCGTCGTCGCGGTCGTCTACGAGAGGCGTGTCGTCTTTCTTCGCGGCGCGGCGGGCGGCGTACAGCCCGAAGCCCACGGCGGCGGCGGCCATGCCCCACCACTGGAGCATGTAGCCGTAATTGCGCTCCACGCCCATCGTCGGCGCGGGCCAGTCGCGCACGAGCCGGTCGTGCGTGTCGTTCGTCTGCTGGATCACGAACGGCTGAAACGCGAGCCCGGTTTCGGCGGCATAGGCGGGAATGCTGAGATTCTGGCGAATCTGCTGATGCCCGGCCGATCCGCCCGTTCCCAGTTCGAACGCCTGCGACGGATTGGCGCGGGCAATGCCTTCGACCTCGACGGCGCCCTTCGGCGTCTCGTACGGCTCGATGCCCGTGCGATCAGCCAGATTGCGCGGCAGCCATCCGCGATTGACGAGCACGTAGCCGCCGCCCTCGAGTTTAAGCGGCATCACGACATAAAAGCCCGGCTGGTCGTTATACGGACGATTATCGAGATAGACGACGCGCTCCGGCATGAACTCGCCGCGCGCCTGCACCCGGTGGAATTCGACGGATTGCAGCGGCATCGGTTCGACGCCCACGCGCGTTGCCGGCGCATTCGCGAAGGCCGTGATGCGCGCGTTGAGCGCCTCCTTCTGATGCGCGCGGTCGCGCTGCCAGAATCCGAGGCGCACCGTCACCGCAACGACGATCAAGATGACCAGCGTGGGCCAGAAGCGGATCTTCATGACCGCAGCCGCCGCGCGAAGGCGTGCGCCGCCGCGCGGCGCGATCCGTCGAGTGAGATAATGAGATGACTCGTTTCCATACTGCTCGATGCGTTATCCGGGCAAGTTGAGCAACTTTGCCGGCTGGTTTATGCACATTATCGTCGCCATCGCTTTCATCCTCATTCTCGGCAGCCTCGGCTCGGCGCTGTACTTCATGATGACCGACCGCGGCAAGACCAAGCGGATGGTGTGGTCGCTCGCCATGCGCGTCGGGCTGTCCATTTCGCTGTTCCTCTTCATCCTGTTCGCGCACTGGATGGGCTGGATTCAGTCGACGGGCATTCCCCTCGGACGATAACCCGCCGCGAAGGTTCGCAAGAACGAGGCGTATTGTCGCGGCGACGTCGCAGCGACGTCGCGAAACAAAACAAAACGCCGCCCTCGAACGTCAGGGCGGCGTGCTTGCGCTGCGGGCCTGAAGCCCGCGAAGACGCAGTTACAGCCAGTAGACGACGACGTACAACCCGAGCCACACGACGTCCACGAAGTGCCAGTACCACGCGGCGCCTTCGAACGCGAAGTGATGCTCCGCCGTGAAGTGTCCGCGAATCAGCCGGACCATCACCACGGCGAGCATCGTGCCGCCCAGGAACACGTGAAAGCCGTGGAAGCCCGTGAGCAGGAAGAACGTCGAGCCGTACACGCCGGATGCGAGCGTCAGGTTCAGTTCGTTGTACGCGTGGAAGTATTCGTAGCCCTGGCAGAACAGGAAGATCACGCCGAGCAGCACGGTCGCGGCGAGCCAGCCGATCGCCTTCTTGCGATGATCTTCACGCAGCGCGTGGTGCGCGACCGTCAGCGTCGCGCCCGAGGAAAGCAGCAGCGCCGTGTTGATGGTCGGCAGAGGCCACGGCACCATCGCGCGGAAATGCGGGACCAGCGCGGCGGGACCGTTGTTCGGCCACACAGCCGCGAAGTCCGGCCATATCAGCTTGTAGTCGAGACTGCCGAGCTCGTGCAGCGCGATGGCGCGCGCATAGAAAAGCGCGCCGAAGAACGCGCCGAAGAACATGACTTCGGAGAAGATGAACCAGCTCATGCTCCAGCGGTACGACACATCCACGCGCTTGCCGTACATGCCGCCTTCGGATTCGGAGATCGCGTCGCCGAACCAGTGCCACAGCACGAACAGCAGAAACAGCAGGCCGAGGAACGTGCCGAACGGCGCCAAGGAATGCCCGTTGACCCACGCCGCCAGCGACGACAGCATTACCAGCAAGCCGCACGCAGCCATGATCGGATGCCGTGACGGATGCGGCACGAAATAGTACGGGCTCTCGTTTTGACCGCTCATCGTTGATTCTCCACTTCGATCCAGTTGCTTGAATTATTTTGCCGCAGCGCCGTTCGGCGCGAGCGCTTTTCGTGTCGTTTCGCGTCGTGCTTACCGAACCACCGCGCGCACGATCACCAGCAGCACGACGATGAAAAGCGCAGCACCAATCACGCCAGCCGCGATCAGATGCAGCGGATTCAGCTGCGCGGCGTCGTTTTCCAGATCGGCCCGCCGCCGCACGCCGAAGAACGACCAGAACACGGCCTTCACCAGCTTCACGAACCCGCCGCTCTTCTGCGTCTGTCCGTTCATGATGTTCACGTTCCCTTGGCGGCCATTTTCGGCGCGTCGAGCTCGAAAAACGTGTACGACAGCGTGATCGTCTTCACGTCCTTCGGCAGCTTCGGATCGACGACGAACACCACCGGCATGCGCTTCGTTTCGTTCGGCGCGAGCGTCTGCTGGGTGAAACAAAAGCATTCGATCTTCTTGAAAAACTCGGTGGCCTGCTTCGGCGCGTAGCTCGGAATGGCCTGCGCCTTCACCGTGCGCCCCTGCTCGTTCGTCACCTGATACATCACCGTCATCACTTCGCCGGGGTGGATGTCGAGATTCGACTGCTCCGGCTTGAACTGCAGCGGCCCGCGCGCATTCGCATCGAATTCGATGGACACGGTGCGGCTCGCGTCGACCTGCGTGTTCTTCGCCTCGCGCGCGCCGACATCGCGCTGCACGAGATTGTTGATGCCCGTGATCTGGCAGATCGCGCGGTACATCGGCACGAGCGCGAAGCCGAAGCCGAACATCATCGCCGCGACGACGAACAACTTGAGCAGCATCGACCGGTTGAACGAGCGGTCGATTTGTGACTCTTCATGCTGAGTGGACACGTTAGCCTCGCGACAACAGGTATTGCCTGACGACGATACCCAGAAAAAAGACGGCGGCGATCAGCACCATGATGAGGCCGAGCCGCTTGTTGCCCGCGCGGATGTCTTCGCGGGAGCGTCTTTCTTGTGGATTCGGGGCCATGCGTTTCTTGCTCGGGAGTCTATGAGGCTTCGCGAGGAAGCCTCACAGAACGGAGAGACGACTTATTCGACGGTCGGCGGGTTCTCGAACGTATGGAACGGCGCCGGGCTCGGCACGGTCCATTCGAGTCCTTCCGCGCCATCCCACGGCTTGTCGCTGGCCTTTTCATGCTCGCCGCCGCCGCGATACGTCGGCAGTGCGACCGCGAACAGGAAGTACACCTGCGCGAGACCGAAACCGAACGCGCCGATGGTCGCGATCTGGTTGAAGTCCGTGAACTGCGCCGGGTAGTCCGCATAGCGGCGCGGCATGCCCGCGAGACCCAGGAAGTGCATCGGGAAGAACGTGATGTTGAAGAAGATCATCGACGTCCAGAAGTGGATCTTCCCGCGCGTTTCGTTGTACATCCAGCCGGTCCACTTCGGCGACCAGTAGTACCAGCCCGCGAACAGCGCGAAGAGCGAACCGGCCACCAGCACGTAGTGGAAGTGCGCGACCACGTAATACGTGCCGTGCATCTGGATGTCGAGCGGGGCCATCGAAAGGATCAGGCCCGTGAAGCCGCCCATCGTGAACACGAACAGGAAGCCGATCGCGAAGAGCATCGGCGTTTCGAAGGTCAGCGCGCCGCGCCACATCGTCGCGACCCAGTTGAACACCTTCACGCCCGTCGGCACGGCGATCAGCATCGTCGCGTACATGAAGAACAGCTGGCCCGTCACCGGCATGCCGGTGGCGAACATGTGGTGCGCCCACACCATGAACGACAGAATCGCGATCGACGCGGTGGCGTACACCATCGAGCTATAGCCGAAGAGCGGCTTGCGCGAGAACGCCGGGATCACCTGCGACACGATCCCGAACGCCGGCAAGATCATGATGTACACCTCGGGGTGGCCGAAGAACCAGAAGATGTGCTGGTACATGACCGGATCGCCGCCGCCCGCCGCGTTGAAGAACGACGTGCCGAAGTGACGGTCGAACAGCACCATCGTGATGGCGCCTGCCAGAACCGGCATCACGGCGATCAGCAGATACGCGGTGATGAGCCACGTCCACGCGAACATCGGCATCTTCATGAGCGTCATGCCCGGCGCGCGCATGTTCAGGATCGTCACGACGATGTTGATGCCGCCCATGATCGACGACGCGCCCATGATGTGGACCGCGAAAATCGCGAAGTCCATGCCGGGGCCCATCTGCGTCGAGAGCGGCGCGTACAGCGTCCAGCCCGCGGCGGTTGCGCCGCCCGGCACGAAGAACGAGCCGACGAGCAGCACGGCCGCGACCGGCAGCAGCCAGAAGCTGAAGTTGTTCATGCGCGCGAACGCCATGTCCGATGCGCCGATCTGCAGCGGCACCATCCAGTTCGCGAAGCCGACGAACGCCGGCATGATCGCGCCGAACACCATGATGAGGCCGTGCATGGTGGTCAGCTGATTGAAGAACTCGGGGCGCATGATCTGCAGGCCCGGTTCGAACAGTTCAGCGCGAATGCCGAGCGCCATCACGCCCCCGGAGAGGAACATGATGAACGAGAACAGCAGGTACAAGGTACCGATGTCCTTGTGGTTGGTGGCGAAAAGCCACCGGCGCCAACCATGCGGCGTTTCGTGCGCATGGTCGTCGTGCGCGTGGTCGTGACCCGCGACTACATCGTGTCCGATGCTAGACATGACAATCATCTCCTAAAGCGAATACTCGAGGCACTTGGCGTCGCCCGCGTGCTTCTCCGTTGCCTTTGAGCGAAGGAGAAGCGCACGCGAAGCATGTCAAGCAGCCGGACTGATTTCTACGCGGCGTGCTTCTTTCGCATCCGTGCCGCCCGTGACCGACTCGGGCTTCTTCAACACGATGCGTTCGTCCGAGACACCGGCCGCCTTCAGCGCGTCGCGAACGGCTTGCGCGCGCTTCTTGGCGAGGTCCGCGTTCAGGTCGGCCCCGCCGGTTGCATCCGTGAAGCCGGAAAGCGCGATCTTCGCGTCCGGATGCGCCTTCACGTAAGCGGCGGCAGCCTGCACTGCGTTGTTTGCGTCGGCGGGCAGATCGCTCTTGCCCGTTTCGAAGTAGATGCTGGCCGGCAACGCGCCCTGCGCACTCTGCTCGCCGGACGCCGCAGCCGGCGCGCTCGCTTCAGCCGCGCCGCTTGCCGCCGCGCCGCTCGCGGCTTCGCCGCCCGCCGCTGCCGTGTGATCGCCGCCTTCGGGCATCTTGCCGTTGCGCGCGTCCGCGACCTGCTTCGGCTGCAGAACGTCGCCGGTGTGGTTGCCCCACGTGTTGCGTTCGTACGTAACGACCGATGCGATCTCGACGTCGTTGAGCGTCGTCTGCCACGGCGGCATCGCGCCCTTGCCGTGCAGCACGATGTTCACGTGACCGGCGATCGGACCGTTCGCCACCTTGCTGCCGTCGAGCGCCGGGAACTGGCCCGCGCCCTTGCCGGTCGGCTGGTGGCAGACCGCGCAGTTCGACGCGTAGATCTGCGCGCCGCGCGTCTTGAGCTCGTCCATCGTGTAGGTCTTGCTGGGATCGTCGGCCGAAGATGCCATTTTCTTCTTCTGCGTGTCGACCCACTTCGCGTAGTCGTCGGTGGACAGCACTTCCACGACGACCGGCATGTAAGCGTGTTCCTTGCCGCACAGTTCCGTGCAGAAGCCGCGATACGTGCCCACCTTCTCCGCCTTGAACCACGTGTCGCGCACGAAGCCGGGAATCGCGTCCTGCTTCACGCCGAACGCCGGCACGTACCACGAGTGAACGACGTCGTTCGCGGTGGTGATGATGCGGATCTTCTTGTCGACCGGCACGACGAGCGGGTTGTCGACTTCCTGCAGATACGTATCGGAAATCGGCGTCTGGCCGTTGACCTGGCTGCGCGGCGTGGAGAGCGTCGAGAGGAAGCTGATGCCTTCGCCTGGACCCTTCACGTAGTCGTAGCCCCACTTCCACTGGTAGCCCGTGACCTTGACGGTCAGATCGGCGTTGGTGGTGTCCTTCATCGCGACGACGGCCTTCGTGGCCGGCAGCGCCATCAGAATGACGATGATGAACGGCACGATCGTCCAGATGATTTCGACCGTGGTGCTTTCATGGAAGTGCGCGGGCTTGAAACCCTTGGACTTGCGATGCTTGACGACCGAATAGAACATCACCCCGAACACGCCGATGAAAATGACGGTACAGATGATGAGCATGAAGATATGGAGGCCGTAGAGCTCCTCGGCGATCTTCGTCACTGGCTGCTGGAAATTGATTTCATTCACAGCGGGACCGCCAGGACTGTCGTTGACCGCCAGGGCTACGCCGGCATTGAGCAGTGCGCCCGCCGCCAGCACGCCCGAGAGGGCTCGCTTGATTGTTTTCATAGCATCCTTACCCAAAATTTCCATTCAAACCCTCGACCCCGTTGCGCATCGCGCCTGCCACACCCAGTTCCTCCTCAAGCGAGGCGCCTCAGTGACGCCTGCAGTTCGGCAGCAAATTGTTTGCGACGATGCTGTGCAAGGTGTTGTCCGACTCTCACCGACTGCCCGCGCGATACGATCGTGAGCGGTTCCCTCGGCGTCGCGCCCGTTTCGACCCGCACCCAGCGCGGATTGAACTCGAAGCGCGTTAATTCTTCGGCGTTCATCTGTTCGATCAACAACCGGTTCTCAAACAGCCGGATTCGTTCGTAGTCGACGGCGTGTCGCGCATGAATCAGAAACGCGACCGTCACGACCGTCAACTCGACTCCGGTGAACGGCAGCACCAGCCAGGCGCCGTTCAGAAAAAGCGGCGTCGCGACGGCAAGGGAAAAGAGCGCCAGCGACACATAGAAGCCCACGAACTGACGCGGCGACACCGAGCAGTTGCGTTTCATCAGCCAGTCCTTGATGACCGGCTCGGACTCCGTCAGCGTCTGGCTGACCTGCATCGCTGCCTCCATCCATCCGCACACGCAATCACATACTTTTGCTCGGATTTTGCCCAAATTTGTGTCAGTTCAGGCGACAAACTGACGCATTATAGGCGGGTTGGGTGGCATCCACAAGCAAGGGCGCAAACGTCGCAAAGCCAGATGGCACAAGCCTCTGCGCCGAATTGACGCACCTTTTGGCGTGTCCTTCGCGCGCAAATTCATGACATAACACGCACCCTCTTTACCGCCTCGCCGATCTACCTCCCGAACTCCTTTCCGACGCGCTAGCGATTCCTTTTCGGACCGCGTCCGATGTCTTCCAGCCGCACGATTCCATGTCCTTCCGCCGTCGTTCGCGGCACCGCTTTCCACGCGTGACCATAGATCACTTCGAACGTGAGCGGGATCGTGCCGTCGTCGCGGCGCAGCGCGTCGAGCGCCCGATGCACCGCGCCGCGCAAGGCTTCGGCGTCTGCGCGGCCGCTCGCGGCTTCACGCTCGAACGCTTCACGCTGGAACGGATAAGCGCCCCAGCGCGTGACATCCGCGAGCAGCGATTCGGGCGAACGGTAGGTGATCGTCAGCACTTCCTGATCCATCACCGGAATTTCGAAGCCGCTCTCGACCAGCATGTCGCCCAGATCGTGCATGTCGACGAAGTCGATGGTGTGCGGCATCGGCGCGAGTCCGAGCGTGCGTTCGGCTTCGCGATAAGCCGCGGCAAGTTCGCGAAGCGTGTCCGGCCCGAAGGTGCTGAACATCAGCAAGCCGTTGACTTTGAGCACGCGCTGCCATTCCGGAAACGCGAGATCAGGCCGCGAATGCCAGTGCAGCGCGAGGTTCGACCACAGCAATTCGAATGCAGCCGATGCAAACGGCAACGCCGAGAAGTCCGCCTGCGCGAGTTGCGGGCCGCGTGCGCCGAACGCTTTGGCGAGCGTTGCCGGCAACAAGCGCCGCCAGCCCGCGCCGCTTTCCGCTTCCGCGGTCTCGGCCGCGCGCGCACGCGCGAGCATGGCGGAGGAAATATCGACGCCCAGCACGGACGCCTCCGGGAACCGCTCGCGCAAGCGCGGCAGGTCCGCGCCCGCGCCGCAGGCCGCATCGAGGACGCGCGCCGGCGCCACCTTGATGTATTCGAGACGCTCGCGCATGCGGTCCGCGATCTCGCGCGGCAGGAACGCGACGTCGTCGAAAGCGGCGGCGCGACGGTCGAAGATCTCGCGCAAACGGCGCGGATCATAGGCCGGTCGGCCAGTTCTGGGAGACGTTGGGGACATGACGATCAGTTCGCGAAGAGTGCGAAGTATACTCGGTCGTCTTGAAATAGGCCCGGCGCAGCCTTCGCGCGTGCCGTTGCAATCGATCACCCGAGCCCGCCTCACGCGCTTTCAGCCATGTACGTCCTTCGCAATCTGCTGCCGTCTTCGGCGCGCGCCTTCGCCTTTGCGGCCGTGGCGAAGCGCGCGTTCGAACTCGCGCTGCCGAACCAGTGCGCGTTATGCGGCAATGTGTCGCAGCAATTGCTGTGCGCCGGCTGCGATGAGCAGTACTGGAACGAGCCGCGTTTCCGATGCGCGACCTGCGCGATGCCGCTCGCGCCTTCTTATCTGCGACGCGATCGCGATGACGCGCGCGCGCACTGCGCCGCGTGCCTCGAGAATCCGCCCGCGTTCAACGACACGCTCGCCATCGCCGACTATCGCGCGCCGCTCGATACACTGGCGGTCGAATTGAAGTTCCGCGTGCGTCTCGCGGCGGGCGCGGAGTTCGCGCGGCACTTGCACGCGATTTTCGAAGACAGCGGCCTGCCGACGCCCGACGTGATCGTGCCGGTGCCGCTTTCGCGCCAGCGGCTCGTCGAGCGCGGTTACAACCAGGCGTGGGAAATCGCGCGTCCGCTCGCCCGGCGCCTATGCGTGCCGGCCGATCCGATGCTCGTCGCGCGCACCATCCATACCGCACAGCAGTCGCGGCTGGATGCCGATACGCGCAGGCGCAATGTCGCGTCGGCTTTCGTCGTCGAGGGCGATGTTCGTGGCAAACATATCGGCGTCGTGGACGACGTGATGACATCGGGCGCCACGCTCGATGCCCTCGCCCGCACGCTCAAGCTCGCAGGCGCGCGGCGCGTGACGAACTTCGTCGCGCTGCGCACCCCGAAAGACTAACCCCGTAGCCAAGCACTGCCATCCATGTTCAACGTCGTACTGGTCGAACCCGAAATCCCGCCGAATACCGGCAACGTCATCCGCCTGTGCGCGAACACGGGCGCGCGGCTGCATCTGATCGAGCCGCTCGGCTTTCCGCTCGACGACGCCAAGATGCGCCGCGCCGGTCTCGACTATCACGAGTACGCCGAAATGAACGTCCACGCGAACTGGGATGCGTTCATCGCGAAGGAATCGCCCGACGCCACGCGCATGTTCGCGTTCACCACACGCGGCTCGACGCCGTTCTTCGATTATGCGTTCAAGCCCGGCGACTGGTTCGTGTTCGGCGCGGAGACGCGCGGCCTCTCGGCGGAATTGCTGGAGCGCTTTCCGACCGACCAGCGCGTGCGGCTGCCGATGCGTCCCGGCAATCGCAGCCTGAATCTGTCGAACACGGTGGCCATCGTGACGTTCGAAGCGTGGCGTCAGTCGGGTTTCGAGGGCGGCGCGTGAGCGTCCAGTTCGGCGCGATAGAGCGCGAGCATGCCGTCGCTGAAGCACGCGAAGACGACGTGCTCGACTGAAGGTGCGAGCGGCAAGGTCTCGATGACCGTCGACACGGCGATCTTCGCCGCGTCCTCGACAGGAAAGCGATAGATGCCGCAGCTAATGGCCGGAAACGCGATGGACGCGCACTGCGCATCGGCGGCGAGTTCAAGCGAACGCCGGTAGCAGTTCGCGAGCAACTGTGCCTCGTTGCGTTTGCCGCCGCTCCATCGCGGACCGACCGCATGGATCACGTGCTTCGCGGGAAGATCGTAGGCGCCGGTGATCTTGGCGTCGCCGGTTTCGCAGCCGCCTAGCGTTTCGCACTCCCGCAAGAGACCTTTGCCCGCCTTGCGATGAATCGCGCCATCGACGCCGCCGCCGCCCAGCAGCGATTTGTTCGCCGCGTTGACGATGGCATCGACATGAAGCGTCGTGATGTCGGCGAGAACGGCTTCGAGCTTCGCCATGCGCGTCTCCGAGAGAAACGTCGCGCTATTCCGCCTTCGAATCGCGGCTGAGCAGCGCCTGCACCGCGTCGCGCGGCGCGACGTTTTCGAAGAGCACGCGGCATACCGCGTGCGTGATCGGCATGTCGATTCCATGCGACTGCGCGAGCGACAGCACCGCGCGGGCGCAGCGCACGCCTTCGGCCACATGACCGAGCGCGGCGAGAATCTCGTCGAGCGTGCGGCCGGACGCGAGTTGCACGCCGACCGTACGGTTGCGCGACAGATCGCCGGTGGCGGTCAGGATTAGATCGCCAAGACCGGTGAGGCCGGTGAACGTCTCCGCGCGACCGCCCAGCGCGACGCCGAGCCGCGACATTTCCGCGAGCCCGCGCGTGATGAGCGCGGCGCGGGCGTTCAGACCGAGGCCGAGGCCATCGGAGATGCCGGTGGCGATCGCGAGCACGTTCTTCACCGCGCCGCCCACTTCGACGCCGATTACATCGTCGCCCGTATAGATGCGCATCGCGCCGTGGTGAAACGCGGCGACCGTCTGCGCGCACAGTTGCGCCGATGCGCTCGCCACCGTCAGCGCGACCGGCAGGCCGAGCCCCACTTCCCGCGCGAAGCTCGGTCCAGAAAGCGTGCCGTTGCTGCGATGCGTGGGCAGTTCCGCCGCGACGACCTCGTTCGGCAGACATTGCGTGTCCGCCTCGAAGCCTTTGCACAGCCAGACGATATGCGCCGGGACAACGCCCGCCTGCCGCATCGCACGGCATAGCGCACGCAGACCGGCGACGGGCGTGGCGACCACGCAAAGCGCATCGGGCGCGGCGGCATGCGCGAGCGCCGCGTCGAAATTCGCTTCGAACGAAAGCGCGCGCGGCAACGCAACGCCCGCCAGATAGCGCGTGTTTTCGTGCGACGAAGAGAGAGATTCGATGAGCGCGGCGTCGCGTGCCCAAAGCAGGGTGTCGTGCCGCGTCGCGAGGTGGCCCGCCAATGCGGTGCCCCACGCGCCGGCGCCGAGAACGGCTACTTTCATGCTCGGCTCCGGTTCGGCAGAGTCAGTGCGGGTGACGCTCAGTGCGTCGCGCCGTTCGCCGCGCCTTCCTGCGCGCTCGCGAGCTGGGCGATGCGCTGTTCGTACAGCGCCTGGAAGTTGATTTCCGCCAGGTGGATCGGCGGGAAGCCCGCGCGCGTGATCGCGTCGGCGATGTTCGAGCGCAAGTACGGGAACAGAATGGTCGGGCACGCAATGCCGACGAGCGGATCGATCTGCTCGGCGGGGATGTTGCGAATGTCGAAGATGCCGGCTTGCTTGGCTTCGATCAGGAACGCGACCTTGTCGGCGACCTTCGCCGTGACCGTGCCGGTGACCAGGACTTCGAACACGCTTTCCGCGAGACGGTCGGCCTTCACGTCGACTTCGACCTCAACCGACGGCATTTCCTGTTCGAGGAAAATGGCGGGCGAGTTCGGCTGCTCGAGCGACATATCCTTCAGGTAAATGCGCTGGATGTTGAAAAACGGCTGGTTGTTCTCGTCGGACATAGTGATTTCCTAGGTAAATCAATTGCCCGGCGCGTGGCCGGGCAGCGTGTGGTGATGTCAGGCCGACTCGAGCAGCGGCACGAGACCACCCTTGCGGTCGAGCGCCGAAAGATCGTCGTAACCGCCGACGTGCGTGTCGCCGATATAAACCTGCGGCACGGTGCGGCGCCCGGTGCGCTGCATCATCTCCTCGCGGCGCCCCGGCTCACGGTCGATCAGCACCTTCTCGATGGTTTCGACCCCGCGGGACTTTAAAAGACGTTCGGCCATCTGGCAATACGGACACACTTGCGTGCTGTACATGACGACTTTTTTCACTTGACGGCTCCTTGTTTCACGACCGGCATTCCTGCCTTCTGCCAGGCATCAACCCCGCCTTGCAAGACGTGGACCTCAGCGTAGCCGGCTTCCGACACGGCACGGCTGGCACGCTGCGACTGTTGACCGGTCTGGCAGACAAGCACGACCGGATTGCTCTTATTCTTCGCGATCTGGCCGATTTTTGCTTGAAGCTCCGACGCCTCGATGTTTCGGGCGGACGGCAAGTGTCCCTTCGCGAACTCCGCAGCCGGCCGCAAGTCCACGACGACGGCGTTGCGACGGTTGATGAGCGTGGTGGCTTCCGCAGCGGAGACGCCGCCGCGACCGCGTCGAGTGATGGCCGGCCAAAGCAGCAGCGCGCCGGAAACGAGCGCAATGACGATGAGTGCAATATTCGAGTAATCGGTGAAGAACTTCACGTCTAGGGCCGCCGAAAGATAGTGGAGAAGGGAGAAAGAGAAATGAGGGCAATCCGAGCATTATAAAATATCCCTTTCCCGCGATGGCCTAGGCCATCCGGCCGATGGCGGCACTCCACGCGTGAGGGCAGGATGGCGGAGTGCGATCGGGCACCCGATTTCTCAACTGACCGACCTATCAAACATGTACAAGCTAGTGCTCATCCGCCACGGCGAATCGACGTGGAACAAGGAAAACCGGTTCACCGGCTGGGTCGACGTGGATCTCACCGAACAGGGCAACCGCGAGGCGCGCCAGGCAGGCGTGCTGCTGCGCGAGGCCGGCTACACGTTCGATATCGCGTACACCTCGGTGCTCAAGCGCGCCATTCGCACGCTGTGGCACGTGCAGGACGAAATGGACCTGATGTATATCCCGGTCGTCCATTCGTGGCGCCTGAACGAGCGCCACTACGGCGCGCTCGCCGGTCTCAACAAGGCCGAGACCGCGAAGAAGTACGGCGACGAACAGGTTCTCATCTGGCGCCGCAGCTACGACACGCCGCCGCCCGCGCTCGATCCGAACGACGAGCGCGCGTCCTTCAACGATCCGCGCTATGCCAAGGTTCCCCGCGAGCAACTGCCGCTCACCGAATGCCTGAAAGACACGGTCGCGCGCGTGCTGCCGGTGTGGAACGAGTCCATCGCGCCGGCCATCAAGGCGGGCAAACAGGTGCTGATCGCCGCTCACGGCAACTCCATGCGCGCGCTCGTGAAATATCTGGACGATATTTCCGACGCGGACATCGTCGGGCTCAACATTCCGAACGGCGTGCCGCTCGTCTATGAACTCGACGAAAACCTGAAGCCGATCAAGCACTACTACCTCGGCGACGCAGACGCCATTGCTGCGGCGCAAGCTGCCGTCGCGAAGCAGGGCAAGGCGGGCTAAAGCGCGCATTAGCGCCGGAGTTGGCGTTTGGCGGGCGTCGCCTGGCGGCGCCCGTTTCGCATCCGAACGCCCCGGATGGCGCGTGCCTGACCGCGCGCCGTCGCCGCCGACAGGCGCGCGCTTCGCCCGCAGCGAGCCAGCGCTGTCGCGGCACAAAGCGCCCGGGCATTTAAGTTGCGTTTAAGTCGCCTTCGAAAGCGAGCGGGTATACTGGCCCGTCACCCACGATGCAGCCCATTCGATTCCGCACGCACTCCTCTATGCGAAAGAACCTGAAAAACTTCAGCCTGATCGCCGCAGGCGTTGCTGTCGGCGCTCTCGCAACCCTGCAGATTTCCGCGTCCGCTCAGCAAGCCGCATCGTCACCGCTTCCGCTCGATCAACTGCGGCTCTTCGCCGAAGTGTTCGGGCAGATCAAGCACGAATACGTCGAGCCCGTCGACGACAAGAAGCTGCTCACCGCCGCGATCAAGGGCATGGTGTCGAGCCTCGATCCGCACTCGTCGTATCTCGACAAGACGGACTACGAAGAGCTTCAGGAACAGACCAAGGGCCGCTTCGCGGGCCTGGGCATCGAGATTTCGTCGGAAGACGGGCTCATCAAGGTCATCTCGCCGATCGAAGACACGCCGGCGTTCCGCGCCGGCATCCGCCCGGGCGACCTCATTACGCGCATCAACGACAAGCCGGTGCGCGGCATGACGCTCGACAAGGCCGTGAAGCAAATGCGCGGCGAACCGGGCACCAAGGTCACGCTCACCATCTTCCGCAAGAGCGACGACCGCACGTTCCCGCTCACCGTCACGCGTGCGCTGATCCGCGTGCAGTCGGTCAAGATGAAGGTGCCGGAGCCGGGTTATGGCTATGTCCGCATCACGAGCTTCCAGGAGCGCACCGTGCCGGATCTCGCGGCGAAGCTGCAAGACCTCGCGCGCCAGCAGCCGAACCTGAAGGGCCTCGTGCTCGACCTGCGCAATAACGGCGGCGGTCTGCTGCAGAGCGCGGTCGGTGTGGCGGGCGCGTTCCTGCCGGATAACGCGGTCGTCGTCTCGACGAATGGACAAATCGCGGACGCCAAGCAGACGTTCCGCGATACCTACGACAACTATCGCCTGCCTTCCTTCGATTCGGATCCGCTGAAGAACGTGCCGGACATCTTCAAAAAGGTGCCGATGGTCGTGCTGACCAACGCGTATTCGGCTTCCGCTTCGGAGATCGTCGCGGGCGCGCTGCAGGATCATCATCGCGCGCTGATCGTCGGCAAGACGACGTTCGGCAAGGGCTCGGTGCAGACGGTTCGTCCGATGACCGCCGACACCGCGCTGCGTTTGACGACGGCGTATTACTACACGCCGAGCGGCAAGTCGATCCAGAATCAGGGCGTGCGCCCGGACGTGCCGGTCGATCAGTACGCGGACGGCGATCCGGACGACGCGCTCGTGACCCGCGAAGTGGATTATTCGAATCACCTCGCGAACACGCAGGATCCGAACGAGAAGAAGGAACAGGAGCAGCGCGAGCAGGATCGTCTGGACCAACTGCGTCTGCTGGAAGAGCAGAACGACAAGAAGACGCCCGAGCAGCGCCGCAAGGACCGCGACCGCAAGCCGGTGGAGTTCGGCAGCAACGACGACTTCATGCTCCAGCAGGCGCTGAACAAGCTGGAAGGCAAGACGGTCGTCGAGTCGAAGTCCTTCAGCGAGCGCAAGCTCGCGCAGAACAAGCCGGCGCGTTCCGCATCGGCGCCGGTGGTGGCTCAGCCGGCATTGCCCGCGACGCCGGGTTCGTCGCCGGCATCGGGCGCGGCGCCGGCTTCGTCGCCTACGGCGCAGCAGTCGAAGTAATCGTGGTCCAGGGCTTCGCGGCGGTGAGCCGCGAAGCTCGTGCAGCACGTCCAGGCCGATGAACGACGACCAACTCCTCCGCTATTCCCGTCACATTCTCGTCGATGAAATCGGCATCGAAGCGCAGCAGCGTTTCCTCGATGCGCACACGATCATCGTCGGCGCGGGCGGACTAGGCGCGCCGGCGGCGATGTATCTGGCCGCGGCGGGCGTCGGCAAGCTCACGCTCGTCGATGCCGATACCGTCGACCTCACGAACCTCCAGCGCCAGGTCGTCCATGCGACGCAATCGGTCGGTCAACCGAAAGTGGAATCCGCGCGACAGACGCTGCTCGCGCTGAACTCGGACATCGAAATCCAGGCGATCAACGCCCGCGCCGACGCGGCGTGGCTCGACGCGAACGTGCCGCACGCGAGCGTCGTGCTGGACTGCAGCGACAACTTCGCCACGCGCCATGCGATCAACGCCGCGTGCGTCGCGCATGCCGTGCCGCTCGTGTCGGGCGCGGCCTTGCGCTTCGACGGACAAATCAGCACATTCGACTTTCGCTCGCCCGCGTCGCCCTGCTACGCATGCGTGTTTCCGCCGGACCAGGCATTCGAGGAAGTCGCGTGCTCGACGATGGGCGTCTTTTCGCCGACAGTCGGCATCATCGGCGCGATGCAGGCGGCCGAAGCCCTGCGCGTGATCGGCGGCTTCGGCGAAACGCTCGCTGGCCGGCTGATGATGCTCGACTCGCTGCGCATGGAATGGAACACGATGAAGATCGCGCGGCAGCCGGATTGCCCGGTCTGCGGCGCGCGTCATCTCTAAAGCTAGGCTTTCTGCAAACGCGCGAGCGCAGCCTGAAGCTCGGCGGGCTCGTAAGCGGCGAGCACGTCCGCAACCGGCTTCTCCAGCGCCTTCAGATTCGATCGCAAGATCTCCTGCTTCACGACGAGCAATTGGCTCGGATGCATCGAGAACTCGGTGAGGCCCAGTCCCAGCAACAGGCGCGTGACGGACGGATCGCCCGCCATTTCGCCGCACACCGAGACCGGCACGCCCGCGCGCTTCGCCTCGCGCAGGGTCAGCGCGATCAGATGCAGCACCGCCGGATGCAGCGGATCGTAAAGATGCGCGACGGAGTTGTCCGCGCGGTCGATCGCGAGCGTGTACTGGATCAAATCGTTCGTGCCGATCGACAGGAAATCGAGCCGGCTCAAGAACAGCCGAACCGCGATGGCCGCTGCGGGAATCTCGATCATCGCGCCGATCTGCACCTTGCGGTCGTAGGCGATGCCCGCGTCGTCGAGCTGGCGCTTCGCTTCGCGGATCAAGTCGAGCGTCTGATCGATCTCCTGCGCGTGCGCCAGCATCGGAATCAGAATCTTCGTCGGGCCGAACGCCGACGCGCGCAGAATCGCGCGAAGTTGCGTCACGAACATTTGCGGCTCCGACAGGCTCCAGCGAATCGCGCGCAGGCCGAGCGCCGGGTTCGGCGCGGTTTCGTAGCCGTCGCCGCCGGTCATCGAATCGAGCGGCTTGTCCGCGCCCACGTCGATGGTACGGATCGTCACCGGCTTGCCGTTCATCAGCTCGATCGCGCGCTTGTACGCCTCGAACTGCTCTTCCTCCTCCGGCAGCCGGTCCTTGTGATTCATGAACAGGAACTCGGTGCGAAAGAGGCCGACGCCCATCGCGCCCGCGTCGACTGCCACTTGCGCGTCGTCCGGCAATTCGATGTTCGCGCATAGCTCTATCTTCGTCCCGCACAGCGTCTGCGTCGGCGAAAACTTGAGGCGCTGGAGCTTGCGCTGCTCCAGCAGCTTTTCGCTTTGCCGATACGAATATTCTTCGAGAACGATGGGCGCCGGATCGACGATCACGATGCCATGATCGCCGTCCACGATGATGAGATCGTTCTGGCGAATCAGCGCGCTCGCCTGCTGCACGCCGACCGACGCCGGAATGCCGAGGCTGCGAGCGACGATCGCCGTATGCGACGTGCGCCCGCCGAGATCGGTCACGAAGCCCTTGAATGCCTGCGTCTTGAACTGGAGCATGTCGGCGGGCGCGATATCGTGCGCGACCACGATCATTTCGTTGTGTCCGTTGCTCGCGGCCGTGTGCACGACGAGCGACGCGGCCGTCGGCGCGCCCGCCAGCGCCTTCAGCAGGCGCTCGACGACTTGCTGAATGTCCGCCTTGCGCTCGCGCAGGTATTCGTCTTCGATGTCGTCGAAGTAGCTGCCCAGAATTTCGAGTTGCTCGGTGAGCGCCCATTCGACGTTGTACCGGCGCGCGCGAATCAGGTCGATGGTCTCCTGCACGAGCATGGCGTCGTTCAGGATCATCGTGTGGACGTCGATGAACGCGCCCATTTCGGTGGGCGCGTCGGCGGCGAGGTCTTCCCGCAGTGCCTGGAGTTCCTGCGCGACGGCGGCCTGCGCCGCATGAAAACGCGCGATTTCCGCGTCGATCTGATCCGGCTCGATCAGATAATGGGCGACGTCGAGCGCGGCCGGCGCAATGAGATACGCTCGCCCGATGGCGATGCCTCGTGATACGGGAATTCCATGCAGCGTGAAGGACACGCGCACCTCCTCTAGTTGTGATGTATCCGCAGTCTGAGAGACCCGCGGCGGGCGCTTGGCCGCACAGGCAATTATAAGTTCGAACTATTCGAAAGTCCCTGCGCGGCCTGTCGCGGCGGGAGCGAGACGATTGCGCCGCGTTACCGCGCAACCGAATGAAGCGGACGCAAAAAAGCCGCGTCGATGCGCGGCTTTTCGTTGCATGAATGCGCTTCCCGATGACGCGCTTACTGCCCTTCTCCGAACTTGTCGGCGATCAGGCCGAGTATCGCCTGCATGGCTTCGGCTTCGTCCGGGCCTTCGGTTTCGATCGTCACCGTGCTGCCGATGCCCGCTGCCAGCATCATCACGCCCATGATGCTTTTCGCGTTGATGCGGCGGCCGTTGCGGCTCATCCAGATTTCGGACTGATAGCTGCCGGCGAGTTGCGTGAGCTTCGCGGATGCCCGCGCGTGCAGCCCGAGCTTGTTCACGATGGTTGTTTCTTGTTGCTGCATGATGCTCCGAAACGCGAGTGGATGAGGGAGGCGGCGTCAGTGGCTCGCGGCTTTCGCAGCGGCGAGATCGGCGCTCGCGGAACACGCGGGGTCCGGCGAGCCGGCCACTTTCGTTGCGAGCGCGCAGGGATTGAGCGGCGTGGACGAATCCAGTTCCTGAATGCCCTTGGAGCCGCCTTGCAGAATCTTTTCCGTGAGCGTGTCGAGCGGCGTGGCGCGGTAGCAGACGGCGCGCACGAGCATCGGCAGATTGACGCCCGCGAGCACGCGCACGTCGGCTTCAGCGAGGCTCGCCGCGATGTTCGCGGGCGTCGCGCCGAAGACATCGGTGAGCACAATGGCGCCGTTTTCTTCCTTCAGGCGGTCGATTTCCGAGCGGGCGAATGCCCGGACCTCGACGGGATCGCAGTCGGCGGTCACGTCGATCACGCCGATGCGCGCGGGCAAGCCGCCGTAGATATGAGCGACGCACTCACGAAGCGCGGTGGCGAATGGTGCGTGCGCGATGATCAGAATGCCAGCCATGTCGGGATTGCTACCTCTGTAGCGACGAATACGTCAGAGATCGCTCGAAAACGCGCGAGCGTCGCGTGCTACAGGCCATATATGCATCCGGCCGGCCGGGAAATCAACCGGCGGCGCGGGCGGCCTTCCCGTCGTGCCGGCTCGCTGAAGCTGTTCCAGCCCCAGTTCGCAAGCCGTCGGGAAGTCAATTGTAACAGTGCTGGCAGCGCGCGTTTTGCAGTGCGCCAAATGCACGGATCAGCCGACTGCGCGCTCCAGCGCGTCGATGAACATGCCCGCCACGTCGAAGCCCGTCTGATCCATGATCTCGCGAAAGCACGTGGGGCTCGTCACGTTGACTTCGGTGAGATAGTCGCCGATGGCGTCGAGCCCGGCGAGCAGCAGTCCGCGCGCCTTCAGCACCGGACCGAGCGTCTCGGCGATCTCGCGATCACGCGCCGTCAGCGGCTGCGCGCGGCCGAGCCCGCCCGCCGCGAGATTGCCGCGCACTTCGCTGCCTTGAGGAATACGCGCGAGCGAATACGGCACGGGCTCGCCGCCGATCACCAGAATGCGCTTGTCGCCCGCCGAAATCTCCGGGATGAACTTCTGCGCCATCACCATGCGCGCGCCGTTCTCGCTCAGCATCTCGATGATCGAACCGAGATTCATGCCGTCCGCCTTCACGCGGAACACGCCCATGCCGCCCATGCCGTCGAGCGGCTTGAGAATGACATCGCCGTGCTCGGCGTGGAATGCGCGCAGGCGCGCCGGGTCGCGGGTGACGAGCGTCGGCGCGACGAATTGCGGCCATTCGGCAATGGCGAGCTTCTCCGAATGATCGCGAATGGCCTGCGGTTTGTTGAACACGCGCGCGCCCGAGCGCTCGGCGATTTCAAGCAGCCAGGTCGCGTTCACGTATTCGAGGTCGAACGGCGGGTCCTTGCGCATGAGCACCGCGCCGAATTTCGCGAGCGGCAGATTCTCGGGTTCCGCCGCCGAAAACCACGGCGAGCGGGCGCTGTCCGCTTCGTCGCCGACAATCTCGATGCGGCGCACGCTCGCCTCGACCGCGCTGCCCGTCCACGCGAGATGCTGCGGCTCGCACGCGTAGAGCACGTGACCGCGGCGCGCGGCCTCGGCCATCATCGCGTAGGTCGTGTCCTTGTAGATCTTGAAGTGATCGAGCGGGTCGGCGATAAAAAGAATGTCCATGGTCTTCGCTTGGGTTCACGCGGCCTGCGAGCTTACCGCAAGCCGCGCGCTTACACCTGAATGGCTTCCGGATCGGTCTTTTCGAGTTCCACGGACGCCGCGAGCAGCCCGAGCCGCGCCACGACGCCGTACATGTAGAAGCGGTTCGGCGGCGCGGCGCCCGGCTTCGCGTGCGCGTCCGGCAGCGCCGTGTGCTCGAAGCCGAGCGGCACGAAATGCATGCCCGGCGCGTTCAGATTCTGATCGCGCTCGCGAGAATCGTGCACGCGATAAAAGCCGCCGACGACATACCGGTCGATCATATACACGACCGGCTCCGCCACCGCGTTCTCCACGCGCTCGAACGTATGCACGCCTTCCTGCACGATCACGTCGTGCACTTGCAGGCCGTCCTTCGCGTCGTTCATCTTCGCGCGCTCGCGCTTGGTGAGCGCGGCCACTTCGCTTGCGTCGTGCACGGTCATCACGCCCTTGCCGTACGTGCCGGCGTCCGCCTTGATCACCACGTACGGCTTCTCGCTGATGCCGTATTCGCGGTACTTCTTCGCAATCTTCTTGATGACGCCGTCGATGGCGTCGGCGAGCGCCTCTTCGCCCGTGCGCGCCTCGTAGTCCACGCCTTCCACATGCGCGAAGTACGGGTTCACCATCCACGGATCGATCTCGACCATCTTCGCGAACTTCTTCGCCACGTCGTCATAGCAGGCGAAGTGCGTCGATTTGCGGCGCACGGCCCAGCCCGCATGCAGCGGGGGCAGCAGATACTGCTCGTGCAAGTTCTCAAGAACTGGCGGAATACCCGCCGAAAGGTCGTTGTTGAGCAGAATCGAGCAGGGATCGAAGTTCTTCAGCCCGAGCCTGCGCGGCGTGCGTTCGAGCGGCTCCAGCACGATCTTCTGGCCATCGGCGAGCGGAATCGTCACCGGACCGTGGATGTTTTCATCGAGCGTGCCGAAGCGGACGTTGAGTCCCGCCTGCCGCATGATGGTCGCGAGCCGCGCGACGTTTTCCAGATAGAACGCGTTGCGCGTGTGGCGCTCCGGAATCACGAGCAGATTCTTCGCGTCGGGACAGATCTTCTCGATGGACGCCATGGCCGCCTGCACGGCGAGCGGCAGCACTTCCTGCGGCAAATTGTTGAATCCGCCGGGAAAGAGGTTGGTGTCGACGGGCGCGAGCTTGAACCCTGCGTTGCGCAGATCGACGGAACAATAAAACGGCGGCGTGTGCTCTTGCCATTCGAGACGGAACCACCGCTCGATGGCGGGCGTGGCCTCGAGGATTTTCCGCTCGAGATCGAGCAGAGGGCCACTCAACGCCGTAACTAAGTGCGGGACCATTGATTTCTCGCGGACAGCTTTGCACGGGACCGGAACAATATGTCCGGCCGATAGAAGACCAAAGATTGTAGAGCAATTGTTTTGCCTAATTGGGGATGAGCCGCCAATTACCAAGGTCTCCTGCGCCCCGTCCGGCAATGCGCGACGACCTCCCATGGACGAAACCCCGACGCGCAGTGTTTATTCCTTTTCCAAACGAAAAAAACCCGCCATGAAGGCGGGCCAAGTCGCTGCGCTCGTTCTTGTAGCCGCTGCGCGCGCGGTTGGTCCGCGCACGCTGCGGCACATTCGTCATTCGACGTGTTCGCCGTGCAGCGTCACGTCGAGACCTTCGCGTTCCTGTTCTTCCGTCACGCGCAGGCCCATGGTCATGTCGATGATCTTCAGCAGGACAAAGCTCACGACGCCCGAGTAGATCAGCGTGATGAGCACGCCCTTCGCCTGCACGAGCACCGAACCGTCGAAGCCGCCGATGTCCTTCACCGCGAACACGCCCGTCAGCAGCGCGCCGATAATGCCGCCGACGCCGTGCACGCCGAACGCATCCAGCGAGTCGTCGTAGTTGAACTTGTGCTTGAGCCACGTGGCCGACCAGAAGCAGACGACGCCCGCGACGATGCCGATCACAATCGCGCCCGTCACGCCGACGAAGCCCGATGCAGGCGTCACCGCGACGAGACCCGCCACCGCGCCCGAAATGATGCCGAGCACCGACGGCTTGCCCTTCGTGAGCCACTCCGCGAACATCCAGCCGAACGCGGCGAACGCGGTGGCGATTTGCGTGGTGAGCATCGCGAAGCCGGCACGGCCGTCAGCCGCGACCGCCGAACCTGCGTTGAAGCCGAACCAGCCGACCCACAGCATCGACGCGCCGATCAGCGAGAGCACGAGGTTATGCGGCGCCATGACTTCGCGGCCATAGCCGACACGCTTGCCGAGCACGAGACAGCACATCAGACCCGCGATACCCGCGTTGATGTGCACCACCGTGCCGCCCGCGAAGTCGAGCACGCCTGCCGTTGCCAGCCAGCCGGTCGGTTCCCAGACCATGTGCGCGATCGGCGAGTAGACGATCAGCGACCACAGCGCCATGAACACGAGCATCGCGGAGAACTTCATGCGGTCGGCGAACGCGCCGGTGATGAGCGCGGGCGTGATGATCGCGAACGTCAACTGGAACGCGAAGTAGACCGACTCCGGAATGGTCGAGGCGAGATGGCTGACGGTGAGCGTCGTCGCCTTGTCGCCCTTGATGTAGGCCATGCCGTGCAGGAACACGCGCGAGAAGCCGCCGATGAACGACCCGCCCGGCGTGAACGCGATGCTGTAGCCCACGACCGTCCAGAGGATCGTCACGAGACAGCAGATCGCAAAGCTCTGCATCGCGGTCGCGAGCACGTTCTTCTTGCGCACCATGCCCGCGTAGAAGAGCGCGAGACCGGGGATCGTCATGAACAGCACGAGCGCGACCGAGGTCAGCATCCACGCGGTATCGCCCGAACTGATCTTCGATGAATCGACCGAGAACGGCTCGGTCGGCGCGGCGGGCGCAGCTTCGGAGGCGCCCGATGCAGCAGCGGCGGCTTCTGCCGACGAAGCCATCGCCGTGTTGGCGCTGGCGGGTGCGCTTGCCGTTGAAGCAGCGTCGGACGCGGGTGCCGAGGCGGCGACCGGAGCGGACGCGTCCTCTGCGAGTGCGGTGCCGACATTCGCGCCGATCAGCGCGCCCGCCACCATCAATGACATCAAAAAGTTGCGCATTCTTCTAGTTCCTCTTATCGCCGATTTTTCTTAGAGCGCGTCCGCGCCGGTCTCGCCGGTACGAATGCGAATCACCTGTTCGATTGCGGTGACGAAGATCTTGCCGTCGCCGATCTTGCCCGTGCGTGCCGCGCGTTCGACGGCTTCGATTGCCTGATCCACGATGTCGTCCGAAACGGCTGCCTCGATCTTCACCTTCGGCAGGAAGTCGACGACGTACTCCGCGCCGCGATACAGCTCGGTATGCCCTTTCTGCCGGCCGAAGCCCTTCACTTCCGTGACGGTAATGCCCGAAACGCCGATCGCCGAAAGCGCCTCGCGCGCTTCGTCGAGCTTGAACGGCTTGATGATTGCGGTGATGAGTTTCATGTGTCCCTCGCTGTGGTTGCCTTCCTTCCGCCTGCCGTTCCGCTTAAGAACGCGTTCAGAAAAGGTCGCGCCACTTATGCAACTCGTATGCCAATCGAGTACTGGTGAGGCTTTCAGCGATATTGCACGGAAAAGGGCCGCGCCCCTCTGCCGAACGGCCAACGCGCGCCGCGCGTGCTGGCGCGGGGGCAGGTTCATTGCTAGAGTGGTCGCGAGGTCCGCAAAAAGGGCTTGGACGGCCAACGCAGCCCCAAGCCGGCGCTAAAATCGCGTCGCCTGTGAGATGCCCCGGCGTGTGTTCGCGGAGCACGCGCGCGCACCAACATCGAACATTCGATGTTTCGGGGCACTGACCTAACAATGAATGCACTTATTTTGTGCAGAAGGGAGAAACGATGAAGCAGCCCAACGACGTGTTCAACGACCTGCAGCAGAAGATGAGCGAGCTATTCAAGAACTCGCCCGCGAAGGACGTCGAAAGAAACATGAAGGCGATGCTTTCTCAAGGCTTCTCGAAGCTCGACCTCGTCACGCGCGAAGAATTCGATACGCAGACGCAGGTGCTCGTGCGCACGCGCGCGCGGCTCGAAGAACTGGAAAAGCGCGTCGCGCAACTGGAGCAGCGGTTGACGAGCACCGGCGCGGCGCAAGACTAAGCCCGCCGTTTCTCTGGTACCCGGCCGGCGAGCCGTGAAGTTCTAGTCTTATTGCCGGCGCGGCCGTTTTCGGGCGCGCGCCGTTTCAGGTGAAATCATGTCGCTTGCCGTGGTACGCAGCCGCGCGCCCGCCCCTGGGCGCGCGCCGGAAGTTGTCGTCGAAGTCCATCTTGCCAACGGGCTGCCGTCGTTCTCCATCGTCGGCCTGCCCGATCTCGAAGTCCGCGAAAGCCGCGAGCGCGTGCGCGCCGCATTGCAGAACTGCGGCTTCGATTTTCCCGTCAGCCGGATCACCGTCAATCTCGCGCCCGCCGATCTGCCGAAAGAGTCGGGCCGCTTCGACCTGCCGATCGCGCTCGGCATCCTCTCCGCGAGCGGGCAAATTCCCGCCGAATCGCTTGCGAATCGTGAGTTCGCGGGCGAGCTATCGCTGACCGGCGCGCTGCGCCCGATGCGCGGCGCGTTCGCGATGGTCTGCGGCGCGGCGCGCCAGTACGCGGGCAGCGCCAGTGTTCCCGAGATATACGTGCCGCTCGCGAGCGCCGCCGAGGCCGCGCTTGTGCCGGGCATCGACGTGTATGGCGCAGCCGACTTGCCCGAGCTGTGCGCCCATCTCAATGGCGTGCCCGACGCGCGGCTGCGACCCGCGCAAGCCGCAACGCTTTCGGACGCGTCGTCCGCGCCGTCGCCCGACCTCGCCGATGTCATCGGTCATCCGGGCGCGCGGCGGGCGCTCGAAGTCGCGGCGGCAGGCGGGCATCATCTGCTGATGGTCGGGCCGCCGGGCGCGGGCAAGTCGATGCTCGCCGCGCGTCTGCCCGGCCTTCTGCCGCCTATGTCCGACGACGAAGCGCTCACGTCCGCCGCCATTCTCTCGGCGAGCTCGCTCGGCTTTGACCCGGCCCAGTGGCGGCAGCGGCCGTTTCGCGCGCCGCATCATTCGTCGAGCTCGGTCGCGCTCGTCGGCGGGCGCAATCCGCCGCAACCGGGCGAAATCACGCTCGCGCATCTGGGCGTGCTTTTCCTCGACGAGCTCCCCGAATTCGATCGGAAGGTGCTCGAAACGCTGCGCGAGCCGCTCGAAGCCGGCCGCATCACCATTTCGCGCGCCGCGCAGCAGGCCGACTTCCCCGCCGCCTGCCAACTCGTCGCCGCGATGAACCCGTGCCCGTGCGGATGGCGCGGCGACCCATCGGGCCGTTGCCGCTGCTCGCCGGAGATCGCCGCGCGTTACCTGCGCAAGCTGTCCGGCCCGCTGATGGACCGCATCGACATTCAGATCGAACTACCCGCGCTCTCGCCAGCGGAATTGTCGGCGCGCAGCGCGAAGCGTGGCGAATCGAGCGCGCAGGTCGCGGCACGCGTGGCCGCCGCGCGGGAGGCGCAATTGAGCCGGCAGGGCAAGACCAATCGCGAACTGGATGGCCGCGAAGCCGACGACGTCTGCCGCCCCGATTCCGCCGGTGAGGCGCTGCTGCGCTCGGCGGGAGAGCGGTTCGGCTGGTCGGCGCGAGCGTACTACCGCGTGCTTAAAGTGGTGCGGACCATCGCGGACCTCGCTGGCGTCGAAACGCCGGACGCGGCGCACGTCGCGGAGGCGGTCCAGTATCGGCGGGCGCTCGGCATCGCATGAGGCCTGCGACGGTTCGCGTCAGCGCAAAAATGCTTGTCAAGTCTTGACTTATGCACACCGACGCGATCCGCGCCCGACTTTCATCGGATTTGGCGCAGGCTAGACGCCTATTCCGCAGGCCATTGATTTTATTGAACTAATTAAATTGCCGTGATGTGAGGCAAAGTAACGACAGCCGCTTGTCTCGGGCTTTTGGTGGCTACCGCACACTCTTCTCCACAAAGTTATCCACAGAACTTGTGGATAGTGGAAAAAGTCCTGACAAATCCGTGGATTACCGCTCAATTCTGCGAAGCGACTTGCATTCGATTTCGGCTCAGTACGGCACTTTTAAGCCAGTACTTGCATGATTCGAGCGTCCCCTCTAAAAAAGTTTGAAGGACGTAAAGAATTGATCCGCTTGCTCGGCGGGCGGCGCTTTGTCAGAGACGATCGCCAGTTGATACACATGCGTGCCGCGTGCGACAAAACGCGCGTGAATTGTCCGCGACTCGCGCTTTTCGCCGCTTTGGCCTTCGACCTGCATCTCGCTGCCTAGCACGCGCCCGCCCGCCGCCAGGTCGATCTGCGTCGCGCGCGCTGCCGGATGCGCGTTCACGTTGCGCGCGAGGCCTTGCTCCAGGTAGTCGAGCGCCTTGCGCTGCAGCGCCGGGTCCGCGCTCGGCAGCACGACCGTGCCGACTGCGAAGACCGCGTCGTTGGCTTCGGCGGTCTGCATGCGCATGGTCATCGGCTGGCCGGCGATCTCGATCTTGCGCTCGTCCGCGCGAGGCTTGGCGGGCAGCGTCACTTCGTAGCCGTCGTCGTTGTTCATGACGGTGCGCCAGTCATAGGCGGGCGTGCAGGCCAGCAGCGCGCCGCAGACAACAGCCGCCATCGACGCGCGCCACGCGCCGAGCGCGGCAAAATGGCGCACTGCGGTCGCCATGGGGAGAAAAGCCTGCTTCATGTCCGATTCTTTGCGTGAGAAAGCATCATTATCGCGCCGCGATGCCGGGCCTTCGGTTCCGGCATGATGCCGCCGGGCGTTTGGCGCTAAAATAACCGGCACTTTCCTATTGCGGTTGCGCCGCTTACGGCGCTCGACTCTGCAATCCGAGGTTCCCATGTCCCAAACCACGCAAGATACTTCCGGCCGCGCCAAAAGCCCGCTGCGCTATGTCGTCATGGCGCTCGTCGCGGGCGTGATCGCCTGTACCGGCTACTTTGCGTTCGGCGGCCAGCAGCGCGTGCCGGACGCCACGTTCACGCTGCTGTCGGGACAGAAGATTTCGACATCGGCGGATCTGAAGGGCAAGGTCTATCTCGTCAACTTCTGGGCGACGAGCTGCGAGACATGCATGAAGGAAATGCCCGAGATGATCAACACGTACAACAAGTTCAAGGGGCGCGGGCTGGAATTCGTCGCGGTCGCCATGAACTACGACGCGCCGATGTACGTCAGCAATTACGCGCAGACGCGCAACCTGCCGTTCAAGGTCGCGATGGACGACGGCAGCGCCGCCAAGCAGTTCGGCAACGTGCAACTGACGCCGACTACCTTCGTCGTCGACAAAAACGGCAAGATCCTCAAGCGCTATGTCGGCGAGCCGACGTTCGCGGAACTGGATGCGCTGCTGGAGAAGGCGCTCGGCTCTGCGGCGTAAGTGCAGCCCGTCTCAAGATGACGCCCGCTTATGCGGGCGTTGTCGTTTCTAGCGGTCCGAATCGCCTTTCGCGGCGAGCCCGTAACGCTTGATCTTCTCGTAGAGCGTCGCCTTGCCTACCTGAAGGCGGTCCGCCGCCACCGCGACCGCGCCGCCGCACTGCTCCAGCGTTTCCGCGATGACCGCGCGCTCGAACTGCTCGGCGCGCTCCTTGAGCGATTGCGTCGCCGTGTCGAGCGACGCGCTCACGTCGTCCATCACGCCGAGCACCATGCGATCCGCCGCGTTGCGCAGTTCGCGCACGTTGCCGGGCCAGTCGCGCTGCATCAGTTCGGCGCGCTGCCGGTCCGTGATGAGCGGCGCAGGCCGGCCGTAGCGCACGGCGGCATCCAGCAGAAAGTGTTCGAAAAGCGGCACGATGTCCTCGCGGCGCTCGTTGAGCGGCGGCAGCGTGATGGTCACGACGTTGAGCCGGTACAGCAGGTCGCGCCGGAACGTGCCGTCCGCGACATGCTCGTTCATGTCGCCCTTGGCCGCCGCCACCACGCGCAGATTCGCCTGCACCGGCTGGTTCGAGCCGAGCCGTTCCAGCACGCCGTCCTGCAACACGCGCAGCAGCTTCACTTGCAGCGAGAGCGGCATGCTTTCTATTTCGTCGAGAAAGAGCGTGCCGCCCGATGCGTGCTCCAGCTTGCCGATGCGCCGCTTCTGCGCGCCCGTGAACGCGCCCGCTTCGAAGCCGAACATTTCGGACTCGAACATCGGCTCGGGCAGCGCGCCGCAGTTCACCGCGATAAACGGCTTGTCGCGGCGCGGCGACATCTCATGCAAGCTCCGCGCGATCAGTTCCTTGCCCGCGCCCGTGTCGCCGTTGATGAGCACCGAGGCGTCCGTCGGCGCGACATTCGCGATCAGCCGCCGCACCTGTTCGATGGCCGGACTGCGCCCGATGATGCGCGGCGCGACGCCGCTCTGGTCGGCCAACTCGCGCCGCAGCGCCTGATTCTCCAGCACCAGCGTGCGCCGTTCGAGCGCGCGCCGCACCGCTTCCACGAGACGCTCGGAGGCGAACGGCTTTTCGATGAAATCGTACGCGCCGTCGCGCATCGCTTGCACGGCCATCGAAATATCGCCGTGTCCGGTGACGAGAATCACGGGCACGTCCGGCGCGCGTTCGCGGCATTGCGCGAGCAAATCGAGGCCGCTCGCGCCCGGCAGACGGATGTCGCTCACGATCACGCCGGGAAAATTCGCGTCGATGGCGCGCGCGGCCGATTCGACGCTGCCGTGGCCCGCCACCTCGAAGCCCGCTAGTTGCAGGCTCTGCACGCTCGCGCGGCGCACGAGCTCGTCGTCTTCGATAAAGATCACCTGCAAACCGGTGGTCATGTCTTGCCTCGATTCAAATGGCTACGCGCGCCGCAGCGTCAACACGAATTCTGCGCCGTGCGAGTGATCGGCGTCGGCTTGCGTGCCGCCTTCCGGGCCGTCCGCGACGATGGGCGCCACGCGATTGCGCGCGACGAGCGTGCCGCCGTAGTCCCGCGCGATCGCCGACGAAATCGCGAGCCCGAGTCCCAGCCCGTGCCCTGTCTCCTTCGTCGTGAAGAACGGCTCGAACAGGTGCGGCAACGCGTCGGCGGGAATGCCCGGCCCGTTGTCGCGCACGACGATCTCCACCGCATCCGCTCGCGCGTCCAGTTCGATCACGATGCGCGGGGCATCGCAGGAGGCGACGGCATCCAGCGCATTGCCGATCAGGTTGATGAAAATCTGCTCCAGCCGCAAATCTTCGCAGCGGACCATGATCGGCGCGGCATCGCCTTCGAGTTCCGGGGCAATGTCGAGCACGACGTCCTTCAGACGCGGCCCGAGCATGCCGAGCACGTTGCGCAGCGCCCGCGCGACATCCGTGCGCGCGTTCTTGGGCCGCGCCTTCGCGACGAAGAGTTTCAGTTGATTCGTGATCTTGCCCATGCGCTCGGTCAGCGCGGCAATGGCTTCGAGATTCTCGCGCGCGGCCGCCTGATCGCCGCGCTCGATCAACACGCGCGTGTTGTCCGAGAAACTGCGTAACGCGGCAAGCGGCTGATTCAGCTCGTGCGTGATGCCCGCCGCCATCTGCCCGAGCGCGGCCAGTTTGCTCGCCTGAATAAGTTCGTCGTGCGCGGCGCGCAGGTCCTGCTCGGCGCGCGTGCGTTCGTTCACTTCCTTCGTGAGCTGCGCATTGGCCTGAGACAAGTCCGCCGTGCGCTCCGCCACGCGCTGATTCAGTTCCGCATACGCCGCCTGCAACAGCTCGCGGCTGCGTATCATCTCGCGCACGCGCGCGCGCCGCATGCGCCAGTAGAACGCGAGCAGACACAGCGACACAAAGACGAGCGCGGTCACGACGACCGCCGTCTGCGCCGCGCTTTCGACCGGATCGAGCGGCGCCATCGTGATGAGTTGCCAGTCCGGCTCGCCGATCGAACGGCGCGTCTCCAGGAAACTCGGCGCGTTGTGTCCGCCTCCGACGCGCACGATCTGCGCGCCGCCTTCGAGCGTTTCGACGACGGACAGGGGCAGCGGCGTGATCGGCTGCTGCGCGTACTGGCGCGTCTGATACACCGACGCCTCGACGCTCTGCGGCAGCGGCCGCACCGTGTGATATTTCCACGACGGCACCGAGGACAGAAAGATCACGCCGTGGTCGTCGGTGACGAGGAGCGGCTCGGACGCATCCGCGCCTTGCAGCCATTCGAGATTCAGCTTGACGACCGCCACGCCGATCAGTTCGTGCCCGCCTTCCTGATACACCGGCTGCGAGATGTAGTACCCCGGTTCGAGCGAAATCGTCCCGAGTCCGAAGAATCGCCCGACGCCACCTTTCACGGCATCGACGAAATAGGGCCGGAAGTGATATTCCACGCCGATGAAGCTGTCCGGCCCGCGCCAGTTGCTTGCCGCGACACAGTAACCGTCGGCGCGAATCAGGTAAGTCGCCGTGGCATGCGCGCGGCGGTTGAGGTCTTCGAGATAGCGGTTCGCGCGATCGACATTGCGCGCATCGGGCGAGACGAGCACGTCCTGCACGAACGGATGGCGCGAGAGCAGATACGGCAGATATTCGTAGCGGTCGAGCGTGCTTTTCAGCGTGCTCGTCGTGCGATCGACGCGCGCCGCCGCGTTGCGCCGCAACTCGTCGATGCCGCGCTGCCGCTCGACGTGCCACGTGAGCGCGCAGCACGCCGTGAGCAGCGCGGCGAGCGCAAAGAACACGAGGATGCGGCGCGTCACGTGATGAGATTCCCGCGATTGAGAATCCCTCATTGTGGCATACGCGTTTTCTGGATAAGCCTGCCGAAACGCGCGCGGCGAAGCGTCCGCTGTCGGAGGCTTCGCCGCTCGCATGACCGCGTCCGTCCCGAGTCGCTTTAGACCGTTTCGGCCTCTTCGGTCACGTCCACATTGCGATGCAAGGCCGCGCGCAGCTTGGCGCGGTCGAGTTCACGCTCCCATGCCGAGATGACCACCGTCGCCACGCCATTGCCGACGATGTTCGTCAGCGCGCGGCATTCGCTCATGAAGCGGTCGACGCCAAGAATCAGCACCATGCCCGACAGCGGAATGGTCGGCACCACCGCAAGCGTCGCGGCCAGCGTGATGAAGCCCGCCCCGGTCACGCCGCTCGCGCCCTTCGAGGTCAGCATCGTCACTGCGAGCAGCGTCAACTGCTGGCCCCACGACAGGTCGGTGTTGGTCGCCTGCGCGATGAAGAGCACCGCCATCGTCATGTAGATGTTGGTGCCGTCGAGATTGAACGAATAGCCGGTCGGCACGACGAGACCCACGACCGAGCGCGAGCAGCCGAGCTTTTCGAGCTTCAGCATCAGTTGCGGCAGCGCGGCTTCGGACGAACTCGTGCCGAGCACGATCAGCATTTCTTCCTTGATGTACGCGACAAAGCGCAGCACCGAGAAGCCGACCATGCGCGCGATGAGGCCGAGCACGACCACGACGAACACGATGGACGTCAGATAGAACGTGCCGATGAGCTTCAGCATGGGCAGGAGCGAGCCGATGCCGTATTTGCCGATGGTGAACGCCATCGCGCCGAACGCGCCGATGGGCGCCAGCTTCGTGATGATGCCGACCATGCCGAAGAGCACGCTCGACAGGCTTTCGATGAAGCTCGTCACCGGCCTGCCGCGCTCGCCGAGATGCGCGAGCACCGCGCCGAACAACAGCGCGATCAAGAGGATCTGGAGGATTTCGCCTTGCGCGAACGCGGACGAAAGCGTGTCCGGGATGATGTGCAGGAAGAAATCGACGGCGCTTTGACCGTGCGCGGCTTTCGCGGCGTATGTGTCGATGGCCTTGTGATCGAGCGTCGCCGGATCGACGTTGAAGCCGACGCCCGGCCGCAGCAGGTGCGTCGCGAAGAGGCCGAGAATCAGCGCGAACGTCGAGACGACTTCGAAGTACAAAAGCGCCTTGCCGCCGACGCGCCCGACTTTCTTCATGTCCTCCATGCCGGCGATGCCGGTCACGACGGTGCAGAAAATGATCGGCCCGATGACCATTTTGATGAGCTTGATGAAGCCGTCGCCGAGCGGCTTCATGTCGGTGGCGAGCGAGGGATAGAAATGCCCGAGCGCAATACCGATGGCAATGGCCACGAGCACCTGCACGTACAGGACTTTGTAGAAAGGTTTCTTCACGATGGTTCCAGGCAATATCAGCAGTTGGCAATGAAAGCGCCAGCGGCGAGCCGCGAAGTGCGGGCAAGGCGGCGACGCGTGGCGGGAAACCGCGCGTGCCGGATCGCGTCGCGTTAGCGAGAGCCGCTACGTCGACGGATCAGGGTCGGTTGAGTGCGAAAGGGGGCATCGGCTTGTCTCCTTGGGTTTTATGGGCGGCTTCGCGGGCCTTGATTCCATTTATGCAAGGGTGATGCCAGTGTGAGGATGCGTCTAAGCCGTTGAAACCAAAGGCGCTGGGCCGAACGCGGGGTATCGCGGCTCCGGGTTTCCGGAAAAGGGGAGCGCGGCTGTCCGATAAGTCGGACACTCTTGAGCATTTTGCTGCCCTTTGACCGCGAGGAGTCTGCGCGGATTCTCTCCAATAGCCTCAAACTGGACATCTCGCCAGATATCGAGACCTCCGATCAGAAATCGCTTCGCTGCGCGGATGAAATATGCATTAAGTCGTCTGACGAAGAATGCTGCGGCTGCCAGCCGCGAAATGTATCGAGAAGAAAAGGGGCGAGCAGAAGCGACATGATGTTACCGCGAGTTCGGGGCCGGTCGACTCTTGCGGCGTCCAAGCTCGTAATCCGAAAAGCGACCGAGTGAGCGAAAATTGATCTGGTCAATCGTCGCCGAAGAATTGACGACGATGAGCCTTTTCCTGCGCACGTTTCTTTCCTAACATTTGCAGAAGCCCGCGATGCGTCGGTCGTCTTTATTCCGCTGAACAATAACGAGCGGGGTGACTTCATGTATAGCTTCTCTCGGCCAAGGTCTCACACAAGAGCGACTGACACGAGAGAATTCCGCTTTCGCTGGTGGATTATTTTCGCCCCGCCGCGACGCTTCGAAGCGTCGCTTGAATCGAGCTATCTGGCGTATTATGGCCCCCACTACTGCGGGTATCGACGAGCCGCAGTCGTATTATCGCTGATCACGTGGCTGATTTTCACGGGTTGGGACGTTGTCTTCGCCTTTTCTGATAGCAAATATGCACACGTGGCGGCAGCCATACTCTTACTGCGGTCGTTCGGCATCGTTGTCATTCTGAATTTCATTAAAGAATCCGGGAGTGATTCATTTAGCGACGAATTGCGAGCGAGTCGCCTTATCGTCTTGCACGGGATCGTTGTTTACATGATCATGCTGCTGATTGCTTGCATCGCACCAATCACCTATTGGGCGATCTACTTTTATTCTGGGCTGTGCCTGATTTTGATCTTTGTATATGGCCTTTCGCGGCTCCTTTCACGACCGACCATCCACCTCAGCCTCATATGCGGCTTATCCACCATTCTGGCGATGTATCTCCGCTCGACGGATCCGCAAGTCCGAAGCGCTTTTTCGGAGCCGGCGCCATACAACATGTGGACTTCTGCTAGCTATCTCTTGACGCTTATTCTGGTTGGCCTGGCCGTCGTCACCGAACTAGAAAGGACATCCCGCGCGATTTTTCTCCGCCAGCAGAAGCTCGACGAGTCCAAAGCCGAAGAGCATGCAAAGAATGTACAGCTTAGCAAGCTCAATGACGAACTGCGGGATGCGCAACTAGACCTCGAGAATAAAACAACGGCGCTAATCAAAAGCATGGAAGAACGAAGGCGTCTGGCGGAAGAGGGACATAAGGAAAAGTCCTTCTTTATTTCCTGCGCGATCCACGACGTCCGTCAACCGGCAACTGCGATGCTTACGCTGCTCCCTCCGATTCAAAAAGCCTTGGACGACAAGCAATTCGACTTGCTGGCCGCGTATCTGAAGCGTCTCAAGCAGGCCGGCCAAATCATGAATGCTTCGTTCAACAACGTTCTCGACTTCTCACGGATCGAATCCGGTCTTACGACCCCGGTCTATGAAAGCGTCAACCCTAATCGCCTAACACGATCAGTCATTGATTCCATGCGCATCGCAGCAGAAAGCTCGACAACGTGGATAAAATACAAACCCAGCAGCCACGAAGACCTGCTTATTCTAACCGACCACTCCTTTCTTCATAGGATTCTTTGCAATCTGATAAGCAATAGCATTAAATACCGGGACACGTACAAATCGCCAAAGATCGTCGTTGCAGTAGTATGGCTAAGGCATTCAGTGCGTATCGATGTTATGGACAACGGCATCGGGATCAGCGAGAAGTACTGGGGCGACATCTTTAAGCCGTTTTTTCAGATCAACAATCATCTCAACGATAACGACAAAGGAATCGGCCTGGGCCTTTCTTTGATAAACGCAATGATTTCTCGGCTCGCCGAACATCGGATAGAGTTCCGCTCAGTGGAAGGCCGGGGTTCACGGTTTTCCGTTCAAGTTCCACTCGTCAACACACCCACGGAACGCTCAACCGAGCCGTTGCCACACGAGCACACCGGAGAAGACTTGCGCGGCTTATATATCATCGGACTTGAACGCGATACGCTCGTGCGCGAGTCGCTCGTTGAGTGCCTAGTATCGTACGGCGCAATCGCCGAAGCCGCAGCTTCGTTCGAAGAATTGAACGCACTGCTCTGCGCTGTCGAAATGCCGCCCGACGCTGTTCTAATTGAAGCGATGGCGAGCCCTGCACCCCCCGATATCAGTGCGATATCCCGAGTCGCCGCCGCGTTCGACGTCCAGATTCCGCTTGTTTTTTTGTTGGACGGCGCCGGGAAACCGGCATGGGTGCCCGAATCTGCATACACCGTCGCCAAGCCATTTCTCGCCGACGAACTGGTTCATCAAATAAACTGCGCTAGTCGTCGTTATGTTCAGACTCGGATTTAGGCTTAGGGACAATGAGATTACGTCGCGAGACCTCCAGAATCAATTCCGTTCTTCGAGTAACACCGAATAACCTGAAAAGCGAGGGATTGTAGTCTTTTCGAACCGTATCTTCCGCTACGCCCATTTTTCGAGCGATCAATTTGTTGGGCAGGCCTTGGCAAAGGTAATACAAAGCCTCGAGCTTTCTTCCGTGAAGTCCGAGTGAGTCGGTTAACGTAGGCATGGGTGGAACGGAGACATTTGGCGAAAACGCGCCGCGGCCGAGGGCTGTGGCCGGAAGAAAGATTCCCCCCTCAAAAACAATTTGCAGTGCTTTCTCGAAAACTCCCGTTGCATCCATCTCTTTTGTGATGTAACCGGATGCGCCGGCGTCGATACATGCAAGAATTATCTCGCGCTCTCTATGTGAAGACAGAATGATGGCACGAGTGTCGACTTCCATTCGTCTTATTGCTTTCAGCACATCCAAGCCATTGTGCTGATCACGAAGGTTATAGTCGAGGAATGCGATGTGAAAACATGACTCCGCGAGTCGGTTGATGGCCTCCTGATAAGAGCCAGCTTCCTGAATCTGTGCTCTCGGCGCGGCCATCTGAATTAGGGCCTTCGTGCCGGCGCGCTGAATGCCTTCGTCTTCGAGTAGTAGCACATTCAACGGTGCGTCGGAATGCATTTTCGTTCCTCTCGTCGTATAGGCAGTGTACATCCAGAGTCGTGCAGCCGAAATCCGACAAATGTCCTATCGACGAGAATGACGTCGGTCGTTCGTCTCATGACATCTTTCCCGCCATTGAATGACAAATGGGGGATTTCACTGAGGCCGCCCAAATCCGAATATGCCCACGTCGGCACTATCACCGACGAAACCTAGGAGAATGGAAATGAACCGGCTAATTCTTATCAAGACGCTGACTGTGTTTGCGGCTGTGGCGAGTTTGGGCATGTCTCCGTGCGCCCACGCCAGCTTCGACAAGGAGATTCAGCTTTTGAATCGTTCGAGCGATACCATCAGCCAATTTTATGCTTCGCACGTTTATGACCAGTACTGGGGCCCCGACCTTCTCGGCCCGGAAGTGCTCGGACCGCACTCGTCGACAATTGTCGATACCGACGACGGAAGAATCGGGTGCATGTACGACTTTCGGGCCGTGATGGAAAGTGGGCGTGTGATCGACCGTCGCAACATCGATGTTTGCGAGATCTATCAATACACATTCCGACCCATTGATCTGCACTGATTTTCCATGCAGCGAGCGGGCGTCCTACTATACATAAAGTCCGGAGCAGGACGCTCGCTGCGAGGCTGTGGATTCGCGTCGAGGACCGGGTGATTCGTAACGTCCCAGAGGGACTGACGGTACTTGAAAGAATCAGCAGATCAATCAGGAAGAACTGCCTCGCGTGCTTTTTTTTTGTTCATCCAGATTTGGGGCGTCGGAGTTCTTTAGCGGCGAAGGAAAAGCTGTCTAGATGCGCGGACTACAGCAATGGCGACTGCTTCGACGAGCCGTCGCTGTGCCTCGATCCCGCCCCGCCAGCGCATTCTCGTGCGCGTCAACCGCAACCCGGCCCTGCGGTCACTCAATCGACGGCTCGTGCGGCGCTGAGAGAACAACCGGGGCGCCATCGACTGTCCGCGCGAGCGCGTGGTTTTTACGATGCCCCCGCACGACGATCAAACCACCCCCGCCCCGTGCGCCTGCACATCCGCGTGATAACTCGACCGCACCATCGCGCCGACGGCCGCATGCGTGAAGCCCATCTTGTACGCTTCTTCCTCGTACATCTTGAACGTATCCGGATGCACGTAAGCGCGCACCGGCAGATGGTGCTCCGACGGCTGCAAATACTGGCCGATAGTCAGCATATCGACGTCGTGCGCGCGCAGATCGCGCATCACCTGAAGAATTTCCTCTTCCGTTTCGCCCAGGCCGACCATCAGGCCCGACTTCGTCGCGACTTCCGGATGCAGCGCCTTGAAGTCCTTCAGCAGCTTCAGCGAATGGTGATAGTCCGAACCCGGACGCGCCTCCTTATAAAGACGCGGCACCGTTTCGAGGTTGTGGTTCATCACGTCGGGCGGCGCGGCGGTCAGAATATTGATCGCGCGATCCAGACGCCCGCGAAAATCCGGCGTCAGAATCTCGATGCGCGTTTCCGGCGAATGCTCGCGCACCTGGCGGATGCACTCCACGAAGTGGGCCGCGCCGCCGTCGCGCAGATCGTCGCGGTCGACGCTCGTGATGACCACATACTTCAGCTTCAACGCGCCGATGGTGCGCGCGAGGTTCAGCGGCTCCTCGGGATCGAGCGGATCGGGACGGCCGTGGCCGACATCGCAGAACGGGCAGCGGCGCGTGCACTTGTCGCCCATGATCATGAACGTGGCCGTGCCCTTGCCGAAGCATTCGCCGATATTCGGGCAGCTCGCTTCCTCGCAGACGGTGTGCAGGTTGTGCTCGCGCAGAATCTGCTTGATCTCGTTGAAACGCGAATTGCCGGTCGCCGTGCGCACGCGAATCCACTCGGGCTTCTTCAGCTTCTCGATCGGCACCACCTTGATCGGAATGCGCGATGTCTTCGCCTGCGCCTTTTGTTTCGCGGTGGCGTCGTAGGGCGCGGGGATCGTCGGGGAAGCGGGAGCGGTGTCGCCTGCCAGGTTTGCGGTTGCGTCAGTCATTCGGTTGATCCGGTAGATGCAGCGGGACGGCTCGCGCCGTCTTGCGGTTGAGCGGCGGCGCTCGGCGTGCCGTCGATCTGATGCGCCAGTCTTTCGGCGAGCGTGAGTGCGACATCGCGCCAGCCGGCCACGACGCCGAGCGTCGCCATGTCGACCGTTTCGAGTCCCGCGTAGCCGCACGGGTTGATCGCGAGGAACGGCCGAAGGTCCATCTTCACGTTCAGGCTGACGCCGTGATAGCTGCAGCCGTTGCGGATCTTGAGCCCGAGCGCGGCGATCTTCGCGCCATTATGCAGTTGGTGCAAACGAACGTTCGCGCCGCGCTGCGCCTGAAGCGCGGACGGCGCGGCGACGTAAATGCCCGGCGCGCCCGCCTTGCGGTCGGTCGCCAGATTATACGTTGCAAGCGTTTCGATCACGGCCTCTTCGATACGGCGCACCATCTCGCGCACCATGAGCTTGCGACGGCGCAAGTCGATGAGCAGATACGCGACGATCTGCCCCGGCCCGTGATACGTGATCTGCCCGCCGCGGTCCACCTTGACGAGCGGAATGCCGCTGTCGGCCAAGAGCAGATGCGCGGGATCGCCCGCGAGACCGAGCGTGAAAACCTGCGGATGCTCGACGAGCCAGATTTCGTCCGGCGTGTCGGGCGTGCGGGCGTCGGTGAACGCGCGCATCGCGTCGAAACTCTCGCCGTACGGTTCGAGGCCGCGCCAGCGCAGAATGACGTCGCCGGGCAAGTCGATGGCAGGCTCGGAGATAAGCTCGGTAGAAAATGCAAGCGGCGTGGCGGACATGATCCCGGTAGTTTACCGAAATCGCTCGATGCCCGCCGGCCGTGAAGACGAAGATGGACCGATGCGCACGGTCAGACGGTGCGCCAGCCGGCGCGAAAACGCAGCGCGAGCCGCTCGATGCGCGCGGACAGCCAACGAATCGCGCGCTCGTCGCGACGCGGCACGATGGTGAACACGACGCGCGCGGGCTTCTCGCCTTCCGCCGAAAGCCATAGGCGTTCGCGTTCGCGCAGGTTCAGCCGGTCGCCAGGCGCGAGCCAGTAATCCTCGATGTCGTTGCTGCGTGTCGCCCAGACCGGGCTGCCGTGCACGGTGAGCCGCGTGCCGCGCGCAATGCGCATCGGCACGGTTTCGCCGGGATTGATTTCGAACGTGACGCTTGTTGATATTTCTCGCATGATCGACTCCGCCAACGGAACGTTTCGATGACTACAATCGTAGGCGTAGCAAGGCATCGGGCAAAACGATCAATTTTCACCGCTATGTGAGCCGCATTGACAAACGCATCCGCGAACATCCACATGGACCTGCGCCAGCTTCCCGCGCTGAACGCGCTGCGGGCCTTCGAAGCCGCCGCCCGTCACGAGAGCTTTTCGCGCGCCGCCGACGAGCTTTTCGTCACGCACGGCGCGGTCAGTCATCAGATACGCGCGCTGGAGGCCGAACTGGGCGTGGCGCTTTTCGCGCGCGACGGCAAGCGCGTGCGCCTCACCGACCGCGGCCGCCAGTACGCGGCGGATGTGCGCGCGGCGCTCGTCGCGCTCGCGGAATCGACGCGGCGCATGCGCTCGGGCGACCGGGACCGGCGGCTCGTCGTGTCCATGCTGTCGTCGTTTTCGGCGCGCTGGCTCACGTCGCGCGTGGGCGGTTTCATCGAAAAGCACCCGGAATTCGACCTGGAACTGCTGTCGACGAACGCGCTTACCGACTTCAGCCGCGACGACGTGGACGTGGCCATCCGCTTCGGCTATGGCAAATATGCGGGCGTGCACGCGGAGCCGTTGCTCGACGAAGTGTTTTTCCCGGCGTGCTCGCCGCGCTTCAACGGCGGCGCGCTGCCGCGCGTGCCGGCCGATCTCGCGAACATGCCGCTTCTGCGCTCCGGCGACGAGCTATGGCGCCCGTGGTTCGACGCAGCGGGCCTGCCGGACATGCCGGAGCCGAAACGCGGCGTCTTGTTCGAGGATTCGTCGAATTTGCTGCAGGCGGCCATCGATGGCCAGGGGATCGCGCTCGTGCGGCGCTCGCTCGCGATGCAGGAAATCATCGACGGGCGGCTCGTGAGGCTTTTCAATGTGGATGGTCCGAGTCCGTGGACCTATTACTTCGTGTGTCCGCCGGAGTTGCTGGCGACCAAGCGCGTGCAGGCGTTTCGGGAGTGGATCTTCTCCGAAGCGGAGAAGTTCAGGCAGCTTTACGAGCGCACGCCCGCCGCGTGCGATGCGCCCGCCGCCGCAGGCAATCTCAGAGCACTACCTTGACCATCGGGTGGCCGGTGAGCGCGCGATAGATGTCGTCCAGATGCGCGCGGTTCTGCGCGCGCACCGTGCACGTCAGGCCGGTGTAGTTGCCGCCGGACGACGGTCGCGCTTCGACACGCGTGACGTCGAACGCGTTGTCGAACTCGCGGATCACGGTGACGATGGTGTCCTGAAACTCGGGATGCGACTTGCCCATCACCTTGATCGGGAAATCGCAGGGGAAATTGAACAGCTCGTCGGTGCTGCTGGCCTGCGTCGGATCGGCCGACTGCGGCTTCGAATCGAATGAATCGGACATGGGTTTCTCCTTAACCGGCGCGTCCCGCCTGCTGCGCGAACTCGCGCGACTTCGCCCGCTGGTAGGCGTCATACAGCGCAGCATAGACCGGGCCGGGACGCCCGTTGCCGACGGCCTGGCCGTCGAGCGTCGTGATCGGCATGACTTCTTTGGTCGCCGAGGTGATCATGATTTCGTCGGCGGCGCGCAGTTCGGCCTCGGTGATGTCGCGTTCCTCGAACCGAATGCCCGCCTCGGCCGCGAGCTCCTCGACCAGTCCGTACCGGATGCCTTCGAGAATGCGCGGGCCGCGCGGCACGCCCAGCAGCGCACCGTCCTTCACTACCCACACATTTGAGGACGATCCTTCGGTAAGCAAGCCGTCGCGCAACTGAATGGTTTCGAGCGCGTCGTTTTCCGCCGCGTGCTGCGCCATCAGCACGTTGCCGAGCAGCGAAACCGATTTGATGTCGCAATGCAGCCAGCGCTTGTCCTCGGCCGTCACCGCGACGGCGCCTTGCGCGCGGCTCGCGGCGCTCGGCAGCACGAGCGGGCTCAACATCACGAAAACGGTCGGCGTGATGCCGGCCGGGAACGCGTGCCCGCGCTTTTTCGCGACGCCGCGCGTCACCTGAATGTAGACGAGGGCGTCGCCCGGACCGGCGTTCGCGTCGATCGCGCGGGCGATGAGCGCGCGCCAGCCGGCGTCGTCGAACGGATTTTCGATGCGGATCTTGCCGAGGCTCCGGTTCAGCCGCGCGAGATGCTGCGCGAGCCGAAACGGCAGACGCGCGCCGCCGCCCTGCGCGTAAAGCGGCACGACTTCATAGACGCCGTCGCCGAAAATGAAGCCCCGATCCAGCACCGAGATGCGCGCTTCGGAAAGCGGTCCCCACTCGCCGTTCAGATAGACCGTCGGGTTGAAGTCGTCGGCTTGGCTTTGGCTCATTCGAACCGCTCCGTTGGAACAGAAAACGCGATTACTTCTTCTTTTGCCACATCAGCAGGGCGGAATCCCACAGGCGGCCGAAGAGACCGGCTTGCGGCACGTCCTGCAACGCGACGAGCGGGAACTGCGCGACGTCCTTGCCGTCCGCCACCATGCGCACGGTGCCGATCTGCTGGCCCTTCTTGATCGGCGCGATCAGCAAATCGTTGCGCGTGATAGTCGGCTTGACCTTGTCGCCCAGGCCCTTCGGCACCGTGATGTATTGATCCGTCTCGACGCCCGCCTGCACGTTGTCGGAGGCGCCCTTGTACACGCGCGGCGATTCGATCACCTGATTGGCCTTGTAGAGGCGCAGCGCGTCATACGCGGTGTAGCCGTAGTTCAGCATCTTGAGGCTGTCCTGCACGCGCGCCGATTCCTTCGGCTCGCCCATCATCACGGCGACGAGACGGCGGCTCGCGTCCGGCATGCCCGGCAGCGAACGCTTGGCCGTGGCGATCAGGCAATAGCCCGCCGCTTTCGTGTGACCGGTCTTGAGACCGTCGACGCTCGGATCGAGCCACAGCAAGCGGTTGCGGTTCGGCTGCTTGATCTTGTTGTACGTGAACTCCTTCTCCGAGAAGATGCTGTAGTACTCGGGGAAGTCGCGGATCAGGCGCGTCGACAGCACGGCGAGGTCGCCTGCCGTCGTGTAGTGCTGCGGATCGGGCATGCCGTTCACGTCCGCATAGTGCGTGTGCTTCATGCCGATGCGTTGCGCCGCGCCGTTCATCAGATTGACGAAGTTGGCCTCGCTGCCACCGACGAGTTCCGCGAGCGCGATGGCCGCGTCGTTGCCCGACTGGATGATCATGCCGTACACGAGGTCATGCACCGTGACCGGCTTGTTCGCCTCGATGAACATGCGCGACTCGTCAGTCCTCACGCGGCGCACGGCCTCGGTCGGCATGACCGTCTGGTCCATGTTGATCTTCTTGGACTTGAGCGCGTCGAAGACGAGGTACGCGGTCATCAGCTTCGTGAGCGACGCCGGCTCGACGCGTTCATCCGGATTGCCGGATGCGAGCACCTGATTGCTCGTGGCATCGACGAGCACCCACGAATGCGCCGTCACCGCGGGCGGCGGCACCTGCGCGAACGCGCTCGCGGCAGCGAGCACGGCCGGCAGCACGACGGCCGCCTTGAATGCGCGGCGGTGAATGGCGGTAGTGGAAACGAAAGCGGAGACGGGCGAAACAGAAAGGCCGGAAGGGAAAAAGCGCATAGGATCGGTCGGCAGAAAGAGCATCGGCGCTCCGCCCGGGATGATCCGAAAGGCGGCGAAGCGCGGGTTGAACAGGCAGACCGTTCATGCCGGTCGCGCTCTTCGCCTGCTGGCGGAAACGGGCACGCGGGGGTGCCGCGGCGAAGGAGCGCACATTCGACAGACGGCCGCGCCATCGGTTCTCAAACGTTTGTTCTCGAACGTCGCATGGGCCGGCAAAGAGCCGGCGCTCTGGCGTCGGGCTTTCGCCGCAGCGTCGGGTCACAGCGTGCGAGCGCAACGTTGTGACGCGAAATCGCGGCGAAAAAATTCTGCGCCATTATACGCGCGGCCAAGAGCGCGATTACGGCGAATCTGCGCGAATCCAGCGCCCATTCGCGCTTTTTCAGGAGATGCCTTAAGCGAAAAGTCGATTCCCGATGACCGCGCGAGCCGGCGCGCGGCGAAAGCCTTCGGAAGCCTAACGCCAGGCGTCGACGATCACGCGCTTGAGAATATGCAGCTTGCGGTGGAAGAAATGCTCGCCGCCCGGAATGACGACGACCGGCAGTTCCTGCGGCCGCGCCCAGTCGTAGACGGAGGCGATGGGCACGGTATCGTCCACTTCGCCATGAATCACGAGCGTGTTCTCGGGGACGGGCGCCACTTCCCAGCGGCTTGCCGCCGTGCCGACGAAGACCATGCGCTCGATGGGTTGCCCGCTTTCCTGCATGCGCTTGGCGACATGCGACAGCACGAAGGTGCCGAAGGAAAAGCCCGCGAGCACGATCGGCATGTCGCGCTGACCGGGCTGCGCGCGCATGTGCTCGATGACCGCGAGCAGGTCTTCGCGCTCGCCGATGCCGTTGTCGTGCTCGCCTTCGGTCTGGCCGACGCCGCGAAAATTGGAGCGATACGTCGTATAGCCGAGCTGCACGAAGGTGCGCGCGAGCGTTTGCGCGACCTTGTTGTCCATCGTCCCGCCGAAAAGCGGATGCGGGTGCGCGACGAGGGCGATGCCGCGCGGCGCGGACTCCGTGCGATCGAGCGCGACTTCGATCTTGCCCGCCGGGCCGTCGATGAGGAATTTTTCTGTTTGCGCGTTCATGAAGACGGGCGTCAGGCGGGTTGATCGATCAGAAGACGCTCGACGATCTTGCCGTTGGCGAGATGCGAATCGACGATCTCGTCGATGTCGGTCTCATCGACATACGTGTACCAGATGCCTTCCGGATACACCACGACGACCGGCCCTTGTTCGCAGCGGTCGAGACACCCGGCCTTGTTGATGCGCACCTTGCCTTCGCCTGCGAGGCCGAGCTTCTTCACGCGCTTTTTTGCGTGCTCCTGCATGGCTTGCGCATTGCAGTTGGCGCAACTGGGACGCGAGGCGTCGGCATCGCGCTGATTCAGGCAGAAGAACACGTGGTACTTGTAGAAGGAGTCCATGAGCGTCCGGCGATGGGGGTGTCGGTCGATTATAGCGAGCGATGTCGGGGGACGTGTCGGCGGGAGTTGGCGCTTTAGCGCCTTACTCCCGCCCCATGCAGAGCTGTCGGCGGGAGTTGGCGCTTCAGCGCCTTACTCCCGCCCCATGCAAGGCGGTCGGCGGGAGTTGGCGCTTTAGCGCCTTACTCCCGCCCCATGCAGAGCGGTCGGCGGGAGTTGGCAATCTAGCGATCCCCGCCCGCACCATCTCCCCCGCCCCGCCGCCTACCCATCCACGCCCTTTCCGCCGCCGACGCCAGCCATCCCAACGCCGCATACGGCCACACCCACGCGAGCCAGTGCAGCAGCCCGTTGAAATGCAGATACCGCCCCTGCCGCCAATCCGCGAGCACGATGTCGAAGTACGGATTCACCGGCAGCAGATTCACGAGCGCGAGTCCCACGACGAGCGCCGCGCCCGCGAGCGCCGCTCGCAGCGCGCGCGGCAGCGACACGGCCAGCACGCCCGCCACCGCGCCGATCCCGATGCCTTCGAGCGCGCCGTCCGTCGCCCAGTCGAAGGTCAGCCCGGCGCGCGATTGCAGGAACGACGCGCCCGCCTTCGCAACCAGCGTCGCGACGATCAGCCCCAGCATCAGCCGGATGCGCGGCGCGCGCTCGCGCGTGAGCAGCGTGACGAGCACGAGCGCCGCGAAAAGATTCGACGACGTAATCATTGCTTCCCACGATTCGTCGGACAACAGCGCGCCGAGGCGGTCGGGCCACGTTTCTACGTCCCACGCGGCGGGCGTCCACGCGAGAATCGCGTCCTGCATCGCCGGATCGAGCGCATCCCACAGCACGCGCGGCAAGTCGCCGCCGCCGAAGAGATACGGCGCAGGAAACATCGACGCGAACGGCCACAGCGCCGACAGCCCGATCACATAGGCCGCATGCCGCTCGAACCACGTGAAGCGAATCCGCCGCAACAAGCCGCGGTCGAGCAGCGCGCTGGTCGCGGGCGCTGCGAGCACGCCGCCGATCAAAGCGCCGAGCGCATTGGCGGCGAGATCGAGGTTGGACGCGACGCGCGTCGGCAGATACGTCTGGATGGATTCCATCGCGCCCGACAACAGCGCGCCGCCCGCGAACGCCGCGCACACCGCGAGCGAGCCGCGCCAGCGCGGATACAGCGCGAGCACGATCAGCGCGCCGAGCGGCATATAGCCGAGCACGTTGGTGAGGACATCGAAGGCCGTCAGGTAACGCGGCAGCGGATCGGTCAGGAACGCGAACGGCCCGAGACCGAGCGAGCGCCATCCGGAAAACGGATACAGCGAGCCGTACACGACCAGCACCGCGTACGCGACGAGCGCCTGCCGCGAGAACGCCGACGGTCGGCGCTGCCATTGCTTGATCGTCATGAGCCGCCCAGGCGCGTCCGTTCGAGCGGAAATGCGATGAAACACGGAGTCATCGCGAAGCGGTGAGCGGCTGCGCGCCGAGCCACGCGCCCAGTTGCGCGATCAGATCGTCCGATGCCGCCGCCAGCGCCCGCGCGCCGCCTGATGCATCGGCGCTCGGCGCGGGCGCGCTCGCCGTGAACATGCGCTGCGCGATGACGCGGCCATGCTGTGTGAGCGTCGCGCGCACCGATACGACGCCATGACTCCGTTCCGGCGCATCGAAGACCTGTTCGAAGCCGGTCAGCTCGATCTCCAGCAACGGCGCGCGCACCGTGTCCGCGCCCGTGAGCACCGGGCCGCGTTGCGAGAGCGTATCGCGCAATCGCTGCGTGAGAAGCTGCGCGGGCGGCATCGTCCAGTGGCTCGTCGCATAGCTGCCGGTGCGCTGTGCATCGACGTAACTCAGGCGATAGACGAACGCGTCGGTTTCCAGATCACGCGACGCGCGCACCGCCAGCACTTTCACCGGCGGCAGCGGCACTTCGGTCGCAGGACTCGCAGGACTCGCTGGACTCGCAGGACTGGCGGCGGGCCTCGCGCCGAGGTCGTAGCGCGCGTCCGGCGTCGCGGGCGGGCTCGTCGCGCAGCCCGCGAGCATCGCGATGCAGGCGAGCGCAAGCGCCAACGGGCGTTTCAACTCAGCAAGTGACATATGATTCCTTCGTTGTCCTGTTCTATCGCCGCGTTCAGCGCGACGGATTCGCGGGCCACACGAAGCCCGGCTCGCCCGGCCCCGGCGGCATCGACGGCGCGCCGAACAGCACGCTGCGCGGACTCGCGCTGAAGGTATCGGCGGCGCGGTCGACCGAACGCGCGGCGGCGCCGAGATCTTCGGTGAACGAATAGAGCCGCGGCAATGCCTCGAAGCTCACGCGCGCCGTCACGTCGCGCAGCGAATCGTTCATGTCGGCGAGGGCTGCCGCCGCCTGCTGCGCTGCGTCGCCCGCCTTGTTCAGATTGCTCACGAACGGCCCGTTCTCGCGGTTCAGGTTCTGGATCAGCGCGTTCGTCGAAGCGAGCGTGCGATCGAGTTGATTCAGCGTCTGCGGCAGATGCGCGGTTGCGGGCGCGACCTGGCTCGCGAGCGACGCGATGCCGTCCGCCGCGCCCTTCAGGCTTTTGGTGGTGTCGAGAAGCTGATCGCGCACGTCGTCGGAGAGAAACTTGTCCGCGTCTTCCGAAAGGCGCTCGAACTTGCGCAGGATCACATCGCCGCGTTCCTGCAACTGCTCGAAAAGCCCCGGACGCATCGGCACTTCCGCGACGTGCTGCGGCGACGACGCGAGCGCGGTCGTGTCCTTGCCCGTGTCGTCGAGCTGCACGAACGCGATGCCCGTCACGCCCTGAAAGCCGAGCGTCGCGAAGGTGGAGTGCGTCATCGGTGCGTTGCGGTCGACGAGAATGCGGATGCGGATCTGCCCCGGATGCGCCCGGTCGAAGCGGATCGACTCGACCTTGCCGACGCCGAGCCCGCGATAACGCACGGCGGCATCGGTGAAGAGGCCCGTCACGTTGGTTCGCGCGATCAGGTCATACGGCACGCGCACCGTGCGGTCCACGTTGAAGAAGAACGCCGCGAACGCAATGGCCAGCACGAGCACGATGGTGAACAGCCCGGTCCAGAACGCGTGTGATTTGTTTTCCATCGGCAGGTTCCTTATCCCTATCGGGCCGGACTACTTCACGGTGATGGTGGCGTCGTCGAGCGCGGCGGCGGGCAGCTTCGCGCGGCGTTCGGGCGGCAGCGCCTGAAGCGCGCGCCGTCCGCGCCGCCCGAGAAAATACTCGCGGATGAACGGATGATCCACCGCGACCGCTTCTTCCACCGGCGCCGCGACGAGCACGCGCCGGTCCGCGAGCACGGCGACGCGCGTGGAGAGCGCGACCATCGTATCGAGATCGTGCGTGACCATGACGACGGTGAGACCGAGCGCGCGATGCAGCGTCGCGATCAGATCGACGAATTCGTCCGATGCCTTCGGATCGAGACCGGCCGTGGGCTCGTCGAGAAAGAGCAGTTCGGGTTCGAGCGCGATGGCCCGCGCGATGCCGACGCGCTTCACCATGCCGCCCGAGAGCGCGGCCGGCATCTTGCTCGCGTGCTTGCACGAGAGGCCGACCATTTCGAGCTTCAGCATCACGAATTCGCGGATCAGGTCTTCGGGAATCTTGCCGAGTTCGCGAAACGGCTGCGCGATGTTGTCATACACCGACAGCGACGAGAAGAGCGCGCCTTGCTGAAACATCATGCCGGAGCGCGTGCGCAGCATCTTCGCGGTTTCGGCGTCCATGCGCGCCCATTCCTCGCCGAGTACGCGGATCACGCCCGAGGTCGGCGATTCGAGCCCGAGAATCTGCCGCACGAGCGTGGTCTTGCCGGAGCCTGAGCCGCCCAGAAGCGCGACGATTTCGCCACGGCGCACCTCGAAGTTCAGATGCTCGTGAATCACCGTGCTGCCGTAGCGTTTGGTGACGTCGCGGACTTCGATGACCGGCTCCGCGATCGCGGGCGGCGGCTGATGGCGCACGGCGGTGGCGAGCGTCGTCGACATGGCGTCAGAGCCCCACGTTCTGAAAGAGAATGGCGAACACCGCGTCCGCGAGAATCACGACGGTGATCGACGTGACCACGGAGGTCGTCGTGCCTTCGCCGAGACTCTGCGAATTCGGCTTGATGCGAAAGCCGAAGTGGCACGCGGCGAGCGCGATCAGCATGCCGAACACGACGCCCTTGCCGAGCCCGATCCACAAATTCGCAATCGGCACGACGGACGGCAGCGAGCGGATGAAGAACGAAATGTCGATGGACAGCACGAGCTTCGCCGCGAGCGCGCCGCCCGTCAGCGCGATGATGTTGGTCCACATGACGAGCAGCGGCATGGCGACGCCGAGCGCGAGCACGCGCGGCACCACGAGGCGCAGGCCGTGCGGAATGCCCATGACCTGCATCGCGTCGAGTTCCTCGGTGACGCGCATCACGCCGATCTGCGCGGTAATCGCCGAGCCCGAGCGCCCGGCGACGAGAATCGCGGACAGCACCGGGCCGAGCTCGCGAATCACCGAGAGCCCGAGAATATTCACGATGTACTGGTTCGCGCCGAACATGCGCAGTTGCTGCGCGGACAGATAACTGAGCACGATGCCGATCAGAAACGCGACGAGCGCCGTGATCGCGAGCGCCTGCGCGCCGGCGCTATAGATGTTCGCGGAGATCTCCGTCCACGGAATGCGCCTCGGGCGGCGAACGAGGCCGACGAGATCCAGCACGAAGCCGCCGAACATGGCGAGGCCGCCGTGCAGATGATCGAAGAACGCGAAGATCAGGTGTCCGAGCCGCGTGACCGGATCGGTGCGATCGACGGCCTCGGGCTCCTCGCGCTCGGCGTCGAGCAGCGCGACGCGCTCGAAAATTTCGCGCTGCGTGTCCGACAGCGCAACGGTCGCGGGCATCTTGCGGCCCCAGATGCGCCAGAGCGCCTGCCCGCCGACGTGATCCAGCCGTTCGATCGACAGAAGATCCCACTGCCCGATGGCCTCGCGCCTGATCGCGCGCAGCCGCCGCGTGACGCCGGTTTTCGAGCGGTCACGCGCGAGCGCGAGCGCCGTCCACTGGCCCGAGAGACGGACCACCTTGCCTTGCTGACCAGCTTCCACTCGCAGGCGGGGCGGCGTGTCGAAGTTCAAGGATCGAAGGGGCGTTGGAACGCGGTTTGAGGGAGAGGGACATTGTAACGAAGGTTCGTTGCACTCCGGCGCGATCCGCCACGCGAAGGCGCCGACCCCGCCCGCTACAATATCCCGATGACCCCGACTCCCGCCTTCGCCCCCGACGCGCCCTGGCGCATCGACCGTAACCGGCTCGCCAAGCTCGCCGAGCGTCCGGCGCGCGACTGGACCATCGAGATCGTCGACGAGACCGGCTCCACCAACGCCGATCTCGTCGAGCGCATGCGCACGCTCGCCCGCGACGTCGCGCAACACGCGCCGCCCGCGCCGGTCGCGCGCATCGCGTATGCGCAGACTGCCGGGCGCGGGCGGCGCGGCCGCGCGTGGCTCGCCGAGCCGGGCAATGCGCTGCTGATGTCGGTGGGATACGTGCTGCGGCGTCCCATCGAAGGGCTGTCGGGCTTGAGTCTCGCCATCGGCACGGCCGTGCTCGACGCGCTCGCGCGGCTGCCGCTCACGCCGTCCGCGCGCCCCGCGCTGAAGTGGCCGAACGACGTGCTGCTCGACGACGGCAAGCTCGCCGGCATCCTGATCGAGACGGCGTGGAATGCGCCGGGCGCGACGGCGGTGGTGATCGGCATCGGCGTGAATCTGCACGGCGCGGAGCAGCTGGCCGCGCAAGTGGACGACGCGAACCGCCAGTCGCCGTCCGCCGCCGCCATTCCCGGTGCCGCGCCCGCCGCGCTCGCCCGCGCGTGGCCGGACGCGAATCTCACGGACACGCTCGCCGCGCTGCTGAATGCGCTCGACACGGCGCTGCCCCGCTTCGAAGCGGACGGCTTCCGGCCGTTCCGCCAGCGCTGGACCGACGCGCACGCCTACGCGGGCCGCGAAGTCGTGCTGATGGATCAGGGACAGGAAGTCACGCGCGGCGTCGCCACCGGCGTCGACGACAGCGGGCACTTGCTGATCGACGCGCCCGAAGGACCCCGCGCCGTCGCCACGGGCGAACTGTCGCTGCGGCTCGCGAAGGAGCGTCCGTGAGCGACGCGCCGATGCTGCTGATCGACGCCGGCAACAGCCGCATCAAGTGGTCGCTCGTGGATGCACGCGGCGCGGCCATCGCGGGCGGCGCGCTGGAGCACGAACGTGAATCCGCGCCGGGCGATGCCGCCGAGCCGGCGCTCGCCGCATGGTCGGCGCTGCCTCGGCCTGACAGCGCGTGGATCTCGAACGTGGCCGGCGCGGCGGCGCAGGCGCGCATCGAACGCATGATCGACGCGCGCTGGCCTGCGCTGCCGCGCACCGTCGTACGCGCGAAGGCCGCGCAATGCGGCGTGACAAACCGCTACGCCGAACCGGAGAAGCTCGGCAGCGACCGTTGGGCAGGCCTCATCGGCGCGCGCGCCGCGTTTCCCGGCGAGAACGTGCTGATCGCCACCTTCGGCACCGCGACGACGCTCGAAGCGTTGCGCGCCGACGGCGTCTTCACCGGCGGATTGATCGCGCCGGGCTGGTCGCTGATGATGCAATCGCTCGGCAGCCACACCGCGCAACTGCCGACACTCGATGCCGCTGCCGCGCGCCGCGCGCTCGGCCAAGCGGAAGCGGCCCCGCGCAGCCTCTTCGCCACCGATACGGCCGCCGCGCTCTCGGCGGGCTGCCTGCTCGCGCAAGCGAGTCTGATCGAACGTGCGTGGCGAGACTTGCGCGCGGACTGGCAAGCGGACGTGCGGCTCGTGCTCGGCGGCGGCGCGGCCAACGAGATTGCGGGCGCGCTCGTGGTGCCGCACACTCGCCACGATTCCCTCGTGCTCGCCGGCCTCGCGCTTATCGCGCGCGAATCGGCCGCGCATCGAACTGACTGATTACCGATTGACTGACGGAGCCCCTGGCATGCTGCGCTGGCTCATTGCCCTTCTCATTTTGGCGAACGTGCTGGTGTTCGCACTCGTGCACGGCATGTTCGGATCGTCGCTGCCCGCCGCGGGCGCGCGCGAGCCGCATCATCTGTTGCAACAGGTGCGGCCCGAAACGCTGACGACACGGCCGCTGCGCCCCGAAGAAGCGGCCGATCAGCCGCAGGTCGGCGGTCCCGCGCCCGCCGCGAACGTGGAGACGAAGCCGCTCGGCCAGTAACGCGTCCGTTCAGGACTGCGCGCGGACTTTCTTCAAGAGCGCGGTGGTCGAGCGATCATGCTCGAACGCAATCGCGAGCGCCTTGCCGCCCCATCCGCGCACGAGCGCCGATTCGGCGAGCTTGTCCATGTCGTAGTCGCCGCCCTTGACGAGCACGTCCGGGCGCAGGGCGTCGATCAGTTGCAGCGGCGTCGATTCCTCGAACTTCACGACCCAATCCACGCTTTCGAGCGCCGCGAGCAGCGCCATGCGGTCGTCTTCGCGGTTGATCGGGCGATCGTCGCCCTTGCCAAGCGTGCGCACGGAGGCATCGCTGTTCACGCCGACGATCAGCGTCGCGCCCAGCGCCTTCGCGTCGGCAAGATAGGTCACGTGTCCGCGATGCAGGATGTCGAACACGCCGTTGGTGAACACGACCGGCCCGGCGAGCGTCGGGCGGAGCGCGGCGAGCGCGTCGCGCGTGGTGATCTTGCGTTCGAAAGTGGCGGGCATGGCGATGCTCAACGGGTAGTTCGGAAAGCGCGCATTGTGCCACGGCGGTTCGCCGGCGAAGCACGCGGCCTGGAAAGCAAAACGGCCCGCCGTTGTAAGCCGGCAGGCCGTTTGTTCATGCGAGCGACGCGCTGTTACACCTGTTAGGCGGGCTGTCCGCTGGAGCCGCCTGACGCAGCTTGCAGACGCTGCACCACTTCCTTGCGATAGCGGTTCAACTCCTGCGCGGTGACGAACGACCGCTCGAAGAGAATCGACAGATTGTGCAGAATGCGCTCGACGACCTTCTTTTCCCAGCTATCGTCGAAGCGGATCTGGTCGTCCAGCCAGCGTTCGAGCCACTCGGGGTCGGGCAGACGCGACTGCACGGTATCGCGCGGAAAGAGCGCCTGATTGACGTGCAGGTTCGTCGGATGCAGCGGCTTTTCCGTGCGACGGGCGGAGGCCATCAGCACGCCGATCTTCGCGAATGCGGCGCGCGCCGAATCGCCTGCATTGACGAGCGCCTTCTTCATGTAGCGCAGATACGCGCCGCCGTGGCGCGCCTCGTCGCGCGAGATGGTTTCGTAAATGTGCTTGATGACCGGCTCGGTGTGCCATTCAGCCGCGCGGCGATACCAGTGATTCAGGCGGATTTCGCCGCAAAAATGCAGCATCAGCGTCTCCAGCGGCGGCGCCGGATCGAATTCGAAGCGCACCGCGTGCAGTTCTTCTTCCGTCGGCACGAGTTCGGGCCTGAAGCGGCGCAGATACTCCATCAACACCAGCGAATGCTTCTGCTCTTCGAAAAACCACACGCTCATGAACGCGGAAAAGTCGCTGTCATGGTGGTTGTCACGCAAGAACATTTCGGTTGCGGGAAGAGCGGACCATTCGGTGATCGCGTTCATCTTGATGGTCCGGGCCTGCTCGTCGGTGAGCAGGGACGCATCGAACTTGTCCCAAGGGATGTCCTTCTCCATATCCCAACGAACGGATTCCAGCGATTTATAAAGTTCCGGATAAAGCATGGTGTTCATAGTCCACCCCTGAAGCCACTTATGCGACGTTATATCTGTATGACGGTCGGCCGAACGTGCGCGAGGACCGCTGCACGCGAGCAACCAAGCTTTCAATTTTACGCGGGATTCCGGCGGCCACAGGCGAAAAACGACAAGGAAGCACTCGATGCAGCGCCGTGGCAACGCGCCAGCCGGCTTCGACATGCGCGTTCTTGAGCGCGTGCCGCCTTGCGTGCGTCCTGTTCTGCCGTGGGTGAGAAGCGAAACCTGTGCCCAGGTTCCGTCGAGGCTTTCGTCGTGCCGCCTGCCCAGCGGCTCGCCGCATGACGCATGCCGCATGACGCATACGTGCGCCGGAAACATCGCGCGGTCATGCGACTGAGCGTCCGCCGCACGCGGACGCACGTTTGGTCGATGCCGCGACGTCCGCAGGCCCGCTCGGGCTCGCGCTAGCAAGCCTTCCCGATCATAGCACGGCGCTTTCGCGCCAAGCCGCCACGAACTCTTCGATGGGCGTCAAACCCGCGAGATGCTCGACGCCCTCGTTCAGCTTGCGGCGCAGCGCCGGACTGCTGCCGCCGACCCAGATGCGGATGTGCGGCGGCAACATGCTGCGCAACTCGGTCAGTCCGTTTGCGATGACCTGCGCCGGAAGCACCGCCGTGAACGACAGCCCGACGACATCCACCTCGTGCGCCACCGCCGCGCTGACGATATCGTGCAGCGGCGTCTGCAAGCCCAACTGCACGCATTCGCACTCGCAGAGGCTGAACATGGCTTCGGCCATCAGAATGCCGAGACCGTGGCCTTCGCCGGAGAGGGTCGTCAACAGCACGCGGGGCCGGCCGCCGCGGCCACGCAGCGCCTCGGAGAGCGGGCGCATCAGCGTGCGCAGCGTGAACTGGATCGACTCGCTGAACAAATGCTCGTGGTAGACCTGCAGCGTGCCCGCCGCCCAGGCGTTTCCCACCCGCGCGGCAAGCGGCGCGGCGACGTCGACCACGAAGCGTTCTAGACCGTCGCGCGTCGCGCGTCGCAGCAGTCCGAAGCGGAAGTCCTCGTATGCGCCGTTTCGCAGCAGCGCGATGAAGTGGTCCAGTTCGGCGTCCGGCGCGTCCTGCCCGACGCCCGACGACTCCGCGAGTTGCTGCAACGCCTCGATCGGCTGCGCGAGCACCTTGCTCGGCCGATGCCCCGCGTCCAGCAGGCGTTTGACGAGCCGCAGCTTCGTCACCTGTTCCTGCGGATACAGACGCTCGCCGCCGGGCGAGCGCATGGGCTGCGGAAAGCCGTAGCGCCGTTCCCAGACGCGCAGCGTGTCCTTCGTCAGACCAATCTCCTGAGCGATGGCGCCGATGCCGACGCCGCTCAGGCTCGATCCCACGGAATGCGGGGGCGGGGCCTCGGGCGGTGATTCGGCTTGTCCCGCACCGCCGGCGTGTGGCGCGGGCTGCAGGTTTTCTTCCGATGAGTTTGTCATGGACAAAGACGGTAATTGAACACACGGACGGTCCTTTGCACGTCGCATGCCTGCGTCGTCGGGTGGACAAAACCGTTCTTGATGCATAGTGACTGATAGACAAAATATGTCAATGGGTAGCTACGCGACGATGCGCAAACAAAAACGCCTGACGACCAAAAGCCGTCAGGCGTTTCTCTCACCCGATGCCGCGTCCTGCGACACCCGCGCGATGCCTACTCCGGTTTTTTGCGCGGCGGCGTCTTACGCGCGGCCGCTTTTTTCGCCGCTGCTGCGGCGGCTGACGTGTCGTCGCCCGGCTGGCTGCTGGGAGCCGGCGCGGTCGGACTTTCTTCGGCCGACGCCGACGGCTGACCCGCTGGCGCGCCCGCCATGCCGGGCTGAATCATCGCCAGTTGCGCGAGCTGGTTGAACTGCGATTGCAGCGCGTTCCACCAGCCGCTCGGATCGAAGCCCGGCGGCAGCGGCGCGTCGGCGTTCGCGCCCGCTTCCGGGTTGTCGCTTTCCGTGGGCGCCGCGCGCTCGCCCGGCGCGGCCTTCGGCGTGTCGCTCGGCGCGGCGCCGCCCATCGGCCAGCGGCCCGCCGCCTTCGACGTCTCCGTTGCTGCGTTCTGCGCGCTCTCCACGGACGTCTGCGCGAACGCGCCGAACGCGCGCAGCGTGGCTAGCGTCGCGCGCTGCACTTCGAGCGCCTGAATCGCCGATTGCAGCATGTTCAGGTTGAGCTTGAGCCACTGCTCGACGGCGCGCATGTCCGTCACGCGCTTGTCCAGTTCCTCGATGTTCGTGAGCGGCGCGAGCATGTCCGACATCATGGAGAGCGAAGGATTCGCGCCCTGCGCGCCGCCCGACATGGCGGCCGCGAACGGATTCAGGCGCATCATTTCCCACATCTTGCCCATCATGTCCGCCTGACCGAAGCCGGGGAAGCCGGAAAAGCCGGGAATCGAAAACGGCGGGGTGCCGCCTGAGGTGTCCGTCATTCGTCGCTCCTCTTGATTGGTTGATCGCTTCGGCTGGCCACGAGCCACGCGGGGCCGCGTCAGAACGGAGCGCCGCCGGGAAAGTCCGGCGCGCGGCGCTCGCGCAGCGAACGCATGCCTTCGTGCACGTCGGGTCCGGCAAAGCCCATGAATTCCAGCGCGAGCGATGTATCGAAAGTCGGCCCCGCCATGCGCAGCCAGTTGTTCAGCGCGTACTTGGTCCAGCGGATGGCCGTCTGCGATCCCTGCGCGAGCCGGTTCGCCACTTCTATCGCCTTCGGCATGAGTTCGTTCTCTTCCACCGCGAGCGATACCAGCCCGATGCGCTCCGCCTCTTCGCCGCTCACAGGCTCGCACAGGAGCAGATAGTACTTGGCCTTCGCCATTCCGCACAGCAGCGGCCAGATGATCGCCGCGTGATCGCCCGCCGCGACGCCGAGCCGCGTATGTCCGTCGATGATGCGCGCCGACTTCGACGCAATGGAGATATCCGCGAGCAAGCCCGCGACCAGCCCCGCGCCGACCGCCGGACCGTGCATCGCGGAGACGATCGGCTTGCTGCAATTGATCACGTTGTACACGAGATCGCGCGCTTCGCGCCACACGCGCGAGCGCACGTCGAAGTCGTTCGCCATCTGCTCGACGAGCGCGAGGTCGCCGCCCGCCGAAAAGCCCTTGCCCTCGCCGCGGATCAGCGCGACGCGCGTCTCGGGATCGCGGTCGATGTCGCGCCAGATCTCCGCGAGTTCGCGGTGCATGTTGGCGTCGGCGGTAGAGAGGCCGCTCTTGTTCGCGCCCGCGCCCGGCATGACGACTTCCAGCACGCCATGCGCGTGACGGCGCAAGTGCAGCGACGTGTAGCCCGAATACAAGGAGAGATCGCTCATGTCGGTTCGATGTGGTCTAGCGCGGCTGATACACCCACTTGCCGTCGCGAATCTCGACCATCACGCGGGCGCGCTGGTCGAGGCCGATATGGTCGTTCGGCGTCATGTTGACGACGCCGTTGGTATCCGCGAAGTTCTTCGTGCCTTCGAGCGCATCGCGCAGCGCGCCGCGAAAGGCGGGCGTGCCCGGCGCGCCGGCTTTCATCGCGGTCGGAACGGCGCGCTGGAGCAGCATGCCCGCGTCCCACGCATACGATCCGAACGCGGAAACGGTGCCCGCGCCCTGCTTCGCTTCGTACAGTTTGATGTAGTCGAGCGCGAGGCGCTTGGCCGGATGATCGTCCGGCAACTGCGCCGCGACGAGCACCGGGCTCGTCGGCAGGAACGTGCCGTTGCAATCCGCGCCGCACACGCGCAGGAAGTCGCGATTGCCCACGCCGTGATTGTGATACACCTTGCCCTTATAGCCGCGCTGCGCGAGCGTCTTCGGCGGCAACGCGGCGGGCGTGCCGGCCGCGCCGACCACCACCGCGTCCGGCTTGGCCGCGAGAATCTTGAGAATCTGCCCGGTCACGCTCGGGTCCGTGCGATTGAACCGCTCGTTGGCGACCACGGTGATCTTGTGCAGTTGCGCGAACTTCGCGACTTCCGCGTAAAAGGTCTCCCCGAGCGCGTCTGCCTGGCCGATGTACGCAAGCGTCTTCACGCCGTGATTGCTCGCGTGCTCGGCAATGGCGGAGGCCATCATCGCGTCGGTTTGCGGTGTCTTGAACACCCAGCGGCGCTTCTCGTCGACAGGCTCGATGATCTTTGCCGACGACGCGAGCGAGATCATCGGCGTCTGGCCTTGCGCGGCGACATCGATCATCGCGAGCGAATTCGGCGTGATCGACGAGCCGATGATCGCATCGACCTGATTCTCGCTGATGAGCTTCTTCGTGGTCTGCACCGCTTGCGTGGTGTCGGAGGCGTCGTCGAGCACGATGTAATCGACGCTCGCGCCGCCCATTTCCTTCGGCAGAAGCGCGACGGTATCGCGGGCGGGAATGCCGAGCGACGCGGCCGGTCCGGTCAGCGACAGCACGAGCCCGATCTTGACGTGCGGCGTTTGCGCGAACGCCGCTGTCGTCGCGGCGAATGCGAGCACGGCTGCGGCCACCCACTTGCTTCTGCGCATGGAAGTCTCCTTTTGTTTTTTGTCGTCGCGCGGCGCGTGAGCCGCAACGCCCGGAGAGTGTACGGTGGCCGGTGCTCCCGACGCATCGGGCGAAACCCGTTGCACCGGTCGTTTCATCGCGCGATATCAGTGTTCGAGTTGCACGACGGCCTGATCGATCGCGCCGAAGATGGACTTGCCCGCGTCGTCGAAGATTTCGATCTTCACGCTGTCGCCGAACTTCATGAACTCCGTCTGCGGCGCGCCGTGCTCGATGGTCTCCAGGCAGCGCTTTTCCGCGATACAGCAGTAACCGCGCTTCGTGTCCTTGTTCGAGATCGTGCCCGAACCGACGATCGACCCCGCGCGCAGATTGCGCGTCTTCGCCGCGTGCGCGATCAACTGGCCGAAGTGGAACACCATGTCCACGCCGCAGTCCGGCTGGCCGACCTTCTTGCCGTTCCAGTGCACGGTCATCGGGCGATGCAGGCGGCCTTCGCGCCACGCGTCGCCCAGTTCGTCCGGCGTGACGGCGACGGGCGAGAACGCGGTGGCGGGCTTGCTCTGGAAGAAGCCGAAGCCCTTCGCGAGTTCGGAGGGGATGAGGTTGCGCAGCGAGACATCGTTGGCGAGCATCAGCAAGCGCACGCTTTTCAACGCTTCGTCGGGCGTGGGCGCCATCTGCACATCGGAAGTGATGACGGCGACTTCCGCTTCGAAGTCGATGCCATACGATTCCGACGCGCACACGATGTCGTCCGTCGGCCCGAGAAAGTCGTCGCTGCCGCCCTGATACATGAGCGGATCGGTCCAGAATTCGGGCGGCATTTCCGCGCCGCGCGCGCGCCGCACGAGTTCGACGTGAGTCACGTAGGACGAGCCATCGGCCCATTGAAACGCGCGCGGCAGCGGCGCCATGCACGACTTCGCATCGAACGAAAACGTGTGGCGGGCGCGGCCCTGGTTCAACGCTTCGTAAAGGTCAAAAAGCTGCGGCGCGTAGAACGTCCAGTCGTCGAGCGCACGTTGCAGCGTGGAGACGATTCCATCGGGAATGACAGCCGTGCGCAAATCGCGCGATACGACGATCAGCTGGCCGTCGCGCGTGCCGTCCTTCAGCGTGGCAAGTTTCATAAGGCGGAGTCGGGCTGAGATGACGTTGAGGGAAATCTATTTTACGATGGTGAATCCATCGCCTTCCCGCTTTCCATGCCATCCAACGCGCCCGCCACCGGCGACGAACTCGACCTCGACGCATCCGAAGAAAAGCTGCGCTCGGGCATCCAGTCGATCGAAGTCGGCTTCCGATTGCTCGATGTGCTGACTCACGAGCCGCGCGCCATGATGCTGCGCGACCTCGCGCAGCGCGCGGGCATGAGCCCGGCGAAGGCGCATCGGTATCTGGTGAGCTTCGTGCGGCTCGGGCTCGCGTCGCAGGACCCGCTCACGGGGCGCTACGAACTCGGCGGCTTTGCCTTGCAGATGGGGCTCGCGCGCCTCGCACGTGTCGATGGCGTGAAGCTCGCGCGCATTGCGCTGGCCGAGTTGCGCGAGCGCATCGACCAGACCGTGGGCATCGCGGTGTGGGGCAATCAGGGACCGACGGTCGTGCACTGGATGGAGTCGAGCTACCCGGCGAAGGCATCGCTCAAGCTCGGCGACGTGATGCCGCTGCTGTCGTCGGCCACGGGATTGCTCTTTGCCACGTATCTGCCGCGCAGCAAGACGCAGCCGATGCTCGAACGCGAACTCGCTGCGAGCAAGCAAACACTCGCTGATGTCGAGCCGCTTTTCGCCGATGTCCGCGAGCACGGCGCGGCGCGCGTCGAAGGCATGTTGCTGCCGTCGATCCATGCGTTCTGCATGCCCGTTTTCGATTCGACCGGCGAACTCGCGCTCGGGCTGATCGCGCTCGGACACGAAGGCGCGTTCGATACGCGCTGGGGCGGCGAGATCGATTCGGCGCTGCGGGAATGCGCGCGCAGCCTGTCGTATGAACTGGGGTACAAGGCGGGCGAACGGTGATCGCGCCTGCGCGCGGAACATCGCCGCGAGCGCGCGTGTCATAACCGCTTCTGTCGTCGCGCCATTCCTTCTCTTCTCCGCTTCGTTCGATGCCCCTGTTTTCGTTTCACCGTCCGCCTGCTGCGCCGGGCGAGCCTTCCGTTGCAGATTCCGCGCCGAATGGGCCTCGCCGCTGGGGGCGCTGGGGGCGCTGGGTTGGGGCGGCGCTGATCGTCGCCGCGCTGCATTGGAGCGCGATGCGCTGGATCGAACACGCGAAGCAGCCGGCGAATCAGCCGCCCGAGCAGAAGCCGCCGGTGCAGGTGGAATTGCTGACGCCGAAGCCTGTGGCGCCGCCTGCGCCTGTCAAACCGGCCGCGCCTGCGCATGTCGTGCGGCCTGCGCCGCCCAAAGCCGCGCCTGCGCCTGCGCCTGTTCCGAAGCCCGCTGCGCCCGAGCCCGTGTTGAGCGCGGCCACGCCGCAGCCCGGTGAGCCGGCGGCGGCATCGGGCGTGGCGGCTTCTGGCGCGGGTGCCGCGAGCGCATCCGCGCCAACCGCAGCAGCAGCCGCCCCCGCTGCAGCCGCTTCCGGCGACAAATTCAGCGTCCCGCCGACCGGCGACCTTCGCTACGACACGCTCGTCAACGGCGTGATGAACCAGACCGGCACGATCCACTGGACGAACGACGGCCAGCACTACGAGATGGTCGTGTCCATTCCGCTGCCGTTCGTCGGTCCGTACGTGTATTCGAGCGAGGGCCATATCGATGCCTTCGGCATCGCGCCGGAACAGTATTCGGAGAAACGCGGCCGCCGCGCCGCCGATGTGGCCGTCTTCAATCGCGAGACGAAGCAGATCGTCTACACGCGCACGCCGAATAGCCAGCCGCTCGCGGACGGCGCGCAGGATCGCTTCAGCGTCGTCATGCAACTGACGAGCCTCGTGCGCGGCGCGCCCGATGTCTACAAACCCGGCGTCACGCGGCAGTTCAGCGTCGCGGATAACGACAGCAGCGAAATCTGGCCGATGGAAACCGTCGGCGACGAAACGGTGCAGACGCGCGACGGTTTCGTCACCGCGCGGCACTTCACGCGCCTGCCGCGCCGCGAAGGCGACCGGCGCAAGCTCGACATCTGGCTGGCGCCGTCGCTCGGCTGGCTGCCCGCGCGCATCCTCCAGACCGAGCCGAATGGCATGCAGGTCGAGATGCTGTGGGCGGGCAAGCTGCAAGCGCCTTCCGCTGCCCAGAACAACGCGGCGGGCACGCCGGATGCGTCAGAGGAAACCGCACCCGCCGCCGACGATGCATCCGTCAGGCCGTAGCGGCGGCGCGTCCCACGGTCTCACGGGACGCACGGAATCTCAAAGCGACCTCCACGGAGCGGATATGCAGGTGAACATCAAAGGCATCGAAACCCGATACGTTCTCGACAACGAAGGCGGCGGTCCCTGGCTGACCTTCATCCATCCACTCGCCGGCGACTTGTCCGCGTGGGACCAGATGGCCGGCTACTTCCGCAACGATTTCACCGTGCTGCGTTATGACTTGCGCGGTCACGGCTACACGGCGGTGTCGCCGGAGGCATTCAGCGTGGACGATCTCGCCGATGACCTGTCCGAGTTGCTCGACAAGCTCGGCGCGCCGAGCACGCATGTCGTCGGCTTGTCGCTGGGCGGCATGGTCGCGCAGAAGTTCGCGATCAACCATGCGGACAAAGTGGATTCGCTGACGGTCGTGGGCGCGCCCGCGTTCATTCGCGAGGAAGCGCGATCGACGTTTTTGCAACGCGCGGCGTCCGTGCGTCAGAACGGCATAGGGAGTATGGTGGAATCGACGCTGGCACGCTGGTTCACGGAGGGCTTTCGTAAAGCGCATCCCGAAGTGATCGAGCAGGTCGGCGAAACGATTGCGCGCACGCCCGACGAAGGTTTCGCGATGGCCGCGGAAGCCCTCAGCCGTTTCGATGCGAAGAGCCAACTTGCGTCCATCCAAAAGCGCACGCTCGTCGTGGCCGGTGAATACGACAATGGCACGCCGCATGCTGAATCCAAGGTAATCGCCGACACGGTGCCGGGCGCGCAATTCGAACTTCTGGATGCGGCACACATGTCTCCGATCGAGGCGTCGCAACGCTTTTGCGCATTGCTCGATGCGTTTCTGCGTGAGGCCGCCTGACTACGTTTCACAGAAAAAAGCCTCGATAACACGGCATCACGTCGAGGCCACCCCTTGAATTCCCACCCAGTCGCTCCAACTACGATGCAGGTTGCGGGAGCAACAGGAATAAGGAGTGTCGCCATGCAAATGATCTACAACAGCCCTAACTATTGCGTCGTTGAATTTCCGCCTCAGGCCAACCATCTCGCGATGATGTCGGGCGGGTACGAAATCGTCGACAAGAACACGCAACGGGAGATCTTCATCGACGGCGAGCTTGCGGCAAAATTCCGCGAGCATGTGCAAAAGCTGATCGAAGAAGAGCCATCGCTCGAGGATGTCGATGAATTCCTCGGCCAGTTCGATATCTTGATGACCCAGCCCGTGGTGCTGCACTAACGCCACGTTTCGCGCGGGCGCTCCGAGCCTTACGCCCGCGCCGCCATGCTCGCCGGCTAATTGGCGAATGAGGCGAGCCACGCAATACGGCAAACGAGCGACACGCCAGAAGACACCCCGCCGAAGCCTCGGCGGGGTTCTTTTTTGCGCGCGTGCGCTTCGCCATGAAGCAAACCGCGCCGGGAGCGACCGCATCGCGCTGCGGCTACAATGACGGACTATTTCCTATCCGGTGCAGGGCCTGTCCGTCATGAACCAGAACGCCAATCCGAGCCTTCCGATCCCCGCGCGCGATTACACGCGCGGCGCCGCGCTTCCCACGCTGTTGCAGCAGCGCATTCTGATTCTCGATGGCGCGATGGGCACCATGATTCAGCGTTACAAGCTGGACGAAGCCGCTTATCGCGGTGAGCGCTTCAAGGACTATGGCCGCGATATCAAGGGCAACAACGAGTTGCTTTCCATTACGCAGCCGCAGATCATCCGCGAGATTCACGACCAATACCTCGCGGCGGGCGCGGACATCATCGAGACGAACACGTTCGGCGCCACGCGCGTCGCGCAGGCCGATTACGGCATGGAAGATCTGGCCGCCGAGATGAACTTGGCGTCGGCGAGGCTCGCCCGCGAAGCCTGCGATGCATTTTCGACGCCGGACAAGCCGCGCTTCGTCGCGGGCGCGATCGGGCCGACGCCCAAGACCGCGAGCATCTCGCCGGACGTGAACGATCCCGGCGCGCGCAACGTGAGCTTCGACGAACTGCGCGACGCGTACTACGAGCAAGCCAAGGCGCTGCTCGATGCGGGCTGCGATCTCTTTCTCGTCGAAACCATCTTCGACACGCTGAACGCGAAGGCTGCGCTCTTTGCGCTCGACGAGCTCTTCGAGAACACGGGCGAACGCCTGCCGATCATGATCTCCGGCACAGTCACGGATGCTTCGGGGCGCATTCTGTCGGGTCAGACCGTGGAGGCGTTCTGGAACTCGCTGCGCCACGCGAAGCCGCTGACGTTCGGGCTCAACTGCGCGCTCGGCGCGGCGCTCATGCGCCCGTATATCGCCGAGTTGGCGAAGCTCTGCGATACCTACGTGTCGTGCTATCCGAACGCCGGCCTGCCGAATCCGATGAGCGATACCGGCTTCGACGAAACGCCCGACGTCACATCGGGGCTGCTTAAAGAATTCGCGCAGGCGGGACTCGTCAATCTCGCGGGCGGATGCTGCGGAACCACGCCGGAGCACATCGCGGAAATCGCGAAGGCGCTCGCGCAAGTCAAGCCGCGCGCATTCCCTTCGCAATACCGCGACGCCGCTTAAGTACTTAGTACTGCCCGAATCGACCAAGAGAAACACAAGAGACACAGAAGAGAAGCGAACGACCATGACCGATCACACGATGCGTCTTTCCGGCCTCGAGCCGTTCAACGTCACCGAAGGCTCGCTCTTCATCAACGTCGGCGAACGCACGAACGTGACGGGCTCCAAGGCGTTCGCGCGCATGATCCTGAACGGCCAGTTCGACGAGGCGCTCGCCGTCGCGCGGCAACAGGTCGAAAACGGCGCGCAGGTCATCGACGTGAACATGGACGAAGCCATGCTCGATTCGAAAGCGGCGATGGTGCGCTTTCTGAATCTGATCGCGTCCGAGCCGGACATTGCGCGCGTGCCGATCATGATCGACTCGTCGAAGTTTGAAGTCATCGAAGCCGGCCTCAAGTGCGTGCAGGGCAAGGCGATTGTCAATTCCATCTCGCTGAAGGAAGGCGAAGACGCGTTCCGTCATCACGCGAAGCTGATTCGCCGCTACGGCGCGGCGGCCGTCGTGATGGCCTTTGACGAGCAAGGTCAGGCCGACACGTTCGAACGCAAGACGCAAATCTGCAAGCGTTCCTACGACATTCTCGTGAACGAAGTGGGTTTCGCGCCGGAAGACATCGTGTTCGATCCGAACATCTTCGCCATCGCGACGGGCATCGAAGAGCACAACAATTACGCGGTCGATTTCATCAACGCGACGCGCTGGATCAAAGAGAACCTGCCGCACGCGAAGGTGAGCGGCGGCGTGTCGAACGTGTCGTTCTCGTTTCGCGGCAATGATCCGGTGCGCGAAGCCATTCACACGGTGTTCCTCTACCACGCCATTCAGGCGGGCATGGACATGGGCATCGTGAACGCCGGGCAACTCGGCGTGTATGCCGATCTCGATCCCGAACTGCGCGAGCGCGTGGAAGACGTGGTGCTCAATCGCCGCGAAGACGCCACCGACCGTCTGCTCGAAATCGCCGACAAGTTCAAGACCGGCGCGGCGAAGAAGGAAGAGAACCTCGAATGGCGCAATCAGCCGGTCGAGGCGCGGCTTTCGCATGCGCTCGTGCACGGCATCACGACCTTCATTGTGGAAGACACCGAGGAAGTGCGCGCGAAGATCGAGCAGGCGGGTGGCCGGCCGATCAACGTGATCGAAGGGCCGCTAATGGACGGCATGAACATCGTCGGCGACCTCTTCGGCGCGGGCAAGATGTTCCTGCCGCAAGTGGTGAAGTCGGCGCGCGTGATGAAGCAGGCGGTCGCGCATCTGATCCCGTTCATCGAAGAAGAGAAGAAGCGTCTCGCCGATGCCGGCGCGGACGTGCGCTCGAAGGGCAAGATCGTCATCGCGACCGTAAAGGGCGATGTGCACGACATCGGCAAGAACATCGTGTCGGTGGTGCTCCAGTGCAACAACTTCGAAGTGGTCAACATGGGCGTGATGGTGCCCTGCGCGACCATCCTGCAAAAGGCGAAGGAAGAAGGCGCGGATATCATCGGCCTGTCGGGGCTCATTACGCCGAGTCTCGAAGAAATGGCTTACGTCGCCTCCGAAATGCAGCGCGACGAATATTTCCGCGGCAAGCAGACGCCGCTATTGATCGGCGGCGCGACGACTTCGCGCGTGCATACCGCCGTGAAGATCGCGCCGAACTACGATGGCCCGGTCGTGTATGTGGCGGACGCTTCGCGTTCGGTGTCGGTGGCATCGAGCCTCCTGTCGGACGAAGGGGCGGCGAAGTTCCTCGACGAACTGAAGACCGACTACGAACGCATTCGCACGCAGCACGCGAACAAGAAGGCGCAGCCGATGGTCACGTACGCCGAGGCGCGCGCCAACAAGACGAAGATCGACTGGAGCGCGTATCAGCCTAAGAAGCCGAGCTTTATCGGGCGGCGCGTGTTCCGTAACTACGACCTCGCAGATCTGGCCAATTACATCGACTGGGGCCCGTTCTTCCAGACGTGGGATCTCGCGGGACCGTACCCGGCCATTCTTAACGACGAGATCGTCGGCGAATCGGCTCGGCGCGTGTTCTCGGACGGCAAGTCCATGCTCTCGCGCATCATTCAGGGCCGCTGGCTCACGGCGAACGGCGTTATCACGCTCTTGCCCGCGAACACGGTGAACGACGACGACATCGAGATTTACACGGACGAGTCGCGCTCGAAAGTGGCGATGACGTGGCGCAATCTGCGTCAGCAAAGCGTGCGGCCGGTGGTCGACGGCGTCATGCGGCCGAATCGGTCTCTGGCGGATTTCATCGCGCCGAAGGACTCGGGCGTGGCCGATTACATCGGTCTCTTCGCGGTGACGGCGGGCTTGGGCGTCGACAAGAAAGAGCAGCAGTTCGCCGCCGATCACGACGACTACAGCGCGATCATGCTGAAGGCGCTCGCCGACCGTTTCGCGGAAGCCTTCGCCGAGGCGCTGCATGCGCGCGTGCGCCGCGAACTGTGGGGCTACGCCGCCAACGAAACGCTCGACAACGAAGCGCTCATCGCGGAGAAGTACAGCGGCATTCGTCCCGCGCCCGGCTATCCGGCCTGCCCCGATCATCTCGTGAAGCGCGATATGTTCGAAGTGCTTCAGGCAGAAGAAATCGGCATGAGCCTGACCGAATCGCTCGCCATGACGCCGGCCGCGAGCGTCTCGGGTTTCTATCTCGCGCATCCGGAAAGCACGTACTTCTCGGTCGGCAAGATCGGCGACGATCAGGTGCATAGCTTCGCTGAACGCATGGCGATCTCATCGGCCGATGCGGAACGCGCGCTCGCGCCGCTGCGCTGATCGCGTTCGGCAAGCATCGCGAACGTTGCGCAAAGACATATGCCGCGCGTGATACGCAAGAAAAGCGCCGCGTGATGCGCGGGAACTTTTTTTATTCCGTAGACTTGTCGCTGCGATGAACCGCCACGACGGCGGCCACGCACTCTTTAGCCACGGAGAAAGTCGCATGAAGAAGATGACGTCCGCCGTAAGCATCGCGATCGCCGCGGCAGTGCTCGCAGCGTCGAGTTCGGCTGCGTTCGCGCAGGCCAGCAGCACGCAGGCATCGTCGTACTCGCCGCCGCAGGCCGAACACAAGAAGAAGCCGAAGACGCCTAAAAAGCCGAAGACTCCGGGCAACGGTCAGTCGCAGTAAGCGGCGCCGCCCGAGTAAGCCAGCAGGAAGACAACCCCGCATCGTCGCCGATGCGGGGTTTTTCGTTTGAGCCGCGCGGTGCTCATGCGCCCGCTCAGACGCCCCAGAGAATGTCCTTGTTCTCTTTTTGCGCGAGACGCAGCATGTCGAGGAACGGATACGCCCGTTGCGAGAGCCCGATCGGAATCTCGTGCGGATCGTGGCCTTGTTCGCCTTCGTGGAAATGTCCGTCGTGCTCGGCGCGCTCTTTCTTGTCGTTGACGATCGCCGCTTCGAGTTTTTGAATGGCGGCAGGCAGTTCGTCATGCGTGATGACGCCGCGCTCGTTCAGCTGCTTGCCGATGATCTCGAGCAGATACTCGGCGAGGTTGTCGAGCATCATGACATCCGGTGCAGCCATGGTCTTGAATGTGATCAGCATGGGAGAGTCCTTTTCCTTTTGTTGGATGACAGCCGGGGCGATGCGAGCCGCGCCAGCGAGCCGATCTTTGCAGAACAACCACCCTGAATAGACAGTTTAGCACCTGCTAAAATCCCGGTTTCAGCCGTGGCCCGCACGAAGGCAGGCCGTGGCGAACGGCTCATCGGCCGCGTCAATCGGCGGTTCGCGTCGCCCGCCCCTGTCGCGTGACACTGCGCATTCGCTCCACTGGATCACATTCAGCATGCTGCCCGCACACAAAGAAACCCTGGAAACGCTCCTCTCCGACGCGGTCAAAGAGGTCGCGCAAGCCACGCAAGGCGCAACGCAAGCCGCTTTCGTCGCGCCCGCGATCGTGCTCGAACGGCCGAAGGTCGCGGCGCATGGCGACGTGGCATCGAACGTCGCGATGCAACTTGCGAAGCCGCTGCGCGCGAACCCGCGTCAGCTCGCGCAGCAGATCGTCGATGCAGTGCTCGGCCATCCGGCCGCGAAGGGGCTCGTGGAGAGCGCGGAAGTCGCCGGTCCCGGCTTTATCAACTTGCGTCTCGCGGCGAAGGCAAAGCAAGACGTGATCCCGGCAGTGCTCGGCGAAGGCGCGGCGTACGGCCGTTCGTCGCGCGATGCGGGCAAGCGCGTGCTCGTCGAATTCGTGTCGGCGAATCCGACCGGTCCGCTGCACGTCGGCCACGGCCGGCAGGCTGCGCTCGGCGACGCGCTCTCGAACCTGCTCGCGACGCAAGGCTACGCGGTGCATCGCGAGTTCTACTACAACGACGCGGGCGTGCAGATCGGCAACCTCGCCATTTCGACGCAGGCGCGCGCCCGCGGCTTCAAGCCGGGCGACGCCGAGTGGCCGGAAGCCGCGTACAACGGCGAGTACATCGCCGACATCGCGCGTGACTACATGGCGGGCGCGACCGTCGCGGCCAAGGACGGCGAGCCGGTCAAAGGCAAGGGCGACGTGGACGACCTCGAAGCAATCCGTCACTTCGCGGTGGCGTATCTGCGCCACGAACAGGACATGGACCTGACCGCGTTCGGCGTGAAGTTCGACCAGTTCTATCTGGAGTCGTCGCTGTACAAGGAAGGGCGCGTCGAAGAAACGGTGAAGGCGCTCATCGACGCCGGCAAGACCTACGAGCAGGACGGCGCGCTGTGGCTGCGCACCACCGACGACGGCGACGACAAAGACCGCGTGATGAAGAAGTCCGACGGCACGTACACGTACTTCGTGCCGGATGTGGCGTATCACGTCACCAAGTGGCAGCGCGGCTTCACCAAGGTCATCAACGTGCAGGGCTCGGACCATCACGGCACCATCGCGCGCGTGCGGGCCGGGCTGCAAGGGCTTGGCGTCGGCATTCCGAAGGGCTATCCCGACTACGTGCTGCACAAGATGGTCACGGTCATGCGCGACGGCCAGGAAGTGAAAATCTCCAAGCGCGCCGGCAGCTACGTGACGGTGCGCGATCTGATCGAATGGTCGGGCGGCATGACGCCGGGCAGCGAAGCCGCGCCCGATCAGCTCGACGAAGCGATGATTCGCCGCGGCCGCGACGCCGTGCGCTTCTTCCTGATCTCGCGCAAGGCCGACACCGAATTCGTGTTCGACATCGATCTCGCGCTCAAGCAGAACGACGAGAACCCGGTCTATTACGTGCAGTACGCGCACGCGCGCATCTGCACCATTCTCAACGACTGGAAGGAACGCTACGGCGGCGACCTCGCGCAAGCGGCGAAGGCGGATCTCGAACCGCTGTCGAGCCCGCGCGCGATGGCGCTGCTCAACAAGCTCGCCGAGTTCCCCGACATGCTCGCGCACGCCGCCGACGAACTCGCGCCGCACGCGGTCGCGTTCTATCTGCGCGACCTCGCTGGTGAATTTCACTCGTTCTACAATGCGGAGCGCGTGCTCGTGGACGACGAGAAAGAGCGTACGGCGCGCATCGCGCTCTTGGCCGCCACGCGTCAGGTGCTCGAAAACGGTCTCGCCACCATCGGCGTGTCGGCTCCGCAGAAGATGTGATCGGCGGCCCTGCGTCGTGAGCCTTTCGTCGTGCGCGCGCCTGTAACTTTGTGAATCTTTCGGCGTGCGCGGACGGCAGCCTGGCGCGGGCGCGCGTTACGCGGCGGCTATAATCGTCGGCCAACTGAAGACTTTTTGCAGGTGATTCATACGATGGCAAAACCAAGCCGCACGTCGAAGCAATCGCAGTCGAAGCAAACGGGGGGAACCTTTCTCGGCATCGTGCTCGGTCTGATCGTCGGACTCGCGATCGCCGTGATCGTCGCGTTGTACATCACGCGCGCGCCCACGCCATTCGTCGCCAAGGTCGCGCCGCCAGCGGAGTCGTCTTCCGCGCCCGCCGCGCAGCCGTACGACCCGAATCGCCCGCTGCAAGGGAAGTCGCCGGGACAAGCGGTGCCGCAAGCCGCGCAGCCCACGCCGCCGAACACGGCGCCCGGCCAGAGCACGAATCAGACGCAGTCGTCGGGCGTGCTGGACGAGCCGCAGATCGTCGAAGTGCCGCCGAGCGGCGGCACGGCGTCCGCGCCGCGCACCGCGAGCCCGACCATCGCCAAGAAGCCTGAAGCCGCGCCGGGATCGACCGGTTCGCCCGGTTCGACCAGTTCGACCACCGCCGCGACGCCGCCGAAGACCGGCTCCGCGCCGCCCGCCACAGCCAAGACCACGCCGCCCGCACCCGGCGACGTGAACACCGGCTATTTCCTGCAAGTCGGCGCGTACAAGACGCAGGCCGATGCCGAGCAGCAGCGTGCGCGTCTGGGCTTTCAGGGCTTCGAATCAAAGGTCACGCAGCGCGATGCAGGCGGGGTGACGTACTATCGTGTGCGTATCGGTCCGTTCGCCAAGTTCGAGGACATGAACACGGCGCGTCAGCGTCTGTCCGACGCAGGCGTCGATACGGCCGTCATCCGCTTTTCGAAGCAATAACGCTCGCAGGACGGCGCCCGCGTCCGCGGTGCGCCTTAAGTCAGGCTTAAGCGTCGTATGTCCCACTTGAGAGCCGCGACGCATCCGCCGTGTCGGCCTTCACGTCGCACCTTGGTACTTTCTTCGATCATGAAAAAACTCTTTAGCGCCTTCGCCCTTTCCCTCGGCATCGCCGCCGCGTCGTTCAGCGTCGCCGGCGCGGCATCGGCCGCTCCCGCTGCTGGCAAGGATTACACGGTCATGCAGGCGCCGCAGCCCATCGGCGCGCCGGCGGGCAAAGTCGAGGTCATCGAGTTCTTCTGGTACGGCTGCCCGCACTGCAACGAGTTCGAGCCGTATATCGAGGCGTGGGAGAAGAAACAAGGGCCGGACGTCGTGTTCAAGCGCGTGCCGGTGGCGTTCCGCGACGACTTCATTCCGCATTCGAAGATGTATCACGCGCTGGTTGCGCTCGGCGTCGCGGAGAAGGTCACGCCCGCCGTGTTCAACGAAATCCACGTGAAGAAGAACTATCTGCTGACGCCGCAGGCGCAGGCTGACTTCCTCGCCACGCAAGGCATCGACAAGAAGAAGTACATGGACGCATACAACTCGTTCTCGACGCAGAGCGACGTTCAGCGCGACGCCAAGCTGCTTCAGGACTACAAGATCGACGGCGTGCCGACGGTCGTGGTGCAGGGCAAGTACGTGACCGGCCCCGCGCAGACCAACAGCCTGCCCGGCACGACGCAGGTGATGGACTTCCTCGTCCAGCAAGTGCGCGACAAGAAGATGTAATCGCCTGACGCCGGTATGAACGCAGTTCCGTTGAAGGTCTTCATCACCGGCGCGTCGAGTGGAATCGGCCTGGCACTGGCCGAGGAATACGTGAAGCGCGGGGCCGTGCTCGGCCTCGTCGCCCGACGCGCCGAGTCTCTTGCGGCATTCGCCGCGCGCCATCCCAAGGCGTCCATTTCCATTTATCCCGCCGATGTCCGCGATCCCGACGCGCTCGCCGATGCCGCGCGCCGGTTCATCGCTGAGCACGGCGCGGCCGACATCGTGATCGCGAACGCGGGCATCAGTCAGGGCGCGCTCACGGGCCACGGCGAACTGGACACCTTTCGCGCCGTGATGGACGTGAATTACTTCGGCATGGTCGCGACGTTCGAGCCGTTCATCGCGTCGATGACGGCCGCGCGGCGCGGCACGCTCGTCGGCATTGCGAGCGTCGCGGGCGTGCGCGGGCTGCCCGGCTCAGGCGCGTACAGCGCGTCGAAATCGGCGGCGGCGAAGTATCTGGAAGCGCTGCGCGTGGAAATGCGGCCGCAGGGCGTTTCGGTCGTGACCATTGCGCCGGGCTATGTGCGCTCGGAGATGACCGCGCACAATCCGTATCGCATGCCGTTCCTGATGGATGCGGACCGCTTCGCCGCGAAAACCGCCGATGCCATCGCCCGCAAAGTGCGCTACGCGACGTTTCCGTGGCAGATGCGCGTGGTCGGCATGCTGCTGCATGTGATGCCGCGCTGGCTCTACGATCCGCTCTTCGAGCGCGCCGCGCAAGCCTCGCCCCGCGCCCTCCGGGCAGTAGACGAAAAAAAATCCGGCCGAGGCCGGATTTTTTTGTCAGGCGTCGTGCATCAGAAGGCCACGAACGGCGCGCTGCCGTAGCCGACGTACACGTGGCGCCCGTAGAAGAACGGCATGCCGAAGTCGAACAGGCCGCTCATGCCCAACTGGCCGCCCAGGCTATTGAACGCGAACTTGCCGGTGCCCGATGTCAGCGTGCGCGCGCTCACGAGGCTGAACGGCACCGTCGCCGTGTTGCCGTCGGTGCCGGAGACGGTCGCGGTGAGCGACTGCTGCGACGTCGGGCAATAGAACACGCTCGTGCTCGAACACAGCGGGAAGTTGTCCTGGAAGAAGTTGCCGTTCGATCCCGTGTCGAAGAACGTCTGGTAATTCGTGCCCTTGTACGTGCCGCTGACGTCGCCGTACGCGTCCGTGCCGAGATGCGTCACGCCGGTGAGCGTGTTGTTGCTCTGCGTGCCGATGCCGAACACCAGCGTGCCGCTCGCGCTCGCCGCGCCGGTGACCGGAACCGGCGGCAACTGAACGATGACGCCGTTGTTGTCGACCGGGAACCGCTGCACGGGATTCGCCACTTGCTGCACGAGCGGAACTGCCGTGCCCGTGCAATTCGTGCCGTTGGTGCACGAGAAGTACATGCCGTTCAGCGGGGTCGTCGCGCAATTGCTGCCGCAATCCTGCGCCAGCGTGCCGATGCCGAGAATACCGTTCGCGCCGATCTCGCCGACGGTGTTCTCGTCGTTGCCCGACGGACATCCGTTCATGCCGGTCGGCGCCGCCGATGCGTCCAGGTCGCCGACGATCTGCACCGGCAGCGCGCTCGCCACTTCCGAGCCGATGCGCACGTCCGCCTGACGCACAGTGCCCCACGTGTAGCCGTCCGCGAAACCGGCGCACTCGGCGAGTTGTCCGCCGTTCAGCGCCTTCGCCACCGGCAGCGCGCCGATGACCGACTGAGCCGCCGAACTCAGAATGCGCAGCCCGAAGGACGCCGTGTCGATCTGGATGTTGTCGATGGTCTGGCAGGTGTTCGTGCCGGGCGCGCAGACCGTCACCGAGACATTCGGAATGTTGACGAAGTTCGCGACGCCGCCGTTCACCGTGATGGGAACCGCGTTCGTGCCGTTCGGGGTGATCGGCTGGGCGTTGGCCGTGCTGGACGAGCCGCCGCCGGAACTGCCGCCGCCGGACGAGCCGCCGCTGGAACTGGAGTTGTCGTCGCTGCCGCCGCCGCATGCGGCAAGCGTGAGCGCGAGAAACAGCGCGCCGAGCCAGCGCGCCGCGTTGCCGGCGCGCCGGGAAGATGCCGCGCCGAGGCCGAGAGTCGTTGTGAACATTATCGGATTCTCCCGTCGCTTACTGAATGTCGCTGGCGGAAACGCCGGCGGGCAAAGACTGCGGCAGGTACGCGCTGCCCGCGAAAGCGCCCATGTGACCGCCGGAATGCACGACGAGACCGGAATCCTGCACGCTCACCTGACCGCGTCCGCCGCGTGCGGCGCGCTGCGCGAGCATGGCTTGTTGGTACTGCGGGAAATAGCTGCCGAGCAAGGTCGCGAGGTCCGGCACGCGCGGCCCGCGCCACGCGACGCCGAACACCGTGCCGTCGGACGACACGTATTCGTTGATGACGGTGCCGCTCGCGAGCGTCGTCGAGCGGACGGTGTAGTTCGATGCCGCCGCTGCGCCCGATGCGCCGGACGCGCCCGATGCCGCTGTCGCGGCATGCACGACCGCATTCGCGGCGGTGGCGCCTTGCGGCGCGTTCAACGGCTGGCCGCCGAGCGCGGCGTGCGCCGGTGCGGCTGCGCAGACGCTCAACGCGCCTGCGAGAAAGGCCAACGATAGCCTGAGATGCCCATGACGGGGTTGCTTCTGGACCTTCACTGGGCCTCCTGTCGATTCCTGTGGAAGTTGTCTTGGCTGGCCCGCGCGCCGTTTTACGGAGCTGCGGACCCCTGCGGATACAAGCATCGTACGGATGCTATAGCCATCAGTATGCCAAATCCCGAAAAACCGCCGCACCAAGCCGAGACGGAGCCGTCTTCGGGACTGTTGATCGAACAGTAAGCCGCGCAGAAGTTCCGCGTCGATAGATGCTTTGCTAAAAGCAGCCGTCGCGGGCCGATTCCGGCGCACACGCAACAATGCGGAACGCCTCCGAAGAGGCGCTCCGCGTCTTTTTGCGCATGGCGTCAGGAAGCCGGAAAGCTCAGAAGCCCAGGCTCGCGAGCAGATCGTCCACTTGCGACTGATCCTGCACGACGTCGCTGCGCCCTTCCGGGTTGATCTGCGGTCCGTTGAGCAGACTTTCCGGATTGCCCGTCGATGACGACATCAACGCCGCCGCCGACGCCGCGAACTGCTCGCGCCGCTCCGGCGCGATGTTTTCCAGCAGCACGCCCAGCAATTGCTGTTCGATCAGATACACGACGTCCGTGATCTTCTTGATCACCTGGCCGGTCAAATCCTGAAAATCCTGCGCGAGCATGATTTCCAGCAGTTGCGCGTTGGTCGCCTGCGTCTTCTCCGGCACGCTTTGCAGGAAGCTGCGCGTCTGCGCGAGCAGTTCGCCGGCTTCGCCCTGCGCGAGCGGCTTGCCGTACCATTGCGCCCAACGGTCGTCCAGCGCCTGCGCTTCGCGCTGCATCGCTTCCTGCATCGGCTTGGCCAGTTCGATCGCGTTTAGCGCGCGGTCGGCCGCCTGCTCTGTCATCGTCGCGACGTACTTCAGGCGGTCGCGCGCGTCGGGCACGGCTTGCGCCGCGGCTTCGACCTGCTTGTCGAGGCCGAGCTCGCGCATCGAGTCGCGCAGCGTGCGCGTCAATTGGCCGATGCGCGCGAGAATGCGGTCGCTCGAAAAATCGTTATCGGCCTCGGCTGCGACAGCGGAAAGTTCAGTGGTCAGATCGTTCACGATCAGCTCCCGGCTTTAGCCATCTTCTCGAGAATCTTGGTGAGCTTCTCGTCGAGCGTGGCGGCCGTGAAGGGCTTCACCACGTAACCGTTCGCGCCTGCTTGCGCCGCCGCGATAATGTTCTCCTTCTTCGATTCCGCCGTCACCATCAGCACCGGCAGATGCGAGAGCGTCGCGTCGGCGCGAATCTGCTGCAGCATCGACAGGCCGTCGAGGTTCGGCATGTTCCAGTCGGAAATCACGAAGTCGAAGCCGCCGCCGCGCAGACGCGCGAGGCCCGCCGCGCCGTCTTCTGCTTCGTCGACGTTCGAATAGCCGAGCTCCTTCAGCAGATTGCGCACGATACGGCGCATCGTCGGAAAATCGTCGACGACGAGGATCTTCATGTTCTTGTCCATCATTGCTCCCGTGTGTTCTCAGTGCGGCGTGACACCGCGAATTCAATTCAGTTAAATCAGACGCGCTGCACGCGTTCGCCCATCGATGCCAGCCGCGCCATCACGCGCCGGCTCATTTCAGAAAGCGGCGCGATCTCGCTTGCGCCGCCCATTGCAATTGCTTCGCGCGGCATGCCGAACACCACGCAACTCGCTTCGTCCTGCGCGAGCGTGTAGGCGCCCGCCTGCTGCATGTCGAGCAGCCCCGCCGCGCCGTCGCGGCCCATGCCGGTCAGAATCACGCCGATCGCGTTCTTGCCCGCGTGCTGCGCCGCGGAACGGAACAGCACGTCCACCGACGGGCGATGCCGGTTCACCGGCGGCGCATCCGACAGATGCGCGACGTAGTTCGCCCCGCTGCGCGCGAGCACGAGGTGCGCGTGGCCCGGCGCGATATACGCATGACCCGGCAATACGCGCTCGCCGTGTTCCGCTTCCTTCACCGTGATGCGGCATAGCCCGTTCAGGCGCTGCGCGAACGACTTCGTGAAGCCCGGCGGCATGTGCTGCGCGATCAGCACCGCGGGCGCATCGGGCGGCAGCGGCACGAGCACTTCGCGGATCGCTTCGGTGCCGCCCGTCGACGCGCCGACGATCACGAGCTTTTCCGTCGACACGAGCGGGTTGTTGATGAGCGGCGCGGGCTTCGCCCCCGCGTGGCCCGGCGTGCTCGGCGCGCTGGCCGCATGCACGATCTGCCGCACGCGCGCACGGGAAGCTGCGCGAACCTTGTCGGCGAGCTTCTCGGCGTAATCCAGCATGCCGTCGCGGATGCCGACTTTCGGCTTCGTCACGAAGTCCACCGCGCCCAGTTCCAGCGCACGCAGCGTGATTTCGTTGCCGCGCTCGGTCAGGGACGACACCATTACGACCGGCATCGGCCGCAGGCGCATCAGCTTCTCCAGAAAGTCGAGTCCGTCCATGCGCGGCATCTCGACATCCAGCGTCAGCACGTCCGGGTTATGCAGCTTGATCAGCTCGCGCGCGACGAGCGGATCGGGCGCGGTCGCGCACACGTGCATGTCGGGCTGCGAGTTGATGATCTCGGTCATCAGGCTGCGCACGAGCGCCGAGTCGTCGACGCACAAAACTTTGATCTTCGCCGCGGCTTCCTTGCCGCCATTCGATGCATTCAACATGCTCACGCCTCCTCCGCGGCCTTCGCGATGCGCGACGTGCGCGCGACTCCGTCGATCGTCCGCGCGGCGGCCGCCGTTCCCGACGCGCCGAACAGCTCGACGCGCGGCTTCGTCGCGGGCGCTGCGGATTTCGCGCGCTCCGCGCCGAACAGTTCCACACGCGCGCGCGCCCTTGCCAGCCGTTCCGCGCGCTCTTCCGGCGTGCGCTGCACGAGCGCCTGCTCGCGCTCGACGACGACCGGGTCGTGCTGCGTCTTCAGCTTCTTGACCATCACCTGTCCCGTGCGCGGCATGAACGCGACCTTGCGCGGATGCATGCCCTGCAAGTCCTCGGCGACGATGCGAATCTTCTCCAGCGCCAGATAGCGCCGCACGAACTCCGAATTGCGATCGCCGATGTTGATCGTCGTCATGCCGGCGAGCACCGCGCCGCCGCCGAACACCTTCGCCTCGAACCGCTCGCGGCGTCCGCCACGCTTGATGAGCTCGTTGATGAGCACTTCCATCGCATACGCGCCGTAGCGCATCGAGTCGGACGACGCGTGCGACGGATCGGAGCCGTCATCTGGCAGCATGAAGTGATTCATGCCGCCGATGCCCGCCGTGCGATCGTTGATGCACGCCGCCACGCACGAGCCGAGCACCGTCACGAGCACCATGTCTTCGCTCGTCATGTAGAACTCGTTCGGCAGCAGCTTCACGCCGGGCTTCTTGAAATGGTTGTCGAAATACAGGTTCGACGCGATCGGCAGCCCGCTCATGCCGGCTCTCCCGCGAGCACGCGCTTCGGCGCGCCCGCCGCTTTCGTGTCGCGCGTCAGTTCGTAGACCGTCTGGCCGCGCAGCCGGAACGCCTGCGACACATACGTGAAGTTCTCCGAATGACCCGCGAACAAGAGGCCGCCCGGCTTCATCAGCGGCTCGAAGCGCGAGAGCACTTGGCCTTGGGTCGGCTTGTCGAAGTAGATCATCACGTTGCGGCAGAAGATCGCGTCGAACGGGCCTTTCACGTCGTAGCGCGCGTCCGTCAGATTCACGCGGCCGAAGCTCACCAGCGAGCGCAACTCCGGGCGCACCTTGACGAAGCCCGCGTGCGAGCCGGTGCCCTTCAGGAAGAACCGCTTCAGGCGTTCTACCGGTATGCCTTTCACCTGATCGAGCGAATACACGCCCGCGTCCGCCTTGGCGAGCACCTGGCTGTCGATGTCGCTCGCGAACACCGTGCAGTGACGCGCGGCCTGCTCGCCGAGCGCCTCGACGAGCGTCATCGCGATCGAATACGGCTCCTCGCCCGTCGATGCCGCCGAGCACCACACCGACACCGGCTGCTGGCGGCGCTTCACGAAGTCCGCGAGCAGCGGAAAGTGATGCGACTCGCGGAAGAATGCCGTCAGGTTGGTCGTCAGCGCGTTGACGAAGGCTTCCCACTCGGCGTTGTCGTCGTTGGCTTCGAGACGGTCGAGGTACTGCTTGAACGTGTCCATGCCGCAGGCGCGCAGGCGTCGGGCGAGCCGGCTGTAGGCCATGTCGCGCTTGTGGTCGGACAGCGAAATACCTGCGCGGCGATGAATCAGCTCGCGGATCCGGGCGAAGTCCGCCACGGTGAATTCGAAATCGCGCTCGACTTCCGGACCGCGTATGCCGCCGGCCAGTTCGACGCGTGCGTTGGTTGCATTACGCGTTGCCATTCTGGTGCCTCTTGCTCTGTTTGCGCCTGCTGCGTGCTTACTTTCGCTTGTGCGCCGGTCGTGCGCCGGGTTGTTTGGTCATCCGCGCGCCCGACCGGTGCTGGCCGATGCGCTTAGAACGTTTCCCAGTCGCCGTCGTCGGCGGTCGTGGCCTTCGCGCGCGGGGCGGGTGCCGCCGCCGGTGCGCTCACGCGGGGCGCGGCTTTCGCTGCGCTTGCCGCCTTCGCTGCATCGCGGGCCTTATCCTTGATAACGGCCGTTTCCGGCGCGACGTTAGGCTGCTCCGCAACTTTCGCTGCGCTCGCGGACGATGCACGCGACGTCGGCTCGACGCGCGTAGCCTTCGCCACGGCAGGCGCCAGGCGCGCAGCCGCGACCGCCGCGCTCGGCTTCACCGACGCCGGCACGGCGCCCGCGATGCGCCATTGCCCGACGACTTCCTTCAATTGCCGCGTCTGATCTTCGAGCGATGCCGCCGCCGACGCCGCCTGCTCAACGAGCGCCGCGTTCTGCTGCGTCACGCTGTCCATCTGCGTCACGGCGCGATTGACTTGTTCGATGCCGTCCGACTGCTCCTCGGACGCCGCGCTGATCTCACCCATGATGTCGGTCACGCGGCGCACCGCCTGCACGATCTCGCCCATGGTTTCGCCGGCGCGCGTCACGAGTTGCGAGCCGCTCTGCACTTTCTCGGTCGAATCGCCGATCAGCGCCTTGATTTCCTTCGCCGCCGCCGCGCTGCGCTGCGCGAGCGAGCGCACTTCGCCCGCCACGACCGCGAAGCCGCGACCTTCTTCGCCCGCCCGCGCCGCTTCCACGGCCGCGTTCAACGCGAGAATGTTGGTCTGGAACGCGATGCCTTCAATCACGCCGATGATGTCCACCACCTTGCCCGAACTAGACGCGATCGCGTTCATCGTATCGACGACCTGCTCGACCACTTCGCCGCCGCGCGACGCGATGTCCGATGCGTTCACCGCGAGCTGGCTCGCCTGACGCGCGTTGTCCGCGTTCTGCTTCACCGTGCTCGTGAGCTGTTCCATGCTGGAGGCCGTCTCTTGCAGCGACGCCGCCTGCTCTTCCGTGCGCTGCGACAGATCCGTGTTGCCGCTCGCGATTTCATGCGCGCCGACATCGATGGATTCCGCGCCGCGATGCACCGCGCCGACCATCGCGGTCAGGTTCGCGCGCATGCGCTCGATGCCCGCGAAAAGACGGCCGATTTCGTTCGTGCTGTCCGTGTGCGCCGACTTCGTGAGATCGCCGCGCGAAATGCGCTCGAAGTGTTCCACCGCGTCGTCGATCGGCTGAACGATCAGGCTGCGCAGCGCGAAACGCGTCGCGAAAAGCAGCAGACCGGAGAGCGCGAGCAATCCGCCGATGACCATGCTGAGCGTCGCGTTCTGCGACGCCGCGCTCGCCCGCGACTCTTCCGCGTGCTTCTGCTGGAACGAAACCGCCGCCGTGACCGCCTGATCGAACGCGACGAACATCGGGCTGATCTTCGTGTCGGCAATGGCGTGGTACGCGGCCATGTCGTTCGCGCGCATCGCGGCGAACTCCGGCTCGACGCCGGTTTTCATCAGCGTGTCGTGCTGCGCGACGAGCGTATCGAGCGTCGCTTGCGGCAGCATCGGCTTCTTGGTGTCGAGATAGAGCTTCCAGTTCTCGTAGCTCTTGTCGAGCAGGAACTGGCCGCGCTCCATTGCCTTCTTCGCTTCGTCGGCGTTGCCCGCTTCGGTGAGCGAGCGCACGCGGTCGAGCGTGATGCGCGAGCGCAGCAGATACGACGACGTGTCCGCGAGCGCGCGCATCGCCACCATGTCTTCCTTGGCGATGGAGTCGAGCGAGGCGCTCGCGGAATTGAGGCCGACGAGCGAAAGCGCGCCGATGACGGCCGCGCAACCGACGAACAACAGACCGACGAGCGTGAGCGTCGTGCGAATGGACAACTTCTTCAACATGGCTTCCTTTCCTTCGCCCGCGACGCGTGCGGGCACCTCGTTAAGCGGCGACCGAGTCGATCAACTCCATCTCGCGGCTGGTCATGAGCTTTTCGATATCCATCAGGATCAGCATGCGGCCCTCGACCGTGCCGAGGCCGGTGAGATATTCGGAGGTCAGCGTCGCGCCGAATTCGGGCGCGGGCATGACCTGATCTTGCGTCAGCGTGAGCACGTCCGATACGCCGTCCACCACCATGCCCACCACGCGATGCGCGACGTTCAGGATGATGACGACCGTCTGGTTGTCATACTCGACACGGCCGAGATTGAACTTGATGCGCATGTCCACGATCGGCACGATGATGCCGCGCAGATTGATCACGCCCTTGATGAACGCGGGCGCGTTCGCAATGCGCGTGACGCTGTCGTAGCCGCGAATCTCCTGCACTTTCAGGATGTCGATGCCGTACTCTTCCGCGCCGAGCGTGAAGACGAGGAACTCTTGTCCGGCGGCTTCGGCGTGCTGCGCATCGCGGCGCGACAGTGTTGCGTTTTGAATCGATTGGATGTCTGCCATGAGAAACCCCAGGTTCGGTCGATGTGTTTAATGGGTGTGCGAGTGTTGCGCGCGTGATTCGCGGTTGAGCGCGGCCACGTCGACGATCAGCGCGACGCTGCCGTCGCCGAGAATCGTCGCCGCCGAGATGCCGTGCACCTTGCGGTAATTCGTTTCGAGGTTCTTCACGACCACTTGCTGCTGGCCGACGAGTTCGTCGATCAGCATGGCCATGCGCCGTCCTTCCGTTTGCAGGATCGTGACGATGCCCTGCGTCGGCTCCGTGCGCGCGCCTTCGACCGAAAACACCTGATGCAGCGCGATCAGCGGCAGATACTCGCCGCGCACGCGCACCACGCGCTCGCCGTTGGCGACCGTGTAGATGTCATCGGCGACCGGTTGCAGCGACTCCATCACGAAGTTGAGCGGCAGAATGAAGATTTCGTTGCCGACCTTCACCGACATGCCGTCGAGAATCGCGAGCGTGAGCGGCAGCACGATCTTCGTGGTCGTGCCCGCGCCCTGGCGCGACATGATTTCGACGTGGCCGCCCATCGACTGGATGTTGCGCTTCACCACGTCCATGCCGACGCCGCGGCCGGAAATGTCCGTGACCTGTTCGGCAGTCGAGAAGCCCGGCATGAAGATGAGTTGCCAGACTTCCTCGTCGGTCATCGAGTCGGAAACCTGCATGCCCTGCTTCTGCGCCTTCGCGAGAATCTTGTCGCGGCGCAGGCCCGCGCCGTCGTCGCTCACTTCGATCACGATGTTGCCGCCGTGATGCGCCGCCGACAGCACGAGCTGGCCGGTCGCGGGCTTGCCCGCCGCGCGGCGCGCTTCCACGGTCTCGATGCCGTGATCGAGCGAATTGCGCACGAGGTGCGTGAGCGGATCGATGATGCGCTCGATCAGGCTCTTGTCCAGTTCGGTCGCCTGACCGAACGTGACGAGTTCCACGTCCTTGCCGAGCTTGCCCGCAATGTCGCGGACGAGTCGCGGGAAGCGGCTGAATACGTAGTCCATCGGCATCATGCGGATGGACATGACGGCCTCTTGCAGGTCGCGCGCGTTGCGCTCGAGCTGCGCCATGCCGTTGAAAAGACGGTCGTGCAATGCAGGGTCGAACGTGCTCGTGGTTTCGGCGAGCATCGCCTGCGTGATCACCAGTTCGCCGACCAGGTTGATGAGCTGATCGACCTTCTCCACGCCGACGCGAATGGAGCTGCCTTCCGCCGATGCGGCTGCGGCCGGGCGCGCTTTCTTCTCGGCGTCGCCGGTGGCGGCCTTCGGTTGTGCTTCGCGTGACGGGATGGCGGCAGCAGCTTGCGTTTCCGCATTCGCCGCCGCCTTCGCCGCTTCTTCTTTGTGCTGCGCCGCGGATGCGGGCGCTTCCTGCGCCTGCGATACGGGCGGCTCTGCCTGTAGCGTGTGTTGCTTGACCTGCGCCGACTCGGACGCTGCCGAGGGCGCAACGTGATGCGCGTCGCCGCGGCCGATCGTGATTTGCGATTCGTCGATCACGAAGCAGCACACGGCCACGATGTCGTCGGATGAGACGTCCGAATCGAGCCAAAGCACGAGTTCGGCGTCGGTCTTTTTCTCTCCGACGATACTGCCCAGGTTCCCCAGCTCCTCGGTCAAGGTCGCCAGGTCCTTCTCGCCCACCCCCCGTAGCGTAATTTTCAGGTGGGGTCCTGCTTCCGCCGCCGGCGTGCCGGCCGCGGTTCCCGCATTGGTTGCATGGCTCGTTGCGCCGTCGGCGAGTTCGAAGGCGCCGTCCCAGTTGCCGTCGTCCTCGATGGCTTCGGCGGCCTGCGCGATCACGTGCGCGGGCGGCGCGTTCGGGCCTTCGTAGGCCGGCGCCAAGTCCACTTCGCCGATGACTGCCGGCGTCACCGGCTCTTCGGCGACGGGCGCGCTCTGCGGCGCGGCGTCTTCGTTCTTCAGGCGTTCGAGCTTCGCGCAGATCGCGGCGGCGGCGGCCGCATCCGGCTCGGCGCTCGCGCGGTACGCGGCGAGCTGGTCCGAGAGCACGTCCTTCGTCGCGAGGAACGTGTCGATCATGTCGCGGCGAAGCACGAGCTCGTTGTTGCGCGCGCGGTCCAGCAGCGATTCGAGAATGTGCGTCGTTTCGGTGAGCGCGGTGAAGCCGAACGTGGCTGCGCCGCCCTTGATCGAATGCGCCGCGCGAAAGATCGCCGCGAGATCCTCGGGATCGGGATTCGCGATATCCAGGACGAGCAGCAGTTGCTCCATCTGCGCGAGCAGTTCATCGGCTTCGTCGAAGAAGGTTTGATAGAACTGGGTAATGTCGAGTGTCATGCTTGATTCACCGTCGGCGCGTGCGCGCGAGTTGTCTTGGCTTTGGCTGTTCGCTTCAGTGCTGCGTGTCTTCGGAGAGCGCGGCGACCACTTCGGTCAACAGGTCCGGATCGAGCGGTTTTTCGATCCAGCCCGTCGCTCCCGCCGCGCGCGCCGCTTCCTTGAACGGCTCGCCGTCTTCCGTGGTCAGCACGAGAATCGGCGTGGCGCGGTAGGCGTGGTTGGCGCGCAGCTCCGCAATCAGGTCGAGGCCGCTCTTTTGCGGCATGTGCTGATCCGTGAGCACGAGATCGAACCGCTCGGCGAGCGCCCATTCGAGCCCTTCGTTGCCGTCGGACGCCACCGTCACCTCGTAGCCCGCCGTCGTCAGCGTGGCAGAGAGGATCTGCCGCATGGCTGCGGAATCGTCGATTGCCAGAATGTTCTTGATCATGTGTCGCCTTTGGGTCTGCGCCTCGCTGCCTCTGTTCCGGATGACGGCGCAAACGTGTGGAGTCTTGAGCGTTTTTTATGCAGATTTGCGCGCTGCGCGCTTATTTCCGCGCCGCGCCCGGCATAATCCGGCCGAGAAGCGGGGTCGCGCCGGGCGCGAAGGCGTCCGAAGCGTTATCCAGCGTCGCGGCCGAGCCGCCGTCGTCGCGCAGAATCGACGCTTCCGCGCGGTGGTTCAGCACGATGATGCTGATGCGCCGGTTCTCGGGATCGAGCGGGTCTTGCTTGTTCAGGTTTTGCGTGGACGCGAGGCCGAGCACGCGCAGCACTTTCGCTTCGTCCATGCCGCCCGCGACCAGTTCGCGCCGCGACGCGTTCGCGCGGTCCGCCGAGAGCTCCCAATTGCTGTAGCCCTTTTCGCCGCCCGCGTACTTCACGGCGTCGGTGTGGCCCTGCACGACGATGCGGTTCGGCACGTCGTTCAGCGTCCGGCCGATTTCGCGCAGGATGTCGCGCATGTACGGCTGCACGCTGTTGCTGGAAAGCGCGAACATCGGGCGTTTCTGGGTATCGACGATCTCGATGCGCAGGCCCTGCTGCGTCGACTGGATGCGGATCTGCTGCTTGAACTGGTGCAGCGTCGGATTCGCTTCGAGCGCGGCCATCAGCTTGACCTGGAGGTCGTGAAGGCGGGCCTGCTCGCGCCGTTCGAGTTCGCCTTGCGCGGCTTTCAGCAGTTCCTCGTCGGCTTTCGCGGCCGCGCTTTGCGCGAACTGCGTCTTGCCGTCCGAGTTGCGGGCATCGCCCGGATCGTTGCTGGAGATGTCGCGGCCGCCGCCGGTAATGATGCTGTTGTCCATGCCGACGGTCTTGCCGCCGACCATCGCCGCCTTCAGCGGCATGTTGAAGTATTCCGCGATGCCGCGCCGCTGCACGGGCGAGGTCGACGAAAGCAGCCACATCAGCAGGAAGAACGCCATCATCGCGGTCATGAAGTCCGCGTACGCCAGCTTCCATGCGCCGCCGTGGTGGCCCTTGCGGCCCGCGACGATGCGCTTGATGAAGATGGGACGGTCTTTTTCGCTGCTCATCGCAGGGCTCCGGTCGGGGTCGCGAAAACGAGGCGCGTCACTTCGCCTTCACCCGGCGCACGTGCTCTTCGAGTTCCGAGAACGACGGGCGCTCGGTGGAGAACAGCACCTTGCGGCCGAACTCGACGGCAATCGCCGGCGCGTAGCCGTTCAGGCTCGCGAGAATGGTCACCTTGATGCACTGGAACATCTTCGTCTGCTCGGCGACGCGCTGCTCCGCGACGCTCGAAAGCGGCCCGATGAAGCCGTACGAAATGAGAATGCCGAGGAACGTGCCGACGAGCGCCTGCGCGATCATCTCGCCTAGAATGGCGGGCGGCTGATCGGCGGAGGCCATCGTATGCACGACGCCCATCACCGCCGCGACGATGCCGAACGCGGGCATCGCGTCGCCGACTTTTTGCAGCGCCAGTGCCGGCGCTTCGCCTTCGACGTGATGCGTCTCGATCTCTTCGTCCATCAGGCTTTCGATTTCGAACGCATTCATGTTGCCGCCGACCATGAGCCGCAGATAGTCGGTCATGAACTCGACGATGTGATGATCCGCGAGCAGCTTCGGGTACTGGCTGAAGATCGGGCTCTTGTGCGGATCTTCTATGTCGGCTTCCAGCGTGAGCGTGCCTTCCTTGCGCGCTTTGGCGAGCAGCACGTAGAGCAGGCCCATCAGCTCCATGTACACGTCCTTGTTGTACTTGGAGCCTTTGAAAAGCGTGGGAATGACGAGCAGCGTCGACTTGATGGTCTTGACGCCGTTGCCGAGAATGAAGGCGCCGATGCCCGCGCCGGCGATCATCAATATTTCGACCGGCTGCACGAGCGCGCCAAGATGGCCGCCTTCGAGCGCGTAACCGCCGAAAACGGACAGCAATGTCACGAGCGTTCCAACGAAAATCAGCACGGTCGGGTCCTCAGGGTTGGGAATGCGGATTGGCCGGCGCACATGCGCGGTTAAGACTGTTTACGGCACCCGGCTGGAAAACTTTGGGCGGCCGGCCGGTGGGCGGCGGCGGGCGGCATAGCGTGCAGAGGAATCGCGGGCGTGGGGTTGACGCAGGCGGCGGAGCAATGGCGCGATCGACTCCCTTCGAAGTCGCGCGACGGATTGGATCAGTTAGACGCACTCGCTCGTCGATGCGACCTCGCGGCTTGCGACTCCCGCGTCCGCCCGCAAGAGCGCCGGGCGCTTGTCCTTGTCGGCAAGCGAAGCGAGGATCGCGTGGTCGTCGAAACGGAAGCGGCACAGCACATGGCTCGACGCCGCAATCTTCACCGCCTGCGCGGGCGTCAGCGACGACACGATCTCGGCCACCTCTTCGGACAGCCCGAGGCGATGCATCGCCAGGACGCGGTTTTCCCGAAGCAGCCGCTGCGCGAGCAGCACATACGACAAGTTCACCTCGCGGATCTCCGCGAGCGTGCTCATGGTGGTGGCCGTCATCTTTCCCCCGAGTCATTGCATGGCTGGTCAGGCCCAGCGGGAAACGTTTGCTCGCACGCGCCAATTAGCGACGCATCCGGCCCCGCTCGTGTTGTCGGCCCGATTTTCCGGCAGCGCGCCTATCGCGACCATCGGAAAAACCTGCCGACGCGCCGACAGACTTTCGCCCGAAATCGTGTAGGAAAAGTTCGTACATGCGCGGTCGAATTCGCTGCGCGTCGGCAAAAGCCTTTATCGGCAGCGGCCGGACGGACTTGAGGCTGCCCGGGCACGCGGCCTGCTGTCGGGTGCCTCGCCGCTCGCATTGCCAGTCGAAATCGTCTCCTTCGACCGCTTGAGTGCAATTTTTGACTTCGTAACAGCCGGTGTTTCGCGCTGTAACAAGGTTAAGCGATTGAAAAATGACGTGAAATGCCGCTCTCGATCCCGATAATGAACGTAAGGGATAACCCGGTCGAGAGCCGGGCCGATCTTTGGGCGGCGTGAGCGACACACCGCGGCCCGCCCGAATGGCATCGCGCAACGCTCGACCGGAGCGCCATCGCGGTGTCCACACAACAGCTTTCATGGCCCCACCGGCGCCGACCGCGCCAAGAGCGGCCACTCAGGAGAGTCACGTTATGCGAATCGCACAAATTGCACCGTTGCACGAAGCAGTTCCTCCGAAGTTTTACGGCGGCACTGAGCGCGTGGTGTCTTATCTGACGGATGCGCTCGTCGACCTCGGCCACGATGTAACCTTGTTCGCAAGCGGCGATTCGCAAACCCGGGCGACGCTCGACGCGGCCTGGCCGCGCGCCCTGCGACTCGATCCGACGATCCGCGATCCGCTCGCGCCGCACATGCTGCTGCTCGAAACGGTCCGCCGCCGCGCGCACGAGTTCGACGTCCTGCACTTTCACCTCGACTACATGCCGTTTCCGCTGTTCACGCAGCTCGACACGCCGTTCGTGACGACGCTGCACGGCCGTCTCGACCTGCCCGAACTGCAGCCGATCTTCAACACGTTCACGAAGGCGAACGTCGTCTCGATCTCGGACAACCAGCGCGGACCGCTGCCGCAGGCGAACTGGCTGAACACGGTTTACCACGGCCTGCCGGACGATCTGCTGACGCCGCAGCCGCACAAGAAGCCGGAGTATCTGGCGTTTCTCGGCCGGATCTGCCCGGAGAAGCGCGCGGATCTCGCCATCAAGATCGCGGCGCAAAGCGGTTTGCCGCTGAAGATCGCGGCGAAGGTGGACAAGGTCGATCAGGACTATTTCAAGTCGACCATCGAACCGCTGCTGTCGCAGGCGCACGTCGAGTTCATCGGCGAGATCAACGAGGCGCAGAAGCCCGAATTCCTGTCGGGCGCGAAGGCGCTGCTGTTCCCGATCGACTGGAACGAGCCGTTCGGCCTCGTGATGATCGAAGCCATGGCGTGCGGGACGCCGGTGATTGCCTTCAACCGCGGTTCGGTGCCGGAAGTCATCGATCATGGCGTGACCGGCTTCATCTGCGAGGACGTGCCGGGCGCAGTCGGCGCGCTGCATCGCATCGACGAACTCTCGCGCACCGAGATTCGCGCGCAGTTCGAACGCCGCTTCAGCGCGAAGACGATGGCGCAGAACTACGTCGACACGTACACGGCCATGCTTCAGGCCGCGAAGCGTCCGGTGCTGCGTCAGGTCGCCGTTGGTTGATTGCGCGCAGCTTGCCGCTCTCGAATGCCGCCCAATGGGCGGCATTTTTTTCGACTGGCCGCTGACGCGGTCTGCTTCGTAACAAGGAGGAATTCGAAGATCTCTGCGGCGAGCGTGAATTGCCCGTGAATCGACCATTTTTGACAGTCCGTAAAAAGAGCCGCCCTTAAACTGCGCTCGGCAAGGGCAATAGGCTTTCTTGCGTCAAATCAAAGGTCTCTCACATTTCACGAAGGCAAGATCATGCATTTGTCGAAGCGTCTCGGCGCTGAAGTTTTCGGTACTTTCTGGCTCGTGCTGGGCGGCTGCGGAAGCGCCGTGCTGGCCGCAGGCTTCCCGCATATGGGCATCGGGTTCGTGGGCGTTTCGCTCGCATTCGGACTGACCGTGCTCACCATGGCGTACGCCATCGGCCACGTGTCCGGCTGCCATCTGAACCCGGCGGTGAGCGTCGGGCTGGCCGTCGCGGGACGCTTTCCCGTGCGCGACCTCGGGCCGTACATCGTGGCGCAGGTGGTCGGCGCAACGCTCGGCGCATTCGCGCTCAAGCTGATCGCCAGCGGCATGCCCGGCTTCGATCTGGTCGGCAGCGGTTTCGCCGCGAACGGCTTCGGCGAGCACTCGCCGGGGCACTACACCCTGTTCGCGGCGCTCGTCTGCGAATTCCTGATGACATTCTTCTTCCTGTTCGTGATTCTCGGCGCAACCGACGATCGCGCGCCGAAGGGCTTCGCGCCGATCGCCATCGGCCTGTGCCTGACGCTCATCCATCTGATCTCGATTCCGGTCACGAACACGTCGGTGAACCCGGCGCGTTCCACCGGCCCGGCGTTCTTCGTCGGCGGCTGGGCGCTGGATCAGTTGTGGCTGTTCTGGATCGCGCCGATTGCGGGCGCTATCGTCGCGGGCCTGTTGTATCCGCTGCTGGCTTCGAATTCGGAAGCACGCAAAATCGGCGCTGTCGCGCAGTAAGTCGCGGGGTCGGTCATTGCAAACGGGCGCTTCGGCGCCCGTTTTGTTTTGCGCTTCGCGCGTGCGGATTAAAACCGCGCGACAGTTGTAATGGCGAATTACGCAGCATGCTTATGATTTCGCCTGAGAGTGTGGGCTTCGAAGCCCAAAGCCCCGCCGGATAAGGCTCGCGCGTATCTCACCGACAAGAAGAAGGGCTTACGCCCCGCTTGCACCCGGTAACAAGTCGTCGAAGCGTGTAAGACGGCCGGCGCTTACATTGAACTCATGCGACACACGTCGCCTTCCAGGAGAAACACAATGAAGCGCATCGTCACTCAAATGCTCGTCGCGACCGGCCTTGTCATCGGTGCAGTGGGAGCGGCTCAGGCCCATACTGATCTTCACGTCGGCGTGTCGCTCGGCGCGCCTGCTTATGCCGCTCCCGCGCCCGTGTATGTGAGGCCCGCCGCGCCGCAGTATCGCGCGCCGTACTGGCGTCACGAGGAACCGCGCTGGCATCGTGACTACGGTCACGACAACGGGCGCTGGAATCGCGCCGGTTGGGACCACGGCCGTTCGCACGACTGGGGCCGCCGCGGCTGACCAGAACGCCGGGCGCGTTGAGTAGGCGCGTGAGAGAGTCAGCGCGGCGACGCGATGTCGTCGCGCAGATCGAACAGCTTGCGCAGATGATGCGCGACGCCCGCCTCGAAGTTGTTGCCGATGCGCGGCACATGCGGCAGACGCGTGATCAGGTCCGGATTCGCGTTGTTCATCATGAACGGATGGCCGGCCGTTTCCAGCAAGTCGATGTCGTTCATGTTGTCGCCGAACGCGACGCATTGCGCGGGATCCATATCCAGCCGCTCCAGCACGTAACGCAGCGCGCGGCCCTTCGACACATCGGACGTCATCACTTCCAGGCAGTCCGGCAGCGAATACGTGACATACAAGGCATCGCCGAATTCGCTCTCAAGATTCGCGGCGACGTGCTTCAGGTCCGCCGGCTCGCCGATGTACAGCACCTTCGCGATGTTCTCGCCGTCATGCTCGCGCAAGTCCATGACTTCGTACTTGAAGCCGGAGTCCTGATGAAAGACGAGCAGTTCGGGCGCGTGACGGTCGATGAGCCACGCATCGTCGGCGAACAGATTGACGATCACGCGGCCATGCGCGCCCGCGACATCCGCCTGCACGAGGCGTCGCACGGCGGCAGGCGCGAGATCGCGCGAGTAGATGCGCTCGTCGCCGGGCGCATGCACGCGCGCGCCGTTGGACGTGATCAGGTACGCGTCGATGCCCAGCAGATCGCGGATGCCGGCCACATCGCGATAATGCCGCCCCGTGGCGATGATGACCGGCACGCCGCGCGATGCCAGCTTGCGCAGCGTCTCTGCGGTGAACGGGTCGAGCTGGTGATCGCTGTTGAGAAGCGTCCCGTCGAGATCAGTTGCGATGACCGAATACATGGCTGCCCTGTTTGAGCGGAAAAAACGCCCGCGAAGCTGACTATTCTATCGCGGCTCTTTCCCGGGCCGCCCTGCCGCGCCGCCCGACGCCACCGCGCGCCGCGCCAGTTCGAGCGCGCCTGCCGCCGAATCCGCGCGGGGTCGGCAAAGGCGCTCGCGCAACGATATCGGCACGAAAGGCTCATATGGCGCGGCCAGTCCGCCGCACAGCGCGACAGGCAATTTGCCGTCGCGATCCAGCGCCGCGACGAGCAGCTCTATCTCGCGCCCCGCCTGCTCCAGCAACTGCGCCGCCGACGGATGATCGCGGTATTCGAACACGCTCGGCGCGAGCGTGGCGTACGCGGTCTGGTTCGATGCGCACAGCCACACGACGAGGCTGTCGCGATCCGTCGCGCCAGTGAGCTGCAAGAGCGCGCGGGACCAGTCATCGGCCGCAAGTCGCCCGTCCAGCACGCGCTGAAGGTGAACCACCGCGCGCAGGCCGAGCCACGCGCCGCTCGCTTCGTCGCCGCTCGGGAAGCCGTATCCGCCCGCGATGCGGCAGACGCCCTCCTCGTCCAGCGACGCCGCGATGCTGCCCGTGCCGAGCGCCACGATCACGCCCGGTCCGCCGCCGTGCGCGCCGAGGACTGTCGTGTATGCGTCGCTTTCCACGCTCAACGCGCGGACCGGCGGCGCCGTGCTCAAAAAGGCCGCGAGCCAGTCCGCGTTGTTGACGCCCGCGAGGCCGCAGCCGAGCGAACAGGCGCGCCAGTCGAAGGCGAGACCGGCGGCATCAAAAGCACGTTTGCACGCATCGCCGATAGACCGCCACGCCTCTTCGACGCCCAGCGCCAGACCCGAAGGACCGCCGCTCGCGCGGGCCAGTTCGATGCCATGCGCGTTGGCGAGAATCACGCGCGTGCCGCTTCCGCCGCCGTCGATGCCGAGCAGGAAGCCGTTGAATTCGGCTTGCGTGAGAGTGCTAGTGGAAGTGTTCATGGCCGCAAGCATAGCGGCGTGAGCGGCGCGCGCCAATTAGCCGAATGGCAGAGTGGCGCGGCAATCGCGTTCGGCTATGCTGGCGCGACCGAAACGAGGATTTGCAATGGCAGCCACCGAACCGACACGCTGCGCCTGGGCCACCACCGACGCCATGGCGCATTACCACGACACCGAATGGGGCGTCCCGTCCCGCGACGACCGTCATCTCTTCGAAATGCTGGTGCTGGAAGGCGCGCAGGCCGGTCTTTCGTGGTCGACGATTCTCAACAAGCGCGAGGGTTACCGCGCGTTGTTCGCGGGCTTCGACATCGACAAGGTCGCGCGCTTCACGGACGCGGACATCGAGCGGATCGTCGGCGATGCGCGCGTGGTTCGCAACCGCGCGAAGATCGCGTCCGCCGTCATCAATGCGCAAGCGGTTCAGCGCATTCAGGCCGAGCATGGCTCCTTCGCGGACTTCGTGTGGTCGTTCGTGAACGGTGCGCCTATCGACACGCCGCGCGACGCGAACAATCCGACGCCCGCCTCCACGCCCGAGTCCGACGCCCTGAGCCGAGCGCTGAAGCAGTACGGCTGCAAGTTCGTCGGCACGACCATCTGCTACGCCTTCATGCAGGCGACGGGCATGGTGAACGATCATGCCGTCGGCTGTATCTCGCGCGTCAAGCCGAGGACGAAGCGCAAAGCGCCGGAAAAAACGACACCTTCAACTTGATCCGATTCAGGCGATTTTTGCTTTTTGGCAACATTTCTCCGGCAAAAGAGCGTTCACTAGGGAAAGTCCTTATCGCAGGGGTTTTTTTGCAGTGAAGCATGCCGCAAGCCGCGCCGCTGCAAGCGCGGACCCTGCTTCTGCCGCACTGCACGAACGTCCGTGTCGTGTAAAAATGGCGTTCTCGCGTGCGCTACCGCACCTTTTTACCGAGCCGTGCCGTTATAACTGACGGTGTGCGGATCGTTCACTGAGTGGAGAGATCCGCCGCGAGTGCACGGACACGGGAAAGCGCGTGTCTCTAGGCCGGGAAAAACAACGTGCTCGAAGCAGTAGCCGGTCGGCGTGCGCGCCGTCCGACGCCGCAGTGCAGGTTGCTCGAAACTCAACGCATGGCCGCTGCGCAGGGGCGCAGGGGAGAAAGATCATGAAAAGCCTGAACTTCCTGACGCATCAGGAGATTTTTGACAACGCTGTGCAGCATCTCTTCTCGCAGGGACAAGCCGCTTTGCTGCCTCATGGCGGCGGCGCTTATCGCGGTTACTGCGGCGGCTGCCCGGTCGGCAGTCTCATCAAGCCGCGCGACTACGTGACGGCAATGGAAGGCGTGCCGATCCGCTATATCGGGAAATCGCCCGAGTCGGTGCCGGCGTACATGGATGTCGGCGTCGCGGCGCTCAAACGCGCTCTGCTGCGCGCGCGCATCAACGTCTTCGATCCGACCACGGTCGAACTGCTCTCGTGCCTGCAGAACGTGCACGACGTTTTCGGCAAATGGGAGTGGCGCGAGCGTCTCACGTCGATCGCGCGGCAGTTCGGTCTGTCGGCCGAGCTTCTGAAAACGGCTGCGTAACGGTGCGGGTGCGGTATGTTGAGCCCTGTCACGATGTTGAGCTCGAACGAGATCTTCCACCGCGTGAGCGCGCATTTGCTGGCGCAGCGCGCCGTCTCGGAAGATGACAACGGGTCGTGCCGCCTGAGAGGCACGTACGGCCGCAAGTGCGCGATCGGATCGCTGGTGCGTGACGATGTCTACGAAGCGGAGCTGGAAGGCGTCGGTATCTCGTACTACCGGCACGCGCACGACGGCAAGCTGCTGCGCGCGCTGTATGCGTCGAATGTGAATGCTTACGATCCGGTCATCATCGACCTCCTGATCGAACTGGAGCAGATTCACGACGACGCCAGCGTGGACGAGTGGCCGCGCTTGCTGGGCGCACTCGCTAAGCGGCACGCGTTCGCCTGAGCAGAAACCGCAATAACAGACCGCAATAAGAAAACGGCGGTGCGCCCTCACGGGTCGCACCGCCGTTTTGCCTTCGCGGACCGAAAAGAAACCGGCCCGGCGTAAAGACGCTTTAGTGCATCTTCTTCGGCAGCATCTGGCTACGCAGGCGCTTGCGCAGGCGGGCAACGGCCGCGGCCTTTTTGCGCTTGCGCTCGGTGGTCGGCTTTTCGTAGGACTGGCGCTCGCGCAGTTCTGCGATCAGGCCATTCTTTTCGATGGTGCGGCGGAAACGCCGAATCGCGACATCGAACGGCTCGTTTTCTTTGAGAACAATAGTGGTCATGACAATCCTGATTTGCTAAACGTATTTCTAAGTGCGCAACGGAAAAACCCGCCGCGCGCCGGCACTCCGATCGTCCGCCGGGCGTAAGAAGGCGCAAAAAGGCGCAGCGGACACGAGCAAAGCGGCCACGGAGGCCGGAAAAGAGAGAGTTGGGATTCAACCGCAAAGCGGCATGTGCGCACGAAAGGACCGCCTGAACGCACACTTTCGGCGCCGTTCTCCGCTGGCGATTAACGTTTTGACGTTGTCATTTTCAGCGGAGCGGCGCAAAAATCGGCCGAAAAATCGGGCACATTTCTCGATTCGGGCGCGATGTTACCAGAACACCGCGCCCGTGCCAACTCTTCGAAGCACGGCAACTCGTTGATGCAACAGATTTATTTCTGCCAGGCGCTGGCTTCGTCCAGTTCCGCCACTTCCTCCGGATCGAGCTCGAGGCGCGTGGCCGCCGCAAGGCTCTCCAGTTGCTGCACGGACGTGGCGCTCGCGATCGGCGCGGTCACGCTCGGCCGCGCGATGATCCACGCGAGCGCGATGGTCGCCGGCGTGGTGTCGTGGCGCTTCGCGGCTTCGTCGAGCGCATCGAGAATCTTGAGGCCGCGCTCGTTCAGATACTTCTCGACGCGCGAGCCGCGCGCCTTGCCCTGCATGTCTTCCTTGGAGCGGTACTTGCCGGACAGAAAGCCGCTTGCCAGGCTGAAATACGTGACGACCGCGATCTTTTGCGCCTCGGCGACGGGTTCGAGGTCCGTCTCGTAGCCTTCGCGGTCGTAGAGGTTGTACTCCGGCTGAAGGATCTGGTACGCCGGCAGAGACGATTCCTTCGCCACTTTCAGCGCTTCTTCCAGCCGCGCGCCGGTGTAGTTCGACGCGCCGATCACCCGCACCTTGCCCGCCTGAATGAGCTTCTGATAGGCGCCGAGCGTTTCGTCGAGCGGCGTCTTGTCGTCGTCGAGATGCGAGAAGTAGACGTCGATGTAATCGGTCTTGAGACGCCGCAGCGAATCGTCCACGGCCGCCGAGATGTTCGCCGCCGAAAGCCCGGCGCGCGTGCCGAGCATGCCGACTTTCGTCGCGAGCACGACCTTGTGGCGCTTGCCGCTCTCCTTGAACCACTTGCCGATGATCGTTTCCGATTCGCCGCCGTGGTGCCCTTCGACCCACGCGGAATAGACGTCCGCCGTGTCGATGAAATCGAGGCCGTGATCGACGAACGCGTCGAGGATGGAGAACGACGTGCGTTCGTCCGCCGTCCAGCCGAACACGTTGCCGCCGAAGACGAGCGGCGCGACCTTCAGATCCGATGTGCCGATGCTGCGAGTTTGCATGGGGTACTCCGCGGGAGTAGAGGACGTTCGGGAAGGATACGCAACATTGCGCGACGCTGCCGCGCGCATCGCTCATGCGCCGAAATGGAGCCCAAAGCTGGGCTTGTTCCGAGCTTTCGTTCTGGCGCAAGCATCTAACATCGTCGACACATCACAGAGGCTGATGCCGAGGCGGACAGGAACGACCCGCTGCAGACGCCCGACGCACCAAAACCATCAAAGCAGGCCCGCCGTCGCGGGCTGCGGAGTCCATCACATGCAAGCAGACAAGAACGTCCTTCCGGATCAGCTGGCCGAAACGTGGTCGGCGCGCGCGCCGTCGCATACGGTCGCCACCTTCGACTGTTTCGACACGCTCTTCTGGCGCGCCGTACAGGAACCGGTCGACGTTTACTACGCGCTGGCCGAAGATCCGCTCTTCGTCGAACACGGCGTGAGCGCCCGCGTGCGCACGATGGCCGAATCCGAAGCGCGTAAGAACAACTACTTCGCAACCCGCAAGAGCGAGGCGAGGCTCGAACAGATCTATACCGAAGCCGCGCCTCACGCCGACGAGGCAACCGTGAGCGCGCTCGCCGAGCGCGAGGTCGAGAAAGAGATCGAGATCGGCTTCATCTTCGAGCCGGTGCTCGGGCTGCTGCGCGAGGCGAAAACTCGCGGCCTGCGCACGGCGATCGTCAGCGATACCTATTACTCAGAGGCGCAATTGCGCCGCATTCTCTTTTCAACCGCACCGGAGCTCGAATCGCTCATCGACGTCGTGTTCTGTTCGTCCGAATTCGGTGTCTCGAAATCCACGGGACTCTGGAATGTCGTGACGGAACGGCTGGGCGTCGCGCCGTCGGAGATTCTCCATACCGGCGACAACCCGTACGCGGACTGGGCCGTTCCACAGCAGATGGGCATCGGCGTACTGCACTTCCAGCAGCGCGACGATGAGATGCACAAAGCGGACCGACAGCGACTGATGGCCGCGCGGGTGCTGTTTCCGTCGATCCGCGCGACGAAGCCCGCGCCGAGCTTGCATCACGCGATGCGCTCCCTGCAACAGGGCCGCGACATGAGCACGAACGAGCGCATCGGCTACTGGTCGGTCGGCCCGATCATGCACGCATTCGCGCGCTTCGTGCTGGACACGCATGAGGATCTGAAAGCGCGTGGCCGACCGCACAAGCTCGCGTTTCTGCTGCGCGACGGGCATCTCATTCATCGGGCATGCGAAGCGCTGCACGGCGGCCCGATCGGCAACGAAGCGTACGTCGGGCGGTTCGTCGCCGCCGGTTCGACCTTCGACAGCCGCGAGGCCATCGAGCGTTATCTGAGTACAGAGGTCATCAACCCGCAGATGATGAAGTTCGGCGCCGACCAACTGCAACTGCCGCCCAAGGAAACCGGCAAACTGCTCGCCGAGGCAAACGCGTCTGCCAATCCGCTGCAGACGTTCCGGCGTCTCGTGCTGGAACCGCGCATGGTGAAGCTCATCATCGAACGCAGCGCGGCGCTTCGTCAGCGGCTCTTTCGCCATCTGCAGCGCACCGTCGGACTGGAGCGCGGCGACACGCTCGTGATCGTGGACCTGGGTTACTACGGTTCCATCCAGCGCTCGCTCGGCAAGCTGTTCAAGAAGTATTACGACGTGGAGATCGTCGGGCGCTATCTCGTTTCTCTGGATACACCCGGCTGGCGTGCGGATCGCGCGGGCGTCGTCGACAGCCGCTGGGCCGATGAAAACGTGATGGAGATGTTGATCGCGCATATTGGCCATTTCGAGCAGATGTGCTCGCTCAAAACCGGCAGCGTTTATGACTTCAAGGACGACGGCACGCCGCTTCTCAACCAATCCGCGAAAAGCGAGAAGCAAATCGCGCAAAGCGGCGAGATTCAGGATGCTTGCGTGCGCTTTGTCCGCGATATGGCCGCGATGCCGGCCACCAGCTTTCCCCGCCTGACGCCTGAACGACTACGCCTCGATGCGGCCATCTGCCTCGCTCGCCTACTGTATCTCCCGGACCGCGACGAAGTGGCCGGCGGCAACGAGACGGTGTTCGAGATCAACGGGGCGTCCATTCACGCATTCAACGTCGCCGATAACGACGCGGGCATCGAAGGGCTTCGTCAGCGCGGACCGTTTTATATGCGCAGCATCGGCAAGGGATTTCGTCCGGGTTATCCGTACGAAATGCGCCACGCAGGCATCGACCAGGCGATTTTTCTAATGGCCGTGCGCCGTCACCGGCTGGACTTCACCGTCGACGATACGACGTACCGCGAGACGCGAATTCCCGCGCTTTTCGTGCGCGGCAATGAAACCGCGACCGAGACGCTGACCGCGCGCGCGACTTACGACGGCTTCTATTCGCTCGTCGTGCCCATTTCCGACTTCGACGTCGCGCTCATGCTGGGCAAGGAGATGAGCTGGATGCAGATCGCCTCGGCGACAACCTTCCCCGCCGATACGCTGGATACGCGTATCGAGTTCGACCGCCAGCGCGCGCTCTCGCCTGGGAGCGAGATCATTTACGACGGCATGACCGAGCGCGAACCCGGCATGTTCGAGATGTCGCCGAACGGACTCATCTATGTGCCTGCAATGGCCGGAAAGACGCGGCAATTGATGCGCCTGACGTTTCGCCCGCTTTCCTGGGTTCAGACGGCCGAGGTCGCACTGGCTTCATGAAGATGTAGCGGGCCGGCTGCCTATAAAGGTGTAGCCGACCCGGCCGTAATTGCTTTTAACCCTGCCGGCCAAGGCGCCGGCAGACTCCGTGAAAATTCGAATCGCATTCGATCTTCGGCCTAAAGTTTCTTTCCCGTGGGCCGAAATCCTTAGGTAAGGCAGTCAGCGAAACACATTAAACATCGCGACGCCGCATTCAGACTCAGACTAGTAGCGCCTTTACCAACGAGGTAATTTGAAATGTTGAACATCAACACCAACACCCTGTCGCAAACGACGCAAAAGAACCTGCAAGGTTCGCAAAGCGCGCTGTCGTCGGCTATTAACCGCCTCTCGTCGGGCAAGCGCATCAACAGCGCAGCTGACGATGCAGCTGGTCTCGCGATTTCGACGAACATGACGTCGTATGTCAACGCGCTGAACCAGGGCGTGTCGAACGCGAACAACGCGATCTCGATGATTCAAACGGCGTCGGGCGGCCTCAGCTCCACGACGGACAACCTGCAGCGTATTCGCCAGCTGGCCGTTCAGGCAGCCGACGGTTCGCTCTCCGACACGCAGCGCGGCTACCTCCAGACGGAAGTGACCCAGCGTCTCGGCGAACTGGACCGCGTGTCGAGCCAGACGACGTTCAACGGCCAAGCCATGCTGTCCGGCTCGGTCTCGACGGTGGCCTTCCAGATCGGCGCAGTGGCGAACCAGACGCTGAGCGTCGACTTCGGCAGCACCGCGATGAGCCAGACCGGCCTGTTCGGCTCGGCATCGGTCGACATCTCCACGGCAAGCGGCGCGCAGTCCGTGATCGGCCTGGTCGACACGGCGCTCGACACCGTCAACACGCTGCAATCGACGCTCGGCGCTGAACAGAACCGCTTCACGTCGGCCGTTACCAGCCTGCAATCGCAGTCGACCAACCTGAACGCTGCACAGTCGGCCATCACCGACGCAGACTTCGCTCAAGAAACGGCGAACCTGTCGAAGGCTCAAGTGCTGCAACAAGCGGGTATCTCGGTTCTCGCGCAAGCGAACTCGATGCCGCAGCAAGTGCTGAAGCTCCTCGGCTAAGCGCATGTGACCTACCCCGCCGCAACATGGGCGGGGTTGCGCAGTTCACTGGGAGGCCCGCCTCCCAGCTTTCGTTAGCGCAGCGACAGTCATCAGCCGCGCTGTGCTCACGAAAGCTCGCAAACAGAAACGGCAGTCCGTCCGGAGCATCCGATGACCACCACCACCTCGAGTACCGACGTCAGCGCCACACTGGCCGCTGCCGCGCAGTCCATCATCAGCGGCGCGACGAACTCCACGCTCGATGTCTCCACGCTGGTTTCCTCGCTCGTCACCGCGAAAACCACCGCTCAGGCCACGCAGATCGCCAACAAGACGGCGAGCGACAACACGCTCTTGTCCGCCGTCTCGCAGATCAAGTCCGCGCTGTCGTCGCTGCAAACTTCGCTGAAGAGTCTTTCCGACGGCACCGGACTCGCCGCGTACACCGCCACCGCAAGCGGCAGCGGACTCACGGCGACGGCAGGCACGAGCGCGGTGGCCGGTTCGTATGCGATCACGGTCAATAACATTGCAAGCGCGCAAAAGATTTCGTCGACGGCGCACGCCGCCACCGACACCTTCGGCACGGGCACGCTCACGCTCTCGCTCGGATCGAGTTCGATGAACGTGACGCTCGACGGCACCGACACGCTTGCGAGCATCGCCTCGTCGATCAATTCTGCGAGCGACAACCCCGGCATCAGCGCGACCATCGTCACGGGCAACGACGGTCAGCATCTCGTGCTCGCGTCGAAGACGACGGGCGCCGCCAACACCATTTCGGTCACGGCCGGCGCAGGCGTCGACTCGTCGCTTTCGTACAGCGCGGGCAGCAGCAACTACACGCAGACGTCGGCGGCGCAGGACGCGTCGCTGACGGTCGACGGCACGGCCGTCACCAGCTCGACCAACACGCTCACGACCGCGATCGGCGGCGTGACGCTGAATCTGGCATCGGCTGCGGCCGGATCGACGCAGACGTTGACCGTCTCGTCCGACACCACCACGGAAAAGAGCACGATCAAGGCATTCGTCGACGCGTACAACTCGTTCGTGAGCCAGGCCGCGGCGCTGTCGTCGTTCGACTCCACGAAAAGCGCCGGCTCGCAGGGCGGCGTGTTGCTCGGCGACTCCATGCTCCAGAGCATTCAGAGCACGCTGTCCAACATCATCACGAGCGGCGTGACTTCCGGCTCCGGTTCGACGTCGACATCGACGAACCTCGCCTCGATCGGCATCGATCTTCAGGACGACGGCACGCTGTCCATCGACGATTCGACGCTTTCCACGGCGCTGTCGAACAGTGCGACGCGCGTGGGCCAGCTGTTCAACCAGACGAACGGCATCGGCACGCAGCTCAATTCGAAGATCACGTCGTTCCTGCAGTCGGGCGGCATCATCGATACGCGCACGACCGCGATCAATGCGGACCTGAAGAGCCTGACCGATCAGACGGCGAAGCTGCAGACCTACGCGGACAGCCTCACGTCGCAATACAACGCGCAGTTCACGGCGTTGAACACGCTGATGGCGACGATGCAAAGCAACACGACGTACCTGACGCAGCTTTTCGGCGGCACGAACAGCGCCGGCGCGCTCGCGACCAACAAGTAACGCAGGCGTCAGCCGATTCGCACGGAGAAAGATGTGAGCCAACAAGACATGCTGACCAACGCGGTATCGCTCACGCGCGCCATGGCCGCAGCCGCAGCCGCAGGCGACTGGATCGAAGCGGCGCGCCTGTCCGAACTGCGTTCGCCGATCATCATGCAATTGCAGAACGACCTCGATCCGGCCACGTTGCAGGCCGCGAGCGATATCCAGACGCTCGATGCCGCGCTGATGCAAACGGCGCAAGCCGCGCGCATGTCGCTCGGCAAGAACTTTCGCGAGGCGACCGCGCGCATCGACGCAGCAAGCCGTTATCAACAAACGGCGCGGCTCTAAAGTTTCGCTGTCCCGCGCCGTTATACAGACTAACAACAACAACCAAGCGTCGATGTGATGACGCAGCTTCGCTCTCGATGCCCGCCTCGCGCGGGCATTTTTATTGGCGCGCGACGGGGTATCACCGGCCGAGCGTCAACGTCAGATACGCCGCGTACAGCACGCCGTTGCCGAGCAGCGCCCACAACGCGACGCCCTTCCCTCTTGCATGAAAACGCAGCCACGCCGCCGCCGCGAGCGTGATGAGCACGCCGGTCAGCACTTCGACGCGAGGCTCCCACGGCGTCAGCATGATGCCGATGGAAGGCAGCAACGTGCCCTGAAACACCATCGCGCCGGTGATGTTGCCGAACGCGAGCGTGTCCTTGCCGCGCCGCGCCCACAGAATGCTGTTCACCTTTTCGGGCAGTTCGGTCGCAATCGGAATGATGATGAGCGACAGCAGCAGCGCCGAAACGCCGAGCGCCTGCGAGACGCCCTCGACGCCGTGAATGAAGCCCTTGGCGCCGCCCACCAGCAACACGATGCCGATCAGAAATTGCAGCATGATCGAGCCGAGATTCGTCTTCAATCCGACGCGCGAGATGAAGAGCGTTTCGGGCGCTTCGGTGCCGTGTCCGCTTTCGACGAGATTGGCCGACGCCCTGAACGTCGAGATCACATAGATCACGTACAGACCGACGAGCCCCGCCGCGAACAGCGCACGTACTTGCCATGCGTGATGCGGCACGAACATCGCGCCGGCCGCGATCAGGAACGCGATCAGAAAGAAGTTGAGGTCGCGCGTGAAGCCGCTGCGCTCCGGCTCGATCACGCCGCGCAAGCCACGCGATTTCACGATGGCGAGCGTCATCAGGAACGTCGAAAGCGTCGCGAGCATGAGCGGCGCGCCGAGAATCGCGCCGACGCCGATCTCTTCGTTGACCGCGCGGCTCGCCGTGCCGCCCAAGAGCGCGATGATCGGCACTGTCGTTTCCGGCAACGCCGTGCCCACTGCGGCGAAAAGCGATCCGGTCACGCCTTCCGAAATGCCGAGGCGTTCGCCGAGATGTTCGAGCGCGTTGGTGAAAAGCTCGGAGGCAATCAGAATGATCGCGAGCATCAACGCGAGTTCGAGGAAAAGCATCGTCATGCGGCACCTCGCACGACACAATGCAGCGACAGCGCGCGGACCACGCGAAGGCCCGGGCGCGCGACAAGAAGATGTTGGAGTTGTGGGGACACGATGATTCCACGGTCGGACGTCAGCGAACCATGATGCGCCACGCGACGTCCGACCAAGAACGACGTGGCACATCAGTGGTCTCGCCAAACCGGACCGGTCGAACGCGCCACGGCAATAGAGCCGAGGATGTTGACGCGTTCTCCTTCGCAACGGAAGGAAGGCTACTCCCCAAAGACGGGGGCAGTGTAGCGTGACGCGTCGCGTTCGGCAAGCCGACGCAGACAGCGCCGCATATCGGTATGCGCATCCGATCGTTGTCGCGCGCCCGCGCGTTCGCTAATCTACGCGCGCGGGCGCGGTGCTTGCTCGGCATCGCGCGACCGGATTCATCGAGCAACAAGAATAAACGCTGTGTGATTCACGGAGCGCGCGACAGCGCTCCCGCCGACCGGAGAACCCATGCACATCAAACGCTTGCCTGCCCTTCTCGCCGCCCTCGCCGTGGCCGCGCCCATGCTCGCGCAGTCCAAGCCGCTTACCGTCTGCACGGAATCGAGCCCGGACGGCTTCGATGTCGTGCAGTTCAATTCGCTGGTGACGACGAACGCATCGGCAGACGTGATCTTCAACACGCTCGTCTCCTACGACGAAGCAGCGAAGAAAGTCGCGCCGTCGCTCGCCGAGAAATGGGACGTATCGAGCGATGGTCTGAGCTACACGTTTCATCTGCGGCCGAACGTGCAGTTCCAGAGCACGGATTACTTCAAGCCGACGCGCCCGCTCAATGCCGACGACGTCGTCTTCACGTTCGACCGCATGCTGTCGGAGAGCAATCCGTGGCACAAGGTGGCGGGCGCGAGCGGCTTTCCGCACGCGCAGTCGATGGGCCTCGTGAAGCTCATCAAGAGCGTGACGAAGGTGGATGACCACACCGTGAAGTTCGACCTCAACGAGCCGAACGCGACCTTCGTGCCGATTCTCACGATGGGCTTCGCATCCATCTATTCGGCGGAATACGCGGACCAGTTGCTCAAGGCGAACAAGCAGGTGGAGTTGAACAGCAAGCCCATCGGCACGGGTCCGTTCGTGCTGAGGAGCTATACCAAGGATGCCGTCATACGCTACGACGTGAACCCGTCGTACTGGGGGCCGAAGCCGAAGATCGACCGTCTCATCTACGCGATCACGCCGGATGCCACGGTGCGCGCGCAGAAGATCAAGGCGGGCGAATGTCAGATCGCGCTTTCGCCGAAGCCGCAGGACGTGCTCGACGCGAAGAAGGACCGCTCGCTCAAGGTCAGCGAAACGCCTGCGTTCATGACCGCGTTCGTCGCACTCAACACGCAGAAGAAGCCGCTCGACAACCCGAAGGTGCGTCAGGCGCTGAACATGGCGTTCGACCGCACGACGTACATGAAGACCGTCTTCGACAACACGGCGACGCCCGCCGTGAATCCGTATCCGCCGAATACCTGGAGCTACGACAAGAACGTGCAGGCGTATCCGTATTCCGCGGATCGCGCGAAGAAACTGCTGGCCGATGCGGGCTTTCCGAGCGGCTTCGATACGACCATCTGGGTGCGCCCGAACGGCAGCGTGCTGAATCCGAACCCGAAGGCGGGCGCGGAACTGCTGCAAGCCGACCTCGCGAAAATCGGCGTGAAGGCGCAGGTGAAGGTGATCGAATGGGGCGAGCTGATCAAGGAAGCGAAGCAGGGCCAGCACGACATGCTGTTCATGGGCTGGGCCGGCGACAATGGCGATCCGGACAACTATCTGTCGCCGCTGTTCAGTTGCAACGCGGTGAAGTCGGGCATCAACTTCGCGCGCTTCTGCGACCCGCAACTGGACAAGCTGATCGCGGACGGCAAGGCGACGCCGGACATCGCTAAACGCACGAAGGCGTATATCGATGCGCAGAAGATCATCCACGATCAGGCGCTGTGGATTCCGCTCGTGTACCCGACCGCCGCCGCGCTCACGCGCACGAACGTCAGCGGCTATAACGTGAGTCCGTTCGGGCGGCAGAACTTCGGGGCGGTGTCGGTGCAGTAACGCGTTGAGCGCGAAGGCTCAGGCCGGCGAGAAGCGGATCACCCCGTCATCGCCGGTCCGGCGCGCGAGCGTGCCGTCGAGCCACAGCAAGTTCAGATGCGCGAGCGCCTCGCCGAGCGCGAACGTCATCTGATGGATGTCGAGCGCGCGCTTGAACATGATCGGCACGATGTCGGCGGCGCTGCACGGTTTCGCCGCGCACGCCTCGCGCACTTCCGCAAGCCGCGCGCGATGATGCTCGCGAAGCTGCGCGATGCGCGTCTTCACGCCGCGAAACGGCTTGCCGTGCGAGGGCAACGCGAGCACATCGGCGGGCATCGCTTCATAGCGCGCGAGCGATTCCAGATACAGCGCAAGCGGATTGCCCTCCGGTTCGATGGCGAACACCGACACGTTGGTCGAGATGCGCGGCAGCACCATGTCGCCGGAAATGAGCAGCTCGTCGGCCCCGCAGTAGAGCGCGGAATGCTCCGGCGAATGGCCGTAGCCCGTCACCACCTCCCACTCGCGCGCACCGATGCGCAGCCGGTCGCCGTCGCGAATGCGGCGGAATTCGCGCGGCATCGAAGGCACGAGCGTCGGGTAATAGCTGTCGCGCTTCCTGAGCGCATCGAGCGATGCCGGGTCTGTCAGGCCGTGCGCCGCGAAGTGCTGCGCCGCGCGCTCGCCGCCCGCGTTCGAGCCGTCGCCCGCGGCCATCACGCGCCCCATCGCATATTCGCCGAGCGAGATCCAGAGCCGCACGCTCCAGCGTTTCTTGTCTCCGCCCTGACAGATCCAGTCCGCAAGTCCCAGATGGTCCGGGTGGCAATGCGTGACGATCACGCGCAGCACCGGCCCGTCGAGCACGCTATCGAACACGCGCTCCCAGTTCGCGCGAATGCTCTCGTTCGAGATGCCGCAATCGATCACCGTCCAGCCTTTTACGCCGTCGATTTCATCGCGCAAAAGCCACAGGTTGATGTGATCCAGCGCGAACGGCAGCGGCATGCGCAGCCAGTAGACGCCGGGCGCCACTTCTTTCGCGCCGCCGGGCGCCGGCAATTCGTCGGCAAAGACGTAGTCGAGCTGATGTTCGAGTGCGTTCATCGGTCGGTGCTCTGAGGGTTTGCGCCGCGTTGCAATCCGGCGAAGTTGACGATAACGTAAACGTCATTCTAACGTTGGACGCGCTCCGGCGCGCGGCGCTTCCCCGATGACTCAGCCCACGCATTTCACGATCACCGAACTGGCGCGCGAATTCGACATCACGCCTCGCGCCATACGCTTCTACGAAGATCAGGGTCTGCTCGCGCCGCGCCGCGAAGGCGCGAACGGCCTGCGGCGCGTGTATTCGTCGCGGGATCGCACGCGCCTGAAGCTGACTTTGCGCGGCAAGCGGCTAGGCTTCACGCTGTCGGAGATTCGCACGCTGCTCGACCTTTACGATTCGCCGACCGGCACGACCGCTCAATTGCGCGGCTTCGTGGACACCATCGCGGCGCACCGGCAAGTGCTCGAACGGCAACTGGAGGACATCAACACGACGCTCGCGGAACTCGCCGCGTACGAAAAGGAAGGCCGCGCGCTGCTCGCAGCGGGCATGGACAAGCGCGCCCGCCGAGCGAAAGCCGCATGATCTGAGCTCAACCCGCGACCCACGACCCGCGCATGCCGACATGAACCACTTCCCCAAGCTGCTTTCGTCGCAGATCGGCTTCGATGTCGCAGAGACGCTGCTCGAAGGGTTCGATCGGCATTACCGCGTGTTTCGCGATGCCGCCATCGAAGCAAAGGCGCTCTTCGAGCGCGGCGACTGGCATGCGCTGGCGCGGCTGGCTCGCGAGCGTATTGCGTCCTACGACGATCGCGTGGCGGAATGCGTCGCGCGTCTCGAAGACGAATACGATGCCGAGCATATCGACGACGACGTCTGGCAGCAGATCAAGCTGCATTACATCGGCCTGTTGACGACGCATCGTCAGCCGGAATGCGCGGAGACGTTTTTCAATTCGGTGTGCTGCAAGATTCTGCATCGCTCGTACTTCAACAACGATTTCATCTTCGTGCGCCCCGCTATCTCGACCGAATACATCGAGAACGACGAGCCCGCCGCAAAGCCGACGTATCGCGCGTATTACCCGGACACCGACGGCCTCCCCGCGACGCTCGAACGTATCGTCACGAACTTTCAGTTGGAACCGCCGTTCGAAGATTTGGCGCGCGACGTGCAGTGCGTGATGCAATCGCTTCGCGATGCGTTCGGCGACTTCGCGCCCGCGCCGAACTTCCAGATTCACGTGCTTTCGTCGCTGTTCTTTCGCAACAAGGCTGCGTATATCATCGGGCGCATTATTCATGGCGATTCGCTGCTGCCGTTCGCCATCGCCATTCGCCATACGCAGCGCGGCCTGCTCGCGCTCGATACGGTGCTGACCGAGCGCCAGCAACTGCTCATTATCTTCAGCTTCGCGCACTCGTATTTTCTGGTCGATATGGAAGTGCCGTCCGCGTACGTCCACTTCCTGCGCACCATCATGCCGGGCAAGCCGAACGCGGAAATCTATACGTCGCTGGGCCTGCAAAAGCAGGGCAAGAATCTGTTCTATCGCGACTTGCTGCATCACCTGAAGCATTCGAGCGATCAGTTCATCATCGCGCCCGGCATCAAGGGACTCGTGATGATCGTGTTCACGCTGCCGTCGTTTCCGTATGTGTTCAAGCTCATCAAGGACGCCTTCCCGCCGCCTAAGGAAACCACGCGCGAGAAGATTCAGGACAAGTATCAGCTCGTGAAACGGCACGACCGGCTGGGACGCATGGCCGATACGCTCGAATATTCGAGCGTCGCGCTGCCGCTCGCGCGTCTCGATCACGCGCTCATCCGCGAACTGGAGAAAGAAGCGCCTTCGATGATCGAATGCGAAGGCGACAAGCTCGTGATCCGCCACGTGTATATCGAACGGCGCATGGTGCCGCTGAATCTGTTCCTGAAGAACGGCCACGCCGACGACATCGACCACGGCATCCGCGAATACGGCGACGCCATCAAACAGTTGATGCAGGCCAACATCTTTCCCGGCGACATGCTGTACAAGAACTTCGGCGTCACGCGGCACGGACGCGTGGTGTTCTACGATTACGACGAGATCGAATATCTGACGGACTGCAACGTGCGCCGCGTGCCGCCGCCGCGCACCGAGGAAGACGAGATGTCCGGCGAGCCGTGGTATAGCATCGGGCCGCACGATATCTTTCCCGAGACGTACGGCACGTTCCTGCTCGGCGATCCGCGCGTGCGCGAAGCGTTCATGCGGCATCACGCGGATCTCCTCGACCCTGCGCTGTGGCAGCATCACAAGGAGCAACTGCTGCAAGGCGAAATCGCCGATTTCTTTCCCTATGACCCCGCCATCCGGTTCTGGATCCGTTATCCGGAGCGATTCGCGAAGGCACCGGCGCGCGCCGCGTGAAGCGCGCGCATTTGCAAACGAACACGAACATGACTGACCGCAACAACGAAGCCACCCATCCTCTCGTCCATCTGTTCGAGAACAACCAGAACTGGGTCACGCGCAAGCTCGCGGAAGACGCCGAGTTCTTCGAACGGCTCGCGCATCAACAAGCGCCGGAGTATCTGTGGATCGGCTGCTCGGACTCGCGCGTGCCGGCGAACCAGATCATCGGCTTGCCGCCGGGCGAAGTGTTCGTTCATCGGAACATCGCGAACGTGGTCGTGCATTCGGACCTCAACTGTCTCTCGGTGATTCAGTTCGCCGTCGATATGCTGAAGGTCAAGCACATCATGGTCGTCGGTCATTACGGCTGCTCGGGCGTGGGCGCGGCGCTGGTCGGCCGGCGCGTGGGCCTCGCGGACAACTGGCTGCGCCATGTCGAGGACGTGCGCGAGAAACACGCCGCGTTGCTCGACGAATGGCCGATGGGCGAAGCACGGCATCGCAGGCTCGTCGAGCTGAACACCATCGAGCAGACGCTCAACGTATGCCGCACCACGGTCGTCAACGACGCCTGGTCGCGCGGGCAGCCGCTCACCGTGCATGGCTGGACCTACGGCGTTCACGACGGCCGTCTGCGCAATCTCGGCATGATGATCAGCGCGCAGGAGAAAGTCGATTCGACGTATCAATCGTGCCTCGCCGCGTTGAAGCGCGACGGCGCACACGCAGCGGAAAACGACGTGATCGCGTCCGACGCGGCGCGTCTCGGCGATGTGCCCTCCGTCATCCAGGGCGTCATTCAGGAGCTAAAACATGAGTGAGACACAAGAGAATCCGGTAGTCATCGTTTCGGCCGCGCGCACGCCGATGGCCGCCTTTCAGGGCGACTTCGCCGCGCTGACGGCGCCGCAATTGGGCGCGGCCGCCCTTCGCGCGGCAGTGGAACGCGCGCGCCTCAGTCCCGAGCAGATCGACGAAGCGATCATGGGCTGCGTGCTGCCCGCGGGACAAGGTCAGGCGCCCGCGCGGCAGGCGGCGCTCGGCGCAGGCTTGCCGCTCTCGACCGGTTGCACGACCATCAACAAGATGTGCGGCTCCGGCATGCGCGCCGCCATGTTCGCGCACGACATGCTGCTCGCCGGCTCGGCGGATGTGATGGTCGCGGGCGGCATGGAGAGCATGACGAACGCGCCGTATCTGCTGCCGAAGGCGCGCGGCGGCATGCGCATGGGACACGGGCAAGTGCTCGATCACATGTTCCTCGACGGCCTCGAAGACGCGTACGAAAAAGGCCGTCTGATGGGCACGTTCGCGGAGCAGTGCGCGTCGTCGTATGCGTTCTCGCGCGAATCGCAGGATGCGTTCGCCGTGGAATCGCTGCGCCGCGCGCAACGCGCGAACGAGGACGGTTCCTTCGCGTGGGAAATCGCGCCGGTCACGGTGGCGGGCAGGAAGGGCGATACCGTCATCGAGCGCGACGAGCAGCCGTTCAAGGCGAACATCGAGAAGATTCCGTCGCTGAAACCGGCGTTCGCGAAAGACGGCACGGTGACGGCGGCGAATTCGTCGTCGATATCGGATGGCGCGGCCGCGCTCGTGATGATGCGCGAATCGACCGCGAAGCGCCTCGGCGCGACGCCGATTGCGCGTGTCGTCGGACACAGCACGTTCGCGCAGCAGCCCGCGCTCTTCACGACCGCGCCCGTCGGCGCAATCCGCAAACTCTTCGAAAAGAACGGCTGGCGCGCGAACGATGTCGATCTATACGAGATCAACGAAGCCTTCGCCGTCGTCACGATGGCCGCGATGCGCGAGCACGACCTGCCGCATGACAAGGTCAATGTGAACGGCGGCGCGTGCGCGCTCGGGCATCCGATCGGCGCGTCGGGCGCGCGTATTCTCGTGACGCTGATCGGCGCATTGCGCGCGCGCGGCGGCACGCGCGGCGTGGCGACGCTGTGCATCGGCGGCGGCGAAGCGACGGCAATGGGCGTCGAACTCGTTTGACGCAGACAACAAAGGACGACTGATGAAAACCGCTCTGATTCTCGGCGCGTCTCGCGGCATCGGCCACGAATTCGTGCGTCAATACGCGCGCGACGGCTGGCGCGTGCTCGCCACCGCCCGCGACAAAGCCGCCCTCTCCGCGCTCGATGCGCTGGGCGCGCAGACCTTCTCGCTCGACGTCACGCAGCCGGAGCAGATCGCCGCGCTCGCGTGGCAGCTCGACGAGGAGCGGCTCGATGCGGCGATCATCGTGTCCGGCGTCTATGGCCCGCGCACCGAAGGCGTCGAGACGATCAGCGCCGAAGACTTCGATCACGTCATGCACACTAACGTGCGCGGCCCGATGCAACTGATGCCCGTGCTGCTGCCCCTCGTCGATGCCGCGCACGGCGTGCTCGCCGTCGTATCGAGCAAGATGGGCAGTATCGGCGAGACGAGCGGCACGACCGGCTGGCTGTATCGCGCGAGCAAGGCGGCGCTCAATTCGGCGCTGAAGGTGGCTTCGGTACAGTCGCGGCATTCCGCGTGTCTCGCGCTGCATCCGGGCTGGGTGCGCACAGAGATGGGCGGGCCGTCCGCGGCCATCGACGTGGCGCGCAGCGTTACCGGCATGCGCGCCGTCATCGCGGAGGCGTATGCGCTGCGCGACGACTACAACGGCCGCTTCATTCAGTACGACGGCACGCGGCTCGACTGGTGAGCCGCGCCATGACAAGGAGAATCTGGAAGTGACTTATCACGTGCACGGGGTGTCGGCGTCCGGCAACTGCTACAAGGTGCGGCTCGCGCTCGAACAACTGAACTTGCCCTATGTCTGGCACGAAGTGGACATGATGCACGGCGCGACGCGCACCGACGCCTTCCGCAAGCTGAACCCGAACGGCAAGGTGCCGGTGCTCGTCATCGACGAGACGACGACGCTCTCCGAATCCGACGCCATTCTCTTCTATCTCGCCGACGGCTCCGCGCTGCTTCCCGACGATCGCCTCGAACGCGCGCAAGTGCTGCAATGGATGTTCTTCGAGCAATACAGCCACGAGCCGTATGTCGCGGTGGCGCGCTTCATTCGCGAGTTTCTGAAGCAGCCGGACGATCCGCGCCTGCCGGACAAGACCGCCGGTTCGTATCGCGCGCTCGACGTGATGGAGCAGCATCTCGCGGCGCGCACGTTCTTCGTCGGCGAGCGCTACACGGTGGCCGACATCGCGCTCTACGCCTACACGCATGTGGCCGACGAAGCGGGTCTCGATCTGTCGCGCTATCCGGCCATTCGCGCGTGGCTGGATCGCGTGCGCAATCAGCCCGGCCATGTCGAGATGCCGGGAGTCGATGCATGAAGCCCGTGGATTGTCCTTGCGGCGGCGCGTCAACGTCGCAGCGCCCGAACGCGCGCGCGCCGCGCTATGAAGACTGCTGCGGCCGCTTCATCGACGGTGGCGCTTTTCCGGCGAACGCGATGGAACTCATGCGCTCGCGCTACACCGCCTATGTGCTCGGCGACACGGCCTATCTGCGCGCGACATGGGACGCGAAAACCTGCCCGCCCGATCTCGACGCGTCCGGCGACGGCACGCGCTGGCTCGGCTTGCAGATCAAACGGCACACCGTCATCGACGGCGACCGCGAAGAAGTGGAATTCGTCGCGCGATATAAAGTCGGCGGGCGCGCGCATCGGCTGCACGAAGCGAGCCGTTTCATACGCAATGCCGAGGGCCATTGGATTTATATCGACGGCGACTCCATCGAAAAGTAAGTCTTCGCTTAAAACCAAGACGGTATTAATTTCCTGAACTTCTCCTTTCAGATTAAGCTGTTACGGGGTTTCCTTTATTGTGCAGTGCAATTTTGAACGGGTAATCTGTGTTTGCGTCAGGGCGCTGTCATTCTCGCGCCCGGCCACATGCGGCAACCCGTTTCTTCCAGTCTGAAGCCATTTGTCATGCCTTTTCGAGGCATGACTCCAACGCCCGGCATTCGATACTGCTAATCATCAGCAGCGCGGCCAGCTTGTGACTTCAACCGGCGATTCGGGACCGCGTCATATCAACACATTGACTCGAGTGCGGTCGGAGTTCACGGATGGCGATCAGAACCTGGTTGGTCGGATGCAGCATGGCATGCTCGCTCGCGGCGTCGCTCGTCGCGTCCGTCGTCCACGCCGAACCGATCGGCGGCATCCGCCAATCCGAAGGGCTCACGGCACCCGTCTTCAGCCAGATTCCCGATGCGCTCGACGCGCGGCTGCCGGTCGTCGCGAATGGCCTGAACGAAACCGTCATCGAGGTGCCGGAAGACGACATCGCGCTCGAAACCACCGTCTTCAAACCGGACGGCGCGGGCCCGTTCCCGATGATCGTCTTCAACCACGGCAAGCTCCCCGGCGATTCGCACGCGCAGCCGCGCAACCGGCCGGTCGCGCTCGCGCGTGAGTTCGTGCGTCACGGCTATGTCGTCGTGGTGCCGAACCGCCGCGGCTTCGCCGGCTCCGGCGGCGACTATTCGGGCCACGGCTGCAACGTCGAAGCCAACGGTTTTGCGCAGGCGCGCGATGTCGCCGCGACCGTCGAGTACATGAGCGCGCAGCCTTACGTCGACAAGACGCATATCGTCGTCGCGGGCACGTCGCACGGCGGGCTGACGACCATCGCCTACGGCGCGCGCGATGCGCTGTCCGCGCCGGGCGTGCGCGGTCTCATCAATTTCTCGGGCGGCTTGCGGCAGGACGAATGCGCGGGCTGGCAGAAGAATCTCGTCGATGCCTTCGGCGCGTATGGCGAGAATGTCCGCCTGCCGTCGCTGTGGCTGTACGGCGACAACGATTCGGTCTGGCCGGGCGATCTCGCGTCGCAGATGTACACGGCTTTCGTCTCGCACGGCGCGCGGTCGAACATGATCGACTTCGGCCATTACAAGAACGACGCGCACCGTCTGGTGGGCGATCGCGACGGCGTGCAGGTCTGGTGGCCGCGCGTAAAGGCGTTTCTCGCGCAAATCGGCATGCCGACCACCGTGCAGTATCAGGTCGCGGAGCCGCACGCGCCGAACGCCACGGATTTCGCGAGCCTCGACGCCGTGCAGTCCGTTCCCTTCATCGATGAAAACGGCCGCGCCGGGTATCGCAATTTCCTGAGCCAGTATTCGAGCCGCGCGTTCGCGGTGTCCGACTCGGGCGCGTGGTCGTGGGCCGAAGGCGGCGACGATCCGATGGCCGTCGCCATTGCCGGCTGCCAGAAGCAGAGCAGCGATCCGTGCAGGCTCTACGCGGTCGATAACGCGGTGGTCTGGAAGAACAACAGCGCGGACACGCAGACGGCCTCGCGCTAAGCCCGCAATTCACGCTGTCGAACGACGCCGGCCCCTGCGCCGGCGTTTTTGCATCTTGCGGCGGCGATCCTACGATTAGCCGTCGCGTTCAGCGACGTTGCCGGCGAAAGCGCGTTTTCGCCTTTCGGATGCGCGCAGCTGCATTGTCCAAAACGTGGGCGAAAAGCGAAGGCCGCGCGCATTTTGGGGATAATTGGAGCGCGCGAAAGTCTCGCGCAGTTTCCTCGAAAGCACAGGCCGCCGCGCCTGCCCGATGTACCGGCTCGCGTTCGCGCGGGCCTGGGAGCCGTTTTGAACACAGAAGCCAATCAAGACTGGGTCGCGCGTTCGCTCGCCGCCGTGTGGCACCCGTGTACCCAGATGAAGCATCACGAGCGTATGCCGCTCGTGCCGATCGCACGCGGCAAGGGCGCGTGGCTCTACGATCCGGCGGGCAACCGCTATCTCGACGCCATCAGTTCGTGGTGGGTCAATCTCTTCGGCCACGCGAATCCCGACATCAACCGCGCGCTGAAGGACCAGCTCGACACGCTCGAACACGCGATGCTCGCGGGCTGCACGCACGCGAGCGCCGTCGAACTGGCGGAGCGTCTTTCCGCGCTCACGCAGAAGACGCTCGGCCACGCGTTCTTCGCCTCCGACGGCGCTTCGGCCGTCGAAATCGCGTTGAAGATGAGCTTTCACTTCTGGCGCAATCGCGGCCGCAGCGAGAAGCGCGAATTCGCGTGTCTTGCGAACAGCTATCACGGCGAGACCATCGGCGCGCTCGGCGTGACGGATGTCGCGCTATTCAAGGACGCGTACGATCCGCTCATTCGCCACGCGCATGTGGTCGCATCGCCGGCGTCGGTGGGCGTGGATGCGGCGATCGACGCGATGCGCGCGCTTTTCGCCGAACGCGCGGCGCATCTTGCCGCCGTGATTGTCGAGCCGCTCGTGCAGTGCGCGGCCGGCATGGCGATGTACGACGCGTCGTATCTCACGCGCCTGCGCGCGCTCTGCGACGAGTTCGGCGTGCATCTGATCGCCGATGAAATCGCGGTCGGCTGCGGGCGCACCGGCACGTTCTTCGCGTGCGAGCAGGCGGGCGTGTGGCCGGACTTCGTGTGTCTGTCGAAGGGCATCAGCGGCGGCTATCTGCCGCTTTCGCTCGTGCTCACGCGCGATGAAATCTACGCCGCGTTCTACGACGACGACATCACGCGCGGCTTTCTGCATTCGCATTCGTACACGGGCAATCCGCTCGCGTGCCGCGCGGCGCTCGCCACGCTCGACTTGTTCGAAAGCGCGAACGTGCTCGCCGAAAACCGGCGCAAGTCGGCGCTGCTGCGCGAAGCGTTGCAGCCGCTCGCGAAGCACGCGCGCACGCGCAACTTCCGTGAGCGCGGCACGATCTTCGCGTTCGACGTCGATACCGAAGATGCCGCGTTCTCGCGCCGCTTCTTTGCAAACGCGTTGCAGCGCGAACTGCTGATGCGTCCCATCGGCAAGACGGTGTACATGATGCCGCCGTACATTCTCCCCGACGACGACCTCGCGTTGCTCGCGCAGCGCACGCTCGATACGCTCAACGCCACGCTCGCGGAGTCCGCCGCATGAACGACACCACGCAGGCGCTCTATGAGACGCTGAATCAGGGTCTCGCCGATATCGACGCACGCGGCTTGCGCCGCCGTCGCAGGATCATCGACGGCGCGAATTCCGCGCATATGACCGTCGATGGCCGCGAGATGATCGGCTTCGCGAGCAATGACTATCTCGGCCTCGCCGCGCACGAAGCGATCCGCGCGGCGCTCGCCGAAGGCGCTGCGCTTTATGGCGCGGGCAGCGGCGGTTCGCATCTGCTGGGCGGTCATTCGCGCGCTCATGCTCGACTCGAAGACGATCTGGCCGCGTTCTCGGGCGGCTTCGTCGACGATCCGCGCGCGCTCTACTTCAGCACCGGCTACATGGCGAATCTCGCCGTGCTCACCACGCTGGCCGGCCGCGGCACGCTCGTGTTCTCCGACGCGCTGAATCACGCGTCGCTGATCGACGGCGTGCGGCTTTCCCGCGCGCAGACGCAGATCTATCCGCATGCGGACCTCGCCGCGCTCGACGCCATGCTGGATGCCTCGCGCGACGAGACCGCGACGAAACTCATCGTCACGGACACGGTCTTCAGCATGGACGGCGACATCGCGCCGCTCGCGGGTCTCGTCGAACTGGCGGAGAAGTACGGCGCGTGGCTCGTCGTCGACGATGCGCACGGCTTCGGCGTGCTCGGCCCGCAAGGTCGCGGCGCGCTCGCGCACTTCGCGCTGCGCTCGCCGCATCTCGTCTATGTCGGCACGCTCGGCAAGGCGGCGGGCGTCGCGGGCGCGTTCGTCGCGGCGCATGCCACCGTCATCGAATGGCTCGTGCAGCGCGCGCGTCCGTATATCTTCACAACGGCCGCGCCGCCTGCGGTCGCGCATGCCGTGTCGGCGAGCATCGCGCTCATTGCGGGCGATGAAGGGGACGCGCGCCGCGCGCATCTCGCTACGCTCATCGACACCACGCGCGCCATGCTCAAGCGCACGCGCTGGCTTCCGGTGGATTCGCAAACGGCGGTGCAGCCGCTCGTGATCGGCGGCAACGACGAGACGCTCGCCATTGCTGCCGCGCTCGATGCGCACGGCCTTTGGGTGCCCGCCATTCGACCGCCGACGGTTCCGTCCGGTACGTCGCGCCTGCGCATTTCGCTTTCCGCCGCGCATAGCCGCGAAGACCTCGACCGTCTCGACCACGCATTGAACACGCTTTGAACACGCTATGACCGCTTTATCCCTTTTCGTCGCCGGCACCGATACGGAGATCGGCAAGACCTTCGTCTCCTGCGCGCTGCTTCACGGCTTCGCGCGCACGGGCCTTCGCGCCGCCGCGATGAAGCCGATCGCCTCGGGCGCCGTCATGCGCGACGGCATGCTGCACAACGAAGACGCCGATCAACTGGACGCCGCCGCGACCGTCGCGCTGCCGCCCGACATGCGCACGCCGTTCATGATGCGCGAGCCGATCGCGCCGCATATCGCGGCGGCGCGCGAAGGCATCGCGCTGGATATCGGGCGCATCGTGGACGCGCACCGCGAGGCTTCGACGCTCGCGGATATCGTCGTGGTGGAAGGCGTCGGCGGCTTTCGCGTGCCGCTCGACGAAACGCACGACACCGCCGATCTCGCCGTCGCGCTGAATGTGCCGGTGGTGCTCGTCGTCGGCATGCGGCTCGGCTGCATCAGCCATGCGCTTCTGACCGCCGAAGCGATTGCATCGCGCGGGCTGAAACTCGCGGGCTGGGTGGCCAATCGCGTCGATCCCAATATGCTGTATCCCGACGAAAACATCGCCACGCTCAAGCAACGCATCGCCGCGCCGCTTCTGGGCGTGATTCCGCATCTCACGTCGCGCGATGCCGCGCGCGCCGCCGATCATCTCGACGTGCGCACGCTGCTCGACACGCTTCATCTCAAGGACTGAACTCACATGACGCAGACTCTCACTGCCGGCACCGCTCAACCCGTTCAACTGCACACGCCGGCGCAAGCGCCCGCGCGCTGGCGCGTCGCGGATGTCGTCGCGCTGTACGAACTGCCGTTCAACGATTTGCTGTATCGCGCGCAGACGGTGCATCGCGAGCATTTCGATCCGAACGCCGTGCAGCTTTCCACGCTGTTGTCCATCAAGACGGGCGGCTGCGAGGAAGATTGCGCGTACTGCCCGCAGTCCGTGCATCACGACACGGGCGTGAAGGCCGACAAGCTGATGGAAGTGGATGCCGTGCTGAAGGCCGCGGAAGCCGCGAAGGCCAACGGCGCGACGCGCTTCTGCATGGGCGCGGCGTGGCGCAATCCGAAGGACCGCCATCTGGAGCCGATCAAGGAAATGATTCGCGGCGTGAAGGCGATGGGCCTCGAAACGTGCGTGACGCTCGGCATGCTGGAGTCACATCAGGCGCAGGCGCTGCGCGATGCGGGCCTCGATTACTACAACCACAACCTCGACACGTCGCCGGAGTTCTACGGGCAGATCATCTCGACGCGCACGTATCAGGATCGCCTCGATACGCTGGAGCACGTGCGCGATGCGGGCATCAACGTGTGTTGCGGCGGGATCGTGGGCATGGGCGAATCGCGTCGCGAGCGCGCGGGGCTGATCTCGCAGCTCGCGAACATGGAGCCGTATCCGGAGTCGGTGCCGATCAACAATCTCGTGCAGGTGGCGGGCACGCCGCTGACCGGCACCGAGGCGCTCGATCCGTTCGAGTTCGTGCGCACGATCGCGGTGGCGCGGATCACGATGCCGAAGGCGATGGTGCGTCTGTCGGCGGGCCGCGAGCAGATGGACGAGGCGTTGCAGGCGCTTTGCTTCGCGGCGGGCGCGAATTCGATCTTCTACGGCGATCAACTGTTGACGACGAGTAATCCGCAGGCGGAAGCGGACCGGAAGCTCATCGAGCGGCTGGGGATGCGGGCTGAAGCGGCGCACGAAACGGCGGCGCGGCACTGCGGGGATTGAGCGTTAAGCGCGGGGCTTGCGCCGGTGGTCGCGAGCCCCGCGAGGGATTTATTTCTTGTCGGCGACGACCTGATCAAACGTCCCGCCATCCGCAAAATGCGTCTGCTGCGCCTTCTGCCAGCTCCCGAACACCTGCTCCACCGTAAACGTCTTCAGCGGCTTGAACTCGCTCGCATGCTTGGCGAGCACGTCCGCGTTGCGCGGCCGCAAATGATGCTGCGCGATGATCTCCTGCGCCTGCGGCGTGTACAGGAAGTCGAGGTACGCCTGCGCCTCCTTGCGCGTGCCGCGCTTGTCCACCACCTTATCGACGATCGAAACCGGCGGCTCGGCCAGCAAGCTCGACGACGGATACACGGCGTCGAAGTCCTTCGCGCCCGCGCCCGCTTCGATCAGCCCCACTTCGTTCTCGAAGGTCACGAGCACATCGCCGATGCCGCGCTGCGTGAACGTCGTCGTCGCGCCGCGCCCGCCCGTGTCGAGCACCGGCACGTTCGCGAAGATCGCCTTCTCGAAGTCCTGCGCCTGCGCGTCGGTCGCGCCCTGCTGCTTCTTGTAGCCCCACGCCGCGAGATACGTGTAGCGTCCGTTGCCCGATGTCTTCGGATTCGCGATGACCGCCTGCACGCCGGGGCGCGCCAGATCGCTCCAGTCATTGATGTGCTTCGGGTTGCCGTGGCGCACGAGGAACACCATCGTCGTGGTGTACGGCGCGCTGCCGTTCGGCAGGCGCGTGCGCCAGTTGGCCGGCACGAGTTGCCCGCGCTCGGCGAGCAGGTCGATGTCGTTCGGCTGGTTCATCGTCACCACGTCCGCCTGCAAGCCCTGCATCACCGACAACGCCTGCGCGCTCGACGCCCCATGCGACTGCCTCACCGAGACCGTCTCGCCGGTGCGCTTCTTGTAGTCGGCGACGAAAGCCGCGTCGATGTCCTTGTATAGCTCGCGCGTCACGTCGTAGGAGACGTTGAGCAGCGTGGTGTCCGCGTGCGCGACGCCCGTCGCCATGATCAATGTCGCGAGCGCGACTTTCCTGAATGCCGCCATGAGTTCCCCGTAATCAAAAAAGCGAAAGGCCGCTCGCAGGCGGCCATCTATGTTATCGAATGTGCGAAACAGCATCAGCCATACGCATGTTCACGCTGCAACCGCTCGCGCTCGGCGTTCGCCTCGGGCGGCGCATAGTGCGCGTAGTGCGCGAGCGTATCGACGAGATACTTCGCGTGCGGCCACGGCCCGAAGCCCGCCGCCGTGTTGATGTGCCCTGCATCGCCGAAATTCACGAACGCGCTGCCCAGATGCTGCGCGAGATCGCGCGCCCGGTCGACCGGCATCCACGGGTCCGTCTCGCTGCCGACCACGATCGACGGCACGGCAAGTCGCTCGGGCTCGAACCGGCCCGCGAGCCGAAACTTGTCGGGGCTCGCCGGCGCGACCAGCAACACGCCGGTCACGCGCGAGAGCGCGCGGCTACGCGCACGCCTGAACGCATGCGCGACCGCGAGACAGCCGAAGCTGTGCGCGGCGAGCACGGCGGGCCGCTGCAAGGCGTCGAGCCGCGCTTCGACGGCGCTCGCCCACTCGTCGAGATGCGGCGCGTCCCAGTCGGCCTGCTCGACGCGCGATGCCTCCGCGTATTGCCGCTCCAGCCAGCTCTGCCAGTGCGCGCCTTCGCTGCCGTGCAGTCCGGGCACGGTCACGAGCACCGGCCGCCGGAATGGTTCGTCGTTCATGTTCATGCATGCCTCGCGCTGCATTCGGTTCAGGCTTCATTCTCGCGTGATGCAGCGCGGGCGCGAACGATTCAATCGTCATTTGGTTATTCGCAGCCGCACGCCGGGCGCTCCGTCACCGTAAAATGTCCCGAATCGCCGCATCGTCGCCACAGGGAGGCCGTATGTCCGATCTACCCGATGAATCCGCCGGCCGGTTCGAGCACGCGGACCATTCGAGGACGCAACGCACGCTGCAGCCGTTCCATCTCGCCTTTCCCGTCACCAGTCTCGAGAACGCCCGCGCGTTCTACGGCGAGTTGCTCGGCTGTCCCGAAGGACGCAGTTCGCCCGAGTGGGTCGATTTCGATTTCTTCGGGCATCAACTGGTCGCGCATCTTTCGCCCGACGAGGCGCGCCCCGCCGCGAAGAACGCCGTCGATGGCGACGCCGTGCCGGTGCGCCACTTCGGCGTCGTGCTCTCGATGAGCGACTGGCACGCGCTCGCCGAGCGTCTGAAGGGCGTGGGGACGCAGTTCATCATCGAGCCGCATATCCGCTTCAAGGGAGAAGTGGGCGAGCAGGCGACGATGTTCTTCCTCGATCCGTGCGGCAACGCGCTCGAATTCAAGGCGTTCAACGACATCGGCCAGTTGTTCGCCAAGTGAGCCGCATGAAAATCATCTTCTACGAGCAACACACGGACACCGACGCGTGGCTGCGCGACTTCGCGCGCGAACTGCCGGAAGCGGACGTGCGCGTCTGGCAACCGGGCGACACCGCGCACGCCGACTATGCGGTCGTGTGGCGCGCGCCGCGCGAGCTGTTCGCCGATCGTCCCGACCTGAAGGCCGTGTTCAATCTCGGCGCGGGCGTCGATGCCATTCTGGATGTCGAGCGCAAGGAGCCGGGCACGCTGCCGCCCAACGCCATGCTCGTGCGTCTGGAAGACACCGGCATGGCGCAGCAGATGGTCGAATACGCGACCTATGCGGTGCTGCGCTTCATGCGCCGCTTCGACGAATACGACGCGCAGCAACGCGAAGGCCGCTGGCAAAAGCTGCCGCAGCATGCGCGCAAGACCTTCACGGTCGGCGTGCTGGGCTTGGGCGTGTTAGGCGCTGAAGTGGCGCGTTCGCTCGTCGCTCTTGGGGTGCCGGTGCGCGGCTTTAGCCGCACGCCGAAGGACATCGCAGGCGTCGAGGTTTTCGCCGGGCCCGAGCAATTCGATGCCTTTCTCGATGGCGCGAAGGTGCTCATCAACCTGCTGCCGCATACGCCCGATACCGAAGGCATCCTGAATGCTCGCGCGTTCGGCAAGCTCGCGCGTGGCGCTTATCTGGTGAACGTGGCGCGCGGCCCGCATGTCGTCGATGCCGAGCTGCTCGCCGCGCTCGACAGCGGGCAGTTGTCCCGCGCGATGCTCGACGTGTTCCATGCGGAGCCGCTGCCCGCCGATCATCCGTTCTGGCGGCATCCGCGCGTCAGCGTCACGCCGCACATATCGGCGGAGACGTTGCGCGAGGAAAGCGTGGTACAGATCGCCGCGAAGATCCGCGCGCTCGCGCGCGGCGAAGCGATCAGCGGCATCGTGGATTTCAAGCGCGGTTATTAGATCGCGTGGTGCTTATAACGGAGACAGCCATGCTTCCCACGAAAGTGAAAATCGTCGAAGTCGGACCGCGCGACGGTCTGCAGAACGAGAAGGAATTCGTCTCGACCGAAACGAAGATCGAGCTCGTGAACCGGCTCGCGCGCGCGGGCGTCGTGAATGTCGAGGCCACGTCGTTCGTCTCCGCGAAGTGGGTGCCGCAAATGGCCGACGCCGCCGCCGTCATGGCCCGCATCGAGCGTCGGCCGGGCACGATCTACTCCGTGCTCACGCCGAACATGCGCGGCTTCGAAGGCGCGCTCGAAGCGAAGGCAGACGAGGTCGTGATCTTCGGCGCGGCAAGCGAGGCGTTCTCGCAGAAGAACATCAATTGCAGCATCGAGGAGAGCATCGCGCGTTTCGAGCCGGTCGCGAAAGCCGCGAAGGAAGCCGGCATGCGGCTGCGCGCGAGCATTTCGTGCGCGCTCGGCTGTCCGTATCAGGGCGAAGTGAGCGTGGCGTCGGTCGTGGACGTCGTCGAGCGCATGAAGGCGCTCGGCTGCGATGAAATCGACATCGCCGATACCATCGGCGTCGCCACGCCGAAGCGCACGCGCGAAGTGGTCGCGGCGGCATCGAAGGTGTTTCCGCGCGAGCGTCTGTCCGGACACTTCCACGATACGTACGGCCAGGCCATCGGCAACATCTATGCGGCGCTGCTCGAAGGCATCGAGATATTTCATGCGTCGGTCGCGGGGCTTGGCGGCTGTCCGTACGCGAAGGGCGCGACGGGCAATGTCGCGACCGAAGACGTCGTGTATCTGATGAACGGGCTCGGCATCGAGACCGGCGTCAATCTCGATGAACTCGTCGAGATCGGCGACTTCATCTCGCGCGCAATCGGCAAGCCGAGCGCCTCGCGCGCCGGCCGCGCGTTGCTCGCCAAGAAAAAGAGCGGCGAAGTCTGCGTCTAAGCGTCCCACGAAGAGGAACTCCATGATCGAACCGACTCCTATCGAAGCGCTGCCCGATTCCGCGCGCCGCGTCGCGTTGCTGTTGCGGGAGCGCGGTCATCCGCATCCGGTCGTGATGCTGCCGGAGACCGGCAAGACATCGGCGGAAGCGGCGGCCGGGCTCGACTGCTCGATCGCGCAGATTGCCAAGTCGATTCTTTTTCGCCGCCGCGAAGACGATGCGCCCGTGCTCGTGATCGCGAGCGGCGCGAACCGCGTGGACGAAGCGAAAGTCGCGGCGCGCGTCGGCGCGCTTGCCCGCGCGGATGCCAAGTTCGTGCGCGAGAAGACCGGCTACGCGATCGGCGGCGTGTGCCCGATCGGGCATGCGGTCGAGCCGGTCACGCTGATCGACGAAGACCTGCTCGCGCTCGACAGCCTGTGGGCCGCGGCCGGGCATCCGCATGCGGTCTTCAATCTGTCGCCGCGCGAGTTGATCGATCTGACGGGCGCGCCGGTCGCCGATGTCGCGCTGCGCGAGACGGCGGCCCAATGAACGGCGTGCCGTCGCCGTGCGTCGACGTCTGCCGCATGAACGCGCAGTCGGGCTTCTGCGATGGCTGCTTCCGCAAGATCGACGAGATCGCCGAATGGAGCGCCTATGAGGACGCCGCGAAACGCAGCGTGCTCGCGCGTATTCCGAGCCGCAGGCAAGGCGCGCGCGTCGTGATGCTGGGCGAATCGTTCGAGGCGACGCTCGCGCTGCCGGCCGATTCCATCCGCGAATTCGCGACGCTCGTCAACGATACGAACCCGCTGCATCACGACGAAGCGTACGCGCGCGCAAGCCGCTTCGGCGCGCTGATCGCGTCCGGCACGCAGCCGACCGCGCATCTCATGGCGATGATCGCCGACCACTTCGCGCGATACGCGCAGCCGCTCGGCCTCGAATTCGGCATCAAACTGACGCGCGCCGTGAAAGCCGGCGACGTGCTCACCATGCGCTGGCAGGTCATCGAAGCGAAGTGGAAAGCGAGCCTCGGCGGCGACCTGACGAAGCTCGAAGGCGGCGCTCAAAATCAACTCGGCGAAAACGTGATGAAGGCGACGGCGACCATCGTCGTCATGCCGAAGGAGACCGCGCCGTGAACACGCTACCCGACTCCATGACCGTGTTCGAGCGCGGCTGGCTCTCGTCGAACAATGTGCTGTTCGTCAGCGACGAAGGCGCGGCGCTCGTCGATACGGGCTACGTTTCCCATGCGCCGCAAACGTTAGCGCTCGTTCGACAGAAGCTCGGACCGCGCCGCCAGCTCGATCTCATCGTCAATACGCACCTGCATTCGGACCATTGCGGCGGCAACGCGCTGCTTCAGCAAACATATGCGTGTGACACGCTGATTCCCGCCGGCGAAGCCGACGCCGTGCGCGAATGGGACGAGCACGCGCTCACCTTCAACGCCACCGGCCAGCGGTGCGACCGCTTCGGCTTCACGGGCACCATCGCGACGGGCGCGACGCTCACGCTGGGCGGACTCGCATGGTCCGTGCTCGGCGCGCCGGGACACGACCCGCACTCGCTGATGCTCTATTGCGCCGACGCGCGCGTGCTGATCAGCGCCGACGCGCTGTGGGAGAACGGCTTCGGCGTGATCTTTCCCGAGCTCGAAGGCGCAAGCGGTTTCGCCGAAGAACGCGCGGTGCTCGATCTCATCGCGCGGCTCGACGTCGGTCTCGTGATTCCCGGCCACGGCGCGCCGTTCACGGACGTGGCGCGCGCACTCGATGTCGCCTCGTCGCGGCTCGACTACTTGCAGGCCGATCCCGCCCGCAACGCGAAGAACGCGCTGAAGGTGCTGATCGTCTTCAAGCTGATGGAAGTGCGCGCCATGAGCTTCGACGCGCTCTTCGCAACCACCGCAACGGCGCGCGCCATGCGCGCCGCCGCGAATATGCTTGCCGCGCCGGGCGAGCGCCGCGCGTTGCTGGAGAGAATCGTCGGGGAACTCGCGCAGGCTGGCGCGGTGAAGGTGAACGCGGGCGTGGTGGCCGTCGCATAAAAAAGCGTGCGGCCAAAAAGAAAGCCGCTTGTCAGCTACGGCAAGCGGCGAACATAGACGTGATCAACGTCGAATTGATCGTAACCCGACGATATACCCCGTGCATCGGTGCTTTCCCTACAGATGCTTGACGCTTCGTCGTCAAGCCGTGGTGTCGAAGAAGGCCAGCATCTCTTCGATCAACGCATCCGGCTGCTCCTCCGGAATGTAATGCCCGCACGGCAGCGCGCGGCCGCTCACGTCGCGCGCCACGCGCCGCCATTCGACGAGCGCGTCGAAGCATCGCTCGATCACGCCCTCCGCTCCCCACAGCACGCGCAACGGACACGCGATCTTGAGCCCGCGCTCGCGATCGGCGCGATCGTGTTCGAGGTCGATGCTCGCGGACGCGCGATAGTCCTCGCACATCGCGTAGACCGCGCCCGGCTGCGCAAGCGCATCGCGGTACGCCTGCAACGCATGCGGCGCAAACGGCGCGAGGCCCGCATGACGATTGCCCATCACGCGGTCGATATACGCGTTCGGATTGCCGCCGATCAGCAGTTCCGGCAGCGGCGACGGCTGAATCAGCAGGAACCAGTGGAAATAGGCGGTCGCGAACTCGCGGTCGGTCGCTTCGTACATGGCGAGCGTCGGCGCGATGTCGAGCAGCATCAGGCGATCGACGGCATCGGGAAAGTCCATCGCCATGCGATGGGCGACGCGAGCGCCGCGATCATGCGCGCATACGAGAAAACGCTCGTAGCCGAAGTGCCGCATGACGGCGACCTGATCGGCCGCCATCGCGCGCTTCGAATACGGCGTGTGCTGGTCGTCGCTCTCGGGTTTCGCCGACGCGCCGTAGCCGCGCAGATCCGTCGCGATCACCGTGAAGTGGCGCGCGAGAACGTCGGCGCACTTGTGCCAGATCTCGTGCGTCTGCGGATGGCCGTGCATGAGCAGAAGCGGCGGACCGTTGCCGCCCTTCACGCCCGCGATTGCGACGCCCGCGGCGTCGACGCTAAACGGCTCGTAAGCTGCGAAAGACATGGTGCGTTCTTGTTGTCGGAGTGCAGGTCATTGTAGGCGTGGCGCTTCGAATGCTCACTCGTGCAACGCCCGAATCGCCTGAAAACCGAGGATTCACTCGGATTTGCCCCGATCCACAGCAAGCTCCCGCTGCCTATAATCGAACGATCGTTCCTAATCATCGCTTCGGGGCATGCTTACGCTAGCGTCGAACGAGATGACACATCAGGAGACTCGTCTCATGGCCCTTCCCGCCGTCCTGCAGAATCTCGCGCTTCCCGTCATCGGCTCGCCGATGTTCATCGTCAGTTACCCCGAGCTCGTGCTCGCGCAATGCAAGGCGGGTATCGTCGGCTCGTTTCCCGCGCTGAACGCGCGGCCGGCCGAATTGCTCGACGAATGGCTCACGCAGATTCAGGCGTCGCTCGCCGAACATAAGGCGGCGAATCCGGATGCGGTCGTGGGACCGATCGCGGTGAATCAGATCGTGCATCAGTCCAACGCGCGGCTCGAACACGACGTGCGCGTGTGCGTCGAGCACAAGGTGCCGATCTTCATCACGAGCTTGCGCGCGCCGGTCAAGGAGATGATCGACGCCGTGCATTCGTATGGCGGCATCGTGCTGCACGACGTCATCAATCTGCGGCACGCGCAAAAGGCGCTCGACGCGGGCGTCGACGGGCTGATTCTCGTCGCGGCGGGCGCGGGCGGGCACGCGGGCACCACGTCGCCGTTCGCGCTCGTCGGCGAAGTGCGGCGCATTTTCGATGGACCGATCGTGCTGTCGGGATCGATCGCCAACGGCGGCTCGATCCTCGCCGCGCAGGCAATGGGCGCGGACCTCGCGTACATGGGCACGCGCTTTATCGCCACGCGCGAGGCGCATGCGCTCGACAGCTACAAGCAGGCGATCGTCGATTCGTCCGCGGCGGACATCATCTACACGAATCTTTTCACGGGCGTGCACGGCAACTACATTCGCCGGAGCATCGTGAACGCGGGGCTGGATCCGGACGCGCTGCCCGAATCCGACAAGACCGCGATGAATTTCGGCGACGGGTCGAGCAAGGCGAAGGCGTGGAAGGACATCTGGGGCGCGGGTCAGGGCGTCGGCCTGATGCACGACACGCCGAGCGTCGCCGAACTGGTCGCGCGGCTGAAAGAAGAGTATGAGGAGGCGAAGAGGCGGCTGGCGATTCGTTGATCCGCCCGTTCGAATTGGCCTAAAAAAAACACCGCGCACTCGGCGCGGTGTTTTCTTTTGCGGCCCTGGCGCTCCGCTTAGAACTTTGCGCGGATGCCGACGCCGAACGTATCGCCCGAGGACATGCCGGTGTACTTGTCGTTCAGGTACGCGGCGTACACGTCGGTGCGCTTCGAGAGCGGATAGTCGTAGCCGACCGCCCAGCTCTTGTGCGTCTGATCGAGGCCGCCGTTGCTGCGCGAATACGCGTACGACGCCATCACCGTGCCGGGGCCGACCGGCACCGTCACGCCGCCCTGACCCGTGTTGACGTGGAACGAGGTCGGTTCGATGTCGTTCTTCGTGTACATGTACTGCGCGAAGAACTTCACGTATTTCATGTCGAACGACGCGCCCAGTTGCCCGACGCTCTGGCTCTTGAAGCCGGGAATCGTGAAGGCATTGGACGTCGGCAGATCGCCCGGCGTGTTGTTGAAGTTCACGTACTGATAGACGCCGGTCGCCGCGAACGGGCCGTGGAAGTACAGGAACTGCGCGCTGTACTTCTTCGAGCGGTTGTCGCCGGCGCTGTTGCCGAACGCGTACATCGCGCTGCCCGAGAGGCCGTTGAAGTCAGGCGTCGTGTACTGCACGGCGTTGTTCCAGCCGGAGTCGCCCGTCACGCCCTGATCCGTCGTGTACGTCGGGAACGTGCCCTGACCGAGGAACACGTGAGCGACCATCGGCGAGAACACGTACGAGTCGACGAACGGGTTGAACAGAATCGTCGAGACGAAGAGTTGCGTGGTCAGGCGGCCAGCGGTGAACGTACCGATCGGACCTTGAATGCCGACATACGAGTTGCGGGCGAAGAACGTGTCGCCGTCGAAGCGGCCGTAGCGACCGTTCTGCGCGCGGAAGAAGCTCTCCAGCGTGAAGATCGCCTTGTAGCCGTTGCCCAGGTCTTCGGCGCCCTTCATGCCCCAGTACGACGTCGACATGCCGCCGCCGCTGACGTTCCACGCGCGCTGGCCGCCGGGAAACTTGGTGGCGCCGACCCATTCGTCGACCTGGCCATACAGCGACACGCTCGATTGCGCGTGAGCGGCGCCGGCGGCGAAAAAGCCGATCATCGCTGCGACTGCGGTGGCCCTGACCGCTGCTTTCAGCGTGTTGCGCGGCGCACGGTTGACGGTTGGCATCTTGAACTCTCCTGTCTTTGTCGAAAATTAATAGCGTGGCGGGCGAGAAACGTGGCGCTCGCCTCGTCTTGACCGGCTAATGGGCTTCTGACGAGAGGCATCGCGTGTGGAGCGGCACCATCTTTACGGACCATTTCTCCGGTCAAAAATCTTTATCGTTATTGCGGGTATAGCGTTTCGAGTACTCCGTCATGCGAGCGTCGATCACGGCGCTCATGCTTCTCGCGCGCCGCCCGCTCAAAGCGGCTGCGAACCACGCGATGCGACCCACCGCAAAGCAGGCGCAGCGCGCCTGTCGACGCGATGAAAGGAGTTTCGAAACAAAGGGAAGCGCGCAATGAGCCGAAGGCCGCATTGTCCTTGCGCGGAAAAAAGAGGGGAACGTCTGACAGGAAAAGTGACGCGTTATTGTGGCGAGATTACGTCACCGTGACACGCGGGCTGGACGCGCCAATTGTTTTTCGTTAACTAGGACGAAACACCAGAGCGCGCATGCGCGAGAGACGCGCGGTGGCGGACGGGCCGCTTCAGTTGCGGAAGTTCGACGCGGCAGGCGCGCGGCCGTCGTCCGACGGGCGGCCCTGCGGACGGGGCACGTTGCGTTCTTCGTTATAGCGCGTGATGTCGGCGCGGATGGAGCCTGTGCCGCGGAACGACGCGGTCTGTTCGCCGCGCGGCGTCGGGCGCATTTCGGCGCTCACGGGGGTCAGCCCTTCTTTGGCGGCGATCGGCGTGGCATGCAGAGACTGGCGGCTCGCAGGCGAATCCTCGAATACGGCCGACGACAACCATTCGACGCGCGGCCCCGCGAGCGCGAGCGATCCCGCCGCCGCGACCCCGATCAGCGCGGTGGAAACGAGAAACCGAGTCGTCTTGCGAAAGCCTGTGGGCGCCATGTCAGAACTGCCTGCATTCAGCACGAAATTCATCCGGTCAACCGCAGCCGGAGCCGCGATACGGAGGCGCGAGCCGTCATCGATGCCTGCAAACCGCTATCGACTCGAACGATGAGCGCACCGCCCGACCAGCGCATCCGATAATTTATTAACCTTCGCGCAAGCCGTCGAGCCAAAAAGTGTTAGGCCCGCGCGATGGTTGTAACACCATGTTACGTCAGAGTTTTTTCGCTTCGACGTCCTTATTTGCGTGCGGATTCATAGGACGATAGCGTCGTCTTTCGAGAGCAAGCGCGGCCTGGAAGTTGCTGCGAGTCGCCAGCGTTCCGCCCGCTTTCATGCGAAAGCGGAATCAATCGATCGAAGAAATGAATTTGCCAATTCAATCGACCGCAGGCGAAAATCATGGTTTTCCCTGACGCGACGCTATCCGGACCGGACGGCCCGGCGCGCACGAGTGCGAGACTCCTAGATGGCACGGCCCAAATTTCTTCCTGACAACTTCACGCTTGCGCTGATCGGCACCGTCACCATCGCCAGTTTGCTGCCGTGCCGCGGCAGTGCGGCGGTCGCGTTCAACTGGGTCACCGACATCGCCATCGGGCTGCTGTTCTTTCTGCACGGCGCGAAGCTCTCCCGCGAGGCGATCGTCGCCGGCGCGACGCACTGGCGTCTGCACTTGCTCGTGCTGCTCAGTACCTTCGTGATGTTTCCGCTGCTCGCCGTTGCGCTCAAGCCTCTCTTGAGTCCGCTCGTTACCCCGGCGCTTTACACCGGCATCCTGTTTCTCTGCACCTTGCCGTCCACGGTGCAGTCCTCCATCGCGTTCACGTCCATGGCCAAAGGCAACGTGCCGGCCGCCGTGTGCAGCGCGTCGGCCTCCAGCCTGCTCGGCATTTTCATCACGCCCGCGCTCGTCGGGCTGCTCGTGAGCAATCACGGCGCGACCACCGGCTCGCCCTGGCACACCGTCGGCAATATCGTGCTGCAACTGCTCGTGCCGTTCGTTGCGGGCCAATTGCTGCGTCCGGCTATCGGCAAGTGGGTGGACCGCCACAAGCCGGTGCTGAAGTTCGTCGATCAGGGCTCCATTCTGCTGGTCGTCTACGTGGCTTTCAGCGAAGCGGTGAACGAAGGTATCTGGCATTCGATTCCTGTCTCGGCGCTCGCGGGCCTGCTTGTCGTGAACATTCTTCTGTTGGCGGCTGCGCTCTTCATCACCGCGTTCAGCGCGAAACGGCTGGGCTTCAGCCGCGCGGATCAGATCACCATCATCTTCTGCGGCTCGAAAAAGAGTCTCGCGTCCGGCATTCCGATGGCGAAGGTCATCTTCGCCTCCCACGCGGTGGGTGCGGTGGTACTGCCGTTGATGCTCTTCCATCAGATCCAGCTGATGGTCTGCGCCGTACTGGCGCAGCGCTGGGGCTCGCGCAGGACTGCCGCCGAGCCGGCGCGGGAAGGCAAAACCGTCGGGGCACCCGCTCGCCGTTGACCGCTGCATCGTCTTTCTCCGGTTCGCAACAGGCCGCCTCGTGCGGCCTTTTTGTCATTTGAGCCGAAGCGTCTTTCGACGTCGACTCGGCCGAACGGCATAGGCCAAAAAACCTGCTCATTGGCAGCGTCACGCGACAGTCGAATGTCGGAAGTCCGGCGCTTTTGCCTATGCCATTCGGCCGAGTGTCAATCGGGTACATGACTTGCCACACTGCGGTCATAACTCGCATAGGCGAGCACGGGGAAAGCCATGAACAGCACATCACTTATCCAAGAACTTCTGCTGCAAGGAGCCGCGCGTCGCATGCCGCGGCTTCGGTGAAGCTATCCCCGCGAATGGACAGAAAGAACATTGCATGGCTACGCTGAAAGCTCGCGTTTCGCCGTCGCAGCAGGAGAAGCCCTCCGCCCAAGGCACGCCGGAATCCACATGGCAAAGCTGGGGGCGCCTCGACGCATTGCCGGAAGTGCATCCGAGCGATCTCGTTCCGCCCGGCGCACGCGCAGTAGTCGTCGCGCCGCATCCTGACGCGGAAGTGCTGGGCATGGGTGGATTGCTCGCGCAGCTATCGGAGACGAGCAGGCACCTTTTGATCGTCGCGGTCACGGACGGGACGGCAAGCCACCCGAATTCCACCGAATGGACGCCGGAGCGCCTCGCCGCCGTTCGCCCGATGGAAACGCGCGAGGCGTTGCAGCGGCTGCATCTCAGAAACGTTCAGGTAGCGAGGCTCGGCCTGCAGGATGGCAGCGCGCAAGACATGGAGCCGGGCTTGTCGGGTTATCTCGCCAGCCACTTGCGCCCGGACGACATCGTCTTTGCGACCTGGCGTCACGACGGCCATCCGGATCACGAGGCGGTGGGGCGCGCCGCGTTCTCGGCCGCCACTGCGCTCGGCTTGCCATTCGTGGAAGTGCCGCTTTGCACCTGGGACTGGGCCTCGCCCGACGATACCCGCGTACCGTGGAGCCGCGCCCGCAAGATCGTGCTCGACGGAGAAACGCTCGCGCGCAAGCTGCGGGCGGTGCAGGCTTTCCGCAGTCAACTGGAACCGGACCCGGCGACAGGACAGGCGGCGGTGCTACCGGAGCACGTGCTTGCGCGGCTGACGCGGCCTTATGAGGTCGTGCTGATCTGAGCGGCGCGCAAACGCCAGGGGCAAAGCACGCCCCGATGCGGCGTAGCGGCAGCGAGCGCGAGATTGCGTCTCTTCTCAAAGAAGGCGTACGGCAGCTTCACGCGCTCGCTCGGACTGAGCGCGCTGCCGACCGTGCATGCGGAAAACGGCCAACGCGTGTTCTCGTTCCAGAAGGGCTTAAATGGGACTGAAGGCGCATCCGCTGTCGCGTCCGCCTGAACTGGAGGCGAGGCGGCCGAGCGCGTTCATACCGACCGGACCGGGCAACGAAGCCAACGCGCAAAGGCGCAGGTGGCCCACCGACCACGTCCACCCTTTTACTAAACAACGCCCCAAACCTCGAACCCTCCTACCCGCAAGCCTTAGTGGTTTTCTCTAGGCGCTCCCGCACGCGTCCCGCTGCACTTTTACTATACAATCCGCCCCCAACAGCGCCGGGGTGCCGCGCGCTCTCGCCTCATCCTAGAGAAGAACACGATGGCCACTACCATCCGCGATGTCGCACGCGCGGCGAGCGTCTCCATCGGGACGGTTTCGCGTGCGCTCAAGAACCAGCCGGGCCTTTCGGAGGCCACGCGCGTGCGCGTCGTCGAAGTCGCTCAACGCCTCGGCTACGATTCCGCGCAACTGCGCACGCGCATCCGTCGCGTGACCTTTCTGCTGCATCGGCAGCACAACAATTTCGCCGTCAGCCCGTTCTTCTCGCAAGTGCTGCACGGCTTCGAAGAAGCATGCCGCGAGCGTCGTCTCGTGCCGTCCGTGCTCACCGCCGGACCGACGCAGGACCTCGCGCAGCAACTGCGGCTGCACGCGCCGGACGCCATCGCGGTCGCGGGCTTCGTCGAACCGGAACTGCTCGCGCATTTGCAGTCGCTCTCGCGTCCCATCGTGCTCATCGACTTGAGCGCGCCCGGCTTTCGCTCAGTCGACATCGACAACGCAAAGGGCGCGGCGCTCGCCATGCAGCATTTGTTCGCGCTCGGACGGCGGCGCGTCGCGTTTATCGGCGGGTCGCTCGCGCATCACAGTATCGCGCAGCGGGCGCTCGGTTATCGCAAGGCGTATTTCGACGCGGGCCTGCTCTTCGATCCGACCCTGGAAATCACCGCGCAGGCCGGCGTGCCTGCCGACGTCGCCGCCGCCGACGCCATGGAGCGCCTGATTGCCGAGACGCGCGCACAATCGAGTCCGCTGCCCGACGCGGTTTTCGCCTATAACGATGCAGCGGCCCTCGCGGCCATGCGCGTCTGTCTCGCGCAGGGCTTGCGCGTGCCGGAGGACATCGCGTTCGTCGGCTTCGACGACATTCCCGCCGCCGCTCACAGCGCGCCGCCGCTCTCGACGGTCGCCGTGGACAAGGAAGCACTCGGGCGGCGAGGCGTCGAAATGCTGCTCGACGACCCTTCGACCCCGCCGGATCAGGCCGACTCGCTGATGAGCGTGGAATTCATCGCCCGCGCGAGTTCGGGCGCGAAAGAGGAGATCCGCACGCCATGAACACGACCGCTTCGGCCGCCGTCGCCGCCGTCGTTCCGGGGGAAGCGCCGGAAGGCGGAATCGACTTCCGCAGCCGCGACTTCCTGCTTTCGCACGTCCGCGGCACGCTCGCCTTCTACGCGCCAACCGGCCGCGATCCGTCCGGCGGCTTCTTCCACTTCTTCAAGGACGACGGCACCGTCTACGACCGCACGACGCGCCATCTCGTCAGCAGCACGCGCTTCGTCTTCAACTACGCGATGGCGTATCGCCACTTCGGCGATGCGCAATTCCTCGACGACGCCCGGCACGCGTTCCGCTTCCTGCGCGACGCGCACTGGGACGCCGCAAACGAAGGCTACGACTGGGAAATCGAGTGGCGCGACGGCCAGAAACGCACGCTCGACGGCACGCGCCATTGCTACGGCATGGCGTTCATGCTGCTCGCGTGCGCGCATGCGGCCATGGCGGGCATCGACGAAGCGCGGCCCATGATCGACGAAACGTTCGCGCTGATGGAACGCCGCTTCTGGGACGCCGAAGCGGGTCTATACGCCGACGAAGCCACGCCCGACTGGCAGCTTTCGGACTACCGCGGGCAGAACGCGAACATGCACGCGACCGAAGCGCTGCTCGCCGCCTACGAGGCGACCGGCCACGTGCTCTATCTGGACCGCGCCGAGAAGATCGCGGGCAACATCACGCTGCGGCAGGCGCGGCTGTCGAACGGCCTCGTGTGGGAGCATTTTCATCGCGACTGGTCGGTGGACTGGCATTACAACGAATCGGACAGCTCGAACATCTTCCGGCCGTGGGGCTTTCAGGCGGGGCATCAGACCGAATGGGCGAAGCTGCTGCTGATTCTGGAACGTCATCGGGCGCTGCCGTGGCTCGCGCCGCGCGCCATCGAACTGTTCGACGCGGGCTTTTCCCGCGCATGGGACGACCAGCACGGCGGCCTGTACTACGGCTTCGGCCCCGACGACAGCATCTGCGACCACGACAAGTACTTCTGGGTGCAGGCCGAGAGCTTCGCGGCGGCGGCGCTCCTCGGCGCGCGAACCGGCAGCGAACGCTTCTGGGACTGCTACGACGAACTGTGGCGCTATAGCTGGGCGCACTTCGTCGATCACCGCTACGGCGCGTGGTATCGCATACTGACCTGCGACAACCGCAAGTACGGCGACGAAAAGAGTCCCGCCGGCAAGACCGACTACCACACCATGGGCGCGTGCTACGAAGTGCTGAACGCGCTCGCCTCGCCGCACAACTCACGGTAAGCACGATGGCAACCGATCACACCACTTTTCCGCAGTTCGTCTCGGCCGGCGACATTCTCACTGACCTCATCCGCACCGGCGAGTCGAGCTGGCTGTCGCGTCCGGGCGGCGCGGGCTGGAACGTCGCGCGCGCCGTCGCCCGGCTCGGCCTGCCGACCGCGTGCGCCGGCTCGCTCGGCACCGACAATTTCTCCGACGACCTCTGGCAGGCGAGCGTCGCTGCGGGCCTCGACATGCGCTTCATGCAGCGCGTCGAGCGTCCGCCGCTGCTCGCCATCGTCCACAAGACGCAGCCGCCGACCTACTACTTCATGGGCGAAAACGGCGCGGATCTCGCCTTCGATCCGGAAAGGCTGCCGCAAGGCTGGATGGAGCGCGTGAAGTGGGCGCACTTCGGCTGCATCAGCCTCGTGCGCCAGCCGCTCGGCGCGACGCTCGCCGCGCTCGCCGCGAAACTGCGCGAGCACGGCGTGAAGATCAGTTTCGATCCGAACTACCGCAACCTGATGGAGCACGGCTACGAGCCGATCCTGCGCAACATGGCGAGCCTCGCCAATCTCATCAAGGTGTCGGACGAAGACCTGCACATGCTGTTTCGCGGCATTCCCGAGGAAGACGCGCTCGCGCAACTGCGCGCGATGAATCCGCAAGCCACCGTGCTCGTCACGCGCGGCTCGTCGGAGGCGACGCTTTATGCCGGCGATGAAGCGTTCAGCGCGCGTCCGCCGGTCATCGAGGTGGCGGATACGGTCGGCGCAGGCGACGCGTCCATCGGCGGGCTGCTCTATAGCCTGATGGCGCGTCACGGCGGCTGGCCGGACCATCTGAAGTTCGCGCTCGCGGCGGGCGCGGCGGCGTGCCGTCACTCGGGCGCGCATTCGCCGTCGCTCGACGAGGTCGAGGAATTGCTCGGCTAAGGACTCAAGCGCGGATTCGAGCGCGCCGCAGTCACACGCGGCGCATGACCGCGTGCTAGCATGAATTTTCATGCTTGAGTCCTTGGGCCAGAGGCGAATCCATCATGGAAGACACGACCTACACGAAAGGCATCTACACCGCGACGATCGGCGTGCGGGCCATCGACGGCGGCAAGTTCCAGGGGCTCGTCTCGCTCTCGCGCGACGACGGCGAGCAGCCCGACGCGACGCTCTACGAAGTGGAAGCGGCTTCTGAGAACGAGCACGAAGCACTCGACGAAGCGCGGGCGCTCGCGCACCGCATCCTCGGGGAAATCGAACTGTAGCTGGGGGAAAGACGGCGCCAGCGCCGTCCACTGCATCGGAGGGCGACATGCCGGACCAGGTCTTCCTATATGGCGTCTATTCCATCCACGTGCGGCCGATCGAGCTTCAGGGCCCGCGCTGGGACGCCGAGTACGAGATTCGCCATCTGGACAAAGCCGTGCAGGACTGGAAGACAGTCGGCGGCGACGACGGGCTCCCGACGTCCCACGAAGCCATTCAGCTCGCGCACCTGCGCGCGGTCGCGGACATCGACGCCGGCGCGGGCATTCCGAAGCCCCGCGCGTTTCCCTGACTCTCCGCTCAATCCACTGGCATTTTCGGGTGCGGCCTGAGTCCGAGGCGCTCCGCCTCGCGATGATCGATCGCGGCCGCGCGCTCGTAGCCTTCGCGCGCTACCGCCCGTTCGACATAATCGAAGAGCACGCCTTGCGGCTCGATCAGCCTCGCGACGAACGCAATCTGCAGCGTGCTCGCGAGCAGGATGTCGGCGGCGGTGAACGGCTCGCCGAGCAGCCACGGCCCTTCTTCGAGCGCGCTTTCGATCGCGTGCTCCACCCGCGCGAGATCGCCCCAGCCGAAGCTGAAGGTGTTGCCCTGCGCGCCGGTCATGCGCTCGGCCATCGCCGGCTCCAGGCATGAGCCGGTGAAGAACATCCATTGCAGGAACCGGCCGCGCGCCGGGTCCGAAAGCGGCGCGCCCAGACGCGCGTCCGGAAACCGGTCGGCCAGATAGAGCAGCACCGCGCCGGATTCGGCCACGCGCACGCCGCCGTCGTCGAGCGCGGGGAGCTTCGACATCGGGTTCACGCGGCTGAACGCGGCTTCGTTCTGCGCGCCCGCGCGAATGTTCACGAACGCCAGTTCATACGGCTCGCGCAGTTCTTCGAGCATCCACAGCGCGCGAAATGCGCGTGTCTTCGGCCAGTAGAAGAGTTTCATCGGCGTCGGCCTTGTCTCGTTTCGGGAGCGATCAGGTTAGTCCCATTCAGCGCCGCCACGCGAGCGGCGCGGCTGCGGGTTTACGCCGACGCGCGCCCGGATCGAGCAGATTTCTCCCGTTTATCTCGAAAAAGCCTGCGTCGTTTCTCAACGCCTGCCGAATTGCAGCGAGTGCGAAAAAACATTCCGCTTTCGGTGACAAAGAATGATGTATCGCCTCACAGACCCGCCTCACATACAAAGAACGAGACAACCATGAACGCACGCGTCCCCGCCGATGCCCTGTCGCCTCGCCTCAACGAACCCGCGCTGTCCGACTATCAACTCGCCGACAACCTGAGCGCCACGGGCGGCCGAATCTTTCTGACGGGCACGCAGGCGCTGGTGCGTCTCGTGTTGATGCAGCGCGCGCTCGACCGCGCCGCGCATCTGAACACGGCCGGATTCATCAGCGGCTATCGCGGCTCGCCGCTCGGCATGGTCGATCAGCAACTGTGGAAGGCGAAAAAGCTGCTCGCGTCGCATGACGTGCGCTTTCTGCCCGCGATCAACGAAGAACTCGGTGGCACCGCCGTGCTCGGCACGCAGCGCGTCGAAAGCGACCCGGAGCGCACCGTCGATGGCGTCTTCGCGATGTGGTACGGCAAAGGCCCGGGCGTGGACCGCGCGGGCGACGCGCTCAAGCACGGCAACGCGTACGGCTCGTCGCCGCACGGCGGCGTGCTCGTGGTGGCGGGCGACGACCACGGCTGCGTCTCGTCGTCGATGCCGCATCAGAGCGATCAGGCGATGATCGCGTGGCACATGCCGGTGGTGAATCCGTCGAACGTGGCGGACATGCTCGAATTCGGGCTGTACGGCTGGGCGCTCTCGCGCTTTTCAGGCGCGTGGGTCGGCTTCAAGGCCATTTCCGAGACAGTCGAATCCGGCTCGACCGTCGATCTCGATGCGCTGAAGACCGACTGGACCACGCCCGACGGCTTTACGCCGCCGCCGGGCGGCCTGCATAACCGCTGGCCGGATTTGCCGAGCCTCACGATCGAAGCGCGCCTGCACGCGAAGCTCGACGCCGTGCGCCACTTCGCGCGGACGAACAGCATCGACAAGTGGATTGCGCCGAGTCCTCGTGCGAACATCGGCATCGTGACGTGCGGCAAGGCGCATCTCGATCTGATGGAGGCGCTGCGCCGTCTCGACCTGACCGTTGACGATCTCGACGCTGCTGGCGTGCGCATCTACAAAGTCGGGCTGTCGTTTCCGCTCGAAACCACGCGGCTCGATGCGTTCGTCGAAGGGCTCGCGGAAGTGCTCGTGATCGAGGAGAAGGGGCCGGTCGTCGAGCAGCAGATCAAGGATCATCTGTACAACCGCGCTCAAGGCGCGCGGCCGGTCGTGATCGGCAAGACCACGCAGGACGGCGCGCCGCTGCTTTCCGCGCTCGGCGAGTTGCGGCCCTCGCGCGTGCTGCCGGTGTTCGCGCAATGGCTCGCGCGCCACAAGCCGGCGCTCGACCGCCGCGAGAAAGTGGTCGATCTCGTCGCGCCGCAGATTCTGTCCAATATCGCCGATGCCGTGAAGCGCACGCCCTACTTCTGCTCGGGCTGCCCGCACAACACGTCGACGAAAGTGCCGGAAGGCTCGGTGGCGCAGGCGGGCATCGGCTGTCACTTCATGGCGTCTTGGATGGAGCGCGACACGACCGGGCTCATCCAGATGGGCGGCGAAGGCGTCGACTGGGCCTCGCACGCGATGTTCACGAAGACGCCGCACGTCTTCCAGAATCTCGGCGACGGCACGTACTTTCACTCGGGCATTCTCGCGATCCGTCAGGCCGTGGCCGCGAAAGCCAACATCACCTACAAGATTCTCTATAACGATGCCGTCGCGATGACGGGCGGCCAGCCGGTCGACGGCAGCATTTCGGTGCCGCAGATCGCGCGGCAAGTGGAGGCGGAAGGCATCGCGCTGCTGGTCGTCGTGAGCGACGAACCCGAGAAGTACGAAGGCCACGAAGACCAGTTCCCGCGCGGCACGACCTTCCATCACCGCAGCGAACTGGATGCCGTGCAGCGCCGCCTGCGCGACACGCCCGGCGTGACCGTGCTCATCTACGACCAGACGTGCGCCGCCGAAAAACGCCGCCGCCGCAAGAAGGGCGAGTTCCCCGATCCGGACAAGCGCCTTTTCATCAACGAAGCCGTGTGCGAAGGCTGCGGCGATTGCGGCGTGCAGTCGAACTGTCTTTCCGTCGAACCGGTGGAGACTGAACTGGGACGCAAGCGCCGCATCGATCAGTCGTCGTGCAACAAGGACTATTCGTGCGTGAACGGCTTTTGCCCGAGCTTCGTCACGCTGGAAGGCGCGAAGCTGAAGAAAGCGGACGGCCACGCGTTCGATCCCGCCGAACTCGCACGCCGCGTCGATGCGCTGCCGCCGCCGCGCGCGCATCTCGATCACGCGCCGTACGACATGCTGGTGACGGGCGTGGGCGGCACGGGCGTCGTCACGGTCGGCGCGCTCATCAGCATGGCGGCGCATCTCGAAGGCAAGAGCGCGTCGGTGCTCGATTTCATGGGCTTCGCGCAGAAAGGCGGCTCGGTGCTGTCGTTCGTGCGCGTGGCGAGCGAAGACGCGCTGCTCAACCAAGTGCGCATCGACACCCAGCAGGCTGACTTGCTGCTCGCCTGCGATATGGTCGTCGGCGCCAGTCCCGAAGCGTTGCAAACGGTGCGGCATGACCGGACGAAGATCGTCGTGAACACGCACGCCATTCCGAACGCGAGCTTCGTGCAGAACCCGGACGCGAATCTCCACGCCGACGCGCTGCTCGACAAGATGCGCCACGCGGCCGGCGCGGATGCCGCCGATGCCTTGCAAACCTGCGACGCGCAATCGCTCGCGACGCGCTTTCTCGGCGATACCATCGGCGCGAATATCGTTATGCTCGGCTTCGCGTGGCAACTCGGGCTCGTGCCCGTGTCGCACGGCGCGTTGATGCGCGCGCTCGAACTGAACAACGTGGCGGTCGCCGCGAACAAGCTGGCCTTCGCGATCGGCCGGCTCGCGGCGGCGGACATGAACGCACTCGATGCGCTCGCGTCATCGCCGCAGCAAAAGCGCGTCGCGATGGCGGACATGCCGCTCGCCGACCTCATCCGCGACCGCGAGCAACGGCTTCTCGCGTATGGCGGCGCGAAATACGTCGAGCGATATCGTGCGCTGATCGCGCGGGCATCGGTCAATGAAGACGTGAAGCGCGCCGTGGCGATCACGTTCTACAAGCTGCTCGCGGTGAAGGACGAATACGAAGTCGCGCGCCTGCACGCGGACCCGGCGTTCCGCGCGGCGCTCGCCGCGCAGTTCGAAGGCGCGCCCGGCGACGCTTACACCGTGAAGTTCAACCTCGCGCCGCCCGCGTTGTCGCACGGCGCGCCGAAGAAGAAAACTTTCGGCCAGTGGATGTGGCCGGTGCTCGGCGGCTTGTCGAAGCTGCGCGCGCTGCGCGGCACGGCGCTCGATCCGTTCGGCAGAACGCTCGAACGCCGCATGGAACGCCAGCTTGCCAAGGACTACGAAATCACGATGCAGCGCGCGCTCGCCAAACTCGACGCCGCCAACGCCAAGGACGTCGCCGCGCTCGCCGCGCTCTTCGAGCGCGTGCGCGGCTACGGTCACGTCAAGCTCGCGAATCTAGCGATGGTCAAGCGCAGCGAGCGCGAACTCGTCGCGCGGCTCGGCATCGAAGCGGCGACGGGCGATGCCGTGCGCGCGTCCATCGAAGCGATGAAAGGTGCGTCGTCGCTGAAGGGCATTCCGGTCGTCGTCGCGAAGTAGCGAAGTCAGTCGGCGTCGTCGTCCGGCAGCCAGTCGATGTCGCCGCACAGCACGCAGCGCTTGCCGCCGGAGCGCGTCTCTACCGAGAGCGTGACGCACGGCATCGCCTCGTTGATCGACAGATAAGGCTTCGTCACATGCACGCGCTCGGGGTCGCCGAGCGCCGCGCGAAAGTACGGACGACGCAGCCAGTTCGCGCCCTGCGCATCGACGAGCGGCAGAAAGCGCGCTTCGTGCGCGGCGCGGTCGGCGCGCAGCACGACATTGCGACCCGACTGCCGGCCGTTCTGATCGAGCAGGAAGCAGCGGGCGGCGTGATCGAGCGCGAGGAAGTTCCAGCACACTTCGTCGAGCGGTTCGCCCGCCGCGAGCCGTTCCGCCGCGCGCTCGAACGCGCGCACGTAGGGCTGAAGCCGCGTCGCGACGCGCCGCTCGCGCGCTTCGGTCTGCAGGCGATACCGCTCCGTCAATTCGCCGATGATGTTCTGCGCATGCACGCCGTCCGCGAGCCCCGGATGCGGCCGCGCGAAGAAAAAGCCCTGCACGAAGTCCGCGCCGCTCGCGAGCGCGAGCTGCGCCTCGTGCTCGGTTTCGACGCCTTCGATCAGCACGAGCTTGCCCGCCTCGTGCAGCAGCGAGACGATGCCCGACAGCACCGCTTCCATGTTGCGCCGCTGCTTGCGCGTGCGCTCCGACAGCGGCGCATGCACGTTGTGGCCGGCGTGCGACAGCATCACGCGGTCGAGCTTGACGATATCCGGATCCAGTTGCCAGATCCGTTCGATGTTCGTATGTCCCGCGCCGAAGTCGTCGAGCGCGATCAAAAAGCCGTGCTCGCGGAACTGCTGCACCGCCTGCGCGAGACGCTCGATGTCCCCGGCGCTCTGCTCCAGCACTTCGAGCACGACGCGGCGCGGCTCGATATGCAGCCGCTTCAGATTGGCGAGCAGCGCAGCCGCGTGGTACGGCTCGGTCAGCGCGCCGGGATGCACGTTGAGGAACAGCCATTCGTTCTGCGCGCCGAGCATCTTGAAGTTTTCGAGATGCAGCGCCTGCGCGAGACGGTCGATCTGCAAGGCTTCGCCGACGCGCGACGCCTGCGCGAACACATCCACCGGCGGCACCGGGCGATCGAGCGCGTCGTGTGCGCGCAGCAGTCCTTCGTAGCCGACCGCGCGCATGTGCGACAGGCTGAACACCGGCTGAAAGACGCTCGAGAGCGTCCACTCGCCATGCTCGACCGAATAGCGGTCCAAACCCGACATCACGCCGAGTTCGAAGCTGCGCGCGGAGAGTGTCGTCTTTTCGGGATTGGCGATCACCATGTGGATGCCCCCGCGCGCGCGCCGCGCGCTTCCTGCTCCGGCCCCGCGCCGGTCCCGCCCGATACCGTTTTCATAAGAACCGCCCTCGATGATCTCGTCGGGAGTCTCGCGTCCCGTGGCAGTCGATAAAGCAAGGTCCATGCGCGGGAAGCCGCCGTGTTTGTCGGGCGTTCGCAGGCTTCGTGCACCGCGAGCGGGCGGCGCACGCATGCACGCGCACCGCGCAAGTGCGTCGCGCAGACATGCCGTGGACGAAGCGTCGGGCTACACTCTCGCGTCGTCTCGAAAATAAACGGACGCCCGCGCGTCCGTATCCGGCATGGAAATCGTCTTCACCGTTCTCATCCTGCTGATGATCGTGGCGCTATCCGGCGTCGGTCTCAGCCTGCTGCCGGTCAAGCTGCCGCTGCCGCTCATTCAGATCGCCATCGGCGCGATGCTCGCGTGGCCCGGCTTCCGGCTGCACGTCACGTTCGATCCCGAACTGTTCATGCTGCTGTTCATCCCGCCGCTGCTGTTCGCGGACGGCTGGCGCATTCCGAAACGCGAGCTGTATCTCGCGCGCCGCGCCGTTCTCATGCTGGCGCTCGGGCTCGTGTTCATCACCGTGGGCGCGCTCGGCTACTTCCTGCACTGGATGATTCCCGCGATGCCGCTTCCCGTCGCCTTCGCGCTCGCGGCCGTGCTGTCGCCGACCGATGCCGTCGCGCTCACGGGCATCGCCGGGCGCAACCGCATTCCGGCGAACCTCATGCATATTCTGGAAGGCGAAGCGTTGATGAACGACGCCTCGGGTCTCGTCGCGCTGAAGTTCGCGATCGCGGCCGCGCTGACCGGCGTGTTTTCGCTGCACGAGGCGGCCATCAGCTTCGTCGTGATCTCGGTGGGCGGGCTCGCGATCGGCGCGGCGATCAGCTGGATCGTGACCGAGATTCCGGCGCGCGTGCTCAAGTTTTCCGAAGACGACGACCCCGCCGCGGGCGTCATCCTCACCGTGCTGATTCCGTTCGCCGCCTATGTGATCTCGGAGCGCGCGGGCTGCTCGGGCATCCTCGCGGCCGTTTCCGCCGGAATGATGATGAACATCCAGAGCCTGCGCGCGACCATTCCGAGCGCCGTGCGCGTGCGCATGACGAGCACGTGGACGATGATCGAGTTCGTGTTCAACGGCATGGTGTTCATTCTGCTCGGCTTGCAGTTGCCGCACATCATCGGGCGCGCGTTGATCGAGGCGCATCAGGACGGCAACGCGCAAGTCGGCCTTCTGATCGGCTATGTGATCGCGACGGTGCTCGCGCTCTATGCGCTGCGCTTCGCGTGGGTGTATTGCCTGCGCTGGGTCGCGAGCCGCAGCGCGGCGAAGGTCGGCATCGAAAGCGCCGCGCCCGGCTTGCGGACGCTCGCGCTGACGACGATCGGCGGCGTGCGCGGCGCGGTGACGCTCGCGGGCGTGCTTTCGCTGCCGGTCACGCTCGATAACGGCGCGGCGCTCGCGGGGCGCGATCTGGCGATTTTCATCGCGTCGGCGGTGATTCTCGCGTCGCTCTTGATTGCGGTCGTCGGCTTGCCGGTGGTGCTGCGCGGCGCGAAGCGCGAGCGCAATCCGCATGCGGCCGAGGAGCGGCTGGCGCGTCAGCGCGCAGCGCAGGCGGCGATCCGCGCCATCGACGAAACGCACGCGCTGCTCACCGACGACATGGACGAGACGGCGTCCGCCCGCTGCGCGGATTCGACGGCGCGCGTGATGGACACGTATCGGCTACGGCTGGAATCGCTCGGCGACGAAGAAGCGCCGCGCGTGGCGGCGAGACGAAGTGAGATCGTGGAAACGCGGCTCAGAATGGCGGCGCTGCGGGCGGAGCGCGCGGAACTGCTGCGGCTGAGAACGGATCAGGCCATCAACGATGAGACGCTGAACAAGCTGATGCGGGAGATCGACCTTTCGGAGACGGCGATTGTGAATCGTAAGCGGGGGATGACGGCGTGAAGGGGGCGGCGTGGCCGCACCCCAGCAAACATCAAACCACACCCGCCCCGCGCCGCCGCAGAATCGCATAGAAAATGATCGCGCCGAACGTCGCCGTGCCGATGCCGCCGAGCGCGAACCCGCCGAGCTTCAGCGTGAAATCGCCTGCGCCGAGCACGAGCGTCACCGCCGCGACGATCAGATTGCGGTTATCCGAAAAGTCCACCTTGTTGACGACCCAGATGCGCGCGCCCGTCACCGCGATGAGCCCGAACACGACGATCGACACGCCTCCGAGCACCGGGCCGGGAATCGTCTGGATCAGCGCGCCGAACTTCGGCGAGAAGCCGAGCACGATGGCGAACAGCGCCGCGATCACGAACACGAGCGTCGAGTAGATCTTGGTGACCGCCATCACGCCGATGTTTTCCGCGTAGGTCGTCACGCCCGTGCCGCCGGCAAAGCCCGAGACGATGGTGGCGAGCCCGTCGCCGATGAACGCGCGGCCGATGTACTTGTCGAGGCTGCGTCCGGTCATCGCGCCGACCGCCTTGATGTGGCCGAGATTTTCCGCGACGAGAATGATCGCGATGGGCGCGAGCAGCGTCATGGCCTGCGGCTGGAAGACCGGCGCGGTGAAGTGCGGCAGGCCGAACCACGCGGCGTTCGAGACGATGCCGAAGTCGATCGGCTTGCCCATGCCCATGCCGTTGGTCAGCACCGCGTAGATGATGTACGCAATCGCGAGGCCGATCAGAATCAACAGGCGCTGCGCCATGCCGCGCGCAAAGACCGCGACGCCGCCGACGCACAGCACGGTGACGAGCGCCATCCACGAATCGAAGTTGCTGCCGCTCACGCCTTTCACGGCGATAGGCGCGAGATTCAGCCCGATCACGCAGACGATCGAGCCGGTGACGACGGGCGGCATCAGCGCCTCGATCCAGCGCGTGCCGACTGCCGCGACGATCGCGCCGATCACCGCATACGCCACGCCGCACGCGATGATGCCGCCGAGCGCGACCGGAATGTTTGGGTTAGCGCCGTGCCCGCTGTAGCCCGTGACCGCGATCACGAGCCCGATGAACGCGAAGCTGGAGCCGAGATAGCTCGGCACGCGTCCGCCGACGAGCACGAAGAACAGCAGCGTGCCGATGCCCGACATGAAGATGCAGAGATTCGGATCGAAGCCCATGAGGAGCGGCGCGAGCACGGTGGAGCCGAACATCGCGACGACGTGCTGAATGCCCATCGCGATCATTTGCGGCCAGGGCAGGCGCTCGTCAGGCCCGACGACGCGCCCGCCTTCGGCATTCGGCTGCTCGGGCCAGCGCGGGAAATAGGAATCGGACATGGGCAGCTCTCCTTCTCGGCGATGATGCGCCGGCCACGCGGCGCGCTTGATTCTTCGGACAGGCGCGAGTGTACGGAGTGGGCTGGACCGAGGCAAGCGAGCCGAAAATCGGTGTTGCTTATGCGATGTTGGGCGCGGTTTCGCGGAGGTTGGGCTTGCGTGGCGTTGTCGCGTGGTGTTGCGGGCGTGGTCGCCGGATGTTATTCCGACCGGCATTTGCGCGCCGGCAGCGGCCTTCGAACGCCGTTTCAAGCGGCGTTCGCTCAATGCGACGACGCGCGCACCGGCATCAGCCTGTGGGCGAATGCGGATCTTTCCGCGCGCCTACAGGCGACGTTGCGTGCGGGATCTGCGAACGCTGCTTCAAGCGGCGTTCCCGTGATGCGACGACGCGCGAACCAGGACCGGCCCGCGGGCCGTCGGTGCGCCCGCCGCCGTCTTCTTACGCGCGCCCTTCCAGCTCGAACACCGCCACCGCGCCCTTCAACTGCTCGGCCTGATCCGCCATTGCGCCGGCCGCCGCCGCGGCCTGCTCGACGAGCGCCGCATTCTGCTGCGTCACCTGATCCATCTGCGCGACCGCGCGATTCACCTGCTCGATGCCCGCGCTCTGCTCGTGCGACGCCGCCGAAATCTGCGCCATGATGCCCGTCACGCGCTGCACGGCTTCCGTGACTTCCGCCATCGTCGCGCCGGCGCGCTCGGCGATCGCCGCGCCGCTGTCCACGCGCGCCGTCGACGCTTCGATCAGTTCCTTGATCTCCTTCGCCGACATCGCGCTGCGCTGCGCGAGCGAGCGCACTTCGCCCGCCACGACCGCGAAACCGCGCCCTTCCTCGCCCGCCCGCGCCGCTTCGACGGCTGCGTTCAACGCGAGAATGTTCGTCTGGAAAGCGATGCCTTCGATCACCGCGATGATGTCCGTCATGCGCTTGCTGCCCGCCGCCAGTTCGCGCATGTTGTCGACCACTTCGCCGACCAGTTCGCTGCCGCGCGCCGACACGTCCGACGCGCCGCGCGCGAGCGTGGTGGCTTCGTCGGCATTGGTCGCGTTCTGGCGCACGGTCGCGGTGAGCTGCTCCATGCTCGACGCGGTTTCTTCCAGCGACGCCGCCTGTTCCTCGGTGCGCTGCGAGAGGTCGGTGTTGCCCTGCGCGATCTCGCGCGATGCGAACAGAATCGACTCGCTCGCGTGACGAATGCCGCCGACGATTTCCGAGAGCTTGCTGCTCATGTTGCCGAGGCTGTGCAGCATGCTGCTTTCGTCGCCGGGACGCGTCTCGACGCGCGCCGTCAGATCGCCCTGCGCGATGCGATTGGCGATCTGCGCCGCATACGCCGGCTCGCCGCCGAGCTGCGCGGCAAGACGCCGGCCGATCACCACCGCGAGCACCGCGCCCGCCGCCATCGCACCCAGAACGAGCGCAAGCAGCACGACGCGCATGGTCTCGTACTCCGCGGCCGCGCTCGCGCGCGCCGCCGTCGCACGCGCACGCTTGTACTCGACGAGCCGCTCCAGCACGTCGCGCGCCTTTTCGCTCGCCGCAATCGCGCGTGCAATCAGTCCCATCTGATCGACGTCGACGGGCATGGGCTTCACGCCCATCTGCATCTGCACGATCTCTTCCCACGCGCCGACCGACTGGCTCGCGGCGTCGTAGAGCGCCGAGCCTTGCGGCGTGGAGAGCGTCGGGCGCATGCGCTCGAACGCGCGATGCATTGCGGCGAGCGATTCGCCCATATCGTGTTTGAGCTTCTGCTTGCCGGCGTCGTCGGCGAAGGTGAGGTTGGCGGCGTCGAGGTCCGTGTTGACCTTGTGCTTGTTGATTTCCTCGGCCCAGTAGAGGCCGTCCATGTGACGGTCGCCGATCTCCTCGACGAGGCTATGCATCTTGGCAAGCGACACCACACCCGTTCCGCCCACGCACGCCGTGAACAGAATCACGACCGCGAACGACAACAACAGCTTGCTCAGGACCGACAGGCGGTCAAACCCTTTCATCGATGTCTCCGTATGTCGCGAGCGGACACGTCGAACGCAGCGGACGCGCTCGCATTCGGTGGCCGGCTCCCTTCCGCGCCCCGCAGACGACGCCCGCGGACAGCGCTTTTCGCCGGTGCAATGCCGGCGTTGCGCAATACATGTCACGCACAAGCAGGCTTTACGGCGTTCGCGACGCGTTCTTGAGTGCGGTATACCGGCTATATGACGGAAACGTCGCCGCGCATGGCGGCATGGAAGACGCCTCTCTTGTTGCTAACAAGCAGGCGATTAGGAGACTTCCTACTTTTCGGATTTATCGTATATAAGGGCGGGATGCCGCCACGTATGCTGCGTTCGTGCATATCCCCATGTATATGCACGAAGTCGTTGCAACTCTCCGATTACCGCCCTCGTTCCCCGGCTTGGGCGGTTCTTTTTTGGTTCGCCGTTCTCTTGCGTGGCAGCGGTCGCTTACTGGCGCACCGGCTTCTTGGCCAGCTTGCGCTGCAACGTGCGCCGGTGCATGTTGAGCGCGCGCGCCGTCGCCGAGATATTGCCGTTGTTCTCCGCCAGCGCCCGCTGGATATGCTCCCACTCCAGCCGCGCCACCGAAAGCAGCGTCGGGTGCTCGATCGCTTCCTCGGCCGTCTGCTCGCTCGCCTCTTCCTGAAGCGCCAGCAGAATCGATTCGACGTTCGCCGGCTTCGCCAGATAGTTGTCCGCGCCGTCTTTCACCGCTTGCACGGCCGTCGCGATGCTCGCGTAGCCGGTCAGCACGAGAATGCGCGCATCCGGTTGCAGGTCGCGCAACGGGGCGACGAGGCGCAGCCCGGAATCGTTGCCAAGATGCAAGTCCACCGTGATCTGACCGAACTTGTGCTGGTTCGCGAGCTTCACGGCTTCGTCCGCGTTGTGCGCCTGATGCGCCGTGTAGCCGCGACGCGCCAGCCCGCGGGCCAGAATGCCCGAGAAGACTTCGTCGTCGTCGATGATCAGGAAGTTGTTATCGCTCATGGTTCATTTCTCCTTGTATCTCTTGGCCGAGCGCGTTCACGCCGCGCCGCTTGATGCCGTTCGCGCCGTCGCGACCGGCGCCGCCGCCGCGCCCCGGTTCGGCACCCTGAGCACGGCACGCGTGCCGTGCGGCTCGGCCTCCAACAGTTCGATGGAACCGTTGAGCCGCGCCGCCGCCGCGAACGCCAGATATAAGCCGACGCCGTGGCCGCCCTGCGTGCTGTCGACAGGACCCGCGCCGAGCGACGCGCGCAGCGCGGGCGGAATGCCCGGGCCGCGATCGCACACTTCGAAGCGCACGTACAGCGCGCCCACTTCCGTTTCCGCCACGGCTTGGAGCGTCACGAACTCGCTGCTCGCGCGCGCGGCGTTGTCGAGCAGGATCGTGAGAATCTGGCCGACGGCGACCGCGTCGTCGATTGACGCGGTCGCCGGCGCTTCGCCGACTTGCTCGAACTTCACTTGCGGATGCCGCAGCCGCCATTGCTCGATGAAACTCGCGAGCCATTCGTCGAGCGGCTGCCGGTTGGACGGCCCGCTCGCCCGGCTGCGCAGCCGCGCGAGCGCCGACGTGCAGAGCGCCATCTGCTGTTCGAGCAGTTCGAAGTCGTCCGCGTACGGCGCGAGGTTGCGGTCGTGCGCGGCGGCATCGCGCAATTCTTCGGAGAGCATGGCAATGGTGGACAGCGGCGTGCCCATTTCATGCGCGACGGTCGCCGCCTGCACGCCGAGCGCGACCGCGCGTTCATCGCGCAGATGACGCTGCTGCGCGTCGGCGAGCGCGGCATCGCGCAGGCGCAGGGCCCGCGACATGCGCGCGACGAACCAGCCGATCAAGCCGACGCTCACCATGAAGTTGACCCACAGGCCGAGGCGGAAATAATCGAAAAGATTCGCCGGATTCTCGATATTGAGCGGCACGTAGTTGTAGCTGAGAAGCGCGTAACACGCGACGGCGAAGAGCGCGAGACACGCCATCATGTGCCACGGGAGAATGGCGGCGGCAATGGCAAGCGACGGCAGATACAGCGTGACGAACGGATTGGTCGCGCCGCCCGACAAGAAGAGCAGGGCCGACAGCGCGCCGAGATCGACGCACATCTGCCCGAAGAGTTCGAGATTCGTCTCGGGCCGCGCCCGCGCGACGCGCAGCCACGTCAGCCCGTTGAAGACCATCTCCAGCGCGATCACGAGCAGCATGGCCGGCAGCGGCAGATTCGCGCCGAGCCAAATCTGCACGACGGCGATGGTCGTCAACTGGCCGATGATCGCGAGCGAACGGAGCCAGAACAGATGGCCGAGGTTGACGCGACCGGTATTGGTTATGCGATGCATGTGCCTTCGAGTGCGCGCCGGCAGCAACAGCGCGCCGGCAAGTCGTGGTTCATGCGGCATTATCCCGCTTGCGCGCGCCGCCGAACCGCCGATGGCGCGATTTGTCGCACCCCGCGCGGCATGTGCTCTGCTAACCCGAAATGCCGGCCTTTTCTATTTCCGCGAGCAGGCACGCCCGGCACAGACACGCTTCGCCCGCGCGCAGGCGCTCGGCCGGCAACGCGGGCAGCGACGCGCACCAGCAGACGGCATCGCCCGAAAGCGAGCCGCATCGGAACGTCGCGCCGCAGCGGGTGCAGACGGCGCGCGGCGCGGGCGGTATAAGCGGTGGCTTCGTCATGATGACGCGTGCGTGACAGCGAAATATGAACGATGATCGCACGTTGCCGGCCGTGCCGGAAAACGCGGGCGGCGTCGCGGCAAAACGTCATATCGCCCCGCATCGGTCCTGTACAATTCCGCCTGTTTAACGCTCTTCGCCTCGACTGCCGCCATGTCCGACCTTCCCGACCTCACGCAGATCGCGCCCACCCTGAAAGCTGAAATCCTGGCCGAGGCGCTGCCCTATATCCGTCAATATCACGGCAAAACGGTCGTGATCAAATACGGCGGCAATGCCATGACCGAAGAGCGCCTGAAGCAAGGCTTCGCGCGCGACGTGATTCTGCTGAAACTCGTCGGCATCAACCCGGTGATCGTCCACGGCGGCGGCCCGCAGATCGACCAGGCGCTGAAGAAAATCGGCAAGCAGGGCACGTTCATCCAAGGCATGCGCGTCACCGACGAAGAGACGATGGAAGTCGTCGAATGGGTGCTCGGCGGCGAAGTGCAGCAGGACATCGTCACGCTCATCAATCACTTCGGCGGCCACGCGGTCGGTCTCACCGGCAAGGACGGCGGCCTCATCCACGCGCGCAAGCTGATGATGCCGGACCGCGACAATCCGGGGCAGTTCATCGATATCGGTCAAGTGGGCGAAGTCGAAGCCATCAATCCGGCTGTCGTGAAGGCGCTTCAGGACGACGCGTTCATTCCCGTCATTTCGCCCATCGGCTTCGGCGAGGACGGCCTCTCGTACAACATCAACGCGGATCTGGTCGCGGGCAAGCTGGCGGTCGTGCTGAACGCCGAAAAGCTCGTCATGATGACCAACATTCCCGGCGTGATGGACAAGGAAGGCAATCTGCTCACGGACCTTTCGGCGCGCGAGATCGACGCCCTTTTCGCCGACGGCACCATCTCGGGCGGCATGCTGCCGAAAATCTCGTCGGCGCTGGATGCCGCGAAGAGCGGCGTGCGCTCGGTGCATATCATTGACGGGCGCATCGAGCATTCGGTGCTGCTCGAAATCCTGACCGAACAGCCGTTCGGCACGATGATCCGCTCGCATTGAGCCCCGCTCATTTCATGACGACGCCCGCCTCCGCGCGGGCGTTTCTTTTCGCGCAATGAATTCGCAACCTACTTCCCGCCGCCGCCGCGTCGAGCCGCGCGTCCCGGTCTGGCTCTTCGATCTCGACAACACGCTGCATCACGCGTCGCATCAGATTTTCCCGGCCATCAATCGCGCGATGACGCAGTACATCATGGACCGGCTCGGCGTCGATGTGGACGAGGCGAACCGGCTGCGCGTCGGCTATACGGTGCGATACGGCGCGACGCTCGTCGGGCTCGTGAAGCATCACGGCGTCGATCCGGCCGACTTTCTGCACGTCGTCCACACGTTCGCCGATCTTCCGTCGATGCTGCGCGCCGAGCGCGGCATCGGCCGCATGCTGCGTGCGCTGCCGGGCCGCAAGATCGTGCTGACCAACGCGCCGTCCGTCTATGCGCGGGCCGTGCTCGCGGAACTCGGCATCGAGCGGCTATTCGAGCGCGTGATCGCCATCGAAGACATGCGCGAAGGCGACCGCTGGCGCTCGAAGCCGGACGCGCCGATGCTTCGCCGTGCGATGCGGCGCGCGCGCGTGCGTCTCGCCGATGCGATCCTCGTCGAAGACACGCGCGGGCATCTGAAGAGCTATCGGCGGCTCGGCATCCGGACCGTGTGGATCGTCGGGCATCTGCCGGCCGCGCGCACGTCGGCGGGCGCGGTGTCGGCGCGCTTGCCGGGCGCGGGCAGGCCGCATTACGTGGATCGCACCGTGCGGTCGTTGCGCGCGCTGACGCTCGGCCTGCGCGGCGGCGCGCTCAGTCGCCCGGCGGCTAGATCCTGAAGAGACGCCGCGCGAGAATATCTTCGAGGTCCGAACGCATATCGACGACGAGATGCACGTAGATCGTATCGTCGTCGACCTTGTAGATGATTCGGTTCGTCCCGCTAACGACTTCGTAATACCCCGTCATGCGAAAGTCGACGAGTTCCGGCGGCGTCGCGCCCTTGCGCGGCGAAGCCTCGATGTCCGCGACGGCATCCGCTATCTTGTCGCGCGTCGCTTTCCATGCGGTGCCGCCGAACTTGTTGATCACGTAACGCCGGAAGTCCTGTAGGTCTTGTCGAACGGGATCGAGAAAGACGGTCTTCATTTGAGGCCCTCTTCCTTGTCGAGCCGCTCGATCTCGGCGAAAAAATCGCCCGCGCTGATGCAATGTCCCGCCTCGATATACTTTTGCCCCATCGCCAGAATCTTGAGCAGCGCGACGGTCTGATGCAGGTCCTCGTAGGACTGAACGTCCTGCACGACGACCTTCGCTTCCCCGTTCTGCGTAATGAGCATCGGCTCGCGGCTCTCCACGACGTTGCGGATCATCTCGGCTGCGCGGCTCTTCAAATGACTCAGCGGTCTGACGCGACTCGGTTTCATGTCGATTCCCGGCAAGGCGCGATGCCTAGACAATATAGACAGAAAACGACGCGCCACCCAAGCCGGCGACCGCCGTCACGATTAGCGGCTTTATTACGTTTTCCGCTATACTTCACCGCTTGACAGAATTGAACACGCGCCGATTTGCTGACTCGATTGCGGGCGCGCGAACCAGGGCATCGGCATTGCTCCGGTTCACTATAAATGCGGCTAAAGAGGTCGTCAGCCGCGCCTATCTTCCGCTTCTCAGCGCCCAGCCGACACCGTTTAGCCGCCCAGTAAAGGCGGAATGAATGGAATCCATCGGCATCGTCACTCCCCAAACTCTGCGTTTTTCCGAGCCGCTCGTGCTTCAGAGCGGCAGCTCGCTCGGCGACTACGATCTCGTCGTCGAAACGTACGGTGAACTCAACGCCGCGCGCTCGAACGCGGTGCTCGTCTGCCATGCGCTCAACGCGTCGCATCACGTCGCGGGCGTGTACGCCGACAATCCGAAGGACGTCGGCTGGTGGGACAACATGGTCGGACCGGGCAAGCCGCTCGATACCAATCGCTTCTTCGTGATCGGCGTGAACAATTTCGGCTCGTGCTTCGGCTCGACCGGGCCGATGAGCATCGACCGCGCGACCGGCAAGCCGTACGGCGCGCGCTTTCCCGTGGTGACGGTGGAAGACTGGGTGCATGCGCAGGCGCGCGTGGCGGACCGCTTCGGCATCGAGCGATTCGCAGCCGTGATGGGCGGCAGTCTCGGCGGCATGCAGGCGCTCGCGTGGAGCCTCATGTACCCGGAGCGGCTCGGGCATTGCATCGTAATCGCGTCGACGCCGAAGCTCTCAGCGCAGAACATCGCGTTCAACGAAACCGCGCGCTCCGCGATTCTCTCCGATCCCGACTTCCACGGCGGCGACTATTATGCGCACGGCGTGAAGCCGCGCCGGGGCCTGCGCGTCGCGCGCATGATCGGCCATATCACGTATCTCTCGGACGACGACATGGCCGTGAAATTCGGCCGCGCGCTGCGGCGTGCCGAAGGCGCGCTCGACGCGTACAACTTCAACTTCGACGTGGAGTTCGAGGTGGAGTCGTATCTGCGCTATCAGGCGGACAAGTTCGCCGAATACTTCGACGCCAACACGTACCTGCTCATCACGCGCGCGCTCGATTATTTCGATCCCGCCAAGGCCTACGACGGCGACCTCACGCAGGCGCTCGCCCGCACGAAGGCGAAGTATCTGATCGCGAGCTTCACGACGGACTGGCGTTTTGCGCCGGCGCGTTCCCGCGAGATCGTGAAGGCGCTGCTCGACAACAAGCGCACCGTGAGTTACGCCGAAATCGACGCGCCGCACGGCCACGACGCCTTCCTGCTCGACGACGCGCGCTATCACAACCTGATGCGCGCCTACTACGAACGCATTGCCACGGAGATCGGCGCATGAACCAGAACACGCTTGATTCGCTCGCGCTGCGCTCGGACTTCCGGGCGATCGCGCGCTGGGTCGAACCGCGCTCGACCGTGCTCGATCTCGGCTGCGGCGACGGGTCGCTGCTCTCGCTGCTCGCGGAAGAGCTGGAAGTGAACGGCTACGGCATCGAGATCAACGACGCCGGCGTGCTCGCCTGCGCGCAGAAGGGCGTGAACGTGATCCAGCAGAATCTCGAAGACGGCCTGCGCCTCTTCGAAGACGACAGCTTCGATTTCGCGATCCTCTCGCAGACGCTGCAGACCATTCACCAGACCGCCGCGATCCTGCGCGAGACGGTGCGCGTGGGGCGGGAGTGCATCGTGTCGTTTCCGAACTTCGGGTATTGGCCGCACCGGCTTTCGGTCATTCAAGGGCGCATGCCGGTGTCGAAGTCGCTGCCGTATCAATGGCATAACACGCCGAACGTGCGCGTGCTGACCATAAAGGACTTCGAGGCGCTCGCGCCGGAAGTGGGCATCGAGATTCTGGACCGCGTGGTGCTGCACGGTGGGCAGTCCATCCGTTGGGGCGCGAACTGGCGTGGTAGTCTTGCGGTCTATCGCGTGAAGCGCCGGTGATGCGACCCGGCGCATCAAGCATCGACAACGCTTTTCCAACATCGACATGCCCGACACGCCACACGAGGCGCCCGCTCTAACTGCTCACGAAGAACATCCCCGCTGGCACGCGTTTCTCAACGCGCGCATCCTGATTTGCGTGTTTCTCGGCTTCACGTCGGGATTGCCGCTTTTCACGCTGCTGAGTCTGTTGCAGGCGTGGCTCACGAAAGAGCACATCGACGTCAAGCAGATCGGTCTGTTCGCGCTGCTCGGGCTGCCTTATACGTGGAAATTCGTCTGGGCGCCGTTGATGGACCGCTACGTGCCGCGCCTGCCGTTCTGGCGGCCGGGGCGGCGGCGCGGCTGGATGCTGGTCACGCAAGTGCTCGTGACGCTGGCCATCGGCGCATTCGGCTTCGTTTCGCCGCGTGAGGACATCTGGACGGTGGCCGCCATCGCCGGTCTGCTCGCATTGTTCAGCGCGAGCCAGGATATCGCCATCGACGCTTACCGGCGCGAACTGCTCGCGGACACCGAACAGGGGCTCGGCAACGCGGTCCACGTGAACGCGTACAAAGTGGCGGGGCTCGTGCCGGGATCGCTCGCGCTGATTCTCGCCGGCTTCCTGCCGTGGAAGACGGTCTTCATCGTGACGGCCTTGTTCATGTTGCCGGGCATCGTCACCACGTTCGTCGTGAAGGAACCGGCCGTTCACGGCACGCCGCCGAAAAGTCTGCGCGATGCGGTCATCGAGCCGTTCCACGAATTCGTCACACGCGACGGCTGGCGCTCCGCGCTTCTCGTGCTCGGCTTCATCTTTCTCTACAAGCTCGGCGACACCATGGCGACCGCGCTCGCCACCAAGTTCTTCCTCGACCTCGGCTTCACCACAATGCAGCTCGGCGTGATCGCGAAGACGGTCGCGTTCTGGACGAGCCTCGCGGGCGGCATCATCGGCGGCGTGTTTCTGGTGAAGATCGGCATTGCGCGCGGGCTGTGGATCTTCGGCGTCTTGCAGATCGTCGCGACATTCGGCTTCGCGTGGCTCGCGAAGATCGGTCCGTCGCCGGTCGCGCTCGCGGTGCTGTACGGCTTCGAGACATTCGCCACCGGGCTCACGCTCGCCACGTTCACCGCGTACATCGCGAGCACCACCGACCCGCGCTACACCGCGACGCAATTCGCGCTTTTCACTAGCCTGGCGGCGGTGCCGCGCACGGTCGTGTCCGCGCTGAGCGGCTTTATCGTCGCGCGGACGGGCTGGTTCGAATACTTCCTCGTCTGCATCGCGCTCTCGATTCCGGGCATGTTACTGTTGCCGATAATCGCGCCCTGGAGACCAAAACGATGACGGTGCGCATATCGACTCACCGTGCGGGCCGCGTGCTCGCGCGGACGCTTGTCTGCGCCCTCGCTTGCGCCTCGCTCGCATCGACGTGCGCCCATGCGCAGGACGAAGAGCGCGTTCCCGCGCCCTATACCGCGCCGAACAACCAGATCCGCTTCGGCAACACCGCGCTCTTTCGCAATCTCATTCCGCCCGCGGCGCTCGAACAGCAATCGGCCGACGCCTACGCTGCGATCATCCACGAGGCCGAGCGCAACAAGCGGCTGCTGACGAACGACAACGCGCTGGTGAAGCGCGTGCGCGACATCGCGCATCATGAGATTCCGTTCGCGCTCAAGTGGAACGACCGCTCGAAAAACTGGAAGTGGGAAATCAACGTCGTGCGGTCGAACGAGGCCCGCATGTACTGTCTGCCGGGTGGGAAGATCGTCGTGTATAGCGGCTTGATCGAGAAGCTGCACCTGAACGACAACGAAATCGGCATGATGTTGGGCCACGAGATCGCCCACGCGCTGCGCGAGCACGCCCGCGAGCGGCTCGGCCGGCAGCAGGCCGAGCAACTGACCGCAGGAACGATGCCGCAGCTCTTCGGCTTCGCGGATGTCGGCTCGACGCCGCTTGGCATCGGCGATCAACTGCTCGCCATGCGCTATTCGCCCGCCGACGAGACCGAAGCCGACGTGATCGGCAGCGAGATTGCCTCTCGCGCGGGCTACGATCCGCGCGCCGCCGTCACGCTGTGGAACAAGATCGATACCGCCACGCGTCGCGAGGACAATGGTTTCGTCTGGATGCATCCGTACGGGCCGGACCGCAAGCAGGATCTGGAGAAACGCATGCCCGACATGATGCCGCTCTATGCGAAAGCCATCGGCAAGAGTATCGATGCGTTGCCGAACTACGCGGGCATGGGGCGGTTCAAGAAGAGCGGGCGGTAGTCACTTCCGGCCGACCTTCCAGTCGTAGTCGATCGTCAGCGGCGCGTGGTCGCTGAACTTGATGTCGCGGAAGATCGAGGTGCTCTTCGCGGTCGCGGCAACCTCTTTGGTCGCGATCTGATAGTCGATGCGCCACCCGACGTTCTTCGCGTACGCCTGACCGCGATTGCTCCACCACGTGTATTGCTCGGGCCGCTGGTCGAGCGTGCGGAACACGTCGACATAGCCGACTTCATCGAACAGCTTCGTGAGCCACGCGCGTTCCTCCGGCAGGCAGCCGGAGTTCTTCTGATTGCTCTTCCAGTTCTTGATGTCGATTTCCTTGTGCACGATGTTCACGTCGCCGCACAGAATGACTTCGCGCTCTTTCGAAAGCTCGGCGAGATGCGGCATGAATTCGTCCATGAAGCGGTACTTCGCCTGCTGACGCTCATCGCCGCTCGATCCCGACGGCACATACACCGACACCACCGAAAGCCTGCCGAAGCGCGCTTCCACGTAGCGCCCTTCGGGATCGAACTCCTCGCTGCCGAAACCGATGATCACGTCGTCCGGCTCGTGACGCGTATAGACGCCCGCGCCGCTGTAGCCCTTCTTGACCGCGTGCTGGAAGTAGCCCTGAAAGCCGTGCGGCGCGAGAAACTCGGGCGTCAGGTCGTCCTGCGAGCACTTGATTTCCTGCACGCAGACCACATCGGCTGCCTGCTCGCCGAACCAGTCGAAGAAGCCTTTCTTGGCAGCCGAACGAATGCCGTTCAGATTGGCGGTGATCACGCGAAACATACGCTTCCTTTCTTCTGAGTTTGAATTACTCGACCTTCACGCCCGTGAGCGATTCCTTCGCCGGCGGGAATTCGAGCTTCATGCCCTGCAACGTGCGCAAGACGAGCTCGGCGACCATCACGTTCCGATGCGTCTTCGAATCGCCCGGAATGATGTACCACGGCGCGTAGTCCGTCGACGTCGCACCGAGCGCCACCGAATACGCCTGCTGATAGTCGTCCCACAGCTTGCGGGCCTCGAGGTCCGAGACGTCGAACTTCCAGTGCTTCGTCGGATCATCGATACGCGCCTGCAGCCGCTTGCGCTGCTCGTCCTTCGAGATATGCAGAAAGCATTTGACGATGGTCGTGCCCGCATCCGCGAGCAGCGCCTCGAATTCGCGGATATGACGATAGCGGCGCTCGCATTCGTCGTCGTCGATTTGCTTCAGCACGCGCGGCACGAGCACGTCTTCGTAGTGGCTGCGGTTGAAGATCGCGAGCTCGCCCGCCATCGGCGCTTGCGCGTGAACGCGCCACAGGAAGTCGTGCGCCAGCTCGCGCTCGGTCGGCGCGCGAAACGGCACGATGCGCAGGCCGAGCGGATCGACGTCCTGAAACACGCCGCGCACGGTGCCGTCCTTTCCGCTCGTGTCCATGCCTTGCAGCACGAGCAGCACGCGCTCTCGGCGCTGTGCGTGCAGCTTCTCCTGCAACTCGTTCAGCTGCGCGCCGATTTCAGCGAGGCGCGCACGGTCGTCGTCTTTCGCGCCTGTCGAGAACGGCTTGGCAGACGGATCGACTGAACCGATGTCGAACGCCTTGAGCTTTTTTCCGCCGTCGAAGAACGGAACGCGATAGTCGTCCAGGTCGGATTTCTTGGCCATGTTTTTTTCCGCGTCAGCAATGAAAAACGGGCCGCTGCACAGATCAACCGGCAACAGCCCGTGAGTCTTACGCTCCTGAATCAGCAGACCAGGCGCGACATGCGCCGCCGACTCAGCCCAGCTTTTTCTTCAGCAATTCATTGACCTGCTGCGGATTGGCCTTGCCCTTGGTCGCCTTCATGGCCTGGCCGATCAGCGCGTTGAACGCCTTCTCCTTGCCCGCGCGGAATTCGTCGACGGACTTCTGATTCGCGGCGAGCACTTCGTCGATGATCGCTTCCAGCGCGCCGGTGTCCGAGATCTGCTTCAGCCCTTTCGCCTCGATGATGCGGTCGGCCGCGGCTTCATCGGTGGCCTTCTCTTCCCAGATCGACTGGAAGATGTCCTTCGCGATCTTGTTCGAGATGGTGCCGTCCGCGATGCGTTGCAGCACCAGCGCGAGCTGCGCCGCCGACACCGGCGACTGAGCGATATCCAGCGATTCGCGATTGAGCTGCGCGGAGACGTCGCCCATGAGCCAGTTTGCGGCGATCTTCGCCTGCGCCGCGCCCGCCTTCTCGACGACCGCCTCGAAGTACGCGGCCATCGCCTTGGACGACGTGAGCACGCCGGCGTCATAGGACGTCAGGCCGTACGTATCGACGAAGCGCTTCTGCATGTCCGCCGGCAGCTCAGGCATCTCGTCACGCACGCGCGCCACCCAGCTTTCCTCGATCACGAGGGGCATCAGATCGGGATCAGGAAAATAGCGGTAGTCGTGCGCGTCTTCCTTGCTGCGCATGGAGCGCGTTTCGCGTTTGTCCGGATCGTACAGACGCGTTTCCTGCACGACGGTGCCGCCATCTTCGATCAGTTCGATCTGACGGCGCACTTCGCACTGAATGGCTTCTTCGAGGAAGCGGAACGAGTTCAGGTTCTTGATCTCGGCGCGCGTGCCGAACTCCTTCTGGCCGACCGGACGCACGGACACATTCGCATCGCAGCGGAACGAGCCTTCCTGCATGTTGCCGTCGCAGATGCCGAGCCACACGACGAGACCGTGCAGCGCCTTCGCATACGCGACCGCTTCGGCGGCGCTGCGCATTTCCGGCTCCGTGACGATTTCGAGCAGCGGCGTGCCCGCGCGGTTCAGGTCGATGCCCGTCATGCCCGCGAAGTCTTCGTGCAGCGACTTGCCGGCGTCTTCTTCCAGATGCGCGCGCGTCAGGTTGACGGTCTTTTCGTACGCTTCCTTGCCGGCCTTTTCATTGGCGGGCACGTGGATGGTGATCTGTCCGCCCTGCACGACCGGGATCTCGTACTGGCTGATCTGATAGCCCTTCGGCAGATCCGGATAGAAGTAGTTCTTGCGCGCGAAGATGCTTCGCGGCGCAATGTGCGCGCCGATGGCGAGCCCGAAGCGGATCGCGCGCTCGACGGCGCCGCGGTTCATGACCGGCAGCACGCCCGGCAACGCGAGATCCACGGGACTTGCCTGCGTGTTCGGCGCGGCGCCGAACTGCGTGGGCGCGCCCGAGAAAATCTTGGAGACGGTGGAAAGCTGCGCGTGCGTTTCCAGACCGATAACGACTTCCCACTGCATGTTCACACTCCCGATGCCGATGGTGCCTTGCGGTGCCAGTCGGTCGCGCGCTGGAACGCGTCGGCGACCTGGAGCATCCGGGCTTCGTTGAAATAGTTGCCGACGATCTGCAGACCGACCGGCCGATTCGCATTCGCGCCCGCGCCGAAGCCGCACGGCACGCTCATGCCCGGCAGGCCCGCGAGGCTCACGGAGAGCGTGTAGATGTCGGCGAGGTACATCTGCACGGGATCGTCGGCCTTCTCGCCGAGATTCCACGCCACCGACGGCGCGACCGGTCCCATGATGACGTCGCACTGCTTGAACGCTTCCTGGAAATCCCGCGCGATGATGCGGCGAATCTTCTGCGCCTGCAGGTAGTACGCGTCGTAATAGCCGTGCGACAACACGTACGTGCCGACCAGAATCCGGCGCTTCACTTCCGGCCCGAAGCCTTCGGCGCGCGACTTCTTGTACATGTCGAGCAGGTCGCGGTACTCGGCCGCGCGGTGCCCGTAGCGCACGCCGTCGAAGCGCGACAGATTGGACGACGCTTCCGCCGGCGCGATGATGTAGTACACGGGAATCGAAAGCTCGGTCTTCGGCAGCGAGACTTCGACGAGCGTCGCCCCGAGGGCTTCGTATTGCTTGAGCGCAGCGTCGATGGCGGCGCGCACGTCGTCGGCCAAGCCCGCGCCGAAGTACTCCTTCGGCATGCCGATGCGCAGACCTTTCAAAGGCTTTTCGGCATCTTCCGTCCAGTTCTTGCCGAGATAGCGCGTGTAATCCTCGTTCTCGCGTTGCAGGCTCGTGGAGTCGCGCTCGTCGAAACCGCCCATCGCGTTAAGAAGCAGCGCGCAGTCGGCGGCGGTTTGCGCCATCGGTCCGCCCTGATCGAGCGACGACGCGAACGCGATCATCCCGTAACGCGACACGCGGCCGTACGTCGGCTTGATGCCGGTGATGCCGGTGAACGACGCAGGCTGGCGGATGGACCCGCCCGTGTCGGTGCCGGTCGCGGCGGGCGCGAGGCGCGCGGCGACGGCCGCTGCCGACCCGCCCGACGATCCGCCCGGCACGGCCGTCGGGTCCCACGGGTTCTTCACCGCGCCGAAGTACGAGTTCTCGTTGGACGAGCCCATGGCGAACTCGTCCATGTTCGTCTTGCCGAGACACACCATGCCGGCGCGCTTCAGGCGCTCGACGACGGTGGCATCGAACGGGCTCGCGTAGTTCTCCAGCATGTGGGAACCCGCCGTCGACGCCCAGCCGCGCGTGACGAACACGTCCTTATGCGCGATGGGCAGCCCGGCGAGCGGACCGGCATTGCCCTGCGCGATGAGCGCGTCGGCGGCTTTCGCCTGTTCCAGCGTGAGCTCCGGATTCACGCCGATGAACGCGTTCAGCTCCTTCGCGGCTTCGATGCGTTGCAGGTACGACTGCGCCAGCTCGACGGCGGAGATCGCCTTCGAGTCGAGCGCGGCGCGCAGTTCGGTCAAGCTTTTCTGATGCATTGCAGTTCCCTGATGAGCGCGGCGCGTCACGCCGCGCGCGAGATCGTTGTTCCGATAAGTCGATGCGCCACGCTCACTCGATCACCTTCGGCACGAGATAGAGCCCGTCCTGCACGGCCGGCGCGCAACGCTGGAACTCTTCGCGCTCGATCCGCTCTGAGACTGCGTCGTCGCGCAGTCGCAGGGCGACTTCCTCGATGGCGTCGATCGGATGCGCGAGCGGCTCGATGCCTGCGGTATCGACCGCCTGCATCTGCTCGACGAGACCGAAGAAGTCGTTGAGCCGCGCAAGCGTCGGTTCGGCCTCGTGGTCGGGCAGTTCCAGCCGCGCGAGATGCGCGATGCGTTTAACGTCGGTCAGGGTCAATGACATGGGATCACCGGAGAAAAACATGAACAACTCCCGCACCAGAAACGTTCGCTGCAACAGTCAGTTACGAACCTGGCGGAAAGCCGTCGAAGCGGGGCCGAGGATGGCAAAAAGTGCCGTCCTTTTCCTATAGAAACCCCCAAATTATAAGGTATCATTACACGTTCGACCCACATCCGGATCGACCTGTCAGCGGCTTTCTCCCTGGATCATCCCTCGTCGAGAAACGTTTGCGTGGCATGTTCAATTCCGCGGTAGATTTCTGCTCGGATTTGCATTCACGGCGGCTCGTTTCGCCGTCCCGGCAAACCGTTATTTTTTCCGCTGCCGTCCCCGGCGCTCTTAGCGAGGCACGGCTACCAGCGAGACAGGATTTTTGAATGTTCGGCTTTTTGCGCAGCTATTTTTCCAACGACCTGGCGATTGATCTCGGCACCGCCAACACGCTGATCTACATGCGCGGCAAGGGCATCGTCCTCGACGAGCCGTCAGTCGTCTCCATCCGTCAAGAAGGCGGCCCGAACGGCAAGAAGACCATTCAGGCTGTCGGCAAGGAAGCGAAGCAAATGCTCGGCAAAGTGCCGGGCAACATCGAAGCCATTCGTCCGATGAAAGACGGCGTGATCGCCGACTTCACCGTCACTGAGCAGATGATCAAGCAGTTCATCAAGACTGCACACGAATCCCGCATGTTCTCGCCGTCGCCGCGCATCATCATTTGCGTGCCGTGCGGCTCCACGCAAGTCGAGCGCCGCGCCATCAAGGAAGCGGCTCACGGCGCGGGCGCATCGCAGGTGTATCTCATCGAGGAACCGATGGCTGCGGCAATCGGCGCGGGCCTGCCGGTCTCGGAAGCCACGGGCTCCATGGTCGTGGACATCGGCGGCGGCACGACGGAAGTCGGCGTTATCTCGCTCGGCGGCATCGTGTACAAAGGCTCGGTGCGTGTGGGCGGCGACAAGTTCGACGAAGCCATCGTCAATTACATCCGCCGCAACTACGGCATGCTGATCGGCGAGCAAACCGCTGAAGCCATCAAGAAGGAAATCGGCTCGGCGTTCCCCGGCTCGGAAGTGAAGGAAATGGAAGTCAAGGGCCGCAACCTGTCCGAAGGCATTCCGCGCAGCTTCACCATTTCGAGCAACGAAATCCTCGAAGCCCTCACCGATCCGCTGAATCAGATCGTTTCGTCGGTGAAGATCGCGCTGGAACAGACGCCGCCGGAACTCGGCGCGGACATCGCCGAGCGCGGCATGATGCTGACGGGCGGCGGCGCGCTCCTGCGCGACCTCGACCGCCTGCTCGCGGAAGAAACCGGCTTGCCGGTGCTCGTCGCCGAAGATCCGCTGACCTGCGTGGTGCGCGGTTCCGGCATGGCGCTCGAGCGCATGGACAAGCTCGGCAGCATCTTCTCTTACGAGTGATCGCCGGCTTCGGCGTGCGCGCGGTTCGTATCGAACGCATTGTCGAAGCAGACACTCGAGCATCCCGCGTAACGCGACGCGCGCACGGCCCGGCATCAGTCCGGGCCTTTGTCGAAATAGCGTAGGGCAGGTCTCGCCACAAGCGAAACAGCCTGCAGCATCATTCACCCGCTCACGCCCTCGGCGCTGACCATGGAATACAGTCCGCCGCCACTTTTCAAGCAAGGCCCTTCGGCGCTCGCACGCCTCATTTTCTTCGTGGTGCTGGCCATCGCGCTGCTGGTGTCGGACGTCCGCTTCAACACACTCGAAATCGTGCGCGGCATTCTCGGCGCCGGGCTCTATCCGTTGCAGCGCGCGGCGCTGGTTCCGCGCGACATCTTCATGGGCGCAGCCGATCTCGCCGTCACGAGCGCCACGCTTCGCAGCGAAAACCGCAAGCTCGCCGACAAGAATCTCGAACTGTCCATCAAGGCCGGCGATGCCGCGCAGCTGAACATCGAGAACGCGCATCTGCGGGCGCTCCTGAACCTCCAGTCGCGTGCGACCACGCAGACCACGCCCGCCGAAATCCAGTACGACACGCGCGATCCGTTCACGCAGAAGGTCGTCATCGGCAAGGGTTCGCAGCAAGGCATTCAGGACGGCGCACCTGTCGTGGACGAAGAAGGCGTGATCGGGCAAGTCACGCGCGTTTTCCCGATGCAGTCGGAAGTCACGCTCCTCACCGACAAGGACCAGGCCGTGCCGGTGCAGATCGCGCGCACGGGGCTGCGCAGCGTCATCTACGGCACGCCGAAGGGCGACACGCTCGATCTGCGCTTCGTGCCGATCAGCGCGGACGTGCAAGTCGGCGACCAGCTCGTGACGAGCGGTCTCGACGGCGTGTATCCGCCTGGGCTCGCAGTCGCCAAGGTGCTGCGCGTCGACAAGCAGGCGGACACGGCATTCGCCCGCGTCGTCTGCGTGCCGGTTGCGGCGGTGCGCGGCGCGCGCCAGTTGCTCGTGCTGCACTACAACGTCAACGTGCCGCCCAATCCGGTCGAAGTGGAAGCCGCCGCAGCCGCGAAGGAAGCAAAGGAAAACAAGGGCAAGAAGAAGCCCGCAGCCAAAGCAGCGGCGGGCGCGAGCGCTCCGGCTGCCGCGTCGGCGCCGGCGAGCGCGTCGGCGGCGGCGGCTGCGTCGGCGCCTGCCGCGAGTTCTGCGGCGAAGGCGACCGCGCCGAAAGCGGCGTCGAGCGCAGCGGCCAAATCGGGCAAGAAGGCGCATGCGCCGAAACCCGCATCGTCGGGAGCCGCGCGATGAACCGTCCGCAGTACATTCTCCAGCCGGTCAATCCGTACTTCATCACGTTCAGCCTGGCCGCCGCGTTTCTGCTGAATCTCGTGCCCTGGGGACGGCTCGTCGGCGTGCCGGATTTCGTCGCGCTCGTGCTGCTTTTCTGGAACGTGCAGCAGCCGCGCAAGGTGGGCATGGGCATCGCGTTCCTGCTCGGGCTGTTGATGGACGTCCATAGCGCGAACCTGCTCGGCGAGCACGCGCTGGCGTACACGCTGTTGTCCTACGGCGCGATCACCATTCACCGGCGTGTGCTGTGGATGTCGCTGCCGGTGCAGACGTTCGTCGTCGCTCCGCTGCTTGTGGGCGCGCATCTCGTGCCCTTCATCATCCGTCTGATGACGGGCGCCGCGTTTCCCGGCTGGAGCTATCTCATCAACGGATTCGTCGAGGCGCTGCTTTGGCCGATCGCGAGCTTCCTGCTTCTGATGCCGCAACGGCGCGCAGCCGATCCCGACGACACGCGCCCGATCTGAGCGCCGCGCGCGACGCGGCGCCGATAAACGCCCGCGCGCCGACTACACTTGAATCGCGAAAGAATCGCGAACCACTCGCGAAACCTGCATGACCGAAATCAAGAACACCGAGCAACAGTTGTCGAAGTTCCGCCTGCGCGTCGCGGCGGCGGGACTGTTCGTGTTCGTCTGCTTCGGATTGATCGGCCTGCGCTTTCTGTATCTGCAGGTCTGGCACTTCAGCAAATACTCGTTGCAGGCCAACGAGAACCGCATCTCGGTCGCGCCGATCGTGCCGAACCGCGGCATCATCACGGACCGCAACGGCATCGTGCTGGCGAAGAATTATTCAGCCTACACACTGGAAATCACGCCGTCGAAGATCAACGGCACGCTAGACGAAGTCATCGACGCGCTTTCGCAAGTCATCCCGATCGATTCGCGCGACCGTCGGCGTTTCAAGAAGCTGCTGGAGGACTCGAAGAATTTCGAAAGCCTGCCCATCCGCACGCGCCTCACCGACGAAGAAGTCGCCAAGTTCACCGCGCAACGCTTCCGCTTTCCCGGCGTGGAAGTGCGCGCGCGGCTGTTCCGGCAATACCCGCTCGGCACGACGGCAGCGCACGTGATCGGCTATATCGGCCGCATTTCGCAGCGCGATCAGGAACGCATCGACGATGCAAGCGACGCGAACGACGCGAACTCGGATCACTACGATCCGCGTCTCGACGCGAATAACTATAAGGGCACGGATTACGTCGGCAAGATCGGCGTCGAGCAGAGTTACGAAACCGAGCTGCACGGCCTGACCGGTTTCGAGGAAGTGGAAGTCACGGCGGGCGGCCGCCCGGTCCGCACGATGTCGCGCACGCAGGCGACGCCCGGCAACAACCTCGTGCTGTCGCTGGATATCGGCTTGCAGCAGGTCGCCGAGCAGGCGTTCGCGGGCAAGCGCGGCGCGCTGGTCGCCATCGAGCCATCCACGGGCGACGTGCTCGCGTTCGTCTCCGCGCCGAGCTTCGATCCGAATTCCTTCGTCGATGGCATCGACCAGCAGACGTGGGACGCGCTCAACAATTCGCCGGACCATCCGCTCCTGAACCGTCCGCTGCACGGCACGTATCCGCCGGGATCGACGTACAAGCCGTTCATGGCGCTCGCCGCGCTCACGCTGCACAAGCGCACGCCCGGCTGGGGCTTCCAGGACCCCGGCTACTTCACGTTCGGCGGCCACACGTTCCGCAACGACGTGCGTTCGGGTCAGGGCTGGGTGGACATGAATCGCGCGATCGTCGTGTCCAACGACACGTATTTCTACATGCTGGCGCGCGACCTCGGCGTGAACGCGATGGCCGGCTTCATGAAGCCGTGGGGCTTCGGACAGATCACAGGCATCGACATCGCGGGCGAGGCGCGCGGCATTCTTCCGTCGACGGAGTGGAAGCGCAAGGCGTATCGCAAGCCGGAGCAGCAGCGCTGGTACGAAGGCGAGACCATCAGTCTCGGCATCGGTCAGGGCTACAACTCGTTCACTATTCTGCAACTCGCGCACGCGACGGCGACGCTCGCGAACAACGGCGTCGTGATGAAGCCGCACCTCGTGCGCGATGTCGAGAACCCGATCAGCAAGGCGATACGCCCGGTCGTGCGCGACCCGAGCGACAAGATCGCCGTGCGTCAGCAAGACATCGACGTCATCAAGCGCGCGATGGAAGGGGTGGTGACGAACGGCACGGCGGCCAAGGTGTTCGCGGGCGCGTCGTACCTCGCGGCCGGCAAGACCGGTACGGCGCAGGTTTATTCGCTGCAAGGCGCGAACTATCATGGCCACGCCACGGCGGAGCATCTGCGCGACCACGCGCTCTTCATCGCGTTCGCGCCGGCTGAGAATCCGAAGATCGCGCTGGCGCTGATCGTCGAAAACGGCGGCTGGGGCGCGGAAGCGGCCGGCCCGATCGCGCGGAAAGTGCTCGACTATTACCTGGTGGACCGGATGAAGCCGGGCGCCGAAGCGGCGGCCGTGGCCGCCGCGGCTTCCGCGACGGAAGACGCCGGCCTGCCCGTGATCGGCGGCACGCAACCGCCGGCCGCGGCGGCGCTCCCTGCATCGGTGGCGAATCAGTCGCCGGCGTTCTCGCCGTCGGCTGCGTCTAATCCCGATGTCGCGAAGGCGGCTTCCGCGCCCGCTGTGCCGGCTGGCCGCCCCGCGTCCGCGCCCGCAGCCGCGCTGCCTGCGTCGGCCGCGCCGGGCCGCAAGCGCGGCCAAAAGAGCGCGCCGCCCGAGCCGACGCCCACGATGGTGCGCGGCAACGCCGAGAACGGCGTGCGCACGTTCGCGCCGACCGGCGGCATCGACGAATAAGGAAATCGGCATGCAAGTGCATCTGCAATTCGACAAGCACGTGTGGATCGAGCGCGCGAAGCGCATGTTCGCAGGCTTCGACCGGCCGCTCGCGCTGATCGTGTTTCTGCTGCTGTGCGTCGGGATCGTGACGCTCTACAGCGCCAGCCTGGACGTGCCGGGCCGCGTGGAGGACCAGTTGCGCAACATCATGCTGACGTTCGGCCTGATGTGGGTTCTCGCGAACATTCCGCCGCAGACGCTCATGCGCTTCGCCGTGCCGCTCTATACGGTGGGCGTGGCGCTGCTCGTGGCCGTGGCCGCGTTCGGGCTGACGCGCAAGGGCGCGAAACGCTGGCTGAACGTCGGCGTCGTCATTCAGCCGTCCGAGATCATGAAGATCGCGATGCCGCTCATGCTCGCGTGGTACTACCAGCGGCGCGAGAGCAATATCCGCTGGTGGGATTACATCGTCGGCTTTCTGATTCTGATGCTGCCGGTCGGCCTGATCGCGAAGCAGCCTGACCTCGGCACGGCGGTGCTCGTGTTCGCGGCGGGCGTGTTCGTCATCTATTTCGCCGGGCTCAGTTTCAAGCTGATCGTGCCGGTGCTCGCGGCGGCGGTGATCGTGGTGGCGAGCGTCGCGGTGTTTCAGGACCGCATCTGCCAGCCGGAAGTCAACTGGCCGCTGATGCATGACTATCAAAAGCACCGCATCTGCACGCTGCTCGATCCGACATCCGATCCACTCGGCAAGGGCTTTCACACCATTCAGGCGGTGATTGCAATCGGCTCGGGCGGCACGCTCGGCAAGGGCTGGCTCAAGGGCACGCAGGCGCACCTCGAGTTTATTCCTGAGAAGCACACGGACTTCATCTTCGCGGTGTTCTCGGAAGAATTCGGGCTCGCGGGCGGGCTCGTGCTGCTCTTTCTCTACATGGCGCTGATCGCGCGCGGGCTGTACATCGCGGCGAACGGCGCAACGTTCTTCGGGCGATTATTGGCCGGATCGCTTACGCTCGCGTTTTTCACCTACGCGTTCGTCAATATCGGCATGGTGAGCGGGATTCTGCCGGTCGTGGGCGTGCCGTTGCCGTTCATGAGCTACGGCGGCACCGCGTTGACGACGCTGGGCGTCGCCGTCGGGCTCATCATGAGCGTCGCGCGACAGAAACGGCTGATGCAAAGCTAACGCCGCGAGCGATTACTGCGGCTGCGCCTGTGGCGGCGGCTTCTGCTGCTCGATCTCGGCACTCAGCTGCAGGTATTTGAGCTTGGCTGCCGGGTCACCCTGCGCCGCGGCCGCCGCGTAATACGCGCGCGCGACGTTGAGATTGCGCTCGACGCCATCGCCGCCGCGCTCGTAGAACGATCCCGCGACATACTGCGCCGTCATGTCGCCGCCTTGCGCGGCCTTCTTGTACCAGGTGAACGCCTGCGTGTTGTCGCGAGCGGTGCCGCGGCCGTCCAGGAACTGATTCGCGAGCGCCAATTCCGCCTGCACGTGCCCCTGATTCGCGGCGCGCAGGAACCATCGGTGCGCTTCCGCCGGGTCTTTGTCCACGAACTCGCCGTCGTCGTACATCTTGCCGTAGACGTACTGCGCGTGCGTCATGTTCGCATCGGCCGCGCGGCGCAGCCACTTCTTGCCCTCGGGAACATCGGCGGCGCCGCCTTCTCCGTTGAGCAGCATCATCGCGTAATTGAACTGCGCGAGCCGGCTGCCCTTCTCCGCCGCGCGACGAAACTCCGAGCGCGCGGCGACGAGATTGCCCGCGTTGTAATCGGCGACGGCGTTTTGCGTCGCCAGGTCGGACGGCTTCGGCATGCCTTGCGCGTGCGCGCCGCCCGCCGTCATCAAGACGAGCGTAGCCGCTGCCGCCGCCACGCCGCCACGCCAAGCGCCCTTCATGCTCGGGCCTCCTGCAACGCCTGCCGCGTCGCCTTCAGGAGCCACATCACGTCGGCGGCAATCGAAACGAGCTTGATGCCCGCTTCCGCGTACTGCCGCGCGCTCGCGACATCGAGCGCGAAAATGCCGCTGCACTTGCCCGCGCGCTTCGCGGCGTCCGCGATTTTGGTGATGGCCGCGTGCACGTCCGGATGCTTGCTATCGCCGAGATGGCCGAGGCTCGCGGCGAGATCCGCCGGGCCGATGAACAGGCAATCGACGCCCGGCGTCGCGGCGATCTCATCGACGGCGGCGAGCGCCGCCACCGATTCGATCTGCACGATGGTCGCAATCTGCTCGTTGGCGCCCGACACGTAGTCGCGCCGCATGCCGTACGCCGCCGCGCGCACCGCGCCCGCGACGCCGCGGAGTCCATCGAGCTGCGCCTCGGTCGGATAGCGGGTGAGCCGCACGATGCGCGCTGCGTCTTCCGCCGACTGCACGTTGGGGAACATCAGCGTGCGCGCGCCGGCATCGAGCACGCGCTTGACCAGCCAGCCCTCGGCGAACGGCACGCGCACGACTGGCTCGGTCGGCAAGTGCGCGGCGGCGATCGCGCGAAGCTGCTCGACGACATCGCGACTATCGTTCGGCGAGTGTTCCATGTCGATGCACAGCCAGTCGAAGCCGGCGTGCGCGAGCGCTTCGGCGGCATCGGCGCTGCACAGCGACAGCCACAGGCCGAAGAGCGGACCGGAATCGGCGAGACGTTGCTTGAGGGGACTGGTGAAGGTGCTCATCGCGCGGCTCCGTGGGAGCGCAATGTGCGCGACAGGCGCGATGCAAGGAATAGGCACGACTGAAAGAGTGACGGCATGTTGCGCTCCGGATGATCGACATGCACTGCGTGGCGTCGGCCCGAGTTGGCCGACTCACCGAGCGATCATACCGTGACAACGGCGCGGACGTTCGCCGCGCCACGAACGCTTATGAGCGCTTACGCGCGCTCCACGTCCGCCCAGCAGTTCGGCGTTTCGTAGAGCCGCACGCGCTTGAGCTTCAGATCGACGCCATAGTGGGCGTCATAGACATCCGCGAGAATGCGGAACGCGACCGCCGCCATGTTCTCGACGGTCGGGATGCGGTCGAACACGACCGTCTTGTGATCTGCCATCGATTGCAGGAATTCGCGCACTTTCACGTCGCCTTCATAGACGATGAACGCGTGATCCCACTTGTTGACGAGATGCTCCATAGCGAGCGACTTCACGTCGGCGAAGTCCATCACCATGCCGCGATCCGGCGCGCCTTCCGTGTCGACGAGTTCGCCTTGCAGCGTGATTTCGAGCACGTAGCGATGCCCGTGCAGATTGCGGCACTGGCTGCGGTGATCGGGAATGCGGTGGCCCGCATCGAATTCGAGTTTTCGGGTAATCGTCTGCACGTCGGCTCGATCGTCTTTCAGGGGATATTCAGATATTTGTGCGTCTGCATCGACAGCCGCCATTTCGGATGCCGCTTGCACCAGTCGATCGCGAGCTTCGTATTGATGTCGCGCGACGGGCCGTCCATCGGCTGGACGAGGAAGTACTCGAAGTCGAGCTTCTCGTACTCCGCGAGCCGTTGGTTGTCCTGCGGCACGACGACCTTCAACTCGTTGCCCTTCGTCACGACGAGCGGCGCGTCGGCCTTCGGGCTCACGCAAATCCAGTCGATGCTGTCGAGCACGGCCATCGACCCGTTCGTTTCTATCGCGATTTCGAAGCCCGCCGCGTGCAGCGCGTCGACGAACGGCTGGTCGATCTGCAACATCGGCTCGCCGCCCGTGCACACGACGAACTTATGCGCCGCGCCCTCGGGCCAGAGCGACGCGATCTTTGCGACGAGTTCTGTCGGCGTCTTGTACTTGCCGCCGTTTTCGCCGTCGGTGCCGACGAAATCCGTGTCGCAGAAGCGGCACACCGCGTCCGCGCGATCTTCCTCGCGGCCCGACCACAGATTGCAGCCGGCGAAGCGGCAGAACACGGCCGGACGCCCGGCGTTCGCGCCCTCGCCCTGCAACGTGTAGAAGATTTCCTTTACCGCGTACGTCATGACTGCTCTGTAGTCCGTGTGATCTGGCTGTGGTCTGTCTTCGAAATCAGACCGGTTCGATGGTGACCTGCTCGCCCGCGCGATACGCCTCGTAGCCGCGCTTGCGCAGCTTGCACGCCGGGCACTGGCCGCAGCCGAAACCCCATTCGTGCAGTTCGGAACGCTCGCCGACATAGCACGTGTGCGTCTCCACCCGAACCAGTTCGACGAGCGCCTCGCCGCCGAGCGTTTCCGCGAGACGCCAGGTGTCGGCCTTGTCGAGCCACATGAGCGGCGTCTCCAGCGCGTAGCGCGTTTCCATCCCGAGATTCAGCGCGACCTGCAACGCCTTCATCGTGTCGTCGCGGCAATCGGGATACCCGGAGAAATCCGTCTCGCACATGCCGCCGACGAGCACTTTCAATCCGCGCCGATACGCGAGCGCCGCCGCAATGGTCATGAACAGCAGATTGCGGCCCGGCACGAAGGTGTTCGGCAGGCCGTTCGCGGTCGACTGGATCTCGATCTCGCGGGTCATGGCCGTATCGCTGATCGCGCCGAGCACCGACAAGTCGATCATGTGGTCTTCGCCGAGCCGTTCGGCCCAATGCGGAAACTCACGCGCGACCGCTGCGCGGAACGCGTCGCGGCATTCCAGTTCGACGCGATGCCGCTGGCCATAATCGAAGCCGAGCGTCTCGACGGTCTTATAGCGTTCGAGCGCCCATGCAAGGCACGTGGCCGAGTCCTGTCCGCCGGAAAACAGCACGAGAGCGCTGTCCTTCGCGTCTATCCGAGTCACCGTGAAAACTCCGTGTATGAGATTGGCGTCGTGCGCCGCATGGCCGGTCGATAACCGGCGTCGCGTTGAACACGCGCGCTGCGGCGATCTGCGAATCCAGTATAGGCCGGTGGCGTTTTGTCGGACGCAGGCGGCCTTTATGCCTCCAATAGCAAGCTGCGAGGCCATTCGCCGATGCTTTTCGGGCATCGAAAAGAAAAGGACTTGCGGTCCGAGGACGAGGCAAGTCCTTAATTCGACGCGGATTTTATCACGGTGAACGATTGTTCGCCGGGGTTGCCGTCCGGCGCTTCGGGCGCATGATCGCGCCGCCCGACGACAAAAATGAAAAAGCCCGAGAGCGAAAACACTCTCGGGCTTCTTGCATTCTGGTGGCCTGGGGCGGAATCGAACCACCGACACGCGGATTTTCAATCCGCTGCTCTACCAACTGAGCTACCGGGCCAACGAAGAAGTGAGACTATATCAGAGACAGGCACGGTGCTCAAGCCTTTCACCGAATTTTTCACGCTTTCGTCCGGATCGGCTTGGCCCTTGCCGCTCAAACTTCGCTCTTGTTCTTTCCGAGATCGACGCCGAGCTGCTTCAGTTTCCGGTACAGGTGCGTGCGCTCCAGCCCCGTCTTTTCCGCGACGCGCGTCATGCTGCCGTTCTCGCGCGCGAGGTGATATTCGAAGTACGCGCGCTCGAACGCGTCGCGGGCATCGCGCAGAGGAATGTCGAAGGAGATCGACGCCGTCTGCCCCGCCTGGCTCTGCCCCGCGCCGCCCGCGCCCGAATCGCCCGTCGATGCGTTCAGCGCCGAAGCCGTCGGCAACGCCGCCGCGATCGGCACGCCCGACGAACCCGCGTTCAGCGCGGGCTTGGCCGCTGCTACCGCAGCCGGCGCGGCCGTGCCGTGCGCAAGTCCCTGCTCGACCGCCTTCAAGAGCTTCTGCAGCGCGATAGGCTTTTCCAGAAAGTTGAGCGCGCCGATCTTCGTCGCTTCAACGGCCGTGTCGATGGTCGCGTGGCCCGACATCATGATGACCGGCATCGTGAGCTTGCCCTGCGCGGCCCATTCCTTCAGAAGCGTGACGCCATCGGTATCGGGCATCCAGATGTCGAGCAGGACGAGATCGGGTGTCTGCTGCAAGCGGTATTCGCGCGCATGCTGCGCGTTCTCCGCCACGTCCACCACGTGCCCCTCGTCGCTCAGGATCTCGGAGAGCAGTTCCCGGATCCCCATTTCATCGTCTACCACCAGGATGGTTGCCATTTAAGCTGCCCTTGTCTGCACTGTTGCTTTTGTCGTTCCGTGTTTCGCGGCCGCCGGAGTCGAAGGCGCTGCGCCATCGGCGGCGGTGTCGTCCGCGAGTTGAAGAAACAGAATCGAGATTTGCGCGCCTTCCACCACGTCGCCTGTTTTCGACCGATTGCGAATGTCGATGCGCGCGCCATGCTCGTCGACGATCTTCTTTACCGTTGCAAGTCCCAGACCCGTGCCCTTCGCCTTCGTGGTCACGTAAGGCTCGAACGCCCGCGACAGGATGCGCGCGGGAAAGCCCGCGCCGTTATCCGATACGCTCAGACGAACCGCGACGCGCGCATGACCCGAGGCATCGGGCTCGCCATATTCTACTGTCCTCGTTTCGAGCAGCACGCGCGGCTCCGGCACATCGGCGACGGCGTCCTGCGCGTTCTGCAGCAGGTTGTGGATGACCTGGCGGATCTGCGTCGCGTCGCCCCGGATCACGGGCAGCTTCGCGAGGTCCACCTTGATCGGGCTCTTGCCTTCTTCGATGCCGTAAAGCGCCAGCACTTCGCCGACGAGATCGTTCAGTTGCAGATTGCCGAGCACGGCGGGCGGCGTGCGCGCATATTCGCGGAAGTCGTCGACCATGTGCTTCATCGCCTGCACCTGATTCACGATGGTCGTCGATGCGCGCTTGAGCACTTCGGCGTCCTGCGGCGCGAGCTTGTCGGCGAGCTTCATTTGCAGACGCTCGGCGGAAAGCTGAATGGGCGTGAGCGGATTCTTGATCTCATGCGCGAGACGCCGCGCGACTTCGCCCCACGCGACGGAACGCTGCGCGGAAATGACGTCGGAGATGTCGTCGAACACGACGACATAGCCGGTGGTCTCCGCGTCTTCGGTGTCGCTCTCGGTGGCGCTCAGCAATTGCGTGCCGCGCACGAGCAGCGTCAGCGGATCGTTCTCGCCCGGCACGGTCACGGCGACCTGCTGTTGCCAGTGTCCGCGATCCCCCGTCGGATGCCCGCTGCCGATGGCCGCCGCATCGCGCTCGGCGAACGCTTTCTTGACCATCGCGCCGAATTCGGCGAGCACGTCGATCTGATCGAGCGAATGGCCCTGCAACGCGCGAAACGGCTGCCGGAAGATGCGCTCCGCGCCGCGATTCGCGGTGGTGAGCCGGAACTGCCGGTCGAACACGAACACGCCCGCCGTGAGGTTCGCGAGAATGCTTTCGAGATACGCCTTCGAATGTTCGAGCGCGATGCGGTTGTTTTCGACCGCCGCCCGCGCTTCCGAAAGCTGGCGCGTCATCGCGTTGAACGACTGCGTGAGGAAGCCGAGTTCGTCGCGCGAATTGATCTCGCGCTTGGGTGTGTAATCGCCCTCGGCCACTTCCTTCGTGCCTTGCGCGAGCAGGAAGAGCGGCCGCGCAAGCTGATTGCCGAGCGCGAGCGCAAGCATCATCGCGATGAACGTGGCGAGAAAGAGCGCGAGCGTCAGCGTGCCGATATACATCTTGCGCAAGCCCGTGCGCCCGAGACGCTTTTCCTGATACTCGCGATACGCGCGCTGCACGGCGTCAGCGTTGCGCGCGAGTTCCTGACTCACCGGCTGCTCGATCTGCAAGAAGCGGTCGACGTGCTGGAATTCGGTGGTCGTCGTCGGGTCCGGAATCTTCGTGATGACGCGCAGCCGCAGCGCGCCCTTCGGCCCGTTCGACTTCGGGTCGCCATCGATTTCGCCTTCGATCGCGCCGAACGGACGATCCTGCGCTTCCTTCAGCATGGCGCTGGTCGGCTCGTTCGTGGGCAAGAGCGAATAGTAATTCCCCGACGCCTGCGCGATGGTGCGCAGGGCCGCCACGCGCTGCAACGGTCCGCCCGCGTTCAGGTCTTCGCGGTTGTACTGATCGCGCGGACGCTCGAACACGACGGCGTCCTGCACGCCGAACTGATCGCGCAGACGCAAGAGCGTCAGCGTGAGGCTCGACGGATCGGCGCTCGCGAGTTGATCGCTCATTTGCCGGCTGCGGTTCTTGAAATCCGCGAGCGACGTTTCGAGCATGCCGCGCCCGAGCGTCAGGCCCGAGGTGAGCGCGGTTTCCACGTTCACATCGAACCACGACTCGATGCTTCGGGACACGAACTGATACGACACGACGTAGATGATCGCGCCCGGCAGCACGCCCACGAGCGCGAAGATCAACGCGAGCTTCGCAAGGAGCCGCGTGCCGAAGCGCCCCTGCCGCACGCGCGACACGATAATCAGCGTCAGGCTGATGACGATCAGCATGAAGATGAGCGCCACCGCCACGTTCGCCGCGTAGAGCCAGCCGTAATAGCGGTCGAAGAATTCGGTATTCGCACTCGCGAGCGCGAGCATCACGAGCAGCAGAACCGCCGTGAGTGCGACTGTGGTGACCAGCAACCGAACCACGAAACTTTTCATGTCCGTGCGGCCGCGTCGAAATCTATTTCGCACGTTCCGCCGCCGTAAAAGTGAACCGCTTCCAATCCGAGGACAGGTTCCAGTCGCGGTTGTTGACCGCGTCGATCTGGAACGGCTTGGGCATCAGCGCGATATCCAACTGCATGCGCACCGATGCGGTGTACGTTTCCCCGCCATGCACCTGATTACGGTCGATCACGTGCCACGACGCCACATGCTTGATGACCGCCAGCGCCTCATTGAGCGATGCGAAGCGCAATTGCAAGCCGCCCGTCGAGACGCGGTACTCGTTCGTGAGCGGCTGAAAGGAGAGCCGAATGCTTTGCGATACGGTGACCGGCTCTTCGTCGAACCAGTACCAGCGCGGCCGTGAAAGCGTGAAGTCGATGGTGAAATAGAGCGGCACGCTGCGATTCACGGCTTCTTCGAGACTGCTGTTGAGATCGAAGTCGAAGTGCGCATCGAGGCTCCAGCCGTTGTTGTCCGCCTGCAAGGACGCGCGCTGCACCGAAATGGTCTCGGCGAAGGCGGGCGCAGCCGGCGTGAAACTCAGCCAGAGCGCAAGCGCAGTCCAGATGACGGCCGCGAGCCGAAGCGGAAAGAAGCGTTTGATCGTCACCGTTTCTGAAAGCGCGCGTAGAAGAATCCGTCGTGATCCGCGAAGGTTTCCGCGTTCAAACTCGACGGCGGACCTGCGTTCTCTGCCTCGCCGGAACCGGCGCGTTCGGCATGTGTACCATCCGGTGACGCTTGAACCGCACCCGCGCTTGCGCGCGCCGCTGTCGGCAACAGTTGCCCCGGCGCGTCCAATCGTACCGCATCTTCATGCGACGCTCCAAACCAGCGGGCCTGTTCTTCGCCCTCCTCCGGGAAGATGGAGCACGTCACGTAGAGCAGTTCGCCGCCTTTCGCGACGAGCGGCCAGAGCGCCGCGAGAATGCGCCGTTGTTCAGCGACGAGCGCGGCGATGTCCGATGCCCGCCGCAGCCAGCGAATGTCCGGATGCCGGCGCACGATGCCGGACGCGGAACACGGCACGTCCGCCAGGATGCGATCGAACGGCGCGCCGTCGAACCACTGCGACGGATCGCCTGCATCGCCCACGCGAATGTCCGCTTGCAGTTTCAGGCGCTCCAGGTTCTGCGCGATGCGGCCTGCGCGCGTCGCATCGCTTTCCAGCGCGACGAGTTCGACGTTCGCCAGTTCCAGAATGTGGCCGGTCTTGCCGCCGGGCGCGGCGCACGCGTCGAGCACGCGCATGCCGTCGCGAACATCGAGCCATTGCGCGGCGAGCTGCGCGCCCGCGTCCTGCACGGACACGACGCCATCCGCGAAGCCGGGAATGCGATCGACCGGCATCGGCGTGTTCAGCCGAACCGCGTGTTGGCCCGCTGCGCGCGCTTCGATGCCTTCGGACTTCAGCACGTCCAAATAGGCGCTCACGCTCATGTGCCGCGCGTTGACGCGCAACGTGAGCGGCCCCTGCACGTTGCCCGCCGCGAGAATGCGCTCCCATGCGTCGGGCTGGGCGCGTTTCACAGCGTCGATCCACCACTGCGGATAGTTCCAGCGCGCGACCGGGCTTTGCATCGCTTCGGCGATGAGCGCTTCGCGTTCGCGCAGGAAGTTACGCAGCACCGCGTTCACGAGCCCCTTCGCAAAGGAAAACTCGCGCCGCGCGGCGATGGAACTCACCGCCTGATCAACGACGGTGAACGGCGCATACGCGGCGTGCGCTTCGTCGTCCGCGAGCAAAGCGAACGCGCACGCGAGCACGTTGCTCACGTGCGGCGGCGGCGCCTTACGCACGAGCTTGTGCAAGAGCGCATCGGCGAGCGCGAGCGTTCGCATCGTGCGATACGCGATGTCCTGAATCGCGCCACGCGCCGCCGAGTGCTTGCCCGACGCCGCGACGGTCTGGATGGCCGCCGGCAATGCCGAACCGGCCCGCACTGCGCCGACGGCTTGCGCCGCGCCGTCGAGCGCGAAGGCGAGCGAATCGGGCGCGAGATGCAGCGCGCTCATGCGAGCGTGCGCGTGCGGCGGGTGCGCGGCGGCGGATCGCCGGGGAGGCTTGTCTGTCATGTCGGAATGGGGTCTTGCGCCTGGCGCGCGCATATCAAACGACGATTGTAACGTGCGCCACAAAGGCAACCGATGGGCCGGGAGCAAAGAAAAAGGCCGCCCGGACATGCCGGAGCGGCCGTATTTGCGACTACCGACGCGACGCGCTTACATGCGCCCGGTCCGCGCCATTTCCATGAGACGCGCGACGCGCTCTTCGGTGGCGGGGTGCGTCGAGAACAGATTCGCGATGCTGCCACCCGACAGCGGATTCATGATCATCATCTGCGCGGTGGCAGGATGCGCTTCCGCCGTCGGGAACGGCACGCCGGACGCGTAGGCGTGAATCTTCTCGAGCGCGCTCGCGAGCGCCTGCGGATCGCCCGAAATCTGCGCGCCGCCGCGGTCCGCCTCGAATTCGCGCGCACGGGAAATCGCCATCTGGATCATCGCGCCCGCGATAGGCGCGAGAATCGCCACGGCAATGCTCGCGATAGGATTGGCCGGACGGCCTTCCTCGTCGCGGCCGCCGAAGAACATCGCGAAGTTCGCGAGCGCGGAAATCGCGCCGGCCATCGTCGCCGAGATGGTCGAGATGAGAATGTCGCGATGCTTCACGTGCGCGAGCTCGTGCGCCATCACGCCCCGCATCTCGCGCTCGGACAGCACGCGCAGGATGCCGGTCGTCGCCGCGACCGCCGCATGCTCCGGATTGCGGCCGGTAGCGAACGCGTTCGGCGCATCTTCGTTGATGAGGTAGACACGCGGCATCGGCAACTGCGCGCGCGTGGCCAGATCGCGCACCATGCGATAGAACTGCGGCGCGGTGGTTTCGTCGACTTCCTGCGCGTTGTACATGCGCAGGACCATCTTGTCCGAGAACCAGTACGAGAAGAAATTCATGCCGAGCGCCACGACGAGCGCGAGCATCATGCCCTTCGACCCGCCGATCATGCCGCCGATCACGACGAAAAGGGCCGTGATCGCTGCCATCAGCATCGCGGTTTTGACCCAGTTGAACATATGCGGAGCTCCTTCTCCCTAAACACGGTGCGCCATTTGCGCGGCGGTCCCGGCCACGGCGGCCGGGACGCTCATTGTAAGCAAAACGTTAGATAGGGGCATCCGCAAAAAATTCAACTATCGGTGCGAGGTGGCCAGTTTGATGCCCAGACCGACGAACGCGCCGCCCACGCCGCGATCCAGCCACTTCTTCACGCCCGGTTTGCCGGAGAAGCGTTCCGTGACGCTGCCCGCGATCCACGCGACGAAGCTGTTCCAGACGGTGCTCATCGCAATGAACACGAGGCCGAGCGTGAGAAACGCGAGCGTCTTGTGCTGGCTGTCGGCTGCGACGAACTGGGGGAAAAACGAGACGAAGAAGAGCACGACCTTCGGGTTGAGCACGTTGGTGACGAAGCCCTGCGTGAAAAGCTGACGCAGCGACTTGGGCGCGCTCCTGGCGCTGGCTTTGGCGGATGCCACGTCGTTGGCGGCCTCGTGCTTCGTGAAGATGAGCCGCACGCCGAGGTAGATCAGATAGATCGCGCCCGCGATCTTGACGACGGTGAACGCCGTCGCGGACGCCGCGAGAATCGCCGTCAGGCCGAACGCGCAGGCAAGCGTATGCACGACGCATCCCGCCGAAATGCCGAGCGCCGAGACGATGCCCGCCCCGCGTCCCTGCGCGACGCTGCGCCCGACGATGTACGCGGTGTCCGGCCCCGGCGTGACGTTCAGCAGAAACACGGCGATAACAAAGAAGGCGAAACCTGTGATGCCGAGCATGGCGACCCCGAAAAACGTGAGCGACTTTTTATTCTATGCTGCGCGCGTCGTCGTGAACGGCGAAACGTTGCCCCTTCGACAGAGGCGTTCCCGCCAAGAATTCGCGCGCCGCGAGCCGCTTGCCGCCCGGCTTTTGCAGCTGCGTCAGCTTGAGCGCGCCATAGCCGCAAGCGACGACGATGCCTTCCGCGGAGACGTCCAGAATGACGCCCGGCTGCTGCCCGTGCGCACTGTCGAGCGGCTGCGCCGACCAGATTTTGATCGCCGTGTCGTCCAGCGTGCCTACCGCGCCCGGAAAGGGATCGAACGCGCGGACCTGTCGCGCGAGTTCGTCCGCCGGGCGACGCCAGTCGAGCGCCGCCTCGTGTTTCGCGATCTTTTCGGCGTAGGTGGTGCCATCTTCCGGCTGGGGCGTGGCGGCAAGCGTGCCGTCGCGTTCCAGGTCGCGCAGGGCCGCGACGATCAGTTCGGCGCCCATCTGCGCGAGCCGGTCGTGCAGCGTGGCCGTGGTGTCGTCCGGAAGGATGGGCGTGCGGACTTCGCGGATCATCGCGCCGGTGTCGAGACCGGCGTCCATCTGCATGAGCGTGATGCCCGTTTGCGCGTCGCCCGCTTCGATCGCGCGATGGATCGGCGCGGCCCCGCGCCAGCGCGGCAGCAGCGACGCGTGGATATTGATCGCGCCGCGCGGCGGAATATCGAGCACTTCCTGCGGCAGAATCAGGCCGTAAGCCGCCACGACCATCACATCGTGCGGCGTGGCGCGCAACAAATCGATGGCTTGCGCCGCCTCTTGCGGATACTTGCCCGCGCGCCTGAGCGACGTGGGCTGCGCGACCGGAAGACCGTGCTCGACCGCGAAACGCTTGACCGGACTGGCCGTCAGCTTCATGCCGCGGCCGGCGGGCCGGTCGGGCTGCGTGAGAACGAGAGGAACCGGAAAGCCTGCCGCGTGGATGGCCGCGAGCGCGGCGGCGGCAAATTCAGGCGTACCGGCGAAAACGACACGCAGCGATTGAGTCATCGGAGAAAGCGCCGTTCGGCGCGCCTGCAAAAACGTGAATCGTACCGCCGGTTACAGCGCCTTTTCGAGCTTTTTCATCTTCCCGCGAATGCGCGTCTGCTTGAGTTGCGACAGATATTCGACGAAGACGTGGCCGTCCAAGTGATCGATTTCGTGCTGCACGCACACGGCGAGCAGCCCTTCGCAATCGAGCTCGAACGTCTCGCCCTTCTCATTCAACGCCCGCACGCGAACCCGGTCCGGCCGCTCGACGACGTCATAAATGCCCGGCACCGACAAACAGCCCTCTTCCCAGTCCTTCTTGACCTCGCTCGCCCAGACGATTTCCGGATTGATGAAGACCATCAGTTCGTCGTGCGCGTCCGAAACGTCGATGACGATCACGCGCTCGTGCACGTCCACCTGGGTGGCCGCGAGGCCGACGCCGGGTGCGGCGTACATCGTCTCGGCCATGTCGGCGACGAGCTTGCGGATGCGGTCGTCCACCACGGCGACCGGTTTCGCCACCTTGTTCAGCCGCTTGTCCGGGTAGTTGAGTATCTTGAGCAGAGCCATGATTCGGATTATCTACACGCGCCGCGACGCGGTGAAGTCGGCCATTCGGCCAGGTTGCGGGGGCCTTGCGGCTTGCCGAAGATATGCGGGCGAATCCACGGGATTCAACGCCGCCGGCAAGCGGCAGACAGCGTCGCTACGGACCGGCAGCGCGGCCGGGCGACGATTCTTGATTTATACGGGATCAAAAATCTTAACATGACGACCGACACCCTGCCGACAGACCCGGCGCCCCTTGCTGAAAGCGCCGCGCCGGCGCCCGAATCCGACGAATTTCGCGCCTGGCTGCGGCTCGCGCACGCGAAGGGCTTGCGCCCGCTCGCGCTGCGCACGTTGCTCGGCGCGTTCGGCGGCCCGCTCGAAGTGCTGTCGGAGAGCTTCGCCGCGCTCGCCCGCGCCACCGACGAAAGCGCGGCGAATGCCGTGACCGCGCCGCCAGCGGACATCGAAGGCGTTCCTTTCGATGACTATATTGAATGCGTGCGCGATTGGGCGTCCGAGCCCGGCAATCATCTGCTCACGTTGGCGGACGCCGACTATCCGCAGGCGCTCTTGACCCTGCCCGACCCGCCGCCCGTGCTCTACGCGAAAGGACGGCTCGACGTGCTGCAGTCGCTGGCGGTGGCGATCGTCGGCAGCCGGAACGCGACGCCGCAAGGCGCGGAAGACGCACGGCGCTTCGCGCGGGCGCTTTCGGATGCCGGGCTTGCCGTCGTGTCGGGCCTCGCGCTCGGCATCGACGCGGCCGCGCATCGCGGCGCGCTCGACGGCCGCGCGGGAACCATCGCCGTCATCGGCACGGGCGCGGATCTCGTGTATCCGGCTCACAACCACACGCTCGCGCACGAAATCGCCTGCGACGGCGCGATTCTGTCGGAATGGCCGCTCGGGACGCCTGCGCGGTCCGCGAACTTCCCGCAGCGCAACCGGCTGATCGCGGGATTGTCGAGCGGCGTGCTGATCGTCGAAGCCGCGATGCGCTCGGGCTCGCTCATCACCGCGCGCCTGGCCGCCGAGATCGGACGCGACGTTTTCGCGATTCCCGGATCGATTCACGCGCCGCTGTCGCAAGGCTGTCACCGGCTCATCAAACAGGGCGCGAAGCTCGTCGAAACGCCGGAAGACGTGCTCGAAGAGTTCGGCTTCCCGGCCGCTCAAGCGCCCGCATCGGGCCGGCGCAGCAAGCCGCGAGCGCCGAGCGCGTCGTGGGCGTCCGCCCGCCTGCCCGCCGACGCCCCGACGGACGACGCCGAACGCGTGCTCGCCGCGCTCGGTCACGCACCGGCGACGCTTGAAATTCTGGCCGAGCGCACCGATCTCGACGGCGCGGCGCTTCAAGGCGCGCTGCTTCAGCTCGAACTCGCCGGGCTGGCGGCGGCGCTGCCGGGCGGCCGGTACGGGGCGCTCGAACGCTCCTGAGCCCGCCTCGTGCTACATTCGCGAGAAATTGCGCCGCACGGCTTCGCCATAAGAAAGGATTGTCTCCAGCCCATGTCCGCGTTCAATCTCGATACCGACGCCGAACAAATCGCCGAACGCCTCGCCGTACCGGGCACGCTGTTCGTCGCCTGCCTGTGCGCGGAGTGGTGCGGAACGTGCCGGGATTATCGAGAGGGCTTCAATAAGCTGGCTGACGCGCATCCGGACATCTGCTTCGCGTGGATCGACATCGAGAACCAGGCGGACCGCTTCGATGACCTGGACGTCGAGAATTTCCCGACCATTCTGATCGAAGATTCCGTCACGACCCGATTTTTCGGCACGGTGCTGCCGCAGGTCTCCATCGTCGAGCGCATGCTCACGGACCTCACCGCCTTGCCCGACATGACCGGCGCGCCCAAGCTGCGCCCGGCGCTTGCTACGGCGTAGACAAAACGAACCGGCGCGGTCCGATTGCGGCGTCCGAAACGCGCTCGGACGCCGCTTCGCCGGGCGTCGTTATCGAAACCGCGACGCGCACGGCGCAAACCGTGTGCTATAAAGCGGTCGTTAAAGCGGTCCAAACGGGGCCGCTGCCAGTTCCCAACCATATTGAGTCATGTCCAAAGCCCTGATCATCGCTGAGAAGCCCTCCGTCGCGAACGACATCGCGCGCGCGCTGGGCGGCTTCACCAAGCATGACGAGTACTACGAGAGCGACGACTACGTGCTCTCGTCCGCGGTCGGCCACTTGCTGGAAATTGCCGCGCCGGAGGAATACGACGTCAAGCGCGGCAAATGGAGCTTCGCGAATCTGCCGGTGATTCCGCCGCACTTCGATCTGAACCCCATCGCGAAGAGCGAATCCCGGCTGAAGGTCCTGACCAAGTTGCTGAAGCGCAAGGATATCGACCGGCTCATCAACGCATGCGACGCGGGGCGTGAGGGCGAGCTGATTTTCCGCCTGATCGCGCAGCATGCCAAAGCGAAGCAGCCTATCCAGCGCCTCTGGCTTCAGTCGATGACGCCCGCCGCCATCCGCGAAGGCTTCGCGAATCTGCGCAGCGACGCCGACATGCAGCCGCTCGCCGACGCCGCGCGTTGCCGCTCGGAGGCGGACTGGCTCGTCGGCATCAACGGCACGCGGGCGATGACCGCGTTCAACAGCAAGGGCGGTGGTTTCTTTCTGACGACTGTCGGCCGCGTTCAGACGCCAACATTGTCGATCGTCGTCGAACGTGAAGAGAAGATTCGCCGGTTCGTGCCGCGCGACTACTGGGAAGTGCGCGCGGAATTCATCGCGGCGAAGGGCCTCTACGAAGGCCGCTGGTTCGACCCGAAGTTCAAGCGCGTCGAGAACGATCCCGAGCAGCGCGACTCGCGTCTGTGGAGTCTCGCGGCGGCGGAATCGGTCGTCGCTGCGTGCCGCGGCAAGACCGGCACGGTGACGGAAGAGTCGAAGCCGTCCACGCAAATGTCGCCGCTCTTGTTCGATCTGACGAGCCTTCAGCGCGAAGCCAACAGCCGCTTCGGCTTCTCGGCGAAGAACACGCTCGGGCTCGCGCAGGCGCTGTATGAAAAGCACAAGGTGCTGACCTACCCGCGTACGGATTCGCGCGCGCTGCCGGAAGACTATCTGGGCACGGTCAAAGAAACGCTGACCATGCTCAAGGAGAGCAACAACTACTTGCCGTTTGCCAAGCAAGTGCTCGACAAGGGCTGGGTGAAGCCGAACAAGCGCATCTTCGACAATTCGAAGATCAGCGACCACTTCGCCATCATTCCGACGCTGCAAGCGCCCAAGGCGCTGTCCGAGCCCGAGCAGAAGCTGTATGACCTCGTCGTGAAGCGGTTCCTGTCGGTGTTCTTCCCGGCGGCGGAGTACCTCGTCACCACGCGCATCACCGAAGTCTCGGGGCATCACTTCAAGACCGAAGGCAAGGTGCTCGTCGAGCCGGGCTGGTTGCAGGTCTACGGCCGCGAAGCCGCGGGCGAGGAGGGCAATCTCGTGCCGGTGCAGAAGGGCGAAACGGTCGACGTCGAGAAGGTCGAGGCCCATGGGCTCGTCACCAAGCCGCCCGCGCGTTACAACGAGGCGTCGCTGCTGTCGGCGATGGAAGGCGCGGGCAAGCTCGTCGAAGACGAGGAACTGCGCGAGGCGATGGCCGCCAAGGGCCTGGGCACGCCGGCCACGCGCGCCGCCATCATCGAAGGGCTGCTCGGCGAGAAGTACATGGTGCGCGAGGGCCGCGAACTGATCCCGACCGCCAAGGCGTTCCAGTTGATGACGCTCTTGCGCGGGCTCGGCGTCGAGGAACTGACCGCGCCGGAGTTGACCGGCGAATGGGAGCACAAGCTCTCGCAGATGGAACGCGGCAACCTGCATCGCGATGCGTTCATGCAAGAAATCGCGCGCATGACGCAGACCATCGTGAAGCGCGCGAAGGAATACGACTCCGACACGATTCCCGGCGACTACGCGACGCTCGAAACGCCGTGCCCGAATTGCGGCGCGCAAGTGAAGGAGAACTACCGGCGCTTTGCCTGCACGAAGTGCGAGTTCTCGATTTCGAAAATCCCGGGCGGGCGTCAGTTCGAGATTCCGGAAGTCGAGGAACTGCTGCGCGAGAAGACCATCGGTCCGCTGTCGGGTTTCCGCAGCAAGATGGGTCGTCCGTTCTCGGCCATTCTCAAGCTCGCGTTCGACGACGAGATCAAAAACTTCAAGCTGGAGTTCGATTTCGGCCAAGACACCGGCGGCGAGGACGGCGAACCGCCCGATTTCTCGGAGCAGACGCCGGTCGGCGCGTGTCCTAAGTGCCAGTCGCGCGTGTTCGAGCACGGCATGAGTTTCGTGTGCGAGAACTCGGTCGCGAATCCGAAGACCTGCGATTTCCGCTCGGGCAAGGTGATCCTGCAACAGGAGATCGCGCGCGAGCAGATGGAAAAGCTGCTGAACGAAGGCAGCACCGATCTGCTGACGAACTTCAAGTCGTCGCGGACGGGGCGCAACTTCAAGGCGTATCTCGTGAAGCAACCGGACGGCAAGATCGGCTTCGAGTTCGAGAAGAAGGAGGCGAAGCCGGGCGCGAAGACCGCGGCGGCGAAGCGCGGCGCGACCGCCGACGCCCAGACCGACAGCGCGGACGAAGGCGATAGCGACGTCGCCGTAGCCGCGAAGACGACGCGGAAGGCGGCCACGAAGACGGTCGCGGCCAAGAAAGCCCCGGCAAAGAAAGCGGCGGCGAAGAAGACGGCGGCGCGTAAAGCGAGTTAATCCCCCGCGCCGGCCTAAAAGCAAAAAGCCCGCGAAGCGATTCGCGGGCTTTTTTTCGTCCGGTGCGCGCTCGAAGGCGCGCAGTCGATCAGAACGGCGACGCTGCCGGCACGCGCCCTCGCGTTCGCGAAGGCTTCGCCAGCTTCGGGCCGAGTTCGCCGTCCATCGAGCGGGAACGCGGCGCGGGCGGCGGCGCTTTGGCTTCGTCGGCGTGAGCGTAGTGAGCTTCCGCGCTGCTCGCGGCCGCCGGCTTGCCGATGCCATCGCGAATCCACTGCTCGCCGAGTTGATGATCCGGCGTCTGGCTGAAGTGCTCGACCAGATGATCGATGAACGTGCGCACCTTCGCGGGCAAGTGCCGCCGGCTCGGATACGCGACGTTGATTTCGACCTGCGGCAACTGATAGTCGCCGAGCAGGCGCACCAGTTGATTGCGGTTCATGTCGTTGCCGATCAGATAGCTCGGCAAGATCGCGATGCCCATGCCGAGCAACGCGAACTGCCGCAGCATCTCGGTGTTGTTCGCGATAATCACGTTCTGCGGACGCACGCGCACTTCGCCGTCCGGACCCGTGAACACGCGCTCGTCGCCCCAATACTCGGACGGCAGGCTCAGGCACGGATGCTCCAGCAAATGTTCAGGCCGCGTCGGCGTGCCGTGCTTTTCGAGATATTCGGGCGTCGCGCACACGGTCATGCAGCCCGTGGTCAGGCGTCGCGTCACGACGCTCGCGCTTTTCACCTGCCGCGCGATGACGATGCCGACATCGAATCCTTCTTCCACGAGATCGACCTGGCGGTCCACCAGCGTCACGTCGGGCACGACTTTCGGATAGCGCTGCGCGTACGTCTGCAACACGGGCGCGAGATTGTGCAGGCCGAACACGACCGGCGCGACAATGCGCAGCGAACCCAGCGGCTCGTGATTGCGCGCGACCACCATCTGTTCGACATCTTCGAGCTCATCGAGAATCTGGCGCGCCCGCTCCAGATACACCTGACCGGACTCCGTGAGCGAAAGGCTGCGCGTCGTGCGGTTGAGCAGACGCGTGCCGAGACGACTTTCGAGATCGGCGACGTGGCGCGTCGCCACCGCGTTCGAGATGTCCATCGCGCTTGCGGCCCGGGCAAAACTGCCGAGATCGGCCACGCGAACGAACACCTTCATCGACTGCAAATGATCCATGGGACAACTCCTGCCGCCACGCGGCTATAAATCGTGCTGCAAGGCAATTCAGAATTATCCTAGGACTCGAAGATTCGTGCAGAAGTTGCGGACCCGCCGTCGTTTTTGGAAAAAATCGTTGAGAAATGCGGGGGACGGAGAAAGATGACCGTTCGGTCATCTTTTCGAAGGAGGAAGGCGCGCCCGGCAGCGTCAGCCACCGGGCGATGCAACGCAGAGTGGATCAGGCAGCGAGACGCTTTTCCATGTCCGCCTTGGCTTCAGGCAGCGCGTCGGGCAGCCCTTGCTGGAGCTTCGCGAACAACTCGTCGTGCAGGGTGAGTTCGTCGCGCCACGCGGCGTCGTTCACCGAGATGACCTGCTGGAACTGCTCGCGCGTGAAATCGAGCGCGCCCCAGTCGATGTCTTCATAACGCGGCGAGATGCCGAACGCGTGTTCCTCGCCGCTCGCCGTGCCTTCGATGCGTCCGACCATCCAGTTCAGCACGCGCATGTTCTCGCCGAAGCCCGGCCACACGAACTTGCCGTCCTCGCCCTTGCGGAACCAGTTGACGCAGAAGAACTTCGGCGGCTTCGCGTTCTGCGCTTGCAGGCGCTCGCCCATCTTCAGCCAATGGCCGAAGTAGTCGCTCATGTTGTAGCCGCAGAATGGCAGCATCGCGAACGGATCGCGGCGCACGACGCCCTGCTGGCCCGCGGCGGCCGCCGTGGTTTCGGAACCCATCGTCGCGGCCATGTAGACGCCTTCGTTCCAGTCGCGCGCCTCGGTCACGAGCGGCACCGTATTGGAGCGCCGTCCGCCGAAGACGAACGCGTCGATCGGCACGCCGGCCGGGTTCTCCCAGTCTGGATCGATTGACGGACACTGCGACGCCGGCGCCGTGAAGCGCGCGTTCGGATGCGCGGCCTTCGCGCCAGTTTCCTTCGCGATCTGCGGCGTCCAGTCGCGGCCCTGCCAGTCGATCAGATGCGCGGGCGGCGTGTCCGTCATGCCTTCCCACCAGACGTCGCCGTCGTCGGTCAGCGCGACGTTCGTGAAGATCACGTTCTCCTTGAGCGTCGCCATCGCGTTGAAGTTGGTCTTTTCGCTCGTGCCCGGCGCGACGCCGAAATAGCCCGCTTCGGGGTTGATCGCGTAGAGACGGCCGTCGCCGCCCGGCTTGATCCAGGCGATGTCGTCGCCGATGGTCGTCACTTTCCAGCCGTTCAGGTCGGAAGGCGGAATCAGCATCGCGAAGTTGGTCTTGCCGCACGCGGACGGGAACGCCGCCGCGACGTGGTACTTGCGCCCTTGCGGCGACGTGACGCCGAGAATCAGCATGTGCTCCGCGAGCCAGCCCTCGTCGCGGCCCATGGTCGATGCAATGCGCAGCGCGAAACACTTCTTGCCGAGCAGCGCGTTGCCGCCGTAGCCCGAGCCGAAGCTCCAGATCTCGCGCGATTCGGGAAAATGCACGATGTACTTGGTGTCGTTGCACGGCCAAGTCACGTCCTTGCGGCCGTCCGCGAGCGGCGCGCCGACCGAGTGAACGCACGGCACGAACTCGCCGTCCGCGCCGAGCACGTCGTACACCTCGCGGCCCATGCGCGTCATGATCCGCATGTTCGTCACGACGTACGGACTATCCGACAGCTCCACGCCGATATGCGCGATAGGCGAGCCGAGCGGGCCCATCGAAAACGGCACGACGTACATCGTGCGGCCGCGCATGGCGCCGTCGAAGAGGCCGTCGAGCGTCGTGCGCATTTCCTGCGGGTCGATCCAGTTGTTCGTCGGGCCGGCGTCTTCCCGACGCTGCGAGCAGATGAACGTGCGATCCTCGACGCGCGCCACGTCCGACGGATCGGAGCACGCGAGATACGAGTTCGGGCGCTTCTCGGGATTGAGCTTCTTCATGGTGCCGGCGGCGACCATCTGTGCGCAGAGCCGGTCGTACTCCTCTTGCGAGCCGTCGCACCAGACGATGCGTTCCGGCTTGGTGAGCGCCGCGACGCGTTGAACCCATTCGATCAGTCTTGCGTGCCGGACATAGGCCGGCGCTTCGACGTCGATGGCATTGTTATTGTTTTGTTCGACTACTGCGGGCTGGTTCATCGAGTTGTCTCCGTTCTTCTGCAATGAAAAACCGTGCGCCCGGACGCTGCGTGCGAGAGGCGTTTCGACGGGACCGCAGGCGCTTCACGCGACAGTGCTTACGCGAATGCGGTCGACCGGCCGAGTGCGGCGTCCTCGGGGCGTGACTCTTGCTGACCTCCCGGCGCTTCCTGCAGTGGCTTGCGCCGCAAAGGAACAAACTGTTAAAAAGAGATACTAAGCGGCCTGTCCCGTTGCTGATTACCGTGTTTTCCGCAATGGGCGCCGCGATTTTCACTTTTCGACGCGGACCTTTATCCGCCGCCGAATGAGGGGAATCAAGCGGGAATCAAGCGGGAATCAAGCATAACACCGCATGGCAGCGAGACATTGACGCTGCGCATAAAGCACAGGTTTCGGCGGAATTGCACGGATTTATCGGTAATTACCCGAAGTTAATTCGCACTTCTTTCAATCGCCGGTTCGACGACGCAGCAGGTTTAATGCCCAACAATACGCAATCACACTCCATGAAAATCGCCATTCTCGACGACTACCAGGACGCCGTTCGGAAGCTCGACTGCTTCCATCTGCTCGATGACCATGAGGTGAAGGTCTTCAATAACACGGTGCGCGGGCTCGGACAGTTGGCTAGCAGACTGTCGGAAGTGGACGCGCTGGTACTCATTCGTGAACGCACCCGCATTAGTTCGCAGTTGCTCGATAAGTGCCCGAAATTGCGCATGATCAGCCAGACGGGCCGCGCGGGCGGCGGCCACATCGACATCGACGCGTGTACGGAGCGCGGAATCGCGGTACTGGAAGGAACCGGTTCACCCGTCGCGCCGGCCGAACTGACGTGGGCGCTCATCATGGCGGCGCAGCGGCGCATTCCGCAGTACGTCGCGAACCTGAAGCAGGGCGCGTGGCAGCAGTCGGGATTGAAGACGTCCGCGCTGCCGCCGAATTTCGGGCTCGGGCAAGTGCTGCGCGGCCAGACGCTCGGCATCTGGGGCTACGGGAAAATCGGCAGGCTCGTGGCGGGCTACGGCAAGGCGTTCGGCATGAACGTGCTGGTCTACGGCCGCGAGCACTCGCAGGAGGCGGCGCGCGAAGACGGCGTGGCGATCGCGGAAAGCCGTGAGATGCTGTTCGAGCAGAGCGACGTGCTGACCGTGCATCTGCGTCTGAACGACGAAACGCGCGCCATCGTCAAAACGGACGATCTCATGCGCATGAAACCGACTGCGCTCTTCGTCAACACGAGCCGCGCCGAATTGCTCGAAGAGAACGCGCTCCTGAATTCGCTGCATCACAACCGGCCGGGCATGGTCGCGGTGGACGTCTACGAAAGCGAGCCGATTCTGCAAGGCTACGGCCTCTTGCGCATGGAAAACGTGATCTGCACGCCGCACATCGGCTACGTGGAGCGCGAAAGCTACGAGCTGTACTTCAGCGCGGCGTTCAAGAATATTCTGGCGTTCGATGCTGGCGATATGTCGAGCGTGGCGAATCCCGAGGCGCTTCAGCACGCGCGCCGCCGTTGACGCTCAGAGCGTCGACACGTCGATAGCCGGCTCGCAGCGCACCAGGAAATTCACCGAATTCGCGATGAAGCAGTACCGGTGCGCCTCTTCATGCAGCCGCGCGGCGAGTGCCGCGTCCCCGCCCGCGCCGATGGTCACCTTCGGGGCGCAGCAGCACATCGACGAAGCGCCCGCTTCCGCCGCGCTCTTCCTGCATCGTGCCGATGGCTTCATCGACATAGGCGGTGACGACGACCTTGTTCGTCGCGCACAGGTGCAGATACCAGAGCATGTGGCACGACGAGAGCGACGCCACGAACAACTCCTCCGGATTGTGACGCGCGGCGTCGCCGCGAAACGCCGGATCGCTCGATGCCTCGATCGCGGGCTTCGTGCCGACGCGCACGAGATGGTCGCGCGAGTACGCGTCGTAGGCGGATGTGCCAGAGCCGAGATCGCCGGTCCACGCGACGGTCAGTTCATAGCGATGCAGCTTCGACACGGCATGCCTCCATAGAGACTCAGGCGAGATGCGACGCGGTTTCCAGAAGACGCGGCAGGCGTTCCAGGAAGTCTTCGCCGTCCTCGCGACCCAGGTCGTAAGCATGCTCCATCTGCGACGGGCTCGTATAGTCCCAGCTCGAAATCGGCACCTTGCGCGACGGCTGCACGTAAAGACGCCGCTGCTCCCCGTGCGGCACGACGAACATGCGCTCGCGCGGATACAGCCGCGTGACCATCACGAGCACCATGCCCGGCGACGCGTCGAGCGCGGAAACCGGCACGTTGTCGACCATGCCGCCGTCGAGCACCGGACGCCCGTTGCGACGCAGGATCGGCGTGAAAGGCGGCGTGCTCGACGATTGCAGAATGAGGTCGGCCAGGTCTTCGATCGTCGCGCATTCCTGCGCCGTCACGAACTCGGGATGAAAGCCGAGCGCCTGACCGAGCGTCGGATGCAGCGTCTTGCGCACGTATTTTTCGATGTTATAGGCGATCAGGCCCGCCGCCACGGCGCTGCGCGCGCCGAGCCAGCGCGGCAGATGCGACACGCCGATGCGAATCTCCGGCGCCGATGCCAGTTCGTCGAAGCGATCCGCGAAGATATCGAGCAGCGCCTGGCGGTAGATGCGGTAGTGCGGAAACACGGACTGGCCGCGCAGCAGATTGCCCCAGTAGGCGTTTCGCGTGTTGTCGCGCAGGACGTCCGCGTAATAGCGCATGACCCAGCGCGCATCGTTGGTGTAGAGCATGCAGGCGGTGGCCGCGCCCGCCGAAATGCCCGCGATGATCCGCGGACGCAGGTCCAGCTCCGGCTGCACGACGTTCCAGAACCCGGCTTGCCACCAGCAGCGGTTGCCGCCGCCGGCGAATACGACTTGATCGAACATTGCTTACTGGTCTTTGTTGATGAGCGCGTAGGTGGTCGTGGCGTGGGCGGCGAGTTCGCCTTTGTCGTCGTGCATGTCGATTTCGCCGAAGACGAGATTGCGTCCGCGCCGCATCACGCGGGCCGTGACGAGCACGTCGCCGGACTTCACCGGGCGCATGAACGTGGTGTTGAGCGAGACGGTGGTCATCGGCGAGAAACCGCCCATGACGTGCGATATGGCGACGACCATCGCGGTATCCGCGGCGGCCATGAACACCTGACCGCAGATGACGCCGCCCGCGTGACGCAGATGCTCCGAGTACGGCAGACGCAGCGTGACGGAGTCGGTCCCGATGGCTTCGGGCGCGAGCGACAGTTCGCGGACCCACGGCGCGAGGATGCTGTCCAGCAACGCGCGGATGGCGGCTTCGTCCATGTCTTCCTGTTCCGTGATGAGTTGACGAATCGAACGATGGTTCGGCGATGCGTCATGATAACGGCTGTCGTGGCGCGCGATGTTCGGCGCGTGGGTCGTTGCGGCGTCGGATTTTCGCGCGGAGGGCTTGCGCTTTTCGAAATATTGCCGCTATAATTTCGCTTCTGTTGGGGCGTTAGCTCAGTTGGTAGAGCAGCGGACTCTTAATCCGTAGGTCGAGTGTTCGAGTCACTCACGCCCCACCAAGGAATTCCTAAGCCCGGTTAGCGAAAGCTGACCGGGCTTTTTGCTTCGTATCAGACCACCTCCGCGCCCCGCTTCACCAAAAGCTCCCGCAGCACCGACCGGTGACACCGCGCCTCATTCTCGCAGTAGCACCCGACCGACAAATTCGTCGTATGCGACAGCGCCGCGAGCAGATCGAGCGACCTGCTCGCCTCCGGCGTCGCCATCTCCGCTTTGTATTTCCGCACGAAGGCGCTCCACTCCTTCTCCGTCTGCGCGCTCAGCGCCTCCGCCACCCGTTCCGCCGATGGCGCCAGGTTCGGGTACCACACATCATAGAAGTTGCGGCTCGCGAACTCGGCTTTCGGCACGCCGCGCGGCGGCCGGCGAACGGTGCCGATGCGCAAGCCTTCGTTGTCGGCGCGCGGTGAGCCGAGCCGCACGATTCGAATCGCCATACTCCGTCTCCTCGTTGTGGTCGTCACAGCATAACCGCCGCCGACGCGTTCGAGCGCGATCCGTCGCGTTCCCGTATCGTTTCGGATTATTCTTCGTTCGCTTACTTCCGGAACACGACGTGCCCGCCGATCCCGCCCAATCCGCACCCCGCGACCCCGATGCGCCGATGACTCCTCGCGAGCGACGCGGCATGGCCGCCATTCTGCTCGCCGTCGCGCTGGCGACACTCGATACCGCCATCGCGAATACCGCGCTGCCCGCCATTGCCGCCGACCTCGGCTCGACGCCCGCGGCCTCCGTCTGGATCATCAACGCGTACCAGCTCGCGATGGTCGCCACGCTGCTGCCGTTCGCGGCGCTCGGCGGCATCGTCGGGCATCGGCGCGTTTATCTCGGCGGGCTCGTCGTGTTCACGATCGCATCCGCGATATGCGCGTTCTCGTGGTCGCTGCCGACGCTCGTCGCCGCGCGCCTGCTGCAAGGGCTCGGCGCGAGCGCCATCATGAGCGTCAATACGGCGCTCATCAGCGCGCTGTTTCCGCTGCACCGGCTCGGGCGCGGCGTCGGACTCAACGCGCTGATCGTCGGCATGTCGTTCGCGATCGGGCCGACGGTGGCGTCCATCGTGCTGTCGCTCGGAGCATGGCCGTGGCTCTTCGCGGTGAATCTGCCGGTCGGCGTGCTCGCGCTTTTCATCGCGTGGCCCGCGCTGCCGCAGACGAAGCGCAGCGCGCACGGCTTCGATCGCGTGGCGGCGGCGCTCAACGTCGTCACGTTCGCGTCGCTCATCTTCGCGCTCGGCGAAGCGGCGCAGCGCGCGCCGTCGCGCACGGTGCTCGCGGCGCTGGCCGTTGCGCTCGTCGCGGGCGCGCTGATGCTTCGACGCGAGCACGGCCATCCCGCGCCGATGCTGCCCGTCGATCTCTTCCGACGCCCGATGTTCGCGCTCTCGACGATGACCGCCGTCTGCTCGTTCGCCGCGCAAGGACTCGCGTTCGTGTCGCTGCCGTTTTACTTCGAGACTGTCCTCGGCCGCACGCAGGTGGAAACCGGCTTTCTGATGACGCCGTGGTCGGTGCTCGTCGCGTTGATGGCGCCCATCGCGGGGCGCTTGTCCGACCGCTATCCGCCGGGTCTGCTCGGCGGCATCGGGCTCGCCGTTCTGTGCGCGGGCATGGTGTCGCTCGCGGCGCTGCCCGCCAATCCGCATGCGCTGGATATCTGCATCCGCATGTCGATTTGCGGTGCGGGCTTCGGCTTTTTTCAGTCGCCGAATCTGAAGGCGTTCATGGCCAGCGCGCCGCGCGAACGAAGCGGCGGCGCGAGCGGCGTAGTCGCGACGGCGCGGCTCGTCGGGCAGGCGACGGGCGCGGCGCTCGTGGCGCTGTGCTTCGGCATCGCGGGAAAGCACGGTCCGGCGCTCGCGCTTTCGCTGGGCGCGGGCTTTGCCGGAGCGGCGAGCGTCGCGAGCGGGCTAAGGCTGGTGACGCGTGATGCCGGCACGGCGGCGGGGATGGCGCGGGAGTGAGTTGGAGGCGCGCAGATGCGCCGCTCGTGACGTGCGAAACCGGCACCGCCTCGGCTTGCGTCGCGCAGGCCTAGATTGAGGCGCTTCGATTCGCCGCTCGTCACGCGGCGCAGAAGTGAACGACGGCGCTCAACCGTGATAGCGACGCGACGTCGGCGACCGTGGTACGCGAGTGGCTCGAAAGCGCGCAACCGCGATGCGCGCGCGACCTCGCTGACACGGCACGCGACCACGTCGAAAGGCCCGCCGCTCAGATCCGCCGCACCTTCACCTTGCGCCCTTTCAGCTTCCCGGCGCCGAGCCTGCGGATAGCGTCATCGGCGATGCCGCGCTCCACCGCCACGTAAGTCACCATATCCATCACGTTGATCTTGCCGATCTGCGCGCCGTCGAAGCCTGCTTCGCCGGTCAGCGCGCCCAGCACGTCGCCGGGGCGGATCTTGTCCTTGCGTCCGCCGAGAATCTGCAACGTGGCCATCGGCGGCTTCAGATGCCCCGGTTCCGCCGACGTCAGTTCCGACAACGGATGCCATTCCACTTCCGCACGCTGCGCTTCTTCGATCGCGCCCACGCGCCCCATTTCGTCCATGCTCGCGAGCGACAGCGCCCAGCCCTCCTCGCCCGCGCGCCCCGTGCGGCCGATGCGATGCACATGCACTTCCGGGTCCGGCGTCACGTCGACGTTGATGACCGCTTCCAGTTGCGCGATGTCGAGCCCGCGCGCCGCCACGTCGGTCGCGACGAGCACGGAGCAACTGCGATTGGCGAACTGCACGAGCACCTGATCGCGTTCCCGCTGTTCGAGCTCACCATGCAGCGTGAGCGCCTCGAAGCCTTGCGCGCGCAGCACGTCGAGCAGGTCGCGGCATTGCTGCTTGGTGTTGCAGAACGCGAGCGTGCTTACCGGACGATAGTGATCCAGCAACAGCCCGACGGCGTGCAGCCGCTCGTGGTCTTCCACCTGATAGAACCGCTGCTTGATCTTGGCATTGCTGTGCTGCTCAGTGAGCTTGATTTCGCGCGGATTGCGCAGGAACTGCTGGCTCAGTTTCGCGATGCCTTCGGGATACGTCGCGGAAAAGAGCAGCGTCTGCCGGTCCTTCGGGCACTGCCGCGCGACGGACGCGATATCGTCGAAGAAGCCCATGTCGAGCATGCGATCGGCTTCGTCGAGGACGAGCGTGCGGACCCCGGCGAGCGAAAGCGTTTCGCGCTGCAGATGATCCATGATGCGCCCCGGCGTTCCCACGACGATATGCGCGCCGTGCTCGAGACTCGCGATCTGCGGACGCATGGGCGTTCCGCCGCACAGCGTCAGCACCTTCACGTTTTCTTCCGCGCGCGCGAGGCGGCGAATTTCCTGCGTGACCTGATCGGCGAGTTCGCGCGTCGGGCAGAGCACGAGCGCCTGCACGGCGAACTGCTTCGCATCGAGCCGCGCGAGCAGCGGCAAGGTGAAGGCCGCAGTCTTGCCGCTGCCGGTTTTCGCCTGCGCGATGAGGTCGTGCCCGGCGAGCGCATGCGGCAGGCTTGCGGCCTGAATCGGCGTCATCGACGTGTAGCCGAGTTGTTGCAGGTTCGCCTGCATCGCCGGGGAAAGCGGCAGGTTGGCGAAGGAAGTGTCGGTGGTCATGGCGTTAATGCGAGCCTCGCGGCGGGATGTCGCTGACTTGTTCGTAGGAGACGGCGCCCTCGGGCGACTCGTGGCGCGTCACGTAGTTGCGCGCGCCGCACATCGGGCAGCGGAACAGCAGACCTTGGCCTTCGTTTTTGATGACGACGTCCGAGGGCTGCCATTCCGCTTGGCAGGACTGGTTTCGGCAGGTGAACATGGGGAAGTTCTCTTGATTGCGATCCGCGCGGGTGCGCCCGCGCAAGATGGATTGGCTCGAAGCCGAAGTGTACGCGGGTTGGGGCGGGCGCTTCGGGGATTAGAGGGGGCGCGGTTGTCCGCGGAAGACTTGGGTGCGATGCCAGGCGACGGGCGCCGCTGCGGTGGCAGTGCGGCAAGCCAGCTCGGCATTGCCACTGGCTTCAAGCCAGCGTGCGAATGGTCCCGAGGTGAGAAACGGCGTGCTACGACCGGCAGCATTGCATCGTGCGGGCTATCGACGTGCTGACGGCGACGCTGGATGAGTACGCAGAATTCGACAGCGAACTCGAGATGATTCGGGCGACGTATCGCGCGAAGCGCGCATTCAACGAACTGCTCGCAAAACAGTTGTAAAGTTCTCCGTATGCCGTGATGGGCTGATAACCGCTATCTGGGTGCAGGTAGCCCATTGCGGGCCTGCAAAAACCGGCCGCAAGTTCTGAATTCAACGGCGTTATGGCAGTCCGGGCGGCATGCCCGGCGGCATCCACAACACAACATTCGCCTGCTTCTAATCAACTGGAAGCCGTAAATCTTCACGCCCCGCAAGACAAACGTTTGCGCAGAAGCTTGAACTACGACGTTTGAGGCTTTTCCTCTTCAAACTTCGGAGGAATATGCCGTAATATTAGGCCAATAAAGGTAATGGCCTGTCGGCGGTCGGCGACGTGCCGTTAGATTCACCACCGACGCCCGCGCGGATACGCGTGGTGCGTACGTTGTAAGAAGCCAAGCCCGTTGTCGGGGAGACCGAAGTTGAATATCCAGTCGTTATTTGCTGGCGTGCCGACGCCCGCTCTTGTCACGGGCGCGTCCCTGGCCACTCTTGTCGTTGCTGTCATTGCATTTTTCTTCGGCCCGGCAATAAGGCATTTGCTTCGCCTAAGCTCTATCCAGCGGCGCATAAAAGCGTTCGACAGCGGAGACTATCCTTCGCAGTTCGAAGCGGCATTCGCCGGCGACCGTCGGCTCGCGCATCTTTGGAATGAATACGCAGAATCACTGCATGTCCAGCGTGAAGAGCGCGACGGACAAATGGTGGTGCGCGCCGTCCGTGCCACGGTCCCTGCCGAGTTGTACTTCAACAGTCAGGTTGTCGTCGACAGCCGTTTGCGCACGGAATTTTTCAAGCACGTTCCCGGGATTTTTACCGGCGTCGGGATTATCGGAACGTTCAGCGGACTCATAGAGGGCCTTCACGCATTTCAGGTCAGCGAGAACGCGGCAACCGTGCGCGGTAGTCTCGAGTCACTCATGCATTCCGTAGGAGAGGCGTTCCTTGTTTCGGCCTCAGCAATCGCCGCGGCGATGTTAACCACGCTGTTCGAGAAACTCCTCCTTGCCTCACTGTACCGACGTACCGAGGAGATCGCTCATGCAATCGACGCGTGCTTTGAGGCCGGAGCCGGCGAGGAGTACCTCGCGCGTCTGGTGAAGGCATCGGAAGAGTCGGCCAGTCAATCCAAAATCCTCAAGGATGCACTCGTCAAAGAGATGGGCGAGCTGTTGCGCGAGTTGACCAGCGCGCAGATCGAGGCGAGCAAGGAGCATTACGCGCTCGCCGCTGAGGCCGGCCGCCAGAACAATGCCGCTCTTGGGCAAGCTATTGCGGAAAGCATCCAGCAAGGTCTCAAAGGACCGCTCGAAGAAATCGCAGCGACGGTTAAAACCGCTAGTGGTGACCAGAGCGCAAGCGCCGGGCGGATGCTGCAAGATGTAATGACGAGCTTCAGCCAACGGTTGAATGATCTGTTCGGAGGTCAGATTTCGGGCCTTACCGAGCTCAACCAACAAACCGCCCAAAGCATTCAGCAGGCCGTCAGCACCCTGCACACGTTGGTAGCGAACATCGAAGCTTCCAGTCAGCGTTCGACGGATGCAATGGCGCAGCGCATGGCCGAGGCCATCGAAAAGATGGAATCTCGACAAGAGGCGATGAACGCGCAATCAGCCGCATTCGTCGAGCAGCTGCGCCAACTGGTCGCGACATCTCAGTCGGAGACCAATCTGAAATTGCAGACGACGCTGGAAACGCTTGGCACGCACGTCGGGGAAATGCTGACCGCGCTGAGCGGCGCGCAAGCAGAGGTATTCGAAAGTAACCGAGCTCGCGAAAGCGCCATGGCTGAACGGACGACCGGGGCCGTTACAGCGATGTCCGAATCCGTCGATGCTGTTGTCAAGGAACTGAGTTCGGCCACTGCGCAAATGGCGCAAAGTGTGAACGCTTTGACTCAGTCCACAGCGTCATCCGTGGACCGCATGCACGCTGGCGTCGAAGCATTGGGCACGGCGTCGCGCAACTTCGCTGCGGCGGGCGAGCGAGTCGCCGGCGTCATCGGTCAAACCGCCGACGTTTCAACCAAGCTCGCTGCGACGGCCGGGCAATTGTCGAGCGGTGCGGGTGCAATCCAGGAGCTGCTCGGCGACTATCGCGCTCACCGCGATAGCATCGGTCGACTTGTCACCGAGTTGCGTGCCACTGTCGAGGCAGCGAAAAAGGAGGCCGCGTTGACCGGCGACATTCTCAATCGCATCGAGACATCCACCCGACACCTTGGCGCGGCGCAGAAACAGGCTGACGAATACCTCGCTGGCGTGAGTCGCGTTCTGGCCGACGCACACGGCGCCTTCGCGACCGAAGTCAAGCGCACGCTCGATAAGACAAACACCGAGTTCCATACAAAACTGACTTCCGCAGTCGGGTTGTTGTCTTCCGCAGTGGGTGAGCTGGAGGTGACGCTTGCCTCTATGGGAACCTTGGCGCCTGCGAGGAGGTAAGCGATGTTTGGACGTCAATTCGTCGTCAGGCGCGGAGGCCGTGATGAGGCGGAGAAGCCCTTTTGGATTTCTTTTGCTGACCTGATGACCGCGCTGATGGTCCTCTTTCTCGTTGTCATGGGGGTAGCTTTGCTCGCCGTGACAAAGAATGTAACGGAGAAAGAAAAGCGTGAAGAGCAGCATAGGAAAGACATCGAGCTTATCCTGGACCGGTTTCAAAGCGCAGCGAAGCGGTACAACGGCATCAAAATTGACCGTGACCGGCACGTTATTGACTTTGGGGATCGTGCGCGCTTTGCGTTTGGAAAATCAAATCTGGCGCCCGAACAGGAAGCAGTGCTGCGTCAATTCGTCCCCGAAATCCTGACGTTGGCGAACGGTGATTTGGGCAAGCGTGTATTAAAACGCGTGGTTGTCGAAGGCTACACGGACAGAACCGGCACATACCTGAGCAATCTCAACCTCAGCCTTCAGCGCAGTGAGCGGGTGCTGTGCAGCATGTTTGCAACGGCGGGTGCGAGTCCGCTCGTAGAGGATCAGAAGGAAGACGTACGGAATCTGTTTCTCGTCGGCGGCTATTCGTTCAATGACTCAAAAGAGACGGACGAGGAGAGCCGTCGCGTTGAAATGCGTCTTGAGTTTCTGGGGGTTGGCGAAGATAGAGCTCCGGCACCGGTGCAACTGGGGAATTTTGGCGACTGCGCACTGCGATGAATGCTCTCAATTACCTCGCGTCCTTACTGCAATCGTCCGTCATCGAGGAAGGACACTCGGTCCAATTGAGCGGAGAAATCGACGCGCTCATCGAAAAGCTGAAAGCGCGCGCGAAATCAGCTGGCGGCCGGGCGCCCGTCCACGACCTTCAGCTCGATGCGGTCAGGCGGTACTGGGATAGCCAGGAGGTGCCTTCGTATCGCGACGCATACTTACTGTCGTTTGGCTTATGCATTCCGCACCGCCCAAAGGGTCAGTGCGTCATGGAGGACCGACCTCGCTTTCAACGCGTCATCGACAGTGTAGACGGCTACAGAGGTAAGACTGCCTCATACAGGCGCTGCTATCAAGGACTTGCAAAGAGCTACTTTGCTTATGATGTAGACGCGCCGAATGTCGCGCCGGCCGGAAAGAAGAACTGGTTAACTCTTCGCGACTATCTCCACGACCGTAACCGTGACATACGAGACACCAGACCAGGGCCCGGGTGGGTCGACACGGCAATCGAGAATCGGCAACTTTTCGATGAATCGCCCTGCGCTCCCTATGTCAGCCAGTTACTGCGCGGCGACGAATCGCATATCGACCGAATTTGTGAGCAGCTGCAAATCGGAAAGGAGTCGTGGTTTCTGCGCCAGCTCGTGCTGACGCAGGTCGAAGGTGCAACGAAGCTTCGTGACAACGAGTTCGTCAGCCTGCTCCCTCGCTTGCTCGGCCTGCTGGCCCATAACGAGGTGCTCCGCGACCGAGGAACCATTCTGGTCCTTGACCGATATGCCCGTGTCTCCCGCACCCCGCTCCATCCCGGACTTCGCGACCATGCTGTCACCTGGTGGGGCAATCCGTGGCTGCCCTCGAATGCGACGCGTTGGGGCGGCGTCGCGCCCGCGGCTCGAGCGATGGTCTCTGATTGGCTAAAGCTCGAATTTATCGAGACCTTCTTTACAAAGCTGGCGGAGGACGGGCTGGCCGACCGTCGCCGAATGGAGTTCTGGAAGCGATATGTCAAATCCATTGACAACATCGAATTTGCACTAGGCTCAACGGCACGCAATTCTCATGAACCTGATCTCGTCGCGCTGCGCAGGAAAATGAAGGGGCTGACTCGCGACCTCGACGCCTCTGGTGCCAACAACGCTTTCATCATGAGGATGGGTAGGTTAGTGGCCGTGGAGTTCAGTGGCCTCGGAAACGCGTTTTATGGCTACGACGCCAGTCGCTCGCTGCCCTTCGATACGCGTCAGACATTAAAGCTCGCGAAAGACGATTGGAATTCGCTAAAGCATTCAAACTGCATGCTGTGGCTCAACCATCAGGATGGCATTCGCGGCTGGAGTCGCTGGGAGGATAGGTTCGAGGAAAAGCTTCGTGAGGGTTTCAATATCCTCCCCTCCGTCGATACTTCAGGTTCTTCTACAAGAAGCCAAGCTGCTAATGAACGTTCGCGCCCGGCGAATGTGGGCTCGTCTCGCGAGAATATTCGCTCGACGCAAAATCACACTGCAACTCACGAATCGTACTCGCATGTCGCGTTGAAGCGATTCGCCGCAATCCATGGTTTGCAAATCGATGACAGGACTGCGCTTGGCGGAAACTTGTGGGTCCGTGGAGACGAGGATGACGAGCATATCGGCCAAGTTCTGGCGGATTGGGGCTTTCATGCAAAGCCGGGCAAAGGCTGGTGGAAATAAGGCGAAACCGTGTTCAAGCTATTCAAGCAGGCAAAAGCGCCGAACGGCACGACCTGGAAGCGACAGTGGTCGGATAAGGGCATCGTTCTGACGCGTCGAACGGAAAGCGCAGGTGCAACGGTCGACGGCGAGTTCCTCGGCGGTTACCTCACGCAACTCACCGATGACGGTCTCGCCAACCCGGTCGAGGACGGGTTCCTGCTGGACTGGCAGTCGGTGTATGAAATCCTCGCGCGGCAAGACTACGAGCAGTTGCGCGACGGTCTTAAGATTCCACCGTTTGCCGACTTCCGTCCGTACCTGCGGAGTAGCCATTCGCTGAGCGACCGTGAGTTTGCTATTGCCATCGATGGATGGCGCATTGATGGTGGCCGCCCATTTCAAGGCACTCTCACGGGGCCAGTAATGTCGGAAGGTACCGCAGAGATGCTGATGCGCCCCGCGCACTGGACGCTCTTCAATGCGGTGGTTACGTTCTCGCGCCGAGGTGACGATGAACGCTCTGATTTGTCCAACCGCCAAGGTTGGGGACGGATTCGCAAGCTGGCGCTCGACGCCGATGCAGGACTTGACGATTTTCTCTATCGCTCGGTGGTGCTGAGTCCCGAAAAGCTCAATATAGGGCTGAGGCGGTCGGTGGATGTGGCCGACGACCACGTAGTCGAGATCGAGCCGAGCTTCGACGGCGCGCCAGACGACTGGCTCGACATGTTCGATAGAGTTCGCGACATTCGTGACCGATATGACATCACGACGCGAGAGGGAATCGTCCAGGTTCTGGTCACGCCGAAAGTCAAGACGGTGCTTCGTGAGATCAAGCGTATGCCTGGCCGGCGCGTCGCGGGCTCACGGGCACAAGCATTTTTGCTCAATCCTTACGCGGCGTTGGGCGCTGATGCCGTCGACGTCATCGAAGAGTCTCAATTCGAGCGCGCCCGGGAAGACGCAGGTCTCGACTATGAACGTTTCGTACCGACGTTCGAGCGCGACGCTGCGGGTTATCCACTGCGAGTCGGCCTGCTTGTCGAATCGGCCGTGGCAAGCGGACCGACGTCCTCGAAGACGCATTGGCTCGACGACGACCAGCTATCCAAGTTTGTGGGGGCCCTTTCCAGGTCTCTCGCGCTTGGGCACCAACTGCTCGCCTGGCAAGGCTACGACCTCGCTCTGCAGGGCGACTCGGAGCAACACCTTCAGGACTTGTCAGCTGCGCTCGCACAACGTCGCACCCCTCCAACGCTGGTCTCCTACGCGCAGGTCCATGACCTGGGAGCCTACTCCACGCGCATCGAATCGATCGGAATCGAGAAGCCGTACCATTCCCCATACATCGCGAAGAAGGATGAAGGTGAAGGGTGGTTTCCCGAGAACATCCTGCCCGTCATCGTTTATCGTCCAAAAGACGGTGGCGATCCGGTAGCCGTACCTACCAACAAGCTGGCCATTGAGAAACTGAAGGACGACGTACGGGAAGCCGAAGCGAAGGGCTTAGCGAAGATCGATGTCCCTTGGGTCAAGGACGCGATCTCGCTGTCGGATGCGAAAGAAATCGTCTCAACGTTCGGAAGGCTCTTCTCCGATTTGGAATCGGGAAAGCCGTTCGACCCAGAAGATCAACGCAAAAAACCCAGTACACAGAACGCAAGGAAGCAACTTGTTCTGCGCGCGAATATTCAGGCACTCGAATACGAGGAGTTGCGTCGGGAGGCGCTACAGTCGGTACCCGCAAGTCCGAAGCTTCCGCAAAGCATTCGCCCGGGCTTCGCTTTGCTGCCGCACCAACAGACAGGCCTCGCCTGGATGCAGCATCTCTTCTCTCTGCAAACCGAATATCAGGTTCGCGGCGCTATCCTTGCCGACGACATGGGCCTAGGCAAGACTTTCCAATTGCTGGCGCTCATGGCCTGGTTGCTCGAGATCGACGCCAATATCGATCCCATGCTGGTGGTCGCGCCTGTCTCATTGCTGGAAAACTGGGCCGAGGAAGCCGACAAGTTTTTTGAGCCGGGTACATTGCCCTTGTTGACTGCTTATGGCGATTACCTTGCCGAGTTTCGCGTTCCGCGCAATCAGATCGATCAACGTCTGCAGACGGAGGACGGTCTGGTCAAGTTTCTGAGGCCTGATTGGGTTGGCAACGCCAAGGTGGTTTTGACCACGTACGAAACATTGCGCGACCTGGAGTTTTCGTTCGCCGCGCAAAAGTGGTCGATGATGGTGTGTGACGAGGCTCAGCGAATCAAGAACCCGGCCGCAATGGTGACCAGGGCCGCGAAGAAGCAGAACGCGGCCTTCAGAATTGCCTGCACTGGGACACCGGTGGAAAACACATTGGCTGATATGTGGTGTCTCTTCGACTACGTGCAGCCGGGTCTGCTGGGCGCACTGAACGATTTCGGTGAGCGCTACCGCAAGCCAATTGAAGCGAAGACGGATGAAGAAAAGTCCCGCGTCGAAGAACTGCGCGCCCGCATTTCACCGCAGATTCTCCGGCGCCTGAAGACTGAAGTCGATACAGGACTTCCTCCGAAAATCGTGGTCGAAGAGTGTCGGCGGCTCCCGATCTCTGGTGCTCAGCGCAAGCTTTACGCAAAAGCGGTGGATGGTTTCAAAAGGCGCAAGGAACCCGACCATACCACGCCGTTCAAGAATCATCTAGGACTGCTTCATTATCTCAGGCTAGTGTGTACCGACCCGAGAGCGCATGGTCTAAGCGTGTTCAAACCTGAGCCAATAAGGGAATATCGCGCGAAATCTCCAAAGCTCGATTGGCTGCTCAAGCAGCTTTCCGAGGTTAGGGCGAAGGGCGAGAAGGCAATCGTCTTTTGCGAGTTCCGGGAAATCCAGCGACTTTTGCAGCACTACATCGAAGCGGAGTTTAGCTATCGTCCCGACATCATCAACGGGGACACGAGTGCTTCATCGTCTCACGTCGCCAGTCGGCAGAAAAGAATCAAAGCTTTCCAAGAAGCGCCGGGATTCGGTGTCCTGGTGCTTTCGCCGGTGGCCGTTGGATTCGGCGTGAATATTCAGGCCGCGAACCATGTTGTTCACTACTCACGCACTTGGAATCCGGCCAAGGAAGATCAGGCGACCGACCGCGCTTACCGCATCAATCAGAGGAAGCCGGTGTACGTCTACTATCCAACTATCTGGGCGGACGATTTCACGACGTTCGACGTCAAGCTTGACCAACTGCTTGCCCACAAACGAGGGCTATCAGAGGACATGTTGAACGGTGCCGGGGACGTGGCGCCGGGGGACTTCAACGTCGCAGACGTGGTGCCGCGTTCACAGACGAGTGACCTGGATGAACGCATCACTCTAAATATGGCGCTTCGTATGGGATGGCAGCATTTCGAATGTCTTGTCGGCGTACTCTGGAGTAAGCGTGGATTCCACTGCTACCGGACGCCGGGCACGAATGATAACGGTGTAGACGTCGTGGCAATCGACGGCGCACGAGGCCAGCTCATTCAGGCCAAAACCAGTGGAACTGATGGTACGAAACTTGGCTGGGACGCGGTGAAAGAAGTGGTGGCCGGTGAAGCCTTCTACCGGCGTAGGCACCCGAACGTCTCGTTCGAAAAGGTCTGCGTCACAAATCAGTTCTTCAATGCGCAAGCGCGAGAGAACGCCAAGCTGCATTCTGTTGACCTACTTGACCAGACAGATCTTTCCGACATGCTTCAGACGTACGAAACGACAATGCTCGAGGTCGAACGGATGCTTTTCGTCGAATGGCAAACGGTGGACCTCGCTAATTAACCAGTGGGATGACGATGAACAGACTCGCTGCTGATTGGCATAACCGCTGTCGCGCGCTACCTCGCCGTGGTCTACGGCCGTTGACGACATATGTCACCGACTTTTAGCAGTGGCACAACTTGGACGCGCGCGGCATGGTCGCACTAGCTTGGGCCGATGCGAGTGCGCCAGAGCCCGCGTTCGTGACAAGCGGACATCATCACAAACGCATCCCGCATGTCGTGACTGCAATCGCGCGATGCTGCGAATGCGTGACGCCCGCGGATACGCGAAGCCCGTTGCAGAGATGGTCGTGTCTCGCCCGTTCCAGTGACTGACGTCCGGCTTCTGTCTGCCGAGTTTTCCATTGCCCCCCTTTGCACCATCTCGCCGCATTGCGATTGTCTTTGTGGCCGCTATGGTGAGGACAGCGGCAGTCGGGGCGTATGCTGATTGGGTCAAGTCTGATGGGCACCAGGGATAACCAGACTTACCTGTATGAAATGGAGGGTTGGAAATACCTTGTGACGTTTGGTTAATAAGCGGTCCGAAGCGAGATGCTAGTGCGTCCAGCGCCCTGTACGTTGAATTGCCCTCAATGTGGGGGGAAACCTACATTTGCCCCGCATAGCGATGTCCTGATCCCTAGTCTGCGCATGAAATATCTTGGCCCCCGCTGTTGCACGCGGAAATTACGGCGGCTTGAAGCGACGCCGTCCGAACAGTTGTCGGGCAAGTTGAAGGACGTCATCACGCAATAGGGCGAGCGCCTCCGACAACGTCGGTTCCCTTCTAATTATCAATCATCTTGTCAACCAACATGCATCCTGAACAGGATTTCAATCGACTGTACACCGACATCTCTGCAAGCATCGCAGGTGCCATCGTCGACATCGCTGAACTGAATGTCGAGCACGAACAAGGGAAGCAGGAAATCGGCAACATGCTGCAACGGCTACGCAGGATTCAAGCGCGCTTCGACCGGCAGCTGGCCGATCTCCAGCAATTCGCGGAGTGGGACAAATTCACGCTCGCCTTCTTCGGTGAGACGAATGCCGGTAAAAGCACCATCATCGAGTCCCTGCGCATTCTCTTCAACGAAGAATCGCGCGAGCAACTGCTGCGCGAACAGGCCTACGACGTCGCGCGTTTGGAACAGGCGCTTGAGCACCACGTCGAGCAGGTCCGGCAAAACATGGACCGCGTTTGCAGCGACTATGCGGCGGAAATTGCCGACATCAGGCAAAGCGCAGCAGCGCTCGCTGGCATGGTGAAAGCGGAATCGTCGGCGCGTGTGCGACGCAAGGTCTGGCTGGGTGTACTTGGCGGCGTTGTCGCAGGGTGCACGCTCACTGTGCCGCTCACACTTGTGCTTCGAGGCCTGCTATGACCACGGCTAGCGGAGAAACTGAGGCGCTCTATGAAGACGGGATCCGCACCGCACCCTCATGCGCGCCTGCGACCGTAAACGCTACGCGCGCGCCACTATTCCGCAGTCGCTCTGCCACCGACGCGGTAGACAGTCTGGTTAATGCGTCGCTCTCGGCGTTCCATGAGGCGGTGGTCGCGCTAGAAGCGAGTCGGCTGGCCGCGCCGCGCGTGGATGGCCAGATTATCGGCACCGGCGAGGCGGACTTTACCAAAGGCAATACAGTCTATCAGCTGAATCACAAGGGCAAGACCTTCCAGTTGCTCGACGTGCCCGGCATCGAGGGCGACGAGGACCGCTACACGAAGATGGTAGAGGAAGCGGTCGCGAAGGCGCACCTCGTCGTCTACGTCAACGGCACGAACAAGAAGCCCGAGAAAGCCACTGCCGAAAAGATCCGCTCGTATCTGCGCTGGGGCACGCAGGTATATCCGCTCGTGAACGTCCGCGGAAACGCCGATTCCTACGAGTTTGAAAGCGATCGAGAGTCGCTGGAATCGCATGGCGGCGCGCTCGCCGCGCTTGAGCAGACCGTCGGCGTGCTCGATACCGTGCTTCCCGAGGGTGTGCTACTGCCCGGCAACTGCGTGCAGGGGCTGATCGGCTTTGCTTCGCTCGCGGTGAACAGCGCAACCGGCAGGACCACCATTCACCCAACGCGAGACAAGGATCTCGTCATCCAGCAACGCAATTTCCGCAAGCATTTTGCTTCGTACGAGGCGATGTTCGAGTTCAGCCAGCTTGGTGTTATCGCGAAACTGGTTGATGCGAAGCTGCCCACTTTCCGCGAAGATATTATCGAAAGCAACAAGGTGAAAGTGCGCCAATTGTTGGGGGCGAACATTGCGGAACTGCAAACCGCGCTCGCGGATCATCGGCGCTTCGTGAAAGACATGTCGGGGAGTTTCAAGGACTGTCGTGACCTGGTCGAGACATCGTTGAGCATCTTTGAGCGACTGCTGGCCAATGGATTATCCAACCGCTGGTCCGACTTCTTCAACGCGCTTAGCGAGCGTGCCGACACGATCGTTGAGAAAAATTACGGCGAGAACGAGGTCATTGCGTCGGAGCTCAAGCGTGCGTCCGCGGCTCTACTGATCAATGTGGGCGAGGATTTACAGAAGCACCTTGCAACCTTGCTCGAAGAGCTTCACGAGCGTGCCCGCGACGCCATGCAGCGATTGATTGTCGACGTTCAGCGCCTGCAGTTCCTGCAAGACAAGAAGCTCGAGGCTGACGGCCGCGCTGCGGCGTTCCGGGTCGAGCAGCTGGACATGAGCCAGAGCCTCAAGGAGTGGCGCGGCATTGCGTTAAATATCGCTTCGTATGCCGTCACAGGCGCAACCATCGGTTCGGCATTTCCTGTCATCGGCACCTTGATCGGTGGGATTGCCGGTGCTGCCATCGGCGCACTCATGAGCGTGGTCGGGGTCTTCATCAGCAAGGAAAAACGTATCCGCAAGGCCCAAGCGCAGGTGCAGAACCAGATCGAAGATCTGCGTAGTAAGGTCATGAGTAAGCTCTCAGGCGAAGTGGCAAGAATCGCCGGCCCGATTCGCAGGGAAATGGGGAATTCTGTGCTTGCACAGGTCGATGCGCTGCATGCAAAACTCGTGCGCCCACTCGTCGTCATTGAACAGCAGATTGCCGCGATGTCAAACATCAAAACTCGACTCGAAAACATGCCCTATGGAACAATTCAAGCAATTCAGCGTTGATAAGGACGCTGCCGTCGGCAAGTTGAACCAGTTGCGCGAACTCCTCGTGGAGCTAGGTGAATTGGGGCTGGACGTGCATCAAGATCTGGACAAGATCGGCTCCGCCTTGGCATCGATCGAAAGCGACGTGTTGCGTATTGCGCTGCTCGGTGCGTTTTCAGATGGCAAAACGAGCGTCGTCGCCGCATGGCTCGGGCGCATCATGAGCGACATGAAGATCGACATGGACGAATCTTCCGACCGGCTCGCCGTGTACAGACCGGAGGGGCTGCCGGGAGAATGCGAAATCGTCGATACGCCGGGACTCTTCGGCGACAAGGAGAAGACACTCAACGGCCAAACGGCGATGTATGAGGATTTGACGCGCCGCTATATTTCAGAGGCGCACCTGATTCTGTACGTGGTCGATGCCACAAATCCGCTCAAGGAAAGCCATGGAGAGATAGCCAAATGGGTTTTGCGTGACCTCAACAAGCTCACTTCCACGGTCTTTGTCATCAATAAAATGGACGAGGTGACGGACCTGACCGAACACTCGCTTTATACGGAACAGGCCACGATCAAGCGGGACAATCTCAAGTCGAAGCTGCAACGTGTGGCGGCTCTTTCGCCGGACGAGTCGGCGCGGCTCAACATCGTGTGCGTGGCCGCGAATCCGAATGGCCGCGGTCTCGATTTCTGGTTCGGCAAGCCGGAGCACTACGAAAGCCGCTCACGCATCAATGATCTCAAGGCGACAACAAGCCAGATCCTAAAGGACAACGTGCCTGCGATACTAATTGCGAAAACGGGCTTCGACGTCGTGCGCGACGTCGTTGCGCAGAAGCTTGGCGCGGCTCAGGTGCAACTCGGCGAACTCGCGATCTATGCGAAGCAGAATCAGGAGGAGTCGGAGCGTATCAAGAGCGATATTAACCGCGGCCGCGCGGATGTCAATCGGCTTGGTGGCGAGCTTGGGAAGGAATTGCAGGCGATGGAAAAGCAGCTGCTAAACAAGTTGCGCCCCTTGTCGCTTGAGGACATTCGCGGCTATCTAGAAGACGAGATCGGCTATACGCAAGACGGCATTGGCTACAAGCTGAATCTGAATATTAAGACGGCGGTCGATCGCTTTTTCGAACAGTCTTCAGCCGTCACGAATCGCATTTCAGTTGAGATCAGTCGCCAACTCGACAAGAGCGAAAGTTTCGTCGAAGCGATGAGCGAGGGTGTACTTCAATCGGCCAGCGGCGTGCTCAAGGGCATCTCGAAGATTAATCCGAGCGTCATCAAAGGCACGATTTTCGCTGCCCGCGACCTGCTGGGCCAGCTCACTGGTATCGCCATCAGGTTCAAGCCGTGGCAGGCCACGAAGTTTGCCGGCGCCATCGCAACCTGGGCTGGTCCTGCGGGCGGTGCTATTTCGCTGGGAGTCGATGTGTACAAGATGTACAAGAGTCACGAATCGGAGGCCGAACTCAAGCAGATCAAGGACGAGATTGGCGACGTCATTACCAGCACCTTCAAGGATATCTACGATCTCCTAGCCGACAACGAAAGAATGCTCGACTTCTTCGCGCCGCAACTGCGCGAGTTCCAGCGCATCATTACGACCATGAGTGATAGCGCCAGAGCCATTCAGGAGAGTCACGAAAAGTTCGGTCAGATCGAACGGCGACTGCGAATGCTCGGCTGAGGGTAGGAGTACGGCGTTTGGTCCGCGCTACCTTCGTTACTGACGCGTTCGCTCAGGAAGTAGATTCGTGGAGAGGTGATGTCAGCTTGTTGCTGCCATGAAGTCATCGTATTCCGCATGTCTGAAGATCCTCACATGGAAGCTTTTTCGCAAACACGACGGAAAGTCGCGGGGTCGCGGCAATTCCTCATTCGTTGTCATCGCGCCGTGCGTTATTTTGGCTGATCCGACAAACGCAGTGAACCGATCGCACGTTTCAAAGTAGTGAAGTCTTGAATGCATGTAGCAGTGTCGACGACAACAAAGCGAAGGTTTATTGCCTTGAGGGTCTTGCGAGCTTTTAAACCCTTCGAAATCTTGCCATTGACGGATATGGCAACGCCGGCCCGTTTGAAAGCGCGGTTTCAAACGGGCTGAGGAAGCATACACTTGAGACCGCCCTTCTTCAGCCATCCCGAGCATATGACCATTCTGTTGGCGGACTGAATTGATTGCGTGGTCGCCTCCACACGTCGAGGTCGGGCGTCCGTTTTGTGTACGAGGTCGGTGTCCGCCATATTCTAATGTCTCGAACGAGCGATTCTTAAACCCATCACACCGGCACCCGGTCCGAGTTGCCTCAACTAAGTATCGCTGGAAATAGATCTTCTTTTGGCGATGAGCTGTCGCGCCGATCCGGGCAATTCGGATGCCGACGCGTAGCGAGTCCCTTGGCTCAGGCGACGCACCAGATCAATCGTTTGATCTGCCTGCAGTGTGGCAGCACAAGCTTGAGCGCGTCGAGCCTCATGTTTCGGAGCCCCTCCTACTGCCCCTACGACACCGATCCATGTAGGCCAGTCGACGCAAGTTTGTCGCCCAGTAGCAAAACTGTGGCGCCAGTAGCAAATTACTTCGGCACCCTACGGTTCGCACCCCCCTCAAACATCAATATTCCCCGCCCGCAACGCATTGCTCTCGATAAACGCCCGACGCGGCTCCACATCATCGCCCATCAGCGTCGTAAAGATGCCATCCGCAGCGATCGCGTCTTCGATCTGCACGCGCAGCAGACGCCGCACGTTCGGATCCATCGTCGTTTCCCAAAGCTGCTCGGGATTCATCTCCCCGAGCCCCTTATAGCGCTGCTTCGACACGTTGCGTTCCGCGTCCGCGATCAGCCACTTCATCGCGCTCTTGAAATCCGACACGGCCATCGACCGTTCGCCGCGCTTGATCAACGCGCCTTCGCCGATCAAGCCCTTGAACGTATCCGCCGTCGAAACCAGTTGCTTATAGTCAGCGGTCAGTTGCAGGTCTTCGTCGAACACGGAAACCTTAACGTTGCCGTGGTGGCGCCGCTTGATGTGCAGCGAGCGCACTTCGCGCACCTGATCGTAGGCCGTCTCCACCGTCACTTCCGGCTTCAGCGGATCGGCACGCAGGCGCGCTTCCAGCGCCTTCGCCGATGCCGCCGCCGCTTCTTCCGTCGACAGGTCGATCACGACACCATCCATCACGGCTTCGAGCGCGGCCGCGTCGTAGATGCGGCTGATGCGATCCACCACCGCCTGCGCCAGCAGGTACGCACGCGCCAGTTCGCCGAGCGCATCGCCCGAAATCGGGTCCGCGCCTTCGTTCGGAATCAGTTCGGAACCCTGTAGAGCGAGCTTCAGCATGTGCTGGTTGAGCTCGTGCGCATCCTTCATATACCGTTCGTCCTTGCCCGCCTTGATCTTGTAGAGCGGCGGCTGCGCGATGTAGATATACCCGCGCTCGACGATCTCCGGCATCTGCCGGTAGAAGAACGTCAGCAAGAGCGTGCGAATGTGCGCGCCGTCCACGTCCGCATCGGTCATGATGATGATGCGGTGATAGCGCAGCTTGTCGAGGTTGTAATCGTCCTTGCCGATGCCGCAGCCGAGCGCCGTCACGAGCGTCACGATCTGTTCCGACGAGATCAGCTTGTCGAAGCGCGCCTTCTCCACGTTCAGCACCTTGCCGCGCAGAGGAAGAATCGCCTGGAACTTGCGGTCGCGTCCCTGCTTGGCCGACCCGCCCGCCGAGTCGCCCTCGACGATATAAATCTCCGACTTCGACGGGTCCTTCTCCTGGCAGTCCGCGAGCTTGCCCGGCAGGCCGATGCCGTCGAGCACGCCCTTGCGCCGCGTCATCTCGCGCGCCTTGCGGGCCGCGTCGCGCGCACGCGCGGCATCGACGATCTTGCTCGTGATGATCTTCGCGTCGTTCGGCGTTTCCTGCAGATAATCTTCCAGCGCCTTCGCGACGATTTCCTCGACCGGCGCGCGCACTTCCGACGACACCAGCTTGTCCTTCGTCTGCGAACTGAACTTCGGCTCCGGCACCTTCACAGAGAGCACGCACGACAAGCCTTCGCGCATGTCGTCGCCGGTGGTCTCCACCTTCGCCTTCTTCGCGATGTCGTTGTCCGTAATGTACTTGTTGATGACGCGCGTCATCGCGGCGCGCAGGCCGGTCAGGTGCGTGCCGCCGTCGCGCTGCGGGATGTTGTTCGTGAAGCAGAGCACGCTTTCGTTGAAGCTGTCGTTCCACTGCATGGCCACTTCGACGGTCACGTTCTCGCGCTCGCCGGTCGCGTGGAACACGGTCGGATGCAGCACCTGCTTCTGCTTGTTGATGTATTCGACGAAGCCCTTCACGCCGCCCGCGAACGCAAAGTCGTCTTCCTTGCCGGTGCGCAGGTCCGTCAGGCGGATACGCACGCCGTTGTTCAGGAAGGACAGCTCGCGCATGCGCTTGGCGAGAATGTCGTAGTGGAACTCGACATTGCCGAAGATCGTCGCATCGGCCAGGAAGTGGACTTCCGTGCCGCGCTTTTCGGTATCGCCGACCACAGGCATCGGCGAATACTGCACGCCGTCTTCCTCGACGATCTCGCGGTTCTGCACCACGCCGCGCGCGAATTCCATGAAGTGCTTCTTGCCGTCGCGGCGCACCGTGAGGCGCAGCCATTCCGACAGCGCGTTCACGCACGAGACGCCCACGCCGTGCAGGCCGCCCGACACCTTGTAGCTGTTCTGATCGAACTTGCCGCCCGCGTGCAGTTCCGTCATCACGATTTCGGCGGCGCTGCGCTTCGGGTCGTGCTTGTCGTCGCGCTTCAGGCCCGTGGGCACGCCGCGGCCGTTGTCCGTCACGGAGATGGAGTTGTCCGCGTGAATCGTCACGTGAATGTCGTCGCAGTAGCCGGCCAGCGCCTCGTCGATGGAGTTGTCCAGCACTTCGAACACGAGGTGATGCAGACCGGTGCCATCCGACGTATCGCCGATATACATGCCCGGACGCTTGCGCACCGCCTCCAGCCCTTCGAGGATCTGAATGGAGGATGCGCCGTAGCTGTTGTCGGGTTGCGAATGTGTGTTTTCAGTCATGGATTTCTTCCGGTTCTGCGTCACTGCTTCGACACTACTTCGATAACTGCTCGTAAATGCTCGAACTTTTCAAAACACCTTAAAAACGCCAAAGGGGCGCGCCGCCCCTTGGAGTGTGATCGGTGTCGTACGCGTCAGATGCGCATCGGCATCACCACGTATTTGAATTCCTCGTTCTCCGGAATGGTGATCAGCGCGCTGGAATTCGCGTCGCCGAGCGCCACCTGAAGCGTGTCGACCTTCAGATTCGCGAGCACGTCGAGCAGATACGTGACGTTGAATCCGATATCGACGGTATCGCCCTGATACGCGATTTCGAGTTCTTCCTGCGCTTCTTCCTGGTCCGCGTTCGTGGACATGATTTTGAGCTGGCCAGGTTCGACGAGGCAGCGCACGCCCTTGAACTTGTCGGACGTGAGAATGGCCGCGCGTTGGAGGGACCGCTGCAACTCTTCGCGGCCGATCTCGAACGTGTTCTTGTGCGACTTCGGAATCACGCGCTGGAAGTCGGGGAACTTGCCTTCGACCAGCTTCGACACCAGTTCCACCTGGCCGAACGTGAACTTCACCTGCGTCGCGGCGATGTCGATCTTCAGCGTGTCGTCGATGTCTTCCAGTAGGCGCTGCAATTCGAGAATGGTCTTGCGCGGAATGATGACTTCCTGACGCGGGAACGCGCCTTCGATCTTCATGGACGAGAACGCGAGGCGGTGGCCGTCGGTGGCGACTGCCATCAGCTGATCGCCGTCCACTACCAGCAGCATGCCGTTCAGGTAGTAGCGGATGTCCTGCTGGGCCATCGCGAAATACACCATGCCGAGCAGCTGGCGGAACGTCTTTTGGGGAACCGACAGGCTCGCGCCGAAGTCAGTAGCCTGGTTGACCGTGGGGAACTCGTCCGCGGCGAGCGTCTGCAAGTTGAAGCGGCTCTTGCCCGAGCGCACGGTGAGGCGCTTGTCGGAGAGGTCGAGCGCGACTTCGCCGGCGGGCATGGCGCGCAGGATGTCGAGCAGCTTGCGCGCGGCGACGGTGGTGGCGACCTGATCGCCGCCGACGCCGAAATCGGCGCGCGTGGTGATCTGGAGTTCGAGGTCCGTCGAAAGGAACGACACGTCCGCGCCGTTCTTGGTGATGAGCAGATTGGCGAGGATAGGCAACGTATGGCGGCGTTCTACGATACCGCTCACGGTTTGCAGCGGCCTTAGAAGATTATCTCGTTCGGTCTTGACCAGTTGCATAGAGTTCCTTCATTGATGTGACGGCCTGTCCGGGCGGTTCGCCACCGTAGCGCCACCGTTCGCCCGCCGGACAACCTCGTAACACGCGTTGCCGGCCCCCCGCCGGTCACTCGCGAAAGCTTGCGCTTCAGAACCGTCCAGGCCAGCGGACGGCAAACCTGTATTGTGCCTGAAAACAGCACGGCTCCCTAGAAATTGGGGGCGTTTTCGCCAATAAACAGGCCCGCACGCGCAACAATCGACGCCTGCTGCCGCGCGCCGCCCGGCGGCTTCATCAGCCCTTCAGCGTCTGTTCCAGCACGTGCAGTTCGTGGTTCAGCTGCGCGTCGTTGCCGCGCTCGGCGGCGATCTTGCGCACCGCGTGCAGCACGGTCGTGTGGTCGCGGCCGCCGAACAGTTCGCCGATTTCCGGCAGGCTTTTCTGCGTCAGTTCCTTCGCCAGATACATGGCGATCTGACGCGGACGCGCGATATTGGCCGGCCGCTTTTTCGAGTACATGTCGGCGACCTTGATGTTGTAGAAATCCGCGACCGTCTTCTGGATGTTCTCGACCGAGATTTGCCGGTTCTGCACCGTCAACAGGTCTTTGAGCGCCTCTTTGGTCAGCTCGATGGTGATGTCGCGGCCGTGGAACTTCGAGTACGCCAGAATCTTGCGCAGCGCGCCTTCGAGTTCGCGCACGTTCGAGCGCAAATGCTTCGCGACGAAGAACGCCACGTCTTCCGACAGGCTCACGCCTTCGGAAATCGCCTTGCGCATCAGAATGGCGACGCGCATTTCCAGTTCCGGCGGCTCGATCGCGACCGTCAAGCCTGAGTCGAAGCGCGAGATCAGGCGATCGTCGATGCCCGAGATCTCCTTCGGATACGTGTCGCTTGTGATGATGACCTGCGCCTTGTTGGCGACGAGCGCCTCGAACGCATAGAAGAATTCCTCCTGCGTGCGCGACTTGCCCGAGAAGAACTGAATATCGTCGATCAGCAGCAGGTCGAGCGAGTGGTAGTAGCGCTTGAAGTCGTCGAACGCCTTGCGCTGGTACGCCTTCACCACGTCGGACACGTACTGTTCCGCATGAATGTAACGGATGCGCGCGCCGGCCTTGTCCATCAGCAGTTGATTGCCGATGGCGTGAATCAGGTGCGTCTTGCCGAGGCCCACGCCGCCATACAGAAAGAGCGGGTTGTAAGAGATGCCCGGGTTGTCCGCGACCTGAATGGCGGCCGCGCGGGCAAGCTGGTTCGCCTTACCGGTCACGAAGTTGTCGAACGTGAGCACCGGATTGAGCTTCGAACGTTCGTAGGCGGAATCGGTTTCACCGCCCGCCGAGGGCGGGCCGCCCGGCCGCCACGTGCGCCGTCCAGCGGCGGCTTCGTTGGCGTCGAGGCTCGGAAGGTCGAGATCGACCTGTTCTTCCTGCGTGGCCTGCGCCTGCTGCGCGGCTTCGGCCGCGAGCGCGTTGACGTGCGCCGTCGCGTTCGCGTGCGCCACCACCGAAGGCGCGGCGGGGGCGGCGGCCGGCGCGGGCGGACGCGGCGGCGTGACGCTCACGCGCGGCGCAGCGTTGGGCGCGCCGCCGACGGCGCTGCGGGCGGTCGCTTTCGGATCGAGAACGAATTGCACGTCGATGGGCGCGCTGAAAAACTCGCGCGCCACGTCGGCGATGCGTCCGGAAAACTGGCTCTTCACCCAGTCGAGCTTGAAGCGGTTCGGCGCGGCGATGCGCAGCGTGCTCGCGTCGGCATCGAAGTCGACCGGGGTCAGCGGCTTGATCCACGTGACGTACTGCTGAGGCGTGAGCTCGCGCTCCAGCAGTGCGGAACAGTGTTCCCAGAAATCGTTCATCGAGTGCGGTCGTTATGGTTGCTGCGCGCCACCTGCGGCCATGCTTGCCGAACGCGTCCGATGACATACGATCGGTCGGCAAGTCCCGGCACGGCCAAGCAGGCATGCTCCGGAGGCTTACGCCGCAAGGGTTTGCGGGCGAACGGCGGGCCGAAGCAGCGGGCGGATATTTGGGAGTAAGGCGAGATTCTAACGCCAAACCCTCGCGGCGCGCGAGTTATCCACAGGGTCAAATCACCGCGCCGAAAGAGGCCGAAAGAGCCGGGTTGCACCGGCGATGGGCGCTAAACTATTGACGGTCAATAGGAAAACGGTTTAAATAGCGGGTTCCGCGAAAACAGAATTCCTGAACCTCCGGCCATCGTGCTTGCAGTGACCACACTGGAGCCAAGCCCGCGCGGTCAATCAACTCAAGTGAGAGCACCATGAAACGTACTTACCAACCTTCCGTGACGCGCCGCAAGCGCACCCATGGCTTCCGCGTTCGCATGAAGACCGCCGGCGGCCGCAAGGTCATCAACGCTCGCCGCGCGAAGGGCCGCAAGCGCCTGGCCATCTAATACAGATCGGTGCTGCTCGCAGCCGCGTCGCGTTCGGAGACGGACGCATCGGAAGGTGGCGAGCCGCTTGCCGAGCGCCGCACAGAAGTCTTGAAACAGGACATCGTCGAGTTGCCGGCGTCGGCCGCGTTCCCCAAGGCCGCAAGGCTGCTGAAAACGGATGAGTTCTCATCCGTTTTTCGTTTGCGCCCCTGGCGGCGTTCGCCGCACTTCGTGCTGTACGGCAAACCCACGGGCAACGAAGCGCGGCTCGGGCTCGTCATCGGCAAGAAGCAGGCGCCGCGCGCCGTCACGCGCAATCTGATCAAGCGGCTTGCGCGCGAGGCGTTCCGGCTGCGTCGCGAAGAGCTGCGCGGATTCGACATCCTCGTGCGGCTGCACGCGAAAATCGACCGCAAGGCGATGCCGAGCGCCAGTTCGCCGCCGCTCCGCGAACTGTGCCGCGGCGAACTGGAAGTACTTTTCGACCGTGCCGTGCGCGAAGCAGCGCGCCGCGTGGCCGAACCCGTGGCGGCGCCGCCTCCGGCGCCCGCCGTCGACGATTCATCCGGCCCTTCCGGGTCATGAAGCGCGGCAGCGACGGTTTGTCTTCCACGGCAGACCGAACGCGCAGCGCGAAGCTTATGCAAACGGCACTCATCGCGTTGTTGCGCTTCTACAAGGTTGCGATCAGCCCCCTGCTCGGCAACCGGTGCCGCTTTTACCCTTCCTGTTCCGACTACGCGCGCGAGGCAATCCAGTATCATGGCGCCGCGCATGGCACGTATCTCGCCGCAAAACGGCTCTGCCGCTGCCATCCCTTTTCGGCGGGCGGCGTCGATCTCGTGCCGACACCGTCCCGTGGCTCCGGTTCTCCATCCGCTTCCAATCAGGCGGATAGCCCGGCTGCAGGTTCCGCCCAAGAAAAGCATTCACCACTAAACGGCGCAAATGCGCTTACCGATCGACACTGAGACAACGCATGGATATCAAACGCACCGTCCTATGGGTCATCTTCTTCGTGTCAGTTGTCATGCTGTTCGACAACTGGCAGCGCGACCATGGGCGCCCGTCGATGTTCTTCCCGAGCGCGACGCAGCCGGCCAAGACCGCCAGCAATCCGGCACCGGGCTCGGCTACGCCGGGCGCGCAGCCGTCCGAACTGACGAACGCGCCGGCAGGCGCTGCGCCGGGCACCTCGACGCCGCCCGCCACGGCGGCTTCGCAGCTCGTCAAGTTCACGACGGACGTGTATTCCGGTGAGATCGACACGCGTGGCGGCACGCTCTCGAAGCTCTCGCTGCTGAAAGAAGGCGACGGCAAGCAGCCCGACCTCTACATCACGCTCTTCGATCACACCGCGAACCACACGTACCTCGCGCGCACGGGCCTGCTCGGCGGCGACTTCCCGAATCACAACGACGTCTTCACGGCGGTGCCGGGCCAGACGTCGCTGTCGGGGGACGCAAAGACGCTGACGCTCGCGTTCGAGTCGCCGGTCAAGGGCGGCGTGAAGGTCGTGAAGACCTACACGTTCACGCGCGGCAGCTACGTGATCAACGTGGATACGAAGATCGAGAACGTCGGCAATGCGCCGGTCACGCCGAAGCTCTACATGGAACTCGTGCGCGACAACACGCCGGTCGAGACGCCGCGCTTCTCGCACACGTTCATCGGGCCGGCTGTCTATACCGATCAGAAGCACTTCCAGAAGATCGATTTCAGCGACATCGACAAGAACAAGGCCACGTTCGAGCCGTCCGCGAACAACGGCTGGATCGCGATGGTGCAGCATTACTTCGCGTCGGCGTGGATTCCGAAGGAAGGCGCGCAGCGCGACATTTACGTCCAGAAGATCGATCCGGACCTGTACCGCGTGGGCGTGCAGCAGCCGGTGCAGACCATCGCGCCGGGACAAAGCGTGACGGTCGATGCGCGTCTTTTCGCCGGTCCGGAAGAAGAGCGCATGCTGGAAGGCATCGCGCCGGGTCTGGAACTGGTGAAGGACTACGGCATGGTGACGATCATCGCCAAGCCGCTTTTCTGGCTGCTCGAAAAAATTCACGGTTTCGTCGGCAACTGGGGCTGGGCGATCGTGCTCTTGACGCTGCTGATCAAGGCGGTGTTTTTCCCGCTGTCGGCGGCGAGCTACAAGTCGATGGCGCGCATGAAGGAAATCACGCCGCGCATGCAGCAGATTCGCGAACGCTTCAAGAGCGATCCGCAGAAGATGAACGCGCAGTTGATGGAGCTGTACAAGACCGAGAAGGTGAATCCGTTCGGCGGCTGTCTGCCGGTGGTGATTCAGATTCCGGTGTTCATCTCGCTGTACTGGGTGCTGCTGTCGTCGGTGGAAATGCGCGGCGCGCCGTGGATCGGCTGGATTCACGATCTGTCGCAGCAAGACCCGTATTTCATTCTGCCGGTGCTGATGGCGGTGTCGATGTTCCTTCAAACGAAGCTGAACCCGACGCCGCCTGACCCCGTGCAAGCCAAGATGATGATGTTCATGCCGATCGCGTTCTCGGTCATGTTCTTCTTCTTCCCGGCGGGTCTCGTGCTGTATTACGTGGTGAATAACGTGCTGTCGATCGCGCAGCAGTACTACATCACGCGGATGATGGGACAGCGTAAGAAGAAGGTGGCTTGAGGTTTTTGGCTGCTCATTTGGATGGGGAGACGCCCGGCTTTGCCGGGCGTTTTTTTTGCGCTGCCTTGACCGCTTACCGCACCGCTTCTTTCACGACTGCTTCATCCCTTGCGATGCGCTGCCGGAAAGATGGTCGCTGAGTCGTTCATCTAGCCGGTTCAGCTTGGCCAGAACGAGGTACGCGGCGGCCGTTGCCTCACGAATATCGCGACGAAATGCGTCCTCCTGCTCATAGCTTTGAAACGACGGTACGGTTTCAGCCGCCTCCAGCCGAGTCGAAACATATGGCGTGATGTCCTCACCGTTCAACAGCATCGTTCCCCGGTGGCCGAGGAGCATGCTCAACGACGTCCGATTCTTTCCCCGCGGCATCGTCTTTGCATCGAACCAGTTTTTTACGGTCGTAGGCGTTACGCTCGCGTCCGGGTCCGCATGCGCGAGTGCGTGAACGAGGTCGTCCGGATGTCCGACGCGGAAGAGCTTCTGCTTGAAATAGGGAACGTCACGCTGGATGGTGTCGGCCACGTCTGCGACCAGCAGCCGTAAGCCGCGCGCGAAAGCCTGTTTTGTACGATTGGTCGCCATGCAGGTAGTGTCGTGGACATTCCAATCCGCGTCTCCAAACTCGAATTTGCGATCTCGAATTCGAGTTTGTATCCATAGCGGGACGGAGCCGAGGCCCTTGCGCTGCAAGCCTTCCCGCCCTCAACGGCGCAAGATAAATCTCGCGGATCAGAACTGAAAAATTTCGTCGCAGCCAGCGCGCCCTACCGCTTCATCGCCCCATAAAACTGGTCGATGAGCTCTTCCAGCAAATACCGATGATGCGGCGACAGCGCCTCGATCTTCGACGCAAGCTCCAGCGTGTCCTCGGACGCCGGGTACCTTTCGTCGCGCGCGAGCGGTTTGGGCGCGGTCTGCACGCCGCCGCTCGGCGGCGGACCGTAATGCAGCCAGTGGAGATCCACCTTCAGCCATTCAGCGAGCGTCTGGAGTTTGTCGCTCGTGGGAATGGAGCGCCCGGTGAGCCACTTATGCGCGGTTTGCGGAGATACCGGCTCGCCCTGGTACCGCAAGTTGAATTTGTTTGCGAGATCAGTCGCGCCCCGCAGCTTCTCGGGCGAGCGGGTCATGGAAAATTTGAGCCGTTCTGAGAAATCGGCCTTCTCTTGCTGTGTTGGCATGCGTTCAATTGTGCAAGGCAATTGCTGCCTACACGTCAACCAATTGCGCTAGATCTGGCGCGCGTCGGACGTCGTTTATCCTGTTCGAGTAATCGCCTATCTGCCTGATGTCAGCTATATCGGCGCCCCGAGACCAGTTCTGACAAGCACCGGCCGTTGATCCGCAGTGGCCGGTGCTGCACACAGCGAACCGTAACCGTATCTTGTTTAAGATAATGCAAGAATTATCCTAGCGAATCGGATCAAGAACCGCGCGATACAATGCCGGCTCCTTCCGACGCCTCCGCTCCCACCGCCGCCATGTTGACCAACGACACCGATCCCATCGTCGCTATCGCCACCGCGCCGGGGCGTGGCGGAATCGGCGTCGTGCGGCTTTCGTTCGGGCGGGCGGGCGAGGCGGCCGCGCAGCAGGCGATGCAGGCGCTCTGCGGCCAGCCGCTCACGCCGCGCCACGCGAGCTACGCGCCGTTCATCGACGGCAAGGGCGAAGCGCTCGACCGCGGCATTGCCCTGTACTTTCCCGCGCCGCATTCGTACACGGGCGAGCACGTGTTGGAATTGCAGGGCCACGGCGGGCCGATCGTGCTCCAGCTGGTGCTGCAACGGGCGATCGAGGCGGGACGCGACTTCGGCCTGCGACTCGCCGAGCCGGGCGAGTTCACGCGCCGCGCGTTTCTCAACGACAAGCTGGATCTCGCCCAGGCGGAAGCCGTCGCCGACCTGATCGAAGCGAGCACGGAAGCCGCCGCGCGTTCAGCCGGCCGCTCCTTAGAAGGGGCGTTCTCGCGCGAAATTCACGCGCTCGTCGAGGACGTGATCACGCTGCGCATGCTGGTCGAGGCGACGCTCGATTTCCCGGAAGAAGAGATCGACTTTCTCGAAGCCGCCGACGCGCGCGGCAAGCTCACCCGCATCCGCGAACGGCTGGATCGCGTGTTGGCGGATGCCCGGCAGGGCGCGCTCCTGCGCGAAGGCATGTCGGTCGTGTTGGCGGGGCAGCCGAACGTTGGGAAATCGTCGCTATTGAATGCGCTCGCCGGTGCCGAACTGGCAATCGTCACGCCGATTGCGGGCACCACGCGCGACAAGGTCGCCCAGACGATTCAGGTCGAGGGCATCCCGCTGCATATCATCGACACCGCCGGCTTGCGCGAGACCGAAGACGAAGTGGAGCGCATCGGCATCGAGCGCACGTGGGGCGAGATCGAGCGCGCGGACGTTGTGCTCCATTTGCTCGACGCTCGCACCGGGGTGACTGTTGACGACGAATCGATTGCTGCACGCTTTCCGCAGGGCGTGCCGGTCGTCCGCGTGCTGAACAAGACTGATCTCGCGGGCGCGCCGGCCGCCGTGCGCGACGGCGACGACCAAGCGCGCGAAGTGAACCTGTCCGCCAAGACGGGCGACGGCATCGCGTTGCTGCGCGAGCAGTTGTTGAAAATCGCCGGTTGGCAGGCGGGCGCCGAAAGCATCTACCTCGCGCGCGAACGGCACCTCACTGCGCTACGCGAAGCGCGCGAGCATCTTGCGCTCGCCGCGGATCACGCGAGCCATCAATCGCAGGTGCTCGACCTCTTCGCCGAGGAATTGCGGCTCGCGCAGGACAGCCTGAACGCGATCACCGGCGAATTCACTTCCGACGATCTGCTCGGCGTCATCTTCAGCCGCTTCTGCATCGGGAAGTAGCGTCGTCAGGCCGCGCGCGGCGGCCCCAAATCACGCAATTCGGCCGTGAGCTTTTCGGCTTCCTCGGGCCGTCCGTGAAATGCCGCCGGCGTGTTTTGAAACATCTCGATCGCGTACGCTCCGTCGCAAAGGGAAAGCACGAGCGTCTGCACGGCATTGAAGCGCGGATCGAGCGCGTCTTGTCCCCGCGGCCACATGCCCGCCACCGCGCGCAGCAACAGCGTCTGCCCGGCCGCCATGCGCCTGACCTCGCGCACCTTCGCGACAAAAAGCGGCGTGGGATGCGCCGTGAAAATCGGTGTCAATTGCGCCTCAATGCAGGCCCGACCGTCGATGGCGCTGCCGTCGAAGCCGACGAGGCTGCCTCGCTCCGCAAAGCGCCCGGCCATAGCGGCGGCGTCCTGCCGGTTCCAGTCGTTGAGCAGCGCAAAATACACGCGCCGCGCGCTGGCGGTCCAGTCGTCGATGCCGTTCATGCTGCCCTCTTCCAGGCCGCAGCGAACACGCCCGCGCCCATCAGCAACGCGCCGCCGGTGCGGTTCACGGCGCGCTGCACCGAAGTCTTGCGGATCGCGCGGCGCGCTCCCGATGCGAGCAGCGCATAGGCGAACGCGTTCGCCGCCGCAATGCCGACGAACGTGGCTTCCAGAATGGCGATCTGCGAGACGGACGCCGCGTGCGGATCCACGAACTGCGGCACGAAGGCGACGAAGAAAATGATGCTTTTCGGATTGAGCGTGGTGACCGCGTACGCGTGCGCCAGTATGCGGCTCGTGCGCAGTTCGCCGGCCGGCTTGACGGCATCCGTATCGACGACCGGCGCGCGCCACAGCTTCACGCCGAGATAGAACAAGTAAGCAGCGCCGATCCACTTCACAGCCATAAAAAGCTCTGCCGATGCCGCGAGCACCACGCCGAGACCGAGCATCGAAGCAGTCATGGCCGTGAGGTCGCCGAGCGCGACGCCGAGCGTCGTGGCGAGGGCAAATTTGCGGCCGTGGCCGAGCGCGTACGAGACGACGAGCAGCACTGTCGGCCCGGGAATCGCCACGAGAATCGCCGAAGCGATTGCAAACGGCAGCCATTGAGCGAGCGTCATTCCGAGTTCTCCTAGAGTAATGCCGTCGATTTATCCACGAACCGGCGTGCGTGACAATAGGCCCTTCGGCTAGCTTCCGCTACCGGCCATCGACTGCTAGGCGCGTGTCGCGGCGCGACAGGAATCGCTTCTGCGACGCACCAAAAGCGCAACGAGACAAATCGTCGCACCGACCCTCTCCTTCGAAGGATTTATTTTCGCTTTCGCCAATTAATCGGCCGTTCGTCGTAAAAGGGAGCGCAGGTAATCTCCGGGATAAAAACTGCGACATTGCGTCTTGTTGCGATCGCACACAACATATGCTTGCAACGCGACACCGCTCATTTAGCATGAGTTCACGGAACGGGTTTTATATACGTTGCTAATGTCGCGGCTTGAGTCCGGAGGCTCTATTCATGAAGAAACGCGCCAGTGCTGTCTTCGCCGTGGTGGGCTTGGTTGTCGCGGTTTCCGCGGCATACGCGCAGGACAACGCGATCCAGCCGCAGCAGACGTTCAAATTCAGGCCCAACTCGTACGGCTGCTTGTCGAAAGATAAATTCGATTCAGCGGACCAGCACGCGAGAGCCGGCGAACATCAGCAAATGCAGCAGTTCTTCGAAGGCTACGAGTGCATATCGACGCCGGTGAATTCGCATTTTCGCGTGCTGCGCGTGGTCGGCCACGACATCGAATTCGTGAATGCCGCCAATAGCGACACGCAAGGCATGTGGACCGCCGATCGCTTTATCGATCAATAAGCGATCGTATTCGAGCGCGCTGTACGAACGGCGCGGTCGCCCGCTCGGGTGGCCGCGCAATCCGCACTTCCAATTCCACATCGATTCGCCGCACAATGTCGGGCTCAGCGCGTCCGATGTGCGGCTTTTGCCGCTGCGCCGTGCCGCTTTCTAACATCCAATGAATCGCCGGCCGCGAGCGCCGGTGTCATCGCTGCATGGCTCTAAAATCCACCATCTACAAGGCCGATCTCCAGATCGCCGACATGGACCGTCATTACTATGGCGACCACTCCTTGACCATCGCGCGGCATCCGTCCGAGACGGACGAACGCATGATGATTCGCGTCGCGGCGTTCGGTCTGTTCGCCGACGAGCGACTCGAATTCTGCAAGGGCCTCTCGGATACCGACGAACCCGATCTCTGGCAAAAGGACCTCACCGGACAGATCGAGCTGTGGATCGAGGCGGGTCAGCCGGACGAACGACGCATTGCGAAGGCGAGCGGTCGCGCGGATCGGGTGGTCGTGATCGCGTATGCGGGAAAGACGGCGGACATCTGGTGGCAGGGCGTGCGCGCGAAGGTCGAGCGCCTGCAGAACGTGACGGTGTGGTCGCTCGCGGACGGCGTGGCGGAAGCGCTCGGCAAACTGGCCGAACGGACGATGCGCCTGCAACTGACGGTGCAGGATGGCGAGGCGTCGCTTGGCAGCGCGACGGTCGATCCGGTGGCGATTCGCTGGAATGTGCTGAAGGCGCCGGTCGCGTGAGCGTCAGGCTTCCGGCGGCCCTTTGAGCTCGATCATGTTGCCTTCGGGATCGAACAGATAGAGCGACGGGCCGAAGCCCTCGGCGCCGTACCGCCGTGCCTCTTCGCCGATGCGCGCGCCGTGCGTCTCGAGATGAACGCGCAGCGCGGCGGCATCGAAGGGTTCGACGCGCAGGCACAGGTGATCCATGTTGCGGCCCGCGCCCGGCTGACCGCTTTCGGGGCGGTCGATGGATGCGCCGACGGCAAGCAGATCGATCAGCGAGCGGCCGGCGCGCATCTGCACGAGACCGATATCGCGCTGCTCTTTTTCCACCGCGCAGCCGAGCGCGGTGCGGTAGAAGTGGATCATCGCGTCGAGGTCGATGCAGCGGATTACGACGTGATCGATTTCGCGGATGTGGATGGGCATGGTGCGCTGCTCGCTCGCGGGGTTATTGAGGAGCAGTGTATGCGGGATGTGGTTTGGGGGGGACGCAGAAAAGACAAAGGGCTCGGTGTGTACCGAGCCCTTTGGAATTCGTGGTGGAGAGGAGGAGGATCGAACTCCCGACCTTCGCATTGCGAATGTAAAAATCTTGCCATATAAATCAAGCGACCTAGCTTTGCCCTCGCTTATTTGCCACAATCTTGCCACACTCCATTCGAGCGAACACTGACAAATGCCAACCATACGAAAGCGTGGCCACTACCAATGGGAGGCCCAGGTCCGCCGACGCGGCTACCCAGCACAGAGCAAGACTTTTAATACAAAGGCTGAGGCGGAAGCGTGGGCCAGCATGATCGAATCGGAAATGTCGCGCGGCGTGTGGGTCAGCCGCAGTGAGGCGGAGGCAACGACGCTCTTTGAGGCGCTGAAACGCTACGAAGAAGAAATCTCGCTGTCAAAGAAGGGGGCCGCACAGGAATTGTCCGTTCTGAAGACCTATAAAGCAGTCGACCTCGCGAAGCGGCCACTAGCAACGATTCGCAGCGCAGACGTAGCGAAGCTTCGGGATGAATGGCTGAAGGAGTACAAGCCCGCGACAGTCCTACGTCGCTTGGCGGTACTGTCCCATGTATTCAACATCGCCCGTAAAGAATGGGGCATGGACAGTCTTTCAAATCCGATCGAACTAATCCGCAAGCCGCCGCCTAACAACGCTCGTACGCGGCGCATTGCTGTAAATGCCGCGCCTGTATGCACGGTAAGCGGGCAAGAATCCGAGCCGCGTGGCGCGGAAGACGGCGAGCTCGAACGAGTAGCCAAGGCTAGCAGCTCTGCGCTGCTGCCGTCCATTATCTGGCTGGCCGTCGAAACCGCGATGCGCCGGGGTGAGATCGTGTCCCTATTGTGGGTGAACGTGGACCTAAATCGCCGCGTCGTGCACCTGCCGTCGACGAAAAACGGAGACGCCCGCGACGTACCCCTATCGTCGCGTGCCGTTGCTGTGCTTCAGGCGCTAAAAGACGCGCGGAATCACGCCAAGGATGACACAAGCGAAGGTGACGAAGATAACGCCGGCCGCGTATTCGAGATTCGCAGCGACGGGGTAACGAGAGCTTTCGAGCGCGCAGTAGGGCGCGCCCGCAAGCTTTACGTCGATGAGTCCAATGCTATCAAACAGAGACCGGATGGCAAATTCCTGACGGACCTTCGCTTTCACGACCTGCGACACGAGGCGATCTCGCGCTTGGCATCCATTTTCCCAATGCACGAGCTGACAAAGATAACGGGCCACAGAGACCCGCGTATGTTGATGCGTTACTACCACCCAAGAGCTGAGGATCTAGCAAAAAGATTGCCCTAACTCCAGCGGCAGTCCCCCGAGCGTCGTGCCCGGAGATGTCCTAGACGACCTCTCGTCGGGGCGGCCTAGCTACTACTTCAACCTAAGCCGCTGCTCGCTCTTTTATGTCGTTGAGCACAGCAACGATTCGTAGAACATCGGCTTGCGGGAACAAACCGCTCACTCCCTGATCATCGAAATCGGTGAAGGGGCTCTCGTACAGCCGGCGCGGGTCCATCGCGCCCCGATCGGTCAGATGGTCGACGATTAGATTGATGAACTCAATCTGGTTGGCGTTGAGGTTTCTGCTCGTCAAAAAGTCAGCGAAAGCAACCTTGGCGGCATCCCGCTCAAGACCGACGAGGGAGCGAATGAACAGGCCAAGGCCGCCGTCCGCGCCGAGATTGACCAGTTCGTCGTTCGTCCCTACGCCTTCCTCCAAGAGGATGCGTTCAAGTTCGGACAGGTCTTGTCGCGTGAGCTGTTCGTTCCGTCGGAGCTTCTGGACGGTGATGTGGTCCGCATGGGTCTTCAGGAAATGCCGGACCTTCATTTGGAACCGTGCTTTGTCCGTACCAACACTCACGTCAGGTAGTACGATCGCAGCACCTTCGCCGATCTCATCCTCGAAGTCGGTATAAACAACCTGACGCTCGTCTGCCTCGATTAGTTTGATCAGCGAGCGAAGTTGCCGGCGCATCTGCTCCAGAGTCCAAGCATCGATATCCTGCCAGTATTCGTCGGTTTGAAGCTCCATGATCAGCGCCATCTGCGCCGCGACCATTGGCACGTTGGCGACCAGCTCCAGCCTGCTCGTCAGAGCCATGACCTTCTCCTTGCAACTCGCGAACGTGGCTTCGCCGCGCAGCAGGGCGAGCTGCCCAGTGATGACGATAAAGTCGAATTGTTTGGCGGCGGTATCGTTGTCCTCGAAGCCTGTCGGCAGACCGGCAACCTCGCGGGTTAGGATATCCCGGTCTTCCGAGCTGAAAAGCTCCCATGCCTCTCGTTGCTGGAAGCGCTCGACCGCCCGACGCTTGGCGCGCACGAGGAAGTTATCGAGCGTCATGGCGCTGACCTCCTCGTAGAGGCGCGTCCGAACGTCAGCGTCAAGGCGTGTGAGTTCGTCTGGCCGGTCAATCTCTGGCAGGCCCTGGATTTCAGAGGCAAGCTCAACGCGGGCGGCGAACAGGCGCTCGCCCAAGGAACGGCCAACAGCGCCATCGGTGATCTTTGGATTCAGGCTAAAGAACTCAAAATTCTGGCAAAAATCGAATATCAGGAAGGTCTCTTTGTGCTTGCCCAGTCCGAAGAGGTCGGGGCAAAGACGCGTCCCCCGGCCGATCATCTGCCAGAATTTGGTCTTAGAGCGGACGATCTTGAAGAAGACGAGGTTCAGAACCTCGGGCACGTCGATGCCCGTGTCCAGCATGTCGACGGAGATGGCGATGTGCGGCGCTTTGTCGGGGATTGAGAAGTCGTCGATTAGGGATTGTGCATACTCGGTCTTGAAATCGATTACGCGCGCGAACTGCCCGGCCAAGTACGGGAAGTTGGCGTCGAAGCGCTCGGCGATGAACTGGGCGTGGTCGTGATTCTTAGCGAAGATGATCGTCTTGCCGAGCCTGTCGCCTTCAGCGACTTTGAGCCCGTGCGTCATCAGGTGCTCCAGCACCTTGTCGACGGTATCCTTGTTGAATAACCACTTGTTGAGCGCGCCGGGATCGATATCGCTGCCCGGGAGCTTGTCCTCCCATTCCAACAAATCCCACTTCTCTTTGTCCGCGTCCGACAGCTCGTCGTATTTGATGCCCTGACGAATGAACTTCAGCGGGACCGAGACCGCCGTCGGCGGCACGAGGAACCCGTCGCCAACCGCGTCGTCGAGATCGTAGGCGTCGGTTGGTACGCCGCGCTCCAACATAAACAGCGAATAGGTGTCGCGATCGATTTCATCGCGCGGCGTAGCGGTAAGCCCGACCAAAAAGCTGTCGAAGTAGTCAAAGATAGCCCGATATTTGCGGTAGACCGATCTGTGCGCTTCGTCGATGACGATCAGATCGAAATGCCCGGAACCGTACTTTCGCTGCCCGCTCTGGATCTCGTCGATCAGGCCCATCATCGTTGGATACGTCGCGACATATACCCGCGCGCCGCTATGATCGTTCTTCTTCGGATCGTGGCGCTCGATCAGGTTTGCGCTCGGGGCAGACGGCAGGTGTTTTTTGAAGTTGTTATGCGCTTGCTTTACAAGCGCTACGCGATCGGCTAGGAACAGCACTCGCTTCACCCAGTTGGCCCGCATGAGCTGATCGACGAGCGCAATGACCGTCCGGGTTTTACCAGAACCCGTCGCCATGACGAGAAGCGCCTTGCGGTGGCGATCTTTCTCAAACACCTCGCCAACGCGGCGAATGGCGCGGGTCTGATAGAAGCGCTCGACGATGGCACTATCGATGGTCGTCGCGGTGAGCCCGCGGCGCGCATCCTTGCGCTGTCGCCATAGCTCCAATTCGTCCTTCTTTAGGAAGCCGTCGACCTGACGGGGCGGATAAAGCGTGTCGTCCCACAGCCAATGCTCATAGCCGTTGGTGTAGAAGATCAGCGGCCGGGCGCCGAACTCGGCCTCAAGGCAATCGGCGTAAAGCTTCGCCTGTTGCTGTCCAACGCGTGGGTCGCGCTTGGTTCGCTTGGCCTCGACGACGGCGAGCGGCTTGCCGTCATCGCCCCAAAGCACATAGTCGACAAACCCCTCTTCGGCTTGATTAGGCATGCCTTTGACCGGGTATTCTCGATCGCGCGACTGATCGAGTGCCCAGCCAGCTTCGGAAAGTAGCAGATCGATGAAGGCGTCGCGAGTCTCAGCCTCGTTATAGTCGTGGGTGTCAGCCGTCTGTTTGTTCGCAGCCTTGACCGCCGCAACCTCCGCCTGAAGCCGTTTGACCTCAGCGTCGAGGCTGACCTTATCTTCCTCGCTCTTGACCCGGGCTGCCTGCTCCTCTGCCAGAAGCCGTGCAGCCGTTTCGCGCTCCTTCGCCACCGCCTCCAATTTTGCGAGCGTAGAAGCTTCGACCTGTACGGCGCGCGGTAGAGCATCGGCATTGAAGGTCAGCGCTGCGTCCGGCTTGGGTCCTCGCGCGTAGGTGCGTACCAGCCAGTAGCTGAAATGGAATAGCTCACGAACACAAGTGATAGCGTTCTGCGCGGCAACAGGACGGGTCTCGTGAACCGCCTTATTGCCGAAATCCTTGATAATACGTGCCTTGGTGACAAGCGCATTACCCGCCACCGCGCGGAATGTACCTTCATGGATGAGCGCCGACAGCGTCGTGTCGTAAGGCGATCGCAGGCTGCGATCGTTGGCGTACATCCACTTGACCGCGCCCTCGAGTGCCAGGCGCGCATAGAAACACGCGCCACGAGGGTCGGACAGCGCCGCCATTTCCGCCTTTTGAGCTAGGTCATAAACTGCTGAAAATTCAGCTTTCAGGAAGGCGAACTGGGTCATGCACGGCCCTCAAACACGATTTCCGGATCAATCTCGTGCGATAGGTAGGGAAGCAGCCCAACCAACATCAGAGAAACAGAAACAAGGTCGCGCAGTTCAATTTCGCGATGTGCGCCGCCGCCGGTGCCATGCCCCATGTTCGGGTAAGCACCACGAAATGCGTAAATCTTCTCGGCCGCCTGCTTCACTGTTGCATGAGGCCATGATCGCACCTCGCCAATCATCTCCGAAAGAACGCCTTTGGTCACATGAGGATTTCGAGACGTAATGGCCTCGAGCATATTGAACTGCTTGATGAAGCAGCTCTTGAGCCGCCCGGCGTTCGGACCAAACTTAAGATCGCGGAACGCATCGTCAAATTCTTGAATGGAGCTTTCGAGCCGCGCATCCTGCAAACACAGATCGCGCACCTCCCCCCAAACCGACGCGAAGATGCCGGGCAGATTAGGGTGAAGGGAAAACGGCCTGCGTAGATCGTAGCGAATGCTGTACTTGCGCAGAAACCCCTCAACAAGATTGACGTATCGGTTAGAGAGATCGTCTCCGCCAATATCATCGATGCACTGAAAGGCTTTTTCCAGTGCAATCACGGCGTCGGATTCGGTGTTCAGCGTCGCTTGGAGCCGCTCTCGGAGCCAGACCCTTGCCTCCTCCCGGCCCGCAGTCAAAGCCTTTCCGTAAGCAATCTTTTGTTGGCGATAATCTTCTAATGCCGTTTCGTAGTCCGCCTGTGCAACGAGGTATGCAGGGTCGGTCGCGTTTCCATTATCGTCAAACTCAACGGGTTCGCCCGGCGCAGCGGGTGGACGAGGCTTTGGCATCAAAGCCTGATAAAGCTCGGAAAATAGCTCCACTGGGGCACTTTTGCTTTCGGCCAAGCGCACCCAAATGTCACTCCACACATACGGCCAAGCTGTCTTGAGGTCGCCGCGCATTGTTAGAGCTCTGCCCGGAAAGCCCGATTCTGAATCGATAAGAAAAGATTGCCCATATGATCTAAGCTTGCGTCATTTTCTGAAACTATTGGGCGTAGCGCTGAAATTTTCGCCACAAACTCTTTCTGCAATTCAAGAGGTGGAATGAAGATGGGCGCACTCACGATCAAACCAATGTTCAAAGTTGGCTGCGCTACGGTTCTCGTCTCAGCGGCGAAGTAACGTTGAACTAGTGGCGAGCGGATCATCTCTGCTATAAATTCACGTTCTGCAATTTGAGAGTCCACTGGCACGCGAGCAACGGCTCGGGCGATATTCGCTCCCTTGAGCCCGGAATGGGCCAACGCAACCGTGCCGATAGAACCAACGCAGCCAATCAAAATTTCATCGCCAGCCAGTCGAGAGCGACTGTAATTCGCTTCGATTTCCGATGAAATTTTCTTGATTTCGGCTGGGTCTATAGATGGCTTGAGCAGGTCACCAACGCGTATCAGGGGAATCCCTCCCTCTACATCATCGCCGGGTTGAACGACTCCGTAGTTGATTTTGTCGCCTTTCCGGACAACGCTTTCGAGCTCGGCTTCTTTCCAACCTTTTGGATTGCAGGTCAAATCACCAAACATCTCATGAAATATGGCTTGGGCGAGTTGGTTGAGGCGGTCGAGGGCGCGCCGGCGCTTGCGGCGCAGCTCATCCGCCTGATCCAAGATCGCTGCAATCCGCTTCTGTTCGCCAAGTGGGGGAAGCGGGATTTCAACCCGTTCAACGATTGCCTTCGAGACCTCCTTGAACGTCGCTCCATTGCCAAGTAACTCAAGCTGAGAGCGATGGCATTTTAGCCACCAATAAAGATAGGACGCGTCGACGTTTGGGCCAGGAACCATGCTCTTGAACCCTTGGTTTGTTGCCATCGGTACAGAATTTATTGCGACGTGTCCAATCGGTGCGCGAGAGCTGAACAACACCGAATTCGCTGGTAACAGTTCAGCGGCGCAGCTTTTCAGTCCAGCAGCAGTAATCTTGCGGGGCGTGTCGCCAAGGAATTTTCCGTCCAAGTCCGACAAGTCTTTCGGAGTCGTCCATGGAACATCGCCGTCCCAAAACTCGGCGGTACCACTCTTCGGCGTGGCTCCGCCGACAACACGAACGCAGTCCTTCAATGCAACTATCGGCCATGTACTCATCGCAGCATCGCCTCTAGGTTGGTGAGGCCATCGCTGATTTCAGCTTCAAGCTGGCGCAGTTCGTTGATGATGTCGGCGGGGCTGTCGTGCGTGACTTCCGCGTGCTCAACTTCCTTGTAGCGGTTGAGCGACAGGTCGTAGGTACCAGTAGCGGCAATATCGGCCTTGGGCACACAGAAGCTTTGCGCGGTGCGCGGGTTTTCAAGCTCCCCCTCTGCCCGGCGCAACCAACGCGCCAAAGCGTCGGGCAGATTGTTCTTGGCGTGATCGTTCCCACTGAGGGGAGATGCGGGCAGCACGCCCAGCTTTGCATCGTCGAGCAGCGCCGTGCGCTTATCATCCAGTGAGAAGCCATCGGCTTGAAGATCATAGAACCAGACGCTTTCGGTTCCACCCACGCCGGTCTTGGTGAAGAACAGGATGGCGGTGGACACGCCCGCATAGGGGCGGAATACGCCGGAGGGCAGTTTCACCACACCCTCAAGCTTGTGCTTCTCGACCAGCATTTCGCGCAAGGACTGGTGAGCCTTCGACGAACCGAACAGCACGCCATCAGGCACGATCACAGCAGCGCGCCCACCGGTCTTGAGCAGGCGTAGGAAGAGCGCGAGGAACAGAAGCTCGGTCTTTTTGGTCTTGACGATTTGTTGGAGGTCTTTGGCCGTGACTTCATAGTCGAGCGATCCGGCAAAGGGCGGGTTTGCAAGGATCAGCGAATAGCGTCCAGCGTCGCTATCATGTTCCTGCGCCAGGCTGTCTCGGTAGCTGATATCCGGGTTATCGACGCCGTGCAGCGTCATGTTCATGTTGCCAATGCGTAGCATGGTCGGGTCGAAATCGAACCCATGGAACATATTGCCGTGGAAATGCTTGCGCAGGCGTTCGTCCCGAAACAATTTCGGATGATTGTCGCGGAGATATTCTCCTGCCGAAACAAGGAAGCCGCAGGTGCCAGCGGCGGGGTCGCAGATTACGTCCTCCGGCGTGGGGCGCGTCATCTCCACCATTAGGCGAATGATGTGCCGCGGAGTCCTGAACTGTCCGTTCGTACCTGCGCTTGCGATTTTACCAAGCATGTACTCGTAGAGGTCGCCTTTAGTATCGCGATCCTCCATCGGAATCTTGTCGAGCATATCCACGGTCTTGGCGAGCAGGGCCGAGTTGCTGAACCCGAGCCGAGCATCTTTCATGTGCTGGCCGTAGCTAGACCCCTTCTCGCCCATTTCCCGAAGGAAGGGGAAGACTCGCTCGCCCACAACGCTCATCATTTCGCGAGCTTCGAAGTTTCGGAAGTGCGACCAACGAAGGTCGGAGTATGGCCGGCCCTGCTCATCGTTCCCTTCAGGGAAGATGCGCCGCTCAATAGCTATACCGAGGTTAGCGGCCTTGTTCTCTTCCAGCGTCTGAAGATCGTCGAGTCGCTTTATGAAAAGCAGATACGTGATCTGCTCGATCACGGACAGCGGATTGGATACCCCGCCCGACCAGAAGGCATTCCAAATCTGGTCAACTTGATTGCGAATTTCTCCGGTAAGCACCCTTAGTCGTTCCCTTTGTTCGATCGTCGCATCGCAGGCCCGCGACGTACGATCGTATTAATTCGAATAAAACCTGCGCCGCAGACCTATCCTACCGCCGGCAAATATTAATAAATTGGTCTCTAGCGGACCGCCCAGGCTCCGGATCGAGCCGAAAGCTTTGCCACAATCATTGGCTTCGTGGGGCTATAACGCCGACATGTTTGTAAAGCGTGGTTCGGGAAACCCCATACCGACGCGCAACGTCCGCCACCAGGATATCGGGGTTACGCAGCAGCGCCTTAATCGCCCGCACTTGCTTCTCTCCCAGCTTGGGCTTGCGGCCGCCTGAGCGGCCTCTGGCACGGGCCGCGGCTAGTCCGGCACGGGTCCGTTCACGGATCAGACTACGCTCGAACTCGGCGAGTGCCGCGAAGACGTGAAAGACGAGTTTGCCGGCCGCGCTGCCCGTCTCGATTTTCTCGGTCAGGCTTTCGAAGCTGACGCCAGTGCGCTCCAATTCGGCCACGATCTGCACTAGGTCGGGAAGGCTGCGGCCGAGCCGATCCAGCCGCCATACCACTAGCGTGTCGCCGCTCCGCAGTGCCTTCCTGCAATGCTCAAGCTCGAGACGCTCCGCACTCTTCCCACTCGCGGCCTCCTCATAGATGACGCCGCAGCCAGCCTGTCTAAGCGCATCACGCTGAAGGTTGAGATTCTGATCCTCCGTAGAAACCCGAGCATAACCAATCCGCTGATTCATTGACACAACCAGGACGTTGAAAACTTGACGCGAATGTTAACCCGACAAAGGGGGTTCGGCTAGAGCACGATAGGCACTTTTAGCGTGTCTAGAAAACCACCGTTTTATGAACACTCCGAGGATCGACGCCGTCGCAGCCTCAACAGTCATGAGAATGCCCTTCACCTCAGAATGCACTGCCGACACGGCGTTCAGCTCGACGTAGAACCGCCCGTCAAGAACACCTGGACTGGGTCACTATGACAAGATGACCCCGCAAGTTTGTCGGCCGAACGCTTCTGCTGGACAATACGCTGAGAAAACCATGATTTGCTGACTCGGATAGGCTATGGAAATTAAATCGATACTCGAAGACAAGAAAGTTTCTGCGAAAAGTGTACTTATTGAGATATCTATCGCAGATTATCTCACTCTCGCCAAACAAATTTATAAAAAGAACAATCTTCAGCGAAAACGTGTGCGCAGCTCCAAAACCGTATATTCGCTACTGAAAAACGATATTTTGGAAGGCTGCGTCATACCCCCGGTTGTATTGGCGTACACAAAACCCGCCGGAACATTGGAGCAGGATCTGCCGCGAGCATTGAAGCAGGACAGCGCGAATTTTGTTCTTCTCGATGGATTGCAGCGCAGTCTCACGCTCATGGAAATTGAAGCCGAGACTTCGGACAGGCCAATTATCCAGGAAAGATTTTTGCAAACGAAAATCCGCTGTGAGATCTATGAAGGCATCAATAAGCTTGGCATTCTATACAGAATGCTGACTCTCAACACAGGGCAGACTCCTATGTCGGTACGACATCAGGTGGAAATTATGTACCAAGACTTTTTGGACGTTGAAGTTGATGGAATAACGCTGGTTCGTGAATCTGATGCACGGCGTGCCCGACAAGCGGTCAGAAAAGGAGCGCCGTCAGCCACAGGCCAACGGCAAGGAAAACCAAGTTCCAGTCAGCAGTATCGTGAGCGACGAAACTTCGCCGACGCGAAAGTAACAATGCTGCAGCATTATCGGTGTTTTGAAGAACTCCCGCCACGCTCACCAGCGCCCAAGTGCGCTGAGTAATTCCCGGGGGAACCTGCTGTAAGACCGCTGATCTATTTGCCTTAAACGTTCGCTGACTGCGCGGCCTTCTTGTCCGCACGATCGAGGTCCAGCAAGCCACCGCTTTCAAAATCGGCCAAACGTCGGATACGAGTAAGCATTGCAAGTATGACCTTCGTCGAAACCACGATGTTTGGTGAATACTCGTTCAGTAGACTTAGCTCTGCTTCGATGCCTAATGTAATGCCGATTTCCTTCGTTTTGCCATGCAAGAATCCGACATTGTCTGGCGACAGAGGCAGTTGATCATCGCGCTTCGTCGATAAGTCCGCTTTTTTCAGTTTCTGCGAGTTCAGAAGCTGGTTAAGCATCCTTTCGGCCGTTACCAACGCCTCTTCAGCTTGCAGGTAGCATCGAACGGCGCCGGCAATGCTCTCGCCAACCGACTCCAGAGCCTCGATCTTTATTTCCCCAGGCGACGCATATCGGATCTGCTTGATCTCCAAGTCATGAAGAGATGGCACCAGCCCTTTTAACGCCTCAAACAAATTGATTCTGCTATACCCCCCCGTCCACGGGGATGTGAGATATCTGCTTACTCGGCCGCCCAGATTCGTGACAAATCGTGGTTTAGTGCAGTAAAAGAACGCGTACAACTGCGAGTAGATTTTAGAAAACCTGTCCAGGTCGGCAAAGAACCACTGGCCGTCAATCGGCACCTCAAACGATGTCGGATTGAGTTCTTTTGTCAAGGAAATGTCTGGGGCCAACTCCTCGTCGAACACCGACTCATCCGTGGGCAGGTACTCCTCAATCTCCGCCAGCGTGCTCGTGACGTCTTTGATGCTCCGATGATGCGACCGTCCCTTAAAGCCACCTTCATCGGTAAAGACGTCCTGGAAGGTAGTATCGACAATAAACCGCTGGGGAGCTTGCAGCACAAGGGTGCGAAGTGCCGACGCCTTCGTCAGATAGGCAACCAAAAGCGGGCGTGCTACAGGAAACAGCAGCCACCGCTGGACCTGCTGGCCGTCGGTGTCGCACCACAGATAGAGCCAGTTTCGCTGCGCATCGCGAAAAAGCGATAGCACCGGACCTTCGAGGTAAAGAAGGTCGCAGATATAGCTATGACTGTCGATGACAGAGATTGACTCGCGAGGAGCGTTGATCCTTCTCACAGCGGAAGCCTCGCATGGTCAGCAACAGCCTCGGCCCCGGAGAAACTCTGAAATTCGAAAAAGTCGAAGTGTCCGGTTGCGTTAGGCAACGTACACACCCCGTCCGCACTCGAGATTTTCAGTGCGATGAAGTGGTCACCGACGTTCTTGAGGAATTTAGGCGACGTCGCGAGCACCTTTTTCGCCTTCCTTGTTAGCGCGTCGAGTGATTCAAACACAGAAAGCGAATAGCCTGTGCAACACTGGGTGATAGGTTGCCCAGCGTGGGTTCGCTCCGGCTGAATCTTCGCAACCGGCAACCAATTGTGCGCATGTTTGATATCGCCGAATGCAAATCGAAATCCAACGATGTCAAGCCCCTGCACATCATGCGGTGGACAGCCGGCTACCTCCCTAATCTCCGTTGCGTACCGTAGTACGACTTTGCCCTCGTTTGGAGGCGCAGATTCGGAAGCTTGATCCGCGACGGGCGCGGCTGCCGGTAGGGCAACGTGAACGTGCGCTAAGCCATCATTTTGATTTGTATTCATTTTTATTAGGTTACACAAACCGCTGATTCGTCCGCAGTAGAACGCAGACATCGGTCTCTATCACACGAGAGTATAACGCGACCCACCACTTCAATCCTTACAACGTGGCAAACTTGCTCCTCGATCTCGATAAGCGCCCCGTGTCGGCCCTAGGCCTCCAGCAATCGTTACGCTGACGCGGTCTTCAGTATCTCCGCAAGCGCCCTTATTGAAACGGAACACTGATGCAGCTCCAGTCCGACCTCAGTTGGACTGTCTTTTCGCATTTTGCGGTCCAGTTTCCTCACTGCTTCTCCAGCGGCTCGATCTCGGCGAGATAGGGACGTAGCTCATCCATGATACGGTCCTCTCGTTCCTGTAGTCGCTTGACCGCAGACGCGTATTCCCGCTCGTACCTCTGTCGCGCGACCCGTGTATCGCACCATGCACGGCTTAGGGGCTCGCTTTCTTTTCGCAGCTTGCGCAACTTGCGTATCGCGACGTTCAGCTGTGCCTCGTCCGTCAACTCGGCGGCCAGTTCAGAATTTATCATTGACTTTGCACGCACGGCTCGGTTGGTTGACGGACTCGTCCACGGCTCAAGAACGTTTTCAATCCATCCCCAAAGCATGTCAAAACGCCAACACAAGTTCACGACAGGTTGCGTAATGTGCGTACTGCTGGAGTCTGCCATCCATGACGGGACACTCAGCCGCTGCCCGAGACCTCGACGCGAGTGGCGTATCTCGCGAGAGCCATCATGAAGCGATTGATGCGTCGCAGAACACTGGCATAGCTATACATGGATACGCTCCACTTCGTCCAGGCTGATCTCGTCGTGACGCCGGTAATAGAGCTGCGTGATACGCGTCGAGGCGTGGTTCGCCATCGTCGCGGCATTCTCCAGCGTGCCCCCGTTCTCCAGGTACGCGGTGATGCCGGTCGCGCGGAACGTGTGGTTGCCGATGACTGTGCCGATGCCCGCGGCGAGCGCCCGGCGCCGCACCATTGCGTAGGCATTCGCCTTCGGCAACGGCGTCGTGCTTAGCTGCCCCGTACCACGCCGGAACGTGCGGAACAGCGGCTCCTTCAGCTCGGCACTGATACCCGTGCCGTCGAGGTACGCATGCAGGTACGCCTCGAGCGTATGGTGACAAGCCATTGCGTGCGCCTTGCCACCTTTCTCGCGCAGCCGAACCCACAGGCGCCGCTGCTGCACATAGACGTCCTCGACCCGCATCGCCAGCGCCGCGCCCACCCGAGCGAACGAAAACACCATCAGCGCAATCAGCGCCCGGTCACGCAGTCCGATCGGCTTCGAGACATCGATGCTGTCGAGCACTTGCCGCGCCTCGCTTGCCTCGAGCACAGGTGTCTTGCCCTGCTTGGCGGTATGACTTGGCCCGTGCACCGAGGCCGCCGGGTTGTACGGCACGATCTGGCCAACTACTAGCCAGTCGAACAGATGGCGGATCGCCGCCAGGCGCTGCTTGACGGTCGGTGCGGAGTGCGTTTGCGTCTGCAGCTCCATCCAGGCGGCGACGTGCAGCGGCTGCACCGCCGTGATGGACGTCACGCCAGCGCCGGCGCACCAAGTCAGAAAATCCCCCGCCGCGCGTGCGTACGCGCGCCGCGTGTGCGGATTGCGGATCGCCGACGCAAAGAATTCCAGGAAACGGATGCCAGCCCGTTCGCCGGCCGCAATGACCAGCGCCGGCGGAGCAATGCCGTCCGGGATGACAAGCTGGTTCATGACTGGGGGGTGATCCGCAGCCAGGCGCCGAGCGTATCTTTAAGGCACTGCTGGCAGAGGTCGACGCTGACCTCGTTACCGTCCCCGAAGATCGAGCCAAAGCCACCGCGAAACGACAGTGACACGTGCTCATGCCAGCCGGAATCGTAATCGTCCCGCGTCATGCGTTTCTGGCACCGGTCACAGGTGCAGGCCGCGACTTCGTGAACAACCTTGTCCTGATATTCGAGCATGGTTTTATCTCTTTATGGTGCTGTGCAGTACCGCGCGGATCGGATGTGCGTCACGGCAGCGCTCCGAAAAGCTGTTCTAGAACGGCATCCTACGAACGCAGTGGCGTGAAGGCGCTGCGCGGGACAGTCCGCTGATTGGGCCGCTGCAGCTTCACGCCCGCCGCATTGGCCTTGGTATGGGTCGCGGTCTTCAGGTTCCGGATATCAGGCAGTGGCTGGCCGGGCGCGTTACCGAACCAGAGGAAAGACTGGAACTCCAGATCCTCGCTGACCACGATCCACAGGATGCAGCCGCTGGGCTTGTCCATCAGCTTCAGGCTCGCCGTCACGCCCATCCGCCTGCCTCCGGCCACCATCACCTTGAACTGGATATGACGGACAACGGCACCGTGGCTCATTACGAGGTCATAGCCGCCCGCGTCGAACTCCGATCGCAGCACCTCGACATCGACGATGCGCCGCCGCCACAGCAGGCGCAGCGCGTCGCCGATAAACGCATGCTCAACGATCCGCTCGCGCAGCACGGAGTGCACGGAATGACGGTCGTCGCTGTCTGTCATCTGGTCATCTGGCTCGTCCACGCGCCGGCCTCTTCTTTATATAGGTGCGCCTCTCAGCGAGCATTCCGCGTGTGCGCACGACATGCGCACAATACCCCCGTCTCGAAACAGAGACCTGTAGAGACAACATGCTTGAAACAGATGATGACGTTGACGCGCCCACCCACTATCAAGACGGAGCTAAGGGCCTCAGCCCCGCTCCGATGCATCGGGTGTGGGCGCTCGAAGACAGCCGTTCAAGTTCATTCGGCCTTCGTTAACCTTTCGATTCGGACGTTTGAAGCATCAATGAAAGCCAGGGCATCATCCAAAGCATCGTTAGCTGCTTTTGTAGATTTCGCAACGCTCGCAAATACGTCGAGTAGATCAGGCGGCAGGGGGTCGTTGAAGTCATCGTGAACATCGAGCTTGCCATCCAGAAGACCGAGCCGAATACATGGCGAGAGACTGGAGACAAACTGCTCTCCGTGCTCCACAGAAAATCTTACATGTTCCCGGTGCCCATCCGGATATTTCTTAGTACATAGTCCGATAGGGGTATCCGCATCGCGGTAGTAAATCGCCCTTCCTGCGTCAAGATGCTCGCGCGCTGCACGGCCATCGTCGGATTGCAGGAGACGAATCCACTCGTCCGTATCATCTGGCAGACCTTTGAATTGGTCATCTTTCATAGTAGGTCTAACTCCAACGCTGAGTGAAGTTTAGCCGCTAAATTCTGCCGAGTTCGCCACCTTCTTCGCATCGGCCGTAGGTCGTTAGCGGTGCGTTCATGATATTAGTTTAAGGGCAGTGCGCTGTTCGGCTAGCGAAGGATGAGCCTCTAGATTGCGACTGTCGTCGCAAGCTTTCGCCAGGTTTGAGTATCAAAGCACTGCGAATATCAGCGCTGAGCTGCAAGGGGGCCTGTAAGACTCTGAAAGACCTATACCGCTTCAGGACGACCTTGGTTGCTGTGTCGCTTTCGAATTTTTCGGCTCAGCTTCCTTACTTGTTTCTCAAGCTCCTCGATCTTTGTGAGATAGGGCCTGAGCTCGTCCATAATACGGTCCTCCCGTTCCCGGAGTTGCTTGACCATGAATGCGTAGTCTCGCTCGTATTTTCGACGAGCCACCCACGTTTCCGACCACGCGCGATTGAGCTGTTCGCTGTCCTTCCTCACCTTCCGCAATTCGCGTATCGCCGTCTTCAGTTGCGCATCTTCTGCCAGTTCGGCCGCTAGTTCCGGGTTCATGTCAAGCCTCGCTTGCGCACGGTCCACTGTCACATCGCTTCGAATACAGCTCCGCACAAACTTGCCGTTCTAGTCTGCGGGATTGAACCAACCGCGCGCCCCCGTACTGTCAATGAACGGGAGCTGACGGCCTTACCCGCCATTGCCGTTGATGCCATCGCACGCAGATTCAGGGCCTCTTGCACATCTCAAGCCGCGAGGCACGGCTTGGAGGCCCTTACGGGACTGCCATGAGCATCGAGAGCCCCGAAACAACCGCGCCTCGATGTTGCTGATTCAGGCCGTGCGAAAAATTGTGCCGCCGCCTCTACGTTGACAGTACGGGGGCGGGGTTGGTTGCTATCGACTCAACTCCTCTGGGGCTCGTCCTTCTCCTTGTCGATACGCCGATTCGAAGCGGAGATGAACGACAGGCGTCGTCTACTGCGTCATTGGCTTTCTGGACAAACCCAGCTCCAGGAACGCGCTTACGCTTTTCCCGCTCCACCATCGATCATCCCTCGTTATTAATGTAGCTCGCCGCTCGGCAGTCGGGTGGGGTTCTCACCCCTCGCTTCTACCGAGAAGCTTATTTCTTTCGGGCCGTCAACCTCCGTCCGCCGCCTTTGGCGGTGTCTTGAGACGGGGCTTGCTGGAATAGCGCCGCGGTCCCTTATAGCTCGGCAAAACCGCTATCAAATGCTCGCCTTGCAGGTCAAATGTCACCAGCTCCCGTCGACCGTCCGGATACACCTTCAAAATCCCGTCCATCCCTTCCGGAGCCGACACATACGCCGGTTGACCGGCTGCTAAGACCGCTTCAAACGGCCGCTGACGCAGAATGGCTCTAATGTCCAGCTGGAACGGGCGCGGCTTCCGCGTCGAACGTGCCGCTTTGCGACCTGACCAACCCATCACACCGAGGTCCCAAGCGCCGACACTTCAAATCCAACAACCTCGACCGCCGACGCCGCAGCATCCAACGACTTAAACACCCGAGCGGCACCATCCTTAACCGCTCGCAACGCCACCGCTCGATCTTTCGTTCCAAAGAAGCGAACCACCCATCCGCCTGGAACACGAACCAACGCAAAGGCCGTCAAGAGGCCCCCCTCGCGCAGCTCCGACGCTACCCGCTGCGTTACCAATGTCTGGTCCGAGAACGCCGGCAACTCCAATGTCCTACGATCTGTCACATCCTTCATGCAATCCCCCGCGGTTTTAAGAAAACATTGTGACGTTCTTCAAAAGCATCAAGACGTTCTTGATGGTCGGGAATACGTTAACCCAAACCGAAGAGACGTTCTGTCCTGCCCCTCGTTTGTCAACAGCGCTTGTGACAGATGACCTATGCGCTATCTGCGATACCGTCAGGGTCTTCCTTCCAGAACCTCTCCCCCACGCGGAACCCGAGTTGCCGAGCCAACTCACGCGGCAACCGCAATAGAATTGAAGCCTTCTGTCGAACGACCAACACCTCGAAATCAACCCCCTGGATTTCGACGTTCAACACCTCGTCATCAAACAGCTCGTAGTACGTCTTCCACGGCGTTGTACATCCGCCCTCGCTCTGCTCAACTATCCTGTCTCCGCTCATTCATTCTCCCTTATCACGTAATTCGCCCTCGTACTCTGCCGCATATTCTTCGTCGGCGAGTTATTTACACCGGTCCGCGTCGTCACAAAGCTCGACATGTCCTCGTTCAGGAGCGAAATTTAGCCGCTAAATCCGCCTAGCGCGCCAGCTTCGGGCGATGACGGCAACCGCACGTTCGGAACACTGGACCGTTCCCGGCGAACAGGCAAGAGCACTGGACTGAAAATTTAGCGGCTAAATCCTGACGGTCCTTCGAAGACACCGTCGGAGAGCCGAAGAGCCAATACGCCCTCATTTGCAGTCCGCGATTGACGGCAACTTCAGGCGACCGAGCCGGCGCCAATCGCTTTCACTGGAAGCGGTTGAATTTATAGCCACTCATTCGAAAGGCATGACGGATGACGACCGAAGATGGGCTACCGGGCAGCTGGCTTTTTAACGAGATCGAGCATTGCTATTTGCATCGTAACAATCCGTTCGAGCACGCCATGAATAACCCTGCGCATTTGCGCAGGATCCTGCGAGCCAAGTTTTTCACTATTTGTCAGCCACAGCTTTAATAAGCCACCAAGCCGCCCTTGATCTCCATTAATTTTGGCAAGCTTTAACACTAGCTCTGCATCGATGACTCCCTTGATGCGGTAGCCCATTCCGACGTTACGCAGATACATCGAAACACTCATTCCTGCCTTACGCGCGTTCTCTTCAATGCTCGCCTTCTCTTCCGGCAGGCACCACACTTTGATTGGCGTAGAACCTTTTCGGGTGGCCTTCACTTCGTTATCCATTCTGGCGTTCACTCGGTATGCGCCCTCTGGTCGGGCCGTTGTCACCACGAGGTGACCACTCGCCTCAGCACGATTTCTGTTGAGCGCGGAGCGCGAATAAGGAAAGTGAAGAAGGTCCGCCCGCTTGCGGGTGGGCCTACTTCACCTATCTTGCCCTGCTTTTTAGCGGTACGTTTCAAGGATAGCGATCAAGAATCAAGCGATCAAAATCCGAACAACGGTTAGCCGAAAGCGGACTGTTCGGCTTTTGATCGCTTTCATCTTGATCACTTCAAGTTTGATCGGTTATTGATTGGGTTTATCTTGAGTCTGTCTTGAAATGTTCCACCTCTTGTCTAGAATTAAAGCGTTCACGTAACGACGAAAAGCTTGATAGCCGAAGGTAATTACCCCTTCCTCGCGTAGGGCACGGTGGATCGCCAAAAGTGACCAGCCAGCTTCAATTGCCTCTGCGACCTCACTCCTTATTCCGAGAAATGTAGCCCGATTCGCAGGACCCGGTGAGTTGCCTGGCTCTGCCAGGGCTTGCGCAGCGATTCTTTGCGAAAGACTAATCTCTTGCATCTATCCTCTCCTTTTTCGAACGCTCAGCAGTGAGCACACTATTGATTCGCGCGAGTTCGGCCACCGCTCGTGCTTTCGACGAGGGAAGCACGGAATTAACTGGAGGCGATGGAAAGGTAGACGGCGGACATGCTGTAGCAGCGAACGCACCGCTTCTAGCCGCGCGAATTAGTCCGGTGAGGTAAGGCAACGGCCCATATTTAACATCGCCGCTGTCTAGCCGCCGAGAGAGTTCATCTAACAGTTGCTGCGCGCAAGCAGGGCCAAACGGCAAAACGGCCTTTTCAGCTGTGAGCCGCTGATCCTGCGTCAACTGCTCCGGATACCTCAGCGGGGCAGTAGTAGTGTTAGGAATAGAGTTATCGTTAGTGTTACCCAGCCGGGTATCGATGGCGTATGGATAGGGTATCGATACCCTATCCGCGACACGCTCTGGCCGAAGCGTTGCTTCGACGACAGCTTGTAGATCGCCAACCTTCTTGTCGTTGCTTGGAAGTCTCGCGACGAAGTCATCGATAAATTCATCGCGCCACTGCGGCGGTATGGCTGCGATCTGATCAAACGTTCGCTGACGCAAAGTTCCACCGACGGCCATTGTCGGTGAATTGTGCTCCCACCAAATGCGCACCCATACGTAACTTAGACCTTCGTCTAGTTTCACGAAATTACACTCAGTGAGCCGTCTGAGCACAGGCATGAGCTGTGAGTCTGAATCCCAGCCCATTTCCGAGGCTGCGATTCTGGGCACAAATTCGTACGCGCCAATGATGTTGCTAAATGGGCAAGTAAGAAGGTACGCAAGCATTGCCCGATCCTCCTGTGTCCTGCCGGCCATCTTCGTCGACCGCCAGAACGCCGCGTCGTTGATAGTTCTTTGTCGTCCCATCAAGCCGTCTCCGCGGTTTTGGTGAGCTGCCGCTGCCGTGCGATAGCTTCGGCTTTGGTCGGCCGACCGCGTCGAGCTTGGCCGTGCTCTCTCAAGTTCGATGCAGCGACGATGGTGAGCCCATGAACATGTTCTGCCAGCCATTGCTCGACATCCTCTGCGCGCCACAGTAAGCGCTTCGTGCCAGGCAATCGGCATATAGGGGGGAGCGATCTAGGGTTGCGCGTCGCGTCGCTACGTACGCTGGCCACCGACTTATGGAGACAGGCGGCTAGTTGATCGACTGTGAGCAGATTTCTCATCAGCGAGCCTCCTCAAGCGAGAGCACGAGCCCGCTCAGAAAGCTGGCAGGTATGGAAGCGACAGCAAAGGCGACGACTGGCAGGAGATAGGAAGAGATTAAAAACCGATACCAACGCGGTCGATAATCGCGGACAAGCAGGACTTGAACAGTCGGAAGGTTCATGTGACAACCCAATGAAGCGGCTAGGGTCATCAAGTAGATGCGCCGGATTTCTACTCGGTATTTGACCTTGGCGACACCGATGCCCGGCCGTTTGTTTGCAAAATCACGATGTCTGGATGAAAGGCAGTCGCAGATATGCGAGCCACCTAAGCGTCGAGCAGGTTGCCAAAGGCAACCTGTCGGTAGTCGACCATGGCAAGAGCCCGGCCTAGAGGGAGGTGAATCGGGCGACCCGAAAGGTAAGATCCGTCCGACGAGAGGCAGTCTAACTGCAATGCTGAGCAATGTCACGCACGACAAACCGAGTTAGTCGCCACACTCGCAGCAGATCAGCCACAAATTTGCCACACTCGCACTGCGAAAACCTGCTTTAGAAAGCAAAACAACGCACTACATCGTAAGACGTAGTGCGTTGTTTCTAAAACAAAATCGTGGTGGAGAGGAGGAGGATCGAACTCCCGACCTTCGCATTGCGAACGCGACGCTCTCCCAGCTGAGCTACCCCCCCAACGAAGTGCGATTCTACCACAGCGAAGCGCCCTGCAAGCAAGCCCCTCCGCTGCGCCACAACACGTCACTTCTGCGGCGCCCCCGCGAGCACCCACGCGACGACGGTCTGGATATCGCCATCGTTCATCGCGGGGTGCGAGGGCATCGGGATCGAGCCCCAGACGCCGGCGCCGCCGTCCTTCACTTTCTTGGCGAGCTTCGCACTCGCCTGAGCATCGCCCTTGTACTTCTGCGCGACCTGCTGGAACGACGGACCCACGAGCTTGCGATCCACCGCGTGACAGCCCATGCACGCATTGCTGCGCGCAATCGCCATCGCGTTCGCAGAAGAAACCGACGCAACCGGCTGTTCAGCCGCCACCGCATAACCTGATGTCGCCAACAACGCAGCCACGACAAACCTTGCTTCAACCATCTTCACGCACCATTACTTCGCTGAACTGGAACTGCCCGGACGCACATCAGAATTCTTCACGGGCGCCGGGGTCTGCTGATCGAGCGGTCGCGACGTCACGGAAGAATCCGGCACCGTGCCGACTGTCGCTTCCGCGGGCGCAGGCGTCGCCGCCGTCGATGCACTCGTGCCCGACGCCGCCGCCGCTGCCAGCGCCTTCGCTTCTTCCGGCTTGATGTACTGATACACCTTCACGACCTGCTCGACGCCCGACACGCGCGCCGCGACATCCGCGCCGTGCGCGCCTTCATCCTGCGTGACGAGGCCCATCAGATAGATGATGCTTCGCTCGCACACCACCTTGTAGTAGTTGGCCGACAGATCCTTCTCGCCGACCATCGCGGTCTTCACGCGGCCTTCGAGGTACGAATCGTTGGCGCGCGACGATATCGAACTCGCCGGCTGCACCGACAGTTCGTTCACGATGCCGCCCACGTTGTTGATATCGCGCACGACAGCTTCGGCCTTTTGCTTGGACGCGTCGTCGGGCACTTCGCCCGTCAGCAGCACGCGCCGGTTGAACACCGTCACGTTGATGTGCGCCTGATCGGACACGTTCTCCTTGATCCGCGAAAGCGCCTTGACCTGGATCTCGCGGTCTTCCGTTTGCGCGCCGAGCGTGCGGCGATCCGTGGCGATCAGCGTGCCGCCCGCCGCCGCGCCCACCACCGCGAGCGCGCAACCCTGCAGCGTCAGCGCGACGCCGGACAACAGGCTGACCGTCAGCGTGGCTTGAGCCAGCGCCGCCTTGACGCGTGTCTTCTTCATCAACTCCGTTCCCCCTTTTGGATTCAGTCTTCGCCCAGCAGCATCGCGTCGATGCCGTCGCACAGGCAATGGATGGTCAACAGATGTATTTCGTGGATGCGCGCGGTCCGTTCGGACGGCACGCAGATGTGGATGTCGGTATCGGCGAGCACGTCGGTCATCGCGCCGCCGCCGTCGCCGGTCAGCGCGATCGCGACCATCTCGCGTTCGTGCGCTTCCTGCACGGCGGCAAGCACGTTCACACAGTTGCCGGATGCACTGATCGCCAGCAAGACGTCACCCGCTTGCCCGAGCGCGCGGACCTGATTCGAGAAGATCTGCTCGAACGCGAAGTCGTTGCCGATGGCCGTGAGAATCGAGGAATCCGTGGTCAGCGCGATAGCCGGCAAGCCGGGGCGCTCGCGCTCGAAGCGGCCGATCAGCGCGGCCGCGAAGCGTTGGGCGTCCGCCGCCGAGGCGCCGTTGCCGCATACGAGGATCTTCGAGCCGTTGGCGAGCGCGCTGAACAGCGTATCGACGGCGGCCGCGATGGGCACCGCGAGCGTATCGAGTGCTTCGAGCTTGAGCGCGGCGCTGTCGCGGAATTGCTGTTGAATGCGTTCGACTGACATCGACTCTCGGTGTTCGGCCGCGATGCGGCGTTCGTTGCGTGTGGCGTCGGAGCGAGGCGCGCGCAAATCGCGGCGAGCGTCCGGCGTTGAGTCTGCGCAGTTTACCGCATGCACCCTGCGCCGAACCGCGCGCTACGACTCGTCCGCGCGAAACGCATCCGGCAGCCAGCGAATCTCGCCCGCGTCGAACGCGATCACGTCGAAGCGGCACGCCGGAAGCGCGCCGCGCCACGTCGTCAAATAGTGCTGCGCGGCGCGCACGAGGCGCGCGCGCTTCGTCGCGCCGATGCTCGTCGCTGCATCCGCGAACCGGCGGCTCTTGCGCGCCCGCACTTCGACGAACACGAGCGCGCCGCCTTCATCGATCATCACGAGATCGATCTCGCCGCCGCGACAGCGCACGTTTCGCGCGACAAGGCGCATGCGCTGCCGCTCGAGATAGTGGAGCGCGCGTGCCTCGAAGGCGTCGCCGAGCGTTTTGGACATTCGTGCCTCGTGAAAGTTGTCGGCGGGCAGGCCGAAGCGCGCGTGGCAAAATGACGTCCTCTCCTCTTCGCTCTATGCCCGCCCGCGCACATGTTGCACATCACTGAACTGGCCGCCGGGCAGCAGTATCCGGCGGGCGCGCTTTACGTCGTCGCCACGCCCATCGGCAATGCCGCGGATATCACCGTGCGCGCGCTGCATGTGCTTTCCCTCGTCGATCGCATCGCCGCCGAGGACACGCGCAACACCGCGCAACTGCTCGTGCGCTACGGCATCTCGAAGCCGTCCATCGCCGTGCACGAACATAACGAGCGCAGCGCGGCCGAGCGCGTGATCGAGCATTTGCGTAGCGGCGAGCGCATCGCGTGTGTGTCGGATGCAGGTACGCCCGGCATTTCGGACCCCGGCGCGCGTCTCGTCGATGCCGTGCGCGAAGCCGGCCTGCCTGTTGTTCCGCTTCCGGGGCCGAGCGCGGTCGTCACCGCATTGAGCGCGGCGGGCGCGTGGGTCAACGGCTTCACGTTCGTCGGCTTTCTGCCAGCGAAGGCCAAGCAGCGCGCCTCGCAATTGCGCACGCTCGCGCAGCATCCGATGGCGCTCGTCTTCTACGAAGCGCCGCATCGCATTGTCGAAACCACGCGCGCGCTCGCCGATGCGTTGGGTGGCGAGCGTCAGCTTCTGATCGCACGCGAGTTGACGAAGTTACACGAGAGCCTGCATCGCTGCACCCTGGCCGAAGGGCCAACGTGGCTCGAAGGCGATGCGAATCGTCAGCGCGGCGAGTTCGTGCTCGTTGTGGAAGGCGCGCCCGAAGCGGAGGATGCGGAGGACGCGCACGATGCGCTTCTTCTTACGCTGCTGGAGGAGTTGTCGGTGAAAAGCGCGGCGCGGATCGCGGCGACGCTGACGGGCGCGCCGCGCAATGCGCTGTACGAGCGCGCGCTGCGGCTCAACAAGCCGGCGCAGGAATGAAAACGGGCCGTCGAAAGACGGCCCGTCCGTTGTCATAGCAGCGCGAAGAGGCTCAGTTCACGCTGTCATCCGCGAGCGACTGCGACTGTTCGCGCGCCGCTCGGACTTCTTGCTGCGTGAGGCCTTCGATCTTCACTTTCTGCGTCCCCGCGCCGCGCATGCCGAGCGCGGCGGCGGCGGCATACGACAGGTCGATCACCCGGCCGCGCACGTAAGGACCCCGATCGTTGATCTTCACCACGACGGTCTTGTGATTCGACTCGTTCGTCACGCGCACCCATGACGCGAGCGGCAGCGTGCGGTGGGCGGCGGTCATCGCGTTCATGTCGAACTTCTCGCCGCTTGCCGTCTTGCGGCCATGGAACCAGCGGCCGTACCACGAAGCCTTGCCCTGCTGTTCAAACGTGCCGACGTCCGGACCGTCGGTGATCGGCTGCGCGTCGGACAGCGACTGGCTCTTGTTCGCGGTGTCGGCCGGAACCGTGCTCAGGTTCGTGTCGAATGCGAGCGGCGCATTCGAGCGGGCACTCGCCATGCTAATAGTAGGCGTGGTCTGATGATATGACGCGACGTCGCCCGAACCGGGCGCGGCGCAACCTGCCAGGACGCCGACAGCGAACAGGCTTGCGATATGTCGAATGAATCGAGCATTCATAGGCGGTTACCAACGGTAAAAGGGCCGCCGCGCCGCGCTCGTGGGCGCGCGTCAGGCAGCCAAAGGCTTCTCCGCGCAAAGCAGCGCGCCGCTCGCCTCGGCGAACGGCAGACTGATGCTCGGATGCGGCGTACTCGTGCCGCAAACGCCCGGTTATCGTTCACGTCTGGCGCAACCTGTCCCCGGCAGCCTGACCAGACCCCACATGCCGCCATCGAACGTGGCATCACGCTCGTGCCCGCCTCGACCACGAGACGGCGCAGGAACGGCGGCGTAGGCCCCATCCAGCGTGACAGCGGCAAAGGCCGTCGAACGGACGCGCAGCGCCCGGCTGGACAAGACGTGTGCACCTACAAGAAGGTGCGTTGAGTTGCAGTTGCGAGGCTTTTGGCCCCTAACAGCTTACTGATGGCGATTGTAAAAACGCACAGGCGTTTCGGCAGTCGCCCATTGACGGCATGGCCAAATCCATGCACTGGTGAGCCCATTATACAAAAAAAGCGGGGTTTGGCTGCGCCGACTGTGGAAATCGTCATTGATTCTGCCTATGACCGCAAGAATTTCCGATTGCGATAGCCCTTTCGCGCGTCCGCCACGCGACCGTCGCGGCTCCGAAGCCGCCGGTACAATGAACGTTTTTACAGGCGCCGTCCCCCGGACAGACCGATGAAAGTCACTCTCGTTCCCGTTACGCCGTTCCAACAGAACTGCTCTATCGTCGTCTGTGAGGCGACGCGCCGCGCGGCCGTCGTCGATCCGGGCGGCGACATCGAGCGGATTATCGCGGAGGTGGATCGGCAGGGCGTGACGGTCGAGAAGGTTCTGCTCACGCACGGTCATCTGGATCATTGTGGCGGCGCGAAGGCGCTCGCGGATCATTACGGCGTGCAGATCGAAGGGCCGCAGAAGGAAGACGCGTTCTGGATCGACCAGTTGCCGGCGCAGTCACAGCGGTTCGGCTTCGCGAACGCGCAAGCGTTCACGCCCGACCGATGGCTCGAAGACGGCGAGACGGTCCAGTTCGGCAACGAGACGATGGAAGTCTTCTTCTGCCCTGGCCACACGCCGGGGCATGTCGTGTTCTTCAGCCGCGAGCATCGGCTTGCGTTCGTCGGAGACGTGCTGTTTGCCGGTTCCATCGGCCGAACGGACTTTCCGCGCGGCAATCACGCCGAGCTTATCCGCTCGATCCGCGAGAAGCTCTGGCCGCTCGGCGACGACGTCACGTTCGTTCCGGGTCACGGCCCGGCGTCGACCTTCGGCGAAGAACGCCGCACGAATCCGTTCGTGCGCGATGGAGTCGCCGCATGAACGCAATCCCCGAAATCTACGTCAGCACGGACGTCGAAGCAGACGGACCGATTCCCGGCCCGCACTCGATGCTGAGTTTCGCGTCGGCGGCGTACACGGCCGACAAGCAACTCATCGCCACCTTTTCCGCGAATCTCGAAACGCTGGAAGGCGCGGCCCCGCATCCGGTGCAGGCCGCGTGGTGGAAAACGCAGCCCGAAGCGTGGGCCGCATGCCGGACCGATCTGCAAAAGCCGGAAGTGGCGCTCGTGAACTACGTCGAATGGGTCGAGGCGCTGCCGGGCAAGCCCGTGTTCGTCGCGTATCCCGCGGGCTTCGACTTCACGCACATGTTCTGGTACATGATGCGCTTCGCTCAACGCTGCCCGTTTTCGTGGTCGGCGCTCGACATGAAGACGCTCGCTTTCGCCATCACCGGCCTGCCGTATCGGAAGGCGATCAAGCCGCGCTTGCCGAAGCACTGGTTCGACGACTTGCCGCACACGCATGTGGCGCTCGACGACGCCATCGAGCAAGGCGCGCTCTTCTGCAACATGCTCGCCGATCTGCGCGCCGCACAGGCGGCTTTGGCGTCATCGCAAGCGGCAGCGAGCGCTGACGAACCGACGGAAAGTGATCCGGAAGGTAAAACACCGCCCGCAGAGCCAGTGAGTTAGGGAATCTCCCTCGCTGCGCCCACGTTGCATTGCGCTTCTTTTCTGGGGCCTCTACCATTGGAGTCAGATCGCGACCGAACGGAGGCGCAGTTGACTCTCGATACATTTTCACAAAAAATCCTGCGTCTTCTGCAACTGGACGCTCGCCGTTCCGTTCAGGAAATCTCCGATCAGGTCGGGCTGTCGAGTACGCCGTGCTGGCGCCGTATCAAGGACATGGAGCAGTCCGGCGTCATTCAGCGTTATACGGCGCTGCTCGACCGTGAAAAGCTCGGGCTGCACGTCTGCGCGCTCGCGCATATTCATTTGACGCGCCATACGGAAGGCGGCGTCGAGCAATTCGAGCGCGAAATCGCGACCTGTCCCGAAGTGACCGAGTGCTACAGCACGACGGGCGAATCCGATTACATCCTGAAGATCGTCGCGCCCGATATCAAGGCGTACGACGCGTTTCTTCACGACCGCATCTTCAAGATTCCGGCCGTCGCGCAAGTGCGCACGAGCGTCGTGCTCCGCGAAATCAAGTTCGATACGCAATTGCCGCTTTAGAAGCGCGCGCCTGACCCCGATGCGTTTTGTGCGGGTTGAGGCGCGGCCACTCTCACGGCCTGCGTCACGCGAATTTGACGCGCGCCCAGTCGTTGCCTGAGCACGTCCAGATTCACATTCGCGAGTCGGGGCGCCGTCTCGCTTTGTGCCGCGTACGGCAAAACAATTTCCACGTCGAAGCCGCGCTTCAGATAGTGCAGGTTCAGTGTATCGACGGATAAGCCGTGTTCCGAAAACGCAGCGGTAACCGCCTTCGTCACCGTGCAACGCAGCGGAAAATTGCCGGGCAGCGGATTCACCGCATCGCTTTCCGGATCGACGTGGATGAGCGCGTCGATTACCCGGGAATCGGTCAGGATATGCGCCCGCGCGGACTCGGCGATGTAATGACCCTCCGACACGGAAATCAGCGGGTCCACGAGAATGTGCGCATCGACAATGGCGAGATCGCCCATTTTGCGGGTCCGCAAATCGTGCACATCGCGTACGCCGGGTGTTGCCAGCAAAATGCCGCGAAAATCGGTCGTGGTCGATTCATCCAGCGCACGGTCCGAAAGGTCTTGCAGCGCATCCCACGCGAACGTCCATCCCATTCGGCCTACCATAAAACCCACGAGCGCCGCCGCAATGGGATCGAGAATACGGAACCCCGCAATACTGCCGACGATGCCGAGCGCGACGACAAGCGAAGACGCCGCATCCGATCGCGCATGCCACGCATTCGCGACGAGCATTGCGGACCGGACGCGTTCGGCCGCGCGCAGCATATAGCGAAACAGCGCCTCTTTGGACACGAGAACGATTATGGCAACGACCAATGCGCTCGCATGAACCGGCGGGATTGCGCCGAGATTCATGATGCGCACGCCCGCGCGCCACAACATGCCGATACCGACGGCAATCAGCAATCCACCGAGGAATAGCGAAGCCACCGTTTCGTAACGGCTGTGACCATAGTTGTGATCCACATCCGGTACGGCCGCCGCCTTTCGGTTCGCAATCAGAACCACGAGATCCGAAACGATATCGGCGAGTGAATGAACGCCGTCCGCAATCAGTGCCTGCGAATGCGCAGTCAGACCGACCGCGAGTTGTGCGGTAGTGAGTCCGCTGTTGAGCGCAATACTCGCCCAGGTTGTTCGAACTGCGACATCGTGCTTTTCCGTTGCGTGCGCCGTCGAAAGTGTCATGTAAAGTGCTCGGGGTGTCCATTGACTGCATTTTATCAGCCACGCACCGCTTCCGCTTTCAAATCAACAACTTAATAACGCGACGCATTCTCGCCAAACGATTAACTGAACGCAGTGCGCGAATAGCCGCGGCGCCAACAAAAAGGCCGCGCCATTGGGCGCGGCCTTTTGTGGTCCGACTGAAGCGCGGCTTATTTCCCGATTAGGAAACTATCGCGGTCCTGGCCCGCAATCCACTTCGGCGGCTTGCCACGGCCGGACCAGGTGCTGCCGCTCTCGGGATCACGATATTTCGGCGCGACACCGGTGCGGCTGCGCGATGACTTAGCGGCTTTCGCGCCCCGGCCGCCGGCCAATTCCTGAAGCGTGATGCCGTAATCGGCCATTTTCTGCTTGATCTCATTAAGTACTTCGGCGTATTCGCGCGACTTCGCTTCTTCGATCTGACGCTCGAGAGACTCGCGCTGTGCGAGCAGTTCCTTGTATGAAGGCATGGCAAATCCCTAAGTAGTGTATTGGCTTGCGAGTCGAGTGCTCGCTCTTCGGTTATCAGTATAGCCTCGGACTGAATCGCAGATTAACACATTTCAGCTAAATCGCGGCATAGAAGGATTGCGATTAAGTGTATTGGCTAATTACTCGTAACATTTGCCGACTCGTTCGCCGTTTCGAACGCTGACGCACGGGCGTAAATCTCCGATTCAGTGTCCGATGAGCGTGAGAATCGCATGAGACGAAAACAACGCGTTCCACTTGGCAAACAAATTCTCATCGGATGGCAGCTTCCGGTGCAGTTTGTTGCCTAAAGAACAGTCGGGAACAGTCAGCGGCACTGTAAACCGCATGCAAGTGCCGATGCGTCCTACGCGTGTCGTTCGAAACAGTCGATCAGCGCGGCTTTCAATTCTTTTGCATCGAGCTTGGGTTTATCGAATGTAAAACGATTGCGCGCGCCCGAATCAAGCAAATCGCAGCCATACCGGTCTATCCCCAATAATCGGATGTCGGCTGGCCGGCTTGCATGAGTCTCGGAGAATGCGCAAAGCGCGGCTTCTTCGTCGTCGCTCAACGGTTCCAGCGGATCTATTTCATTTCCGTCGAGCCAGCCCATTGCGCCAAAGCCGCCGATAAAGCGCATGCGCGCTGTCGACAGTATCCAGAAGGCGAAGTCGCCTAATGCGAGATAACGCGCCGCATCCGGGTGATAGCGCAGATATCGCCGCGCGAGTTGTTCGTGATCCGATTTCGCCGCAGGTTCGAACGTGCCCAGCAGAGTCAGGCGCTGACCTTCGAGAACGCTTGCGCCATTGGCATGCGCGACGAGAAAGCCGGCGCGCGGGTCGGCTTGAAGATTACGCGTGTGTTCAGCGAGGTGACTGATGAGCAGCATCGGCGCGTGCCGCGCGGTCAGCGCGAATGGCAACGCAGTCGGATAAGGAAAGCCCGCCGGATCGCGCGAATGAGTCGCGAGCGTTCCTTCGGAAACACGATGCAGCAAATGAAGCGGCGCTTGCGGCGGAATATTCATGAAGACAGCTCGGCAGGTGAGTTGCCGAAAATGGTAATTCAGCGCGGTCAGCGTGTCTCCTGGCCGTTCGATAGAATCGTAAGCTCTCGCGAAAGGCGGCATGATCGGCGGTTGTCCCGCGTCATTGCCGCCGCGCGCCACTTTTCCAACGGCTCAACCGTGTCCGACTCGACTTCCGCTTCTTCCGCCCGCGAGTCCAATCCATCGCTCGCGGTACATCGCAGTCTCCCTCAAGCCACACGCCAGCGCGCACGCTACGCCACGATGGCCGTCTTCTTCATCGCCGGCATGATGTACGCGTCGTGGGGCGTCCACGTCCCGACCGTGCGCGACAAGTTCGCGCTCAGTCCCGGCATGCTGTCGCTCGCATTGTTCGCGGTCGCCGGCGGCTCCATCTTCACGATGATCACCACCGGATCGTGGATCGCGCGCGCCGGCACACGCACGGCCTGCATGGCGGGCGGCATCGCGATGACGGTATGCGGCGCGCTCATCCTCCTCGTGCCGTCTTTCTGGCTGCTGCTGATCGTGCTCGCGCTGTTCGGCGCGGGCATGGCCACGCTCGACGTCGCGATGAACGCCGAAGCAAGCGCCGTCGAAGAGGCGCTCGGGCGGCCGATCATGTCGTCGCTGCACGGCATGTTCAGCATCGGCGGGATGGCGGGCGCGGCAATCGGCGGCACGCTCCTCGCGCACGGGCTCGCGCCGGCGGCGCATCTGGCGCTCGCGGCGGGCGCGAGTCTTATTGTGCTGCTGGCTTCGATGCCGTCGGTTCTGCCGCACGTGCCGCATCACGAGGCGCACGCGAAGGCCTCGTCGTCGAACCGCTGGCGCTCGGGGGCGCTGTGGGCGTTGGGCGGCCTCGCGCTCGTCGCGCTGATCGCGGAAGGCGCCATGTACGACTGGGCCACCGTCTATATGCGCGATGTCGTCGAGGCGTCGCCGTCGTTGTCGAGCGCCGCCTACGCCGCATTCTCCGGCGGCATGGCGGCCGGGCGTTTCGGCGGCGATGCGGTGCGCGCGCGCTTCGGCGCGCCGCAACTCGTGTTCGGCAGCGCGGGCCTCGCGTTCGTCGGCATGGTGATGGCGCTCGTCGTGCCGAACGCGTTGGTCACGATGACGGGCTTCACGCTGATGGGCCTCGGACTCGCCAACATGATGCCGGTGCTTTTCGCGGCAGCGGCGCGCGTCGAAGGCGTCACGGCGGCCGAAGGGCTCGCGCAGGTCGCCGGGCTCGCGTACTTCGGTCTGCTGCTCGGGCCGGTGCTGATCGGCGGCGTCGCGCAGGTGAGCACTTTGCCCATCGGCTTGTGCGTCGTCGCGGCGTGCTGCGCGGCGATCGCGCTCATCGGTCCGCGCATCCTCAGGCGCCTGAAGATATAAAAAAACGCGCGGACCTTCGAAGTCCGCGCGTTCTTCCGAGCTTACGCCCGCCCGCGATTACATCTTGACGACGTCGAGCAGCGTCTTCTTGCCTGCCTTGTAGTCGTACAGCGAGATCACGCCGTGCTTCAGGTCGCCCTTCGAATCGAAGGTCGTCTGGCCGATCACGCCCTTGTAGTCCGTGTTCGGCATCGCGGCGAGGATCTTGGCCGGATCGACCGAGTTCGCGCGCTTCATTGCGTCGACGACGATGTACACGGCGTCATACGTGAACGGCGCGTAGATCTGGATCGGCTGGCCGAAACGCTTCTGATACTTCGCGGCGAACGCCTGACCGCCTTCCATCTTTTCCAGCGCCATGCCTGCTTCCGAGCACACGACGTTGTCGGTCGCGTCGCCGGCCAGGTCAGCCAGCTTTTCCGTGCAGACGCCGTCGCCCGCGAGCACCTTCGCGCGCAGGCCGAGCTGCTTCGCCTGCTTGGCAAACGGGCCGCCGGTCGCGTCCATGCCGCCGTACATCACGGCGTCGGGGTTCTCGCCCTTGATCTTCGTCAGAATCGCGCGGAAGTCCACGGCCTTGTCGTTGGTCGCGTCGTGCGAGACGACCTTCAGACCCAGCGACTTCGCGGTCTTCTCGAACTCGTTCGCGAGGCCCTGGCCGTAGGCGGTCGAGTCGTCGACCACGGCGACGCTCTTCACCTTCAGGTTCTTCGCCGCGTAGTTCGCGAGCGCCGGGCCTTGCTGCGCATCGGTCGCGACGACGCGGTACGTCGTCTTGAAGCCTTGCTGCGTGTAGGTCGGGTTCGTTGCGGACGGCGAGATCTGGACGATGCCCGCGTCGCTATAAATCTTCGATGCCGGGATGGACGTACCGGAGTTCAGGTGGCCGACCACTGCGACGACCTTGTCGTCGACGAGCTTCTGCGCGACTTGCGTAGCGGTACGCGGGTCGGCTGCGTCGTCTTGCGGGTCCAGTTGCAGGGTGATCTTCTGGCCGCCGATGGTGAGACCCTTCGCGTTGATCTCTTCGACTGCGAGCCGCGCGCCGTTTTCGTTGTCCTTGCCGAGGTGAGCGATACCGCCGGTCAGCGGAGCGACGTGACCGATCTTGACGACCTGGTCGGCTGCTGCGGACGTTGCCAACGTAGCGAACAGCACGGCTGCGGCGCTGATCGGCAACACTTTGTGAAGCTTGGTGTTCATGTAAGTCTCCAGTTTCGGTCCCAAAAACAACGTAATCGCCCTGTGCCCCGTCTTTCATCACGATCGCTCAGTCCCGTGGACGACCACGCCGGATGCATCGTATTGCACTTGGCAAGTCCTTCCGGCCGGCTGTTCGTGGCAGCCGCCATCCGCACCGCGCGAGAAGTGTAGGGTTGTCAAATTAATTTAGGGAAGTTTTTTAAGATACTGGTGTGACTACCGATTAACGGCCAGTTGAGAACGCCGCCCGTTTGTGGTGGCGATTGCGCCGCGAGGCCCAACCGATGCGGGTTTCGGCCCGGCCTTTACGCCCTCTGCCAGTCTGCCGATAATCGCGCGGCGCTGGTCGCCATTAGCCGGTTTCAAAAGCCGTTTAACGCCTGGCTTTAGGCATGCGCCTCTAAAAATCGCCTGCCTGGTCAATCCGCGTGCCTGCTTCCCGCCAACGACTGACCGCGCTCAGGCGGCTGAAAGGGAAAGCTGGCAAACTCACTCGCCTGTTCTTATCAGTCAACCGAGCAAGGAGCATCGACGTGACCGTAACCGTGACTTCCCGATGGATCGACATTCCCGCCGACGGCGGCAGCTTCCAGGGCTACCTCGCGCTGCCCAAGACGGGGACGGGGCCCGCCGTGATCATCCTGCAGGAGATCTTCGGCGTGAACGCGCATATCCGCAGCGTCGCCGATCAATACGCCGCCGATGGCTATGTCGCGCTCGCCCCCGACGTTTTCTGGCGCACGCAGCCGCGCGTCGAACTGGGCTACGAAGGCGCGGATCGCGAGAAGGCGATGGAACTGCTGCAAAAGACCGACCTGGATTCGGCCGTCGCCGATGTCGGCGCGGCTGCCAAGGCGCTGCGCGCGCTGCCGGAAGTAAGCGGCAAGGTCGCCGCGATCGGCTATTGCTTCGGCGGCCGGCTCGCGTATCTCGCGGCGGCGCAAGGCTCGGTGGATGCGGCCGTGGCCTACTATGGCGGCGGCATTCAGAATCAATTGGATAAGGCCGATCAGGTGAAAGCGCCGATCCAGTTCCACTACGGCGAACTCGACGCGCACATTCCCGCCGATGCCGTCGATGCGGTGCGCCAGCGTTTCGCCGGCTGCGCGGATTCGGAACTGTACGTCTACCCGGCCGCCGATCACGGCTTCAACTGCGGCGATCGCGCGTCGTACAACGCGAAGGCGTCGGCGCTCGCGCACGGCCGCACGCTGACGTTCCTCGGCCAGCACCTGTAAGCAGCGAAGCGCGCGCGGCGAACGCCGCGCGCCGTCATATCAGCGCGGGCAATCCCTCGACCAGCAGGAACGCGACGAGCACGCCCACCAGCGCGCCGCACGCTCGAAGCACGTTGTTCTTGAAGTGCGATGCGCACGGAATGGCGCCGAGGAACAGCGCGCCGGCAAGCGCCATCGGGATGACCAGAATGAAATCGCCGATCGTGAAATACGTCATGGTGCGTCTCCCATCGTCCTGCTTTTCTTGCTCGAATCGTGTCGGCGCAAATGTGCGCATCGACGATTCGAGTATAGGCGGCGGGAGAAAGCGCGTTGCGCCGTCGTCGCGAAACAGGGCTCGCTGAAAACGCCGAAGCCTTGCGACAGAAGGCTCCGCGGCCCGCGTTATTAAGCGAACGCGGTAAAACCCTTAGTTTCGTCCGATTTCATTCGGCTTTCGACGGCGAGCGGATCAGCGCCCGTTCGCGACGGTTCAGATAAGCGGCAGCCGCGACGCCGAGCACAAGCAGTCCCGCGATCAAGCCGGCCACGCCCGGCCAACCGAAGCCGGTCCAGAAGTGACCGCCATACGATCCGATCAGACTCGATCCCAGGTAATACGCCAGCAGATACAGCGCGGCGGCTTGGCCCTTGGCCTGTTTCGCGAGCCGGCCGACCCAGCCGCTCGCCACCGAATGGCCCGCGAAGAAGCCGAACGTGAGGCACGCGATTCCGCCGATGATCACCGGCAGCGACATCGAAAGCGTCAGCGCGATGCCGGTCATCATCAGCACGATCGCGGCGATCAGCACGCGGCCACGGCCGAAGACATCGGCCATCTTGCCCGACCACGGCGACGCGACCACGCCGGTGAGATACACGGTGAAAATGGCGCCGATCTGCGTCTGATTGAGACCGAACGGCGCGCCCAGCAGCCGATAACCGACGTAGTTGTACACCGTGACGAAGCTGCCCATCAGCACGAAGCCGATCAGAAAGAGAAACGGCAGGCCGCCATGCCGCAAATGCCCGACCAGCGAACTCCGGTGATGCGAGAACCCGACGCCGCGCCGCGGCTTGAAGCGTCGCGACGGCGGCAGCAGCGACCGGAACGCGAGCGTCGCGAGCAGTCCGAGCACGCCGATGCCGCCGATCGCCACGCGCCAGCCGAAGAAGTCCGCGAGCACGCCGCTGATCACGCGCCCGGCCATGCCGCCGATCGCCGTGCCGCCGACATAGAGGCCCATCGCAAGGCCGAGTCCTTCGGGATGCACTTCTTCCGCGAGATACGCCATCGCGACGGCCGGCACGCCGCCGAGCGCGAAGCCTTCGAGCGCGCGCACCACGAGCAGCGCGTGCCAGTTCGGCAGCAACGCCGCGATTACCGTCAGCACCGACGACGCGAGCAGCGACAGCGTCATCAAGCGGTGGCGGCTCCAGCTTTCCGAGACGAATCCCGCGATGAAAATCGCCACCGCCAACGCCGCCGTGCTCACCGACACCGCGAGCGCGCTGACCGCCGGGCTGACGCCGAAGTCCTTCGTGAACTCCGGAAGCAGCGGCTGCACGCAGTACAGCAGCGAAAACGTCGCGTAGCCCGCGAAGAGCAACGCGAGCGCAGCGCGCCAGTAAGCTCGCGAGCCGCGCTCCAGATAGAGTTCCGCAGACGCGGGCGGCACATCTTTGCGCTGCGGCGCGGGTGATGCGTTCACGAATGAAGTCTCCGCTTAAAACTGAAACCCTCAACGATACGCCGTCCCTCAGGGTTTTGCCGGATGCAGCGGCGCATTCCATGTGCCGCGGACAGCAAACATGCGTCGAACGTCTGCGCTGGGCAACAAATCGCGGCATTGGGCATCGCGTTTGCGCGTTGCCATAGGCTAAAGTAAGCGCACAATCGTTCATGAAAGCCGCGCAGGTCGCGCTTCCCGCAACAAAGACGCGGCGATTGTCTGGTGCACGCGCCGTCACAAGCCCGTGCTGTTGGAACATATGACCGGCGTCTCATTGAGCCGGCATGGAAACGGGGATTCATCATGCAAATCGGTTCGATTGTCCGCTCCGTGCATATTGCCGTGCCTCATGGCGCTCGCGGCATCGTCATGCGCATTCTCGGCGACATGGCCATGGTCGCGTGGTACGCGGGCGAGCCCGGCGTCACGAAGCTCCTGAACACGGAGCCGTTCTTTCTAGAAGACCTGATCGATACGGGCGACATCGTGCGCCCGTCGAACACGGTCGTTCATTGAGCGGCGTTGTGCCGGCGACCCGTGCGCCGAGTTGAAGCGACACTGATGCCCGCCGCCGGAAGGCGCACAATGCCGGAATGAACTCAAATCATTCCGACTCCGCCGGCGTCCCCGCTTCCGACGCCGCGCCGCCCTTCGCCGGCCTCACGCCCGAGCGCGTGCTCGACGCCGTCGACAGCGTGCTCCTGACCGCCGACGCGCGCACCGACGGCCGGCTGCTCGCGCTCAACAGCTACGAAAACCGCGTGTATCAGGTGGGCGTCGAAGACGGGCCGCCTGTCATCGCGAAGTTTTATCGGCCGGGGCGCTGGTCGAATGAAGCGATTCTCGAAGAACACGCGTTCGTCGCGAGCCTTGCCGCGCGCGAGATTCCGGCGGTTCCGGCACGCGTCGTTCAAGGCGCGACGCTCAACGAGTTCGAAGGCTTTCGCTTCGCCGTCTTCGATCGACGCGGCGGCCGCGCGCCCGACCTCGACAACCGCGAAACGCTCGAATGGCTCGGTCGCTTCATCGGGCGCATTCACGCCGTCGGCGGCATCGAGCCGTATCGCGAGCGGCCGACGCTCGATATCCACACCTTCGGCTATGAACCGCGCGATTTTCTGCTGACGCATGGCTTCGTGCCCGACGACGTGCGGGAAGCCTACGAGCGCGCCGTGTCGATGGCGCTGGACGGCGTCGCGCAATGCTTCGAGCGCGCCGGCGACGTGCGGCATCTGCGCATGCACGGCGACTGCCACCCGAGCAACGTGTTGTGGACGGACGCGGGCCCGCATTTCGTCGATTTCGACGACAGCCGCATGGGACCGGCGATTCAAGATTTGTGGCTCCTGCTTCCCGCCGGCCGCGCGGAAGCGTCGCGTGCGCTCTCCGATCTGCTCGCAGGCTACGAAGATTTCTGCGACTTCGACGAGCGCGAGCTGCATCTGATCGAGGCGCTTCGCACATTGCGGCTGATCCACTACGCCGCGTGGCTCGCCCGCCGCTGGGACGATCCCGCGTTCCCCGCCGCGTTCCCCTGGTTCAACACGCAGCGCTACTGGGAAGACCGCATCCTCGAACTGCGGGAGCAAATCGGCGCGATGCAGGAAGGGCCGCTCTGGCCCGTCTGAAATTTTTGGTGACGAAGCGGCGTCTTTGCGACGCCAGAAAGCATTGTGTCAGGCGTTTCGACGTGCAATGATAACGATTCTCATTTGCCCGCCCTGAACGACTGCGTCGGTCAGGGCGTGGCGTTGCCGACGAACCCGCCGACCCCGGAGAGACGCTTGAACGCGCCTGACACTTTCACCCCGCCGCCGACGCGCGACAACGCTCGTTACCGTCCGCAAGGACGCCCGATGGACCACGCCGACGAAGCCGCGCGCAAGAACCGCTCGCGCCGCTCGACGTTTCTCAAATGGTTGCGCAAGGTTCACGGCTGGGTCGGCTTGTGGGGCGCGCTGCTCGGTTTGCTATTCGGCGTGACCGGTTTTCTGCTGAACCACCGCGCGCCGCCGCTGCGCGTCTCGACTGGCGAGCCGCAAGTTTCGCAGATGCAGCTTCCGCTACCCGCGGGCGGTTTCAAGTCGCCGCGCGACATGGGCATGTGGCTCAAGAAGGAACTCCAACTCGACGGCAACGTCGGCCGCACGCGGCGCGAGCCGGCGCATCCCGTCGGCTGGGGCGACAAGAGCACGATGCAGCCCGAGCAGTGGTCGACGATGATCGCGTCGCCGGGCAGCAGTGTCATGGCGGAGTACTGGGTCGGCAACAACTTCGTCTCGGTGAAGCGCACCGAAAACACCTTCCTCGCGATGCTGACGAACCTTCACAAGGGCGTTGGCCTGAGCGTCGGCTGGGTGCTGCTGATCGACACGCTCGCCGGCAGTCTGATTCTTCTGTCGCTCACCGGCGTGCTCCTGTGGACCGAGCTGAACAAGCGGCGCACGGCGGGCGCGGCGATCGTGACGGTGTCGCTCGTCGCGATGATCGTGTGCGGGCTGATGTAAGCGGCAACGGCGGCGCTTCATTGTGCGGCCGTCACACGCCGCAGACTTCGCCCTTTCCAGCGACTTCACGCGCCGCCTTCGCGCCTTCCACTTGCAGCAGTTCCGGCAGCGACACGCCGTTCTTCGCCGCCGTCACTTCCGCGAGAATCGATACGGCAATCTCCGGCGGCGTCCGGCTGCCGATATAGATGCCGACCGGCCCGTGCAGCCGCGCGAGTTCGGCGTCGCTGAGATCGAACTCTTTCAGCCGCTCGCGCCGCGCCGCGTTATTGCGCCGCGAACCGAGCGCGCCGACATAGAACGCCGGCGTCTTCAACGCTTCCATGAGCGCGAGATCGTCGAGCTTCGGATCGTGCGTGAGCGCGATCACCGCGCAACGCTCGTCGAGCTTCATGTCCATCACGGTGTCGTCGGGCATGGTGCGCACGATGGTCGTGCCCGGCACGTCCCACTCGTCGGTGTACTCCTCGCGCGGATCGCACACGGTCACCTGATAATCGAGCCCGACCGCGATGCTGCACAGATAGCGCGACAACTGCCCCGCGCCGATCACGAGCATCCGGTAGCGCGGACCGTGAATGGTGAGGAGCTTCGCGCCGTCGAAGAGCACGCCGTCCGTGGCCTGCGCGGGTTCGAGGCGCGCGGCGCCCGTCGCCATGTCGAGCGTGCGCGCGACGAGCCGCCCGCTTTCCACCGCCGCGCACAGTTCCGCGATGCCGCTCTCGCGCGTGAGCGGCTCCAGCACGAGTTGAATGGTGCCGCCGCACGGCAAGCCGAAGCGGTGCGCTTCTTCCGCGCTGATGCCGTATTTCACCGCTTCCGGCTTCGCCTGCTCGATGCCCCGCTGCCGCACGCGGTCGATCAGATCGTCCTCGATGCACCCACCCGACACCGAGCCGACCACATGGCCGTCGTCGCGCACCGCGAGCATTGCGCCTTCGGGCCGGGGCGACGAGCCCCACGTCTTCACGACCGTGACCAGCAGCGCGCGATGCCCTTCTTCGAGCCATCGCGCGCTGTTCTTCAGGACTTCGAGATCCACGCTGTCCATGATTTCTTTCCTTTCTCTTCCTTGTCGGCGTCAGCCGGTTCGTCCGCGACGCCATCCGGCTGGGTTTCCCCTGCGCCCTGCAACTTCGCGCCGAATCGCTTGAAGAACTCACCCGCGATCTTACGCGCTGCGCCGTCCACGAGCCGCGAGCCAATCTGCGCGAGCTTGCCGCCCACCTGCGCGTGCGCGCTGTAGGTGAGCTTCGTGGTGTCCGCGTCCTCGCCCGGTTCCAGGTTCACTTTGGCCGTGCCTTTGCTGAAGCCCGCCGCGCCGCCCTGCCCTTCGAAGACGATCGTATAGGTGTGCGGCGCGTCGATATCGGTCAGTTCCATGCGTCCCTTGAAGCGTGCCTTCACCGGACCGACAGCGGCAGTCATCCCGACGGCATAGGCATTTTCGCCGTCCGCTTCGATGCTGTCGCAGCCCGGGATGCAGGCTTTCAGCATGGCCGTGTCGTTGAGCGCCTCCCACGCGCGATCCTGCGGCACCGGCAAGGTATGCGTTTCGGTCAGTTCCATTGCGTGTGTCCTCCTGGCATTCGGGGCGCGCCGCGCGCGGAAAGCGCCGCCATTTCCCGCCCGACAGCGGCCAGGCTGTCGAGGTTGTGAGCCGCGAGCATCGCATCGACGTGCGGCAGGATCGCGCGCACGCCTCGCGCGCGCGGCGTGAAGCCGGCAAATCGCAACAGCGGATTGAGCCACACCAGCCGATGCGCGAAGCGCCTGAGCCGCGCCATTTCGGCATCGAGCACGTCGATGGCCTCGTGATCCAGCCCGTCGGTCACGAGCAGCACGGTCGCGCGGCCCGCCAGCACGCGACGCGCCCAGCGCCGGTTGAAATCCGCGAGCGCCGCGCCGATGCGCGTGCCGCCCGACCAGTCCGCGACCTGTTCGCCGAGCGCGGTCACCGCGACATCGGGATCGCGCTCGCGCAACGCGCGGGTCGCGTTCGTCAGCCGCGTGCCGAACAGGAACACCTGCAAGCGTTCGCGCGATTGCAAAAGCGCGTGACAGTAGTACAGCACGGCGCGGGAATACGCGCTCATCGAACCGGAAATGTCGAGCAGCAGAACCAGCGGCGGCCTGCGCTCCACCGCCGCGCGATACTTCCACACGGTCCAGTCGCCGCCCGCGCGGACCGCTTGCCGCGCGCTCGCGCGCAAGTCCGCGTGCGTGCCGCGCGACGCCGCCTTCAGCCGGCGCGTCGGCTCGGTCGCGAGCGGCAGCCGGTGCGCGCGAATCTGATGCCGCAACGCGCGCCATTCGTCGGCGCTGAGGGTGTCGAAATCGCGATGACTGAGGCGCTCCTGCGCACTGAACGACAGCCGCGCGTGCGTCTCTTCGGCGGGCGCTTCCGGCTGCGGCCTCTCGCGCGTTTCGCGCGTGTCGGTGCGCGTCGCGAGCGCATCGGCGAGACGGTTGTTGCGCTTCGGCGGCGGCGCGGCGCTTTGAATCTTCGGCAGCAAGAGCGCGCGCAGCTTGCTTTCCCAATCAGGATCGCGCCAGAACAAATCGAACGCGGAATCGAAGATCTCGCGCTCGTCGCTCGCATGAATCAGCAGGCACGCGAGCGCCGCGCGCACGTCGTCGCGCCGGCCTAAGTCGATGAAGTGCAGCGCGTCGAGCGCATCGACCGCCTGCGACGGCGACATGCCGAGCCCCGCGCCGCGCAGCAAGCGCACGAAATGGACGACGTTGCGCGCGAACGGTTCCACGGTCACGCCCGCGCCGTCGACAGACATTGCGCGAGCGTCGCGGCGTCCATGCGCGCGAGATCGTCCTGATACTTCAGCAGCACGCCGAGCGTGTCCTGCACCGATTGCGGATCGAGTTCCGAAACCGACAACGCCGCCAGCGCGCGGCACCAGTCGATGGTTTCCGCGACGCCCGGCGCCTTGAACAAGTCCATCGTGCGCAACTGATGGACGAACGCGACGGCCCGCGCCTGCAACGCCGCGCCCGCCTCCGGCGCACGCGCCGCGACGATGTCGAGTTCCACGTCCCGCGCCGGATAGCCGATCCACTGATACAGACAGCGTCGCTTCAACGCATCGTGGACTTCGCGCGTGCGGTTGGACGTCATGATCACGAGCGGCGGCCGCGCCGCGCGCACGGTGCCGTACTCGGGAATCGACACCTGAAAGTCGGACAGCAGTTCCAGCAGAAACGCTTCGAAGGGCTCATCCGCGCGGTCGATCTCGTCGATCAGCAACACGCGCCGCGCGTTCGCGTTCGCGGGATCGGGCAAGAGCGCCTGCAACAGCGGCCGCTTCAGCAGAAACTCGCCGCGATACAGCGAATCGTTCGACGGCGTTTCGCCCGCGGCTTCCGCGAGGCGCAGCGCCATGATCTGACGCGGATAGTCCCATTCATACAGCGCGCTCGCCGTATCGAGCCCCTCGTAGCATTGCAGACGCAAAAGCGTCGTGCCGCACAAGCCCGCCGCCGCCTTCGCCAGTTCCGTCTTGCCGACGCCCGGCTCTCCTTCCAGAAAGAGCGGGCGCTGCATCTTCAGCGCGAGAAAGAGCGCCGTCGCCAGTTCGCGGCTCGCGAAGTACTGCTGCTCGCGCAGGCGCGCGAGCGTGTCGTCGATGGAAGCGGGTTCGTCGATCATCACGCCGAGAACGACAGCGCGCGTTCGATCGCGCGGCCCGCGAGCACCGGAATCAGATGCGCGCGGTAGGCTGCGCTCGCGTGCATGTCGTCGTTGAGGCCGTCGGCGGGAATCGTCACGCTGCGCGCGGCCGCCACCGAGAAGTCCTTCGACAACGCCGCTTCCAGTTCCCTGGCCCGGAACGCGGAAGGCGCCGCGCCGGTCACGCCGACGCGCACGCCGTCCGCATGCTTCGCGACGAATACGCCGACGAGCGCGAAGTGCGACGCCGGATTGCGAAACTTCTCGTAAGCCGCGCGCTCGGCGAGCGGAAACTCGACGGCGGTGATCAGTTCGTCCGGTTCGAGCGCGGTCTCGTACATGCCGAGGAAAAAGTCGTCGGCGGCGATGCGACGGCGGTCCGTCACGATGGTCGCGTTGAGCGCGAGCACGGCGGACGGATAGCAGGCGGCGGGGTCGTCGTTGGCGAGCGAGCCGCCGATGGTCCCGCGCTCGCGCACCTGTCGGTCGCCGATGCGGCTCGCGAGATCAGCCAAACCCGGCAGCGCGCGTTTTACGTCCGCGTTGGCGCCGACTTGCGCGTGGCACATCGCGCCGCCGATGGTCAGCTTGTCGGCATCCAGCGTGACGGTTTTCATCGACGCGATGCGCGTCACATCCACGAGCGCCGACGGCTGCGCAAGCCGCAAGCGCATGGTCGGCAGCAAGCTCTGGCCGCCCGCGAGGTATTTGGCGTCGCCGTTCGCCGCGAGCGCGGCCACCGCCGCTTGCGCCTCGTCCGGCCGTTGATAGTCGAATGCGTACATATCGGTCTCCGTCAGGCGGTTTCGGCAACTTGGGCGGTTTGGGCGGCGTGCATCGCGGTCCAGACGCGATGCGGCGTCGCGGGCATCTGCAAGTCCTTGACGCCGAGCGGCGCGAGCGCATCGAGAATCGCGTTGATGACGGCGGGCGGCGAGCCGATCGCGCCCGCTTCGCCGCAGCCTTTCACGCCGAGCGGATTGTGCGTGCACGGCGTGCCTTTCGCGGTCTCGACGGTGAAGCTAGGCAGGTCGATGGCGTGCGGCATCGCGTAATCCATGAACGAGCCGGACAGTAGCTGACCGCTCTCCTTGTCGTACACGCAGCGCTCCAGCATGGCCTGGCCGATGCCCTGCCCCAGGCCGCCATGCACTTGCCCTTCCACGATCATCGGATTGATCACGTTGCCGAAGTCGTCCACCGCAGTGAACTTCTGGATGCGCGTTTCGCCGGTGTCGCGATCCACTTCGACTTCGCAGACATACGCGCCCGACGGATACGTGAAGTTCGTCGGATCGTAGAACGCGTTTTCGTTGAGACCCGGCTCCATGGTTTCGAGCGGGAAGTTATGCGGCACGTAGGCGGCGAGCGAGACTTCCGCGAAGCTCTTCGTACGGTCCGTGCCCGCGACGCGGAACACGCCGTTCGAAAACTCGATGTCTTCCGCCGACGCTTCCAGCAGATGCGCGGCGATCTTCTTCGCCTTCGCTTCCACCTTGTCGAGCGCCTTCATGATCGCCGAGCCGCCGACCGAAATCGACCGCGATCCATACGTGCCCATGCCGAACGGAATGCGCCCGGTGTCGCCGTGAATGACCTCGACGTTTTCGAGCGCCACGCCCAGCCGGTCCGCCACCACTTGCGCGAACGTCGTCTCGTGGCCCTGACCGTGGCTGTGCGAGCCGGTGAACACGGTGACGGAGCCGGTCGGATGCACGCGCACTTCGCCTGCTTCGAAGAGGCCCGCCCGCGCGCCGAGTGCGCCCGCCACGTTCGACGGCGCGAGCCCGCACGCCTCGATGTAGCACGAATAGCCGATGCCGCGCAGCTTGCCTTCCTTCTCCGACTGCGCGCGCCGCTCGGCGAAACCCGCGACGTCCGCGAGTTCCAGCGCGCGGTTCAGGCACGCGTCGTAGTCGCCGGTGTCGTAGGTGAGGCCGACCGGCGTCGCGTACGGAAACTCGCGGATGAAGTTGCGGCGGCGCAGTTCGACGGGATCGATGTTCAGTTCGCGCGCCGCCGTCTCGACGAGCCGTTCGACCACATACGTCGCTTCCGGACGGCCGGCGCCGCGATAGGCATCGACCGGAACGGTGTTCGTGAACACGGCCTTCACTTCGGCGTAGATCGCGGGCGTGGCGTACTGACCGGCGAGCAGCGTCGCGTACAGCACGGTCGGCACCGACGACGCGAACGTCGACAAATACGCGCCCATGTTCGCCGTCGTGTGGACGCGCATCGCGAGGAACTTGCCGTCGTTGTCGAGCGCGAGTTCCGCTTTGGTGACGTGGTCGCGGCCGTGCGCGTCGGAAACGAAGGCTTCGGAACGCTCGGCGGTCCATTTGATCGGACGTCCGACTTTCTTCGATGCCCACGTCAGCGCCACGTCTTCCGGATACAGGAAGATCTTCGAGCCGAAGCCGCCGCCCACGTCCGGCGCGATCACGCGCAGCTTGGATTCCGGCAGCGACAGCACGAACGCCGCCATCAACAAACGCTCGACGTGCGGATTCTGATTCGCGACGTAGACCGTATAGCTGTCGTCGTGCTTCGAATAGCTCGCGTTGACGGCGCGCGGCTCGATGGCGTTCGGCACGAGCCGCTGATTCACGATATCGAGTGTGGTGACGTGCGCGGCCTGCGCGAACGCGGCGTCGGTGCGCGCCTTGTCGCCGTGGCCCCAGTTGTAGCAGACGTTGTTCGGCACGCTGTCGTGCACGAGCGGCTGGCCCGGGTCGGCGGCGCTACCCGTATCGACGATAGCGGGCAGTTCTTCGTAATCGACTTCGATCAGTTCGAGCGCATCTTTCGCTTCCTTCACCGATTCCGCGACGACGAGCGCCACCTGATCGCCCACGTGCAGCACCTTGTCATGCGCGATGACGGGATGCGGCGGCTCGTGCATCGGCGAGCCGTCCGTGCTGTGGATGAGCCATCCGCACGGCAAGCCGCCGACGTTTTCGCCCGCGAGATCCTTGCCGGTGAATACGCCGATCACGCCCGGCGATGCAAGCGCCTGCTCGGTATTAATATTGCGAATGCGCGCGTGCGCATGCGGCGAGCGCAGGAACACGCCATAGCTTTGGCGCGGCAGCACGACGTCGTCGGTGTACTGGCCCGCGCCGGTCAGGAAGCGATAGTCTTCTTTGCGCTTGACGCCAGCGCCGATCAGTTTCTGTTGCTCAGGGGCATTCATCGCGGTCTCCGTGATAGGCGCGATTCTTGGTGTCGAAAAGGGAACGAGGGAGTCAGGCGCCCGCTTTCATGTTCTGCGCGCCTTCGAGAACGGCTTTCACGATGTTGTGATAGCCAGTGCAGCGGCACAGATTGCCGTCGAGCTGATCGCGGACTTCTTCTTCCGTGAGATCGGGCGATTCGGCGGCGAGCGCGCTCGCGCTCATCACCATGCCCGGCGTGCAGAAGCCGCATTGCAGGCCGTGGCATTCCCTGAACGCCGCCTGCATCGGATGAAGCTGGCCGTCTTTCGACATGCCCTCGATGGTCGTCACGCTCATGCCGTCGGCCTGCGCGGCGAGGATGTTGCACGATTTGATCGCGCGGCCATCGAGATGAACGGTGCACGCGCCGCACTGCGCGGTGTCGCAGCCGACGTGCGTGCCGGTCAGCCCGAGGTTTTCGCGGAGAAACTGAACGAGCAGGACATGCGGTTCCACCTTCGCGGTCACGGGTTTGCCGTTGACCGTCAGGCTGATGCTGAGCGTCATTACTGTCTCCTTGTCGACCGCGGCGGGCTTTTCGCCTCGCTACGGTCCTTGCACGATTGCAAGGGGATGGACCAGCCTCAACGTCACTCGGGTCACGCACGTCACCACGTCTCTACCTGCCCGCGCGTCGCGTCCGGCTGGAATTTCGTGTTATGTGTACGGCGAGTAAAGCACAAATCAGCGGGCGTCGCTATTAGGCGCACGCCCGTGCCGCCCTTGCCGCCGGGCGAAAAAAAACGCCGCCCGGAAGGGGCGGCGTTCTGCGCTGATCCATCAGACAAGCGGTTAGTGCGTCACGGTTTCCCGCTTCGGGGCGTTCGCGCTCGACGGCTGCGCCTGAACGCGACCCAGCGCGGAATGACGGCGCGAATACGCGAAGTAAATCACGAGCCCGATCACGAGCCACACGACGAACGCAATCCACGTCGTCGCCGTCAGGTTGAGCATCAGAAAGAGGCACGACGCCACCGCCAGAATCGGCACGACCGGAACGCCCGGGCAGCGGAACGCGCGCGGCAGGTCCGGATGCGTGCGGCGCAGGATCAGCACGGCGATGGACACCATCGAGAACGCGGCAAGCGTGCCGATGTTGATCAGTTCGGCGAGCACGTTGAGCGGCACCAGCGCGCCGATCAGGCCGAAGAAGATGCCGACGAGCCACGTCGTGAAGAACGGCGTCGCAAAGCGCGGATGCACGCTCGAGAGCTTGGCGGGGAGCAGCCCGTCACGCGACATCGCGTAGATGATGCGCGTCTGGCCGTAGCTCATCACGAGAATGACGGTGAGCATGCCGAGCACCGCGCCCAGGTCGATGAAACCGGCCACCCAGTTCTGTCCCGCCACTTGCAGCGCATACGACACCGGATGCGAGATGTGCGCGAACTGCGCCGCCGGCACGATGCCCGTCACGACCGCCGCCACCGCCACGTACAACACCGCGCACACCGCGAGCGAGGAAATGATGCCGATGGGCAGATCGCGCTTCGGGTTCTTCACTTCTTCGGCTGCGGACGACACCGAATCGAAGCCGATGAACGCGAAGAACATGACCGCCGCCGCGCCGAACACGCCGGACCAGCCGTGCGGCATGAACGGATGCCAGTTCGCCGGCGTGACGTGGAATACGCCGACCGCGATCACCAGCAGCACGACCGTGACCTTGATCGCGACCATGACGTTGTTGATGCGCGTGGATTCCTTCACGCCGATCGACAGCAGCCACGTAATGACCATCATCACGAGGAACGCGGGCAGGTTGAAGTACGTGACGTGGTCCGGCAGCGCGCCGGGCGCGGCGGTGAGCGCGGTCGGCAGGCTGATGCCGAAGCCCGACAGCAGCGATTGCAGGTAGCCCGACCATCCGACTGAGACGGCGGACGTCGCGAGCCCGTATTCGAGCATCAGGTCCCAGCCGATGATCCACGCGGCCAGTTCGCCGAGCGTCGCGTACGAATAGGTGTAGATGGAACCGGCGACCGGGATCGTCGAGGAAAACTCCGCGTAGGCGAGCGCGGCGAAACAGCACGCAATCGCCGCGACGATGAACGACACCATCAGCGCGGGCCCTGCCTGCACGGCGCCCGTGCCGGTCAGCACGAAAATGCCGGTGCCGATGATCGCGCCGATGCCGAGAAACGTGAGGTCCAGCGCGCCAAGCGTTTTCTTGAGTGACGTGCTGTGCGCGCCGGCCAGCATGTGCTCGATGTTTTTCTTACGGAACAACGACATTGCGGTAAGTCTCCATGCGGCGCTCGCGCGCCCTTGCTGCGGAAAAACCCGACATTCTATCGGAGACTTCGACAATGCCCACAAATTGGGCAGCATGCGCGCATGCGGTGCCTGTTTATCTTGTTTGAGATAAAACGCCGCTCAGCCTGCGATCGCAGGGTTCATATCGACGAGGCGGTTCGAGAGGACGTAGAACGTCAGTTCGGCGTTGTTGGCGAGCTTCATCTTGTCCAGCAACCGCGTGCGGTAGACGCTCACTGTTTTGACCGACAACGACAGCGCGTTTGCGATGTCGGTCAGCCGCTTGCCCGACGCCAGCATGCACAGCGTCTGGAACTCGCGGTCCGACAAGTTCTCGTGCGGCATCCGCTCGCTATCCAGCGAGACGTAGGTGGCGAGCGCCTCCGCCATTTCGGGGCTGACATACTTGCGGCCGGCGGCGACCTGTTGAACCGCGCGGATCATCAGCGCGGGGTCCGCCGTCTTCGAGAGATAACCTGCCGCGCCTGCCTTCAGCGCGCGCACCGCATACTGATCTTCGCGATACATGGAGAACATCAGCACCGGAAGACGCGGCGTGTCCCGCTTGAGGCGCTTCAGCACGTCGAGGCCGGTGGTATCGGGTAGCGAGATGTCGAGGAGCGCGACGTCGAACGAGGCGCGCGCCGCGAGCGCCAGCGCCTGCGCGCCCGACGCCGCTTCGCTCACCTCCGACGCGACGCCGCGCTCCAGCAGCAGCTGCGCGACGCCACGGCGCACGATGGCGTGATCGTCAGCGAGAAGAATCTTGAGCGCCATGCGCGCGCTCAGTCGTTGACCGCGCGCAGCGCGGCGCGCGGTGCGGCTGTCCACGGCAGGCGCGCGCGCACGCAGGCCCCGCCGGTTTTCGATGCGCCCACGCGCAGCGTGCCGCCGAACGCCTCGCAACGAGCGCGCATGCTCTCGAACCCGAGCCGCCCGGCTTTACGGCGCGCAGCGGGCGTGATGCCGATGCCGTCGTCGTCCACCACCAGCGTGAGCGCGTCGTCGTCGGCTGTTAGCGTGACGTTCGCGCGCGTCGCATGCGCGTGCCGCGCGACGTTGTTCAGCGCTTCCTGCGTGATGCGAAAGAACGCATGCGACAGACCTTGCGGCAGGCGCTTCGCGTAAATTTCAACTGAACAAGATAAATTGACGGAGAGACCGGCGCGCGCGCCGAAGGTTGCGAGCCATTCGGCGAGCGCGGCGGGAAGTCCGTCGTCGAGCGCCGGCGCGTGCAGGCCCTCCACGATCCGGTGGTTCGAGGCAGCGACTTCGGCGAGACATTCGCGCGCCTGGCGCAGTGCTTGGGAACAGGCAGCGGGCGCATCGGCGGGCAGCAGATATTCGGCGCGCGCCACTGCGAGGTTCGCGGCGGTGAGAATCGCGCCGGCTTCGTCGTGCAGATCGGCGGCGATGCTGCGGCGAACGCGCTCGTCGGCCGCGCAGACTTGCGAAGCGAGGTCCTGTACGCGGGCGCGCAGGCGTTCGACCTCGCGGTCGCTTTCCCGCTTGGCGTCGAAGAGAACGGAAAACGGTAAGCCGGATGCCTCCGGCGTCGCTGACGACACGCCGCGCACGGTGGCGCAGGACGTTGCACGCTGATCCAGTCCGATCAGGGCCGACGGGTTCATTTTTCCTCGCTTTGAGCGCAACTTGAGCTACGTCCTCGGCACCGCGAGTCGGCGTAACTAAATTTACACTCTGTAACATGGAAATCGGACGATGCACGGCTTGCGCATCGCTTCGACGTGATCGCATCATATCTCAAAAATATGATTGATCCATGTCCGACAAGGCCGCGGCGGCAGAACTTCATGTCGATTGATAACAGCAGCGCAGCCCAAGCGCGGCAAAGACTGTCCGCAGTTGTAACAAGCAGCCGGCAAGCAGGCGAAAAAAAACCGGAGCGATTTGCCCCGGCTTCTTCGCGAACACGCCATCCAAGAATCAGCCGACGAACGCCTTTTCGACGACGTAATGACCCGGATGGTTGTTGCTGCCTTCCTGGAAGCCCAGCGAGTCCAGCAACTGACGCGTGTCGCGCAGCATGTGCGGGCTGCCGCAGAGCATCACGCGGTCGTTTTCGATGGAGAACGGCTCCACCGACAGATCCGAGAACAGCTTCTTCGTCTCGATCAGGTCCGTAATGCGGCCGCGGTTCGCGAATTCTTCGCGCGTCACGGTCGGGTAATAGACGAGCTTCTCCGAGACGATCTCGCCGATGTGCTCGTGCGCCGGCAGGTGCTCGGTGATGAAGTCCTTGTACGCGAGTTCATCGACGAAGCGGCACGTATGCGTCAGCACGATCTTCTCGTAGCGGTCGTAGACGTCCGGGTCCTTGATGATCGACATGAACGGCGCGAGGCCCGTGCCCGTGGAGAGCAGCCACAGCGTCTTGCCCGGCAACAGGTTGTCCGCGACGAGCGTGCCCGTCGGCTTCTTGCCGATCAGCACGGAATCGCCGACCTTCAGGTGCTGAAGACGCGAAGTCAGCGGGCCGTCCGGCACCTTGATGCTCAGGAATTCGAGATGCTCTTCGTAGTTCGCGCTCGCGAGACTGTAGGCGCGCAGGAGCGGCTTGCCGTCGACTTCGAGGCCCACCATCGTGAACTGGCCGTTCTCAAAGCGGAACGAGGCGTCGCGAGTGCAGGTGAAACTGAAAAGCGTGTCGGTCCAGTGGTGGACGCTCAGAACGGTTTGAGAGTTGAGGTTGCTCATGGCTTCTTGGACTATGCGAAAACGGTGACGCTCGCGGCGGAACGCCGGAACGCGGGTCGCTCGACGCCGCGCGAAAGGACGAGCGGCTTGCGCTTTCGTCCGAACTTTCGGCTCTGTGCGGCGTGTTTGCGGCAGGCCCGCGTCGGCAGTCGTGCAGCCGGGCATTGCATGGGCGCAATCGGCTATTCTAACCCGATAGCCGCCGGGCGTCCTCGGGCCGGTTCGCCAGCAGCGCGTGACGATCCGCCACGCGCCACGCGCCGCCGCCGATTCTGCTCGCTGCCGATCAGCAGCGAATGAACCGCGAGCCCGCATGATAGCAACCGTAGCGGAGCCGCTTCCGAATCACCCTTCTGACGGAATGCGGCTTCGAGACGTTCAGATGCGCTGATCCGTCGACGGCTTTTCCCACAGATTGATGCCGCCTTCCTGCGCGTACTTGTCGATCTCCGCGAGTTCTTCCTGGCTGAACTCCAGATTCTTCAACGCGCCGACGTTTTCGGTGACTTGCTCCGCGCGGCTCGCGCCGATCAGCACCGAGGTCACGCGCCCGCCGCGCAGCGCCCACGCCAGCGCCATCTGCGCGAGGCTTTGGCCGCGCCGCTGCGCCAGTTCGTTCAGCTTGCGCACGTGCTCCAGATTTTCCTGGCTCAGGTGTTCCTGCTTGAGCGATCCGCCGCCCGGCTTGTTGACGCGCGCATCCTGAGGCACGCCGTTCAGATACTTGCTCGTGAGCAGCCCTTGCGCGAGCGGCGTGAACGCGATGCTGCCCGCGCCGATCTCATCGAGCGTATCGAGCAGTTCTTCTTCGATCCAGCGGTTCAGCATGTTGTACGACGGCTGATGGATCAGAAGCGGCACTTTGTGCTCGGCGAGCAGCTTGGCCATTTCGCGCGTCTTCGCCGCCGAATACGACGAGATGCCGACATACAGCGCCTTGCCCGAATGCACGGCGGTCGCGAGCGCGCCGGCGGTTTCTTCGAGCGGCGTATCGGCGTCGAAGCGATGCGAGTAGAAGATATCGACGTAATCCAGCCCCATGCGCTTCAGGCTCTGATCCAGACTCGCGAGCACGTACTTGCGCGAGCCGCCGCCCTGCCCGTACGGACCGGGCCACATGTCCCAGCCGGCTTTCGTCGAAATCAGCAGTTCGTCGCGATACGGCTTGAAGTCGTCCTTGAAGATGCGCCCGAAGTTGGTTTCCGCGCTGCCGAACGGCGGCCCGTAGTTGTTCGCGAGGTCGAAATGAGTGACGCCGAGATCGAATGCGGTGCGCAGGATGTCGCGTTGCGTCGAAATGGGCGTGGTGTCGCCGAAGTTATGCCAGAGACCGAGCGACAGCGCCGGCAGCTTGAGCCCGGATTTGCCGCACGTGCGGTACTGCATCTGCGAGGAGTAACGCTCGGATGCTGCTTCGTAAGCCATGACAGATTTCCTTTGCGAGTGGCGGTTTTGGACTAACTTTGACAATCGTGAAGCCGGTGGATGCGCGCCGCTGCTCTATGCTCGCGAATCGACCAAAGCCGTCAATGTTAAGCCAATCGGCGACGGCGCGAGCGCGGGGCATTCGCCTCCCGATATGCGGGAGCACACGGCGCGCCGCCTGGTCAACGCATTCATCGCACAAGGAGCCTCTTTATGGATTCAATCGACAAACTGCGCCCCGCCTACGACTTCATGCTCACGCTCGGGCTGACGTACGGCGTCAACCTTCTGATGGCGATCTTGATCGTCGCCGTCGGCTGGTGGATTTCGAATATCGTCGCGAACGCGCTGCGCCGCACGCTCAACCGCACGAACGTCGATGCCACGCTGACGCCGGTGCTCGCGAGTCTCGTAATGTGGGCCATACGCGTGGTCGCCATCGTCGCGGCGCTCGGCAAATTCGGCATCGCGGCGGCGAGCATCCTGACCGTGCTCGGCGCGGCCGGGCTTGCCATCGGACTGGCGCTGCAGGGCACGCTGCAAAACATCGCGGCCGGTTTGATGTTGCTGCTGTTGCGGCCGTTTCGCGTCGGCGACTATATCGAGGGAATCGGCGTGACGGCGGGCACGGTCAACGAGATCGGTCTTTTCACCACGCGGCTCACGAAGGCGGACGGCGTCGTCATGTATGTGCCGAACAGCATCATCTGGGCGAATCCGGTGACGAATTACAGCGCGAACGAGCAGCGGCGCGTCGTGCTCAACTTTCTCGTGCAGCACGGTCAGGACGTCGAGCGCGTGCTCGGCGAGCTGCGCAGGCTCGTGACGGGCGATGCGCGCATCGTGCAGGACGGCGCGTCGGCGCCGTGGATCGCCGTCACGGATTACACCGATACCGGCGTGAAGTTCAACGTGGGTGTGTGGACGCGCGCAAGCGACCATCCGGCCGTGCAGGCCGACTTGCTGCGCCAGATTCAGCCGCTCACGCGCGTGCCGGTCGCGGCGTGACCGTGGCCTGGCTGGACGCCCTGCGGCGCGCCTTGTAAGCTGGCGCGCCCTATCCCGAAACTAACGAGGACCCTTGATGACCCGAGCGATTTCCCTTGCCTTGCTCGTCGGCGGCATCGTGCTCTTGTACTTCGGCGGACAGTCGTTTCACTCGTTGAGCAACGACGTCTCGCGCTTCTTCACGGGCTCGCCGACCAACAAGACGATCTGGCTGATCGCGGGCGGCATTGTCGCGTCGCTTGCGGGGCTGATCGGACTCGCGCTGCCCTCGAAACGCTGAACGATCAGACGAGCGCCACTTCCGGTTTCGACGCGGAACGCGTCCCCGGCAACGCCGCGTTGCTCGCGCCGCGATACGTGTAGACGAGCGAAAACTTCACCTGATCGGTGAGATTCTTGCCTGCGGAGTGCAGCGTGTTGCAGTGAAAGAACACGACGTCGCCCTTGGCGAGCTTGGGCGAAACCGCCGTGTGAATCAGCGCCGTGTTCTCCGGCAAATCGGCGCGGAAGAATTTGGCGTCGTCGAATCGGTCCGACGTGAACGCGAGCTTGTGCGAGCGCGGCACGAACCACAGCGCGCCGTTTTCGACGGTTTCATCGCCGAGCGCGACCCACGCGGAAACCAGATCGTCGCGCTCGAACGCCCAGTAACGCACATCGCGATGCCAGCCCGTCAGGCTGCCGTACGCCGGGTGCTTCGTCATCACGCAGTTGTGGTGCGCGCGCGATAGATACGGCGTCTCGCCGAAGTACAGCTCCATCCAGCCGCGCACTTCCGGCGATGTCGCGAATTCCGCGAATAGCGGATGGCGCCCGTATGCATCCAGAAGCCGCCGCACGGTATGTCCGCCCGGCGCGTGCTTCGATTCGGGCGCGCCCGGATACTTCAGGTCGGCTTCGTATTCGACCGGCGCGGCGGCTTCGGCCAATTGACGCTGCGCGACCTCGCGCAGCGCGTCGCAGCGCGCCTCGGACACGAGCCCCTTCACGATGACGAAGCCCATTTGGCGCAGCTCGTGCACCTGATCACTCTTCGATTTCAGCGACGTTTGTTCAGACATGTTGGTCGGCCTCGGCGCGGCTTCGATATCGCCTCATGCAGCCAGCGCAATACCCGGAAAATTGGGGCGAATACGGGCATTGTAAGTCGCGCGGGCCGCAAAGGCGCTCGCAGCATGGCTCGCGCGCCGCGCCGTGAAGGGACTGCTTCAGTAGCCGGCAGGGAAAACGCGGACTTACGACAGTCACGCACGTCCGGTACATTGGCCGCATCGTTTCGGTGCAACTTCGCTGCCGGGGTTGAATCGAAGCCTTGAACGCTATTTTTGAGACGACTACTGTCGAGTTTGCCACCACGCAGACGAACCTATCGCCGACATGAACCACCGAATCGCTAAGGGCCTTCGACGCGCCGCATCCCGTGCCGCTCGGCCCGCCCGGCGCGGCATGATCCGCGCGTTGCGGCATCATTCCGCTCGCACGCAGGCGCTTGCGCCGCAACCGACGAACACGCATCCGGTCGATGGCATCCGCTCCTGGTTTCGCGGGTTCTTTCTGAATCTGCGCGCACGCGCCGCCTCGCGCGACGTGTCGCTGCGCACGCTGCTGCGCCGCCCGATGCAACTGCGGGCGCCATCGCCGAAGCCGCGAGCCGCCGCGCTAACGAGCCGCCGGCCGCGTCGCACGTCGGCGACCAGCCCCGGCTGGTACGCGTTCGCGGTGCGCTGAACACGCGCATCGCCCAAAAGAAAAAAACCGGCAGGCGCGATGCCTGCCGGTTTTTTATTTATCGCGCCCGAAGGCTTACGCCACGCGCACCACCGGCTCGGTGCCGGCGGCCTCGGCCAGCAACAGCGCCTTGTCCGCGGCTTCCCACGAGAATTCCGGCTCTTCGCGGCCGAAGTGACCATACGCCGCCGACTTTTCGTAGATCGGGCGCAGCAGGTCGAGCATCTGGATGATGCCCTTCGGACGCAGATCGAAATGTTCGAGCACGAGCTGGGTGATCTCGGCATCCGACACGCGGCCGGTGCCGAACGTATTCACCATCACCGAAGTCGGACGCGCGACGCCGATGGCGTACGACACCTGAATCAGGCAGCGCGACGCCAGACCGGCCGCGACCACGTTCTTCGCGACGTAACGGCCCGCGTAAGCGGCCGAGCGGTCCACCTTCGACGGGTCCTTGCCCGAGAACGCGCCGCCGCCGTGCGGAGCCGCGCCGCCGTACGTATCGACGATGATCTTTCGGCCCGTCAGACCGCAGTCGCCTTGCGGACCGCCGATCACGAACCGGCCCGTCGGGTTCACCAGGAACTTGATGTCGCCCTTGATGAGTTCCTTCGGCAGCGTCGGCTTGATGACTTCTTCGATGACGGCTTCGCGCAGCTGCGGCAGATCGATGTCCGGCGCGTGCTGCGTGGAGAGCACGACGGTGTCGATGGAGTGCGGCTTGCCGTCCACGTAGCGCACGGTGACTTGCGACTTCGCGTCCGGACGCAGCCAGGGCAGACGGCCGTCGCGGCGCAGGTTCGCCTGACGCTCGACGAGACGGTGCGACAGGTGAATCGGCAGCGGCATGAGTTCGGGCGTTTCGTCGCAGGCGTAACCGAACATGAGGCCCTGGTCGCCCGCGCCTTGGTCCAGATTGTCGTCGTGCGCCTTGTTCACGCCTTGCGCGATATCCGGCGATTGCTTGTCATACGCGACGAGCACCGCGCAGCCGCGATAGTCGATGCCGTAGTCCGTGTTGTCGTAACCGATGCGCTTGATGGTGTCCCGCGCGATCTGGATGTAATCGACGTTCGCGGTGGTCGTGATTTCGCCCGCGAGGACGACGAGACCGGTATTGCAGAGGGTTTCCGCCGCGACGCGCGAGTATTTGTCCTGAGTCAGGATGGCGTCGAGAATAGCGTCGGAGATTTGGTCGGCGACCTTGTCCGGGTGGCCTTCGGAAACGGATTCGGAGGTAAACAGGTAGTCGTTCGACACGCTTCAGACTCCAATTGAGTACGGTTGAGATTCACGTAGCCGACTTCGTTTGGAGTCTGAAGCGGCGACGCTTTAGCGGATGTCCTTTCTCCGTCCTGAACCTCGATGCACGCGATGCATGCATTCGGCTCAGGCCGGCTTCGCCCCGCAAGTTGTCCATTAACTCGGCGAAGCCCTTATTATACCGGTTTCCCGTGTTTTTACAGAGTCGAACGCTTGTCGTCATTCGTCCCGCGCTTATCCTCCGCCGGTAGCCGCCGCCCGTATGTTCGCGGGAGCACGTCATGTTAGGGCGCATCGGCGTATCGCTCGCCATCGGCTTTCTGAAGTTTCTCGCGATCATTCCTTACGGCATTACCGCGCGTTTCGGCGATGGCCTCGGCTGGCTGCTTTATCAGATTCCGAGCCGGCGCAAGCGCATCGTGCATACGAACCTCAGGCTCTGCTTTCCCGAATGGTCGCCCGAGCGCCGCGAGGAAGTCGCGCAGATGCACTTCCGCCACGCCATTCGCAGCTATGTCGAGCGCAGCGTGCAGTGGTTCGGATCGGCGAAGAAGCTCGAAAAGCTGATCGAAGTGGACAGCGCCGTCGATCTCAGCGATCCGGATCTGCCGCCCACGCTCTTTCTCGGGCTGCACTTCGTCGGCATCGAGGCGGGGTCGATCTTTCTGAACTACTCGCTGCACAGGCAATGCGGATCGCTGTATCAGCCGTTTTCGAATCCGCAGGTCGAAGAGATTGCCAAGCGGCAGCGCGCCCGCTTCGGCGCGGACATGGCGAGCCGCGCGGACAGCGCGCGCATCGTGCTGCGCTGGCTGCGCGACCGCAAGCCCGTCATGCTCGGCGCGGACATGGATTACGGCATGCGCAATTCCACCTTCGTGCCGTTCTTCGGCATACCGACGTGCACGCTGACTGCCGTCGGCCGGCTCGCGAAGACGGGCAAGGCGCAAGTGGTGCCGTTCATCGGCGAAGTGCTGCCGAACTACAAGGGTTATCGGCTGAAGATCTTCGAGCCGTGGGAGAACTATCCGACCGGCGACGACGATGCCGACGCCCGCCGCATGAACGCGTTTCTCGAAGAGCAAATTCCGCGCATTCCCGAGCAGTATTACTGGGTTCACAAGCGCTTCAAGACGCGGCCGCCGGGCGAGGCGAGTTTTTATTGAGCCGCGCGGCGCCAAGCGCCACGAAACGCCGCACCGAGGCTCACATACAATAGCGGCCATGAAACTCAAGTTCACCAAGATGCAGGGCGCGGGCAACGACTTCGTCGTGCTCGACGGCTACTCGCAGGCGCTCGATCTGAACGCCGCGCAGGTTCGCGCGCTCGCCGACCGTCATTTCGGCGTCGGCGCGGATCAGCTGCTGCTGGTCGAAAAGCCGACCGTCGATGGCGTCGACTTCAAGTACCGCATCTTCAATTGCGATGGCGGCGAAGTCGAGCATTGCGGCAATGGCGCGCGCTGCTTCGTGAAGTTCGTGCGCGATCGCGGGCTGACCGCTGCTTCGACGGTGCGCGTGCAGGTGCAGAAGGGCGTCATCACGCTGACGATGCAGGACAACGGCGAAGTGACCGTCGACATGGGCGCGCCGGTGTTCGATCCGCCGCGCGTGCCGTTCGACGCGAGCGGGCTCGAAGGCCGCAGCGAAGGCAACGATACGCTGTGGCCGCTCGATATCGGCGGAAAGACGCGCTCGGTGTCCGTCGTGTCGATGGGCAACCCGCACGCGGTTCAGATCGTGGACGACGTCGAAGCGTATCCCGTCCTCGCCGAAGGCCCGCAGATCGAGCGCCACGCGCGCTTTCCGGAGCGCGTCAACGCGGGCTTCATGCAGATCGTGGATCGGCATTCGGTCAAGCTGCGCGTCTTCGAGCGCGGTGCGGGCGAAACGCTCGCCTGCGGCACGGGCGCTTGCGCGGCGGTGGCCGCGGGCATCCGGCGCGGCGTGCTCGAATCGCCGGTGCGGGTCGAGACGCACGGCGGCACGCTCACGATCAGCTGGGACGGCGCACGCGACGAATCCGCCGCGCTTTTCATGGCCGGACCCGCCGCGACGGTCTTCGAAGGCGAGATCGAGCTTTCGGACATCGGCTGACTTGAGCCCACGCATTCAAACGTATCAGGCAAACATGAATCCACGCGAAGTCGCCGACTATCTGCTCGACAACCCCGACTTTTTCGTCGAGCACGCCGAACTGCTCGGCACCATCCGGCTTTCGAATCCGCACGGCAAGTCGGCTGTGTCGTTGCAGGAACGCCAGATGGAAATGCTGCGCGACAAGAATAAGCAGCTCGAACGGCGGCTCGCCGAACTGCTGCGCTACGGCCACGAAAACGACAGCATCGCGACGAAGTTCAACCGCTGGACCGTGCGCGTGACCGGCCAGCGCGACCCGTACGCGCTACCGTCCACCATCAGCAAAGGATTGTGCGAAGTGTTCGACGTGCCGCATGCCGCGCTGCGCATGTGGGATGTCGATGAAGCGTATCGCCAGGCGGATTTTGCGCGCCACGTCGGCGAGGAAGTGCGTATCTTCGCGGGCAGCCTGGACGCGCCGTATTGCGGCGCGAACAGCGGCTTCGCGGCGGCGCAGTGGCTCGGCGTGGCGAATTCGGCTTCGGCATCCAGCGGCGGCTCGCTTGAAGACGCGTCCGCCGAACGCGGCATCCAGTCGATTGCGCTCGTCGCGCTGCGCGATCCGCAAGCCGGCCCGGATGCGCCCGCGTTCGGCCTGCTCGTGATGGGATCGCCCGACGCGCGGCGCTTCCACGACGGCATGGCGACGGATTTCCTCGCGCAGATCGGCGTGCTGGCGAGCGCGGCGCTCTCCCGCCTGCTGCCGAACTGAGCGACGCGACATGCAGCCCGCCGACCACATCGCCGCTTATCTCGCGATGCTCGAACACGAGCGGCGTCTGTCGGAGCACACGCTGCGCGGCTACACGTACGAACTCGGCGAACTGCGCGCGCTCGCCAAGGGCCGCGCGCTCGAAACGCTGACGGCCGCCGACATGCGCGGCGCGGTCGTGCGCGCGCACGCGGCGGGCCTGTCGCCGCGCTCCATCGCGCATCGGCTCTCGGCGTGGCGCGCGTTTTACCGCTGGCTCGCCGAGCGCGTCGAGATGTCCGCGAATCCCGTCGCGACGGTGCGCGCGCCGAAGCGCGAAAAGACGCTTCCAAAGGCGCTTTCCGTCGACGACGCAATGGCCCTGATGGACGCGCCGCGCGCTGACAGCACCGAGGCATTGCGCGATCACGCCATGCTCGAACTGTTCTATTCGTCGGGGCTGCGGCTTTCGGAACTGGTCGGGCTCGATGTCCGCCACGTCGATACGAAGGACCATCAGTCCGCCGGCTGGCTCGATCTGGCCGCTGCCGAAGTCACCGTGCTCGGCAAGGGCAAGCGCATGCGCAAAGTGCCGGTCGGCCGCAAGGCGATCGATGCGCTGCGCGCGTGGATCGACGTACGCGGCGAATTCGTGAAGCTCGATCCGCACGCGCTTTTTCTCTCCGTGCGCGGGAATCGCATGTCGCCGGGCGTGGTGCGCGAGCGCGTCAAGCGCATGGCGCTCTTGGCGGGCATTCCGGCGAATGTGCATCCGCACGTGCTGCGGCATTCGTTCGCCACGCACGTTTTGCAGTCGAGCGGCGACCTGCGCGCGGTGCAGGAACTGCTCGGCCATGCGAGCATTACCGCGACGCAGATCTATACATCGCTGGATTTTCAGCACCTTGCTCGCGTCTACGACTCGGCGCATCCGCGCGCGAAGAAGCGCGACTAACACCGCGGCGCCACGCGCGCTGCTCTCATCATCGCAATGAACACCATCACGCTCAAACCGGCGAAGGACAAGTCGCTCGTTCGCCGCCATCCGTGGATTTACGCGAACGCCATCGCGCGCATCGACGGCAATCCCGCGCCCGGCGCGACTGTCACCGTGCGCGCCGCCGATGGCCGCTTTCTCGCGCGCGCGTCGTACAGCCCGCATTCGCAGATTCGCGCGCGCGTCTGGACGTTCGACGAAGCGGAGCCCGTCGATCACGCGTTCTTCAAGCGCCGCGTGCAGCGCGCAGTCGCGCATCGGCAGACGATGGTTCGCGATACCGGCGCGACGCGCCTCGTCTTCGGCGAAGCGGACGGCTTGCCCGGCCTCATCGTCGATTACTACGTCGCCGATCAAGGCTCGCATGCGCAGCTCGTCTGTCAGTTCATGGCGACGGGCGTCGAGGCCTGGAAGCCGGCGATCGTCGATGCGCTGATCGCCGCGACCGGCTGCCCGAACGTCTACGAACGCTCCGATGTGTCGATCCGCCAGAAGGAAGGGCTGGAACAGACGACCGGCGTGCTCGCGGGGGATCCGCCGCCGGACACGCTCATCACGAACGAATGCGGCGTGCGTTATCACGTCGACGTGAAGCACGGCCACAAGACGGGCTTCTACGTGGACCAGCGCGACAACCGCGTGCTCGTGCAGCAGAACGCGCAAGGCCGCGACGTGCTCAACTGCTTCTGCTATACGGGCGGCTTTTCGCTCGCGGCGTTGAAGGGCGGCGCTGCGCGCGTGGTGTCGGTGGATTCGTCCGGCGAGGCGCTTGCGCTCGCGCGTGAGAATGTGAAGGCCAACGGCTTCGACGCGGAAAAAGCCGAATGGCTGGACGCCGACGCCTTCAAGACGCTGCGCCGTCTGTACGACGAAGGCCAGCGTTTCGACCTGATCGTGCTCGATCCGCCGAAGTTCGCGCCGTCGCGCGAAACCGTGGACCGCGCGGCGCGTGCGTACAAGGACATCAATCTGAGCGGCTTCAAGCTGCTGCGTCCGGGCGGGCTGCTGTTCACGTATTCGTGCTCGGGCGCGATCGATGCGGATCTGTTCCAGAAGATCGTCGCGGGCGCGGCGGCCGATGCCCGCGTCGATGCGCGCATCCTGAAGCGCCTCTCCGCGGGCGTCGATCACCCGCTGCTCACGGCGTTTCCGGAAGGCGAGTACCTCAAGGGCCTGCTGTTGCAAATCGCGTAAGCGGCCTTATCTGGCTGCGGCAAGGTCACGCGGCGCAAAGCGTCCGCTTAGCGAATATGTTCCAATAACCGATTCAGTGCGCCACCGACCGGCCGCGCGACTCCGAACACTGACAAGGAAACAGGCGACACCATGATTCCCGTAACCATCCTGACCGGCTTTCTGGGCAGCGGCAAAACCACGCTGCTCAAGCGCATCCTGAACGAGAAGCACGGCATGAAGATCGCCGTGATCGAGAACGAGTTCGGCGAAGAGAACATCGACAACGAAATTCTCGTGCAGGAAACGAACGAGCAGATCATCCAGATGAGCAACGGCTGCATCTGCTGCACGATTCGCGGCGATCTGGCGCGCGCGCTCGAAGACCTCGCGAACCGCAAGAAGGCGGGCACGCTCGACTTCGACCGCGTGGTGATCGAAACCACGGGTCTCGCGAATCCGGGCCCGGTCGCGCAGACGTTTTTCATGGATAACACCGTCGCCGACGAATTCCTGCTCGACGCGATCATCACGTTGGTCGATGCGAAGCACGCGAACGCGCAGCTCGACCAGCACGAAGTGGTGCAGCGGCAAGTCGGTTTCGCGGATCGGCTGTTCGTCACCAAGTCCGATCTCGTCGATGCAGACGCGCTCGAAGCGCTGAAGCATCGGCTGCTGCACATGAACCCGCGCGCGGCGATCAAGGTCGTCAATTTCGGCGATGCCGACATCAAGGAAATCTTCGATCTGCGTGGCTTCAATCTGAACTCGAAGCTGGAAATCGATCCGGACTTCCTCGCGGAAGACGAGCACGATCATGACCACGATCACGCGCATGATCACGCACACGACGACGATCACGACCACGCGACCTGCGGTCACGACCACAGCCACGATCACGAGCATCATCATCACCACCATCACGCGCACCACGACGACAAGATCAAGTCGTTCGTGTATCGCAGCGACAAGCCGTTCGATCCGAACCGCCTGGAAGACTTCCTCGGCGGCATTTTGCAGATCTATGGCGAGCGGCTGCTGCGCTACAAGGGCGTGCTGTATATGAAGGGCGTCGATCGCAAGGTCGTCTTCCAGGGCGTGCATCAGATGATGGGCAGCGACCTCGCCGCCAAGTGGATGCCGATCGAGAAGAAGAACAGCAAGATGGTGTTCATCGGTATCGAGCTGCCGAAGGATCTGATTACCGACGGCCTCGACGCCTGCCTGGTGAAGTAATCGCGGACGTAACCGCGGCACGTATTTCGCTGATCTGCGCCAAGCGCGCGAAAAAGGCGGGACGCAACGTCCATACGAAGTTAAACGCCGCCCGCGAGCCTCGCCGGCGGCGTTTTTCGTGGGCGTTTATTGTCGCGGTTATGTAGTCGCGCCCACCAAACGACATCGCTTTTTGCGGGTTCAGGCGTTATATTTTTGAAATTCCGGCGGCTTTCGACAGGGTTTTCCTCGGTTATCGTCGGAAATTGCGGTTCAGTTACAATACAGCCCCACTGGAGAAGGGCGAATCCGTTCGGCGCATACGAATACGGGCGTTGGCCGTCGGATGTCAGAAAAGGATGCCCCGGCGGACGATCTGCTGACAGGCCGGGAGGGCCACGAGGCGAGCGTTGAAACGGAGCAGCCAATATCGGTTTCCAGAGGAGTTCGGCCCCGCATCGAGTGTCGCGTGACGCCAAAACGCTGCATGCATGCGGGCAACGCAAGTGCGGGCGTTGCGAAGACATCGCCTTACATTGAAGAAGCAAGCAGATGACAACGAAACTCTTGACCGAAGCCGAAATCCTGAAGATGAGCGAGAAGGACTACATGAACGAGGAACAACTCGCCTTCTTCAAGAACCGGCTCGAGCAGTTGCAAGCGGACATTCTCAAGAATGCCGGCCAGACGACGGAAAATCTGCGGGAAACGGTGATCGTGCCGGACCCGGCGGACCGCGCGACCATCGAGGAAGAGCATGCACTGGAACTGCGCACGCGCGACCGCGAACGCAAGCTCCTGAAGAAAGTGCAGCAATCGCTCGCGCGCATCGAATCCGGCGACTACGGCTGGTGCGAAGAGACCGGCGAGCCGATCGGCATTCCGCGTCTGCTCGCGCGCCCCACGGCCACGCTCTCGCTCGAAGCGCAAGAGCGCCGCGAACTGCGCCAGAAACTCTTCGGCGACTGAAGCGGCAACCGCGCGGCGAACGGTGCGGGTCCGCCCGCAACGGGGAACGCGCCGCCGCGAAAAAGCGCGAAGTCGGGCGTTAGCACGAACAAAAGGCACACGTGAATCGTGTGCCTTTTTGCTTTTCGCGCGTCCGACAAACCCGCACCTTGATAAATCCCGCCGCGCCCTAAACTGAACTCGACGCGCCCGCTCATCGCGAAGGCGCGCGCGCGGCGCCGTACGCTTCGAGCCTTCCGGCCGGGCGGAACCCCGCGCCGTGCACTCCATCGAATTCTCGACTGCGTGGCGGCTCGTCACTGATCGCAAGCCGCCCGCGTTCTTCTGGTTTTCTTAAGGAACGCACATGGAACAATTTCACGGCACGACCATCGTCTCCGTGCGACGCGGCGGCAAAGTCGCGTTGGGCGGCGATGGTCAGGTGACGCTCGGCAACATCGTCATGAAGGGCGGCGCCAAGAAAGTGCGCCGCATCTATGGCGGCAAGGTGCTGGTCGGCTTCGCCGGCGGCACGGCCGACGCGTTCTCGCTGCTGGATCGCTTCGAAGCGAAGCTGGAGAAGCACCAGGGCAATCTGACGCGCGCCGCCGTCGAACTGGCGAAAGACTGGCGCACCGACCGCATGCTGCGCCGCCTCGAAGCCATGCTGATTGCCGCCGACGCGCAGGCCACGCTCGTCATCACCGGCAACGGCGACGTGCTCGATCCCGAAAACGGCATCTGCGCGATCGGCTCCGGTGGCGCGTATGCGCAAGCCGCCGCGCAGGCGCTCGCGGAAAACACCGAGCTTTCGCCGCGCGAGATCGTCGAGAAGGCGCTGACCATCGCCGGCGACATGTGCATCTACACCAATCACAATCGCGTCATCGAGACGATCGAATAAAGGAACCCAGCGATGACCACCATGACTCCCTCCGAAATCGTCTCCGAACTCGACAAACACATCATCGGTCAGGGGCGCGCCAAGAAGGCGGTTGCCGTCGCGCTGCGCAACCGCTGGCGTCGCCAGCAGGTTGCCGAGCCGCTGCGTCAGGAAATCACGCCGAAGAACATTCTGATGATCGGGCCGACGGGCGTCGGCAAAACCGAAATCGCGCGGCGTCTTGCAAAGCTCGCGGACGCGCCGTTCATCAAGATCGAAGCGACGAAGTTCACCGAAGTCGGCTACGTGGGCCGCGATGTCGACAGCATCGTGCGCGATCTGATCGAAATTTCCGTCAAGCAGACGCGCGAGGCGGAAATGAAGAAGGTGCGCACCAAGGCGGAAGATCGCGCGGAAGATCGCATTCTGGATATCCTGCTGCCGAGCGCGCGCCCGGTGGGTTTCGGCGCGGCCGAAGCGACCAGCGAAGGCGATAACACCACGCGTCAGACGTTCCGCAAGCGCCTGCGCGAAGGCGCGCTCGACGACAAGGAAATCGAACTGGACGTCGAGTTGCCGCAAGTCGGCATGGACATCATGGGGCCGCCGGGCATGGAAGACATGACCGAGCAGATTCGCTCGATGTTCGCGAACATCGGCGGCGGCAAGAAGACGCGCCGCAAGGTGAAGGTGAAGGAGGCGCTGAAGCTCCTGACCGACGAGGAAGCCGGCAAGCTGCTCAACGACGAAGAGGTCAAGACCAAGGCGGTGCAGAACGTCGAGCAGAACGGCATCGTGTTTCTGGACGAGATCGACAAGATCGCGTCGCGCAGCGAAGTCGGCGGGGCGGAAGTCTCGCGGGCGGGCGTGCAGCGCGACCTGCTGCCGCTCGTGGAAGGCACGACCATCAACACGAAGTACGGGATGATCAAGACGGATCACATCCTGTTCATCGCGAGCGGCGCGTTTCATCTCGCCAAGCCGAGCGATCTGATTCCCGAATTGCAGGGGCGTTTCCCGATTCGCGTCGAGCTGGATTCGCTGTCCGTGGGCGACTTCGAGTCGATCCTGAATTCGACCGATGCGAGTCTCGTCAAGCAGTACAAGGCGCTGCTCGCCACCGAAGACGTGGAACTCGATTTCGCCGATGACGGCATCCGGCGTTTGGCCGAAATCGCGTTCTCGGTGAACGAAAAGACCGAGAACATTGGCGCGCGGCGGCTTTATACGGTGATCGAAAAGCTGCTGGAGGAAGTGTCGTTCGCGGCGGGCAATCACGCGGGCCAGCCGGTGAAGATCGACGCGGCGTACGTGGACCGCGCATTGGGCGATGTCGCGGACGACGAGGATTTGTCGCGCTACGTGCTGTAGGTCGCGCCGACACAGAGAGAACCGGGCCTTCGCGCCCGGTTTTTTTTCGCCTGCTGCGCGAGAAGGCAAAAAAAAGCCCGCCTAGTCGGCGGGCTGAATCCATATCAGGAGGAGACATGGAGGAGACAGTTCCAATCATACACAGCGGGTTGATGCGACGCAATAGAAATTTTAGTAAAAACCCCTATGGCGTCGATGTGTGGTATCTGCGCGTCACTTTTTGTTGCAACGCTGGACGAGCCGGAAATGACAGAGCAAGGAACGGCGCGTAACCTCACCGGCACGGCTTTACATTGGACGCGTACCCTGAAGCCGCCGAGGTCACCATGAACGCCGCTGAATTCCCCCGCTATCAAACCGACGAAAGCCGCTGGCAAGCCGTCGCCGAGCGCGACGCCCAAGCCGACGGCGCATTCTTCTTCGCCGTGCGCACCACCGGCGTGTTCTGCCGGCCGTCGTGCGCGTCGCGGGCGCCGCGTCGCGAGAACGTCTCGTTCTTCACGACGACCGACGAAGCGCAAGCCGCCGGCTATCGCCCGTGCAAGCGCTGCCAGCCGACGAGCCTGCCGCGCGAACTCGCCATCGTCGAGCGCGCGTGCAAGGTGCTCGACGCCGATCCGCAGCAGCGAATGACGCTCGCGCAACTGAGCGACGCCGTGCACGTCAGTCCGTTCCATCTGCAGAGGCTGTTTTCGCGGATCGTCGGCATTTCGCCGCGGCAGTATCAGGCCGCCCGGCGCGCAGGCGTGCTGCGCGACGCGTTGCAGCGCGGCCGCGACGTCACGCGCGCCGCGCAGGACGCGGGCTTCGGCTCCCCGTCGCGCATGTACGAGGCCGCGCCAGCCGAATTAGGCATGACGCCTTCCGCGTACCGGCGCAAGGGCGCGGGGCTGACGGTGCGTTATGCGACCGCCGCCACGCCGCTCGGCGCCGTGCTGGTCGCCGCGACGGACAAAGGCGTCTGCAAGATCGCATTCGGCGATGATCCCGCCGCGCTCGTGGACCAACTCGCGGTCGACTTCGCGCTCGCGGAGCGCATGCAGGACGACGCGCGCATGGAGCCGTTCATCGCGCAGATTCGCGCGTATCTGCACGGCACGCGCGAGCGTTTCGACCTGCCGCTCGACATAGGCGCGACCGCGTTTCAACAGCGCGTGTGGGATGCGCTCTGCCGCATTCCGTACGGCGAGACGCGCAGCTACACGGACATCGCCGCGTCGGTCGGATCGCCGGGCGCGGTGCGGGCCGTCGCGAGCGCATGCGCGTCGAATCCGGTGGCGCTCGCGATTCCGTGTCATCGCGTGATCGGCAAGGACGGCGCGATCGCGGGCTATCGCTGGGGACTGTCGCGCAAGGAAGCGTTGCTGGACACAGAACGCGCGCATAGCGAAGCAGGAAAGGTCGCCTGAGCGCCGGATTTCGGCCGATGCGCCCGGCGTCGCACGACGCGCGGGCGCTTTTTCATTGCATCGGCGTTTCGCGTCGATCGCGCTGCGAACCGCGCCAATCGGCTCCCCAAGCACGGGCAACACCGAGATGTTAAAGTGCCCGCTACCCGAAAATTTGACCGAGCGCGTTCCCATGCGCTCTTCGCAGAACGCTTCAATGGCAAACACGAATTCCGCTCACTCCGCAGCCGGCGCGTATCGGCGCAGGCTCGCCGCGCTCGCGTCGGGCTCGCATGCCGACGCCCTGCGCCAGGGCTTGCGCGGCATCGAAAAAGAAAGCCTGCGCGTGACGCCCGAGGGCAAGCTCGCGATGACGCCGCATCCGCGGTCGTTCGGCTCGGCGCTTACGCATCCGTTGATCACGACGGACTATTCGGAAGCGCTCGTCGAACTCATCACGCCCGCCGAGCCGGACGCCGCGCGCGCGCTCGAGCGGCTCGACGCGATCCATCGCTTCGCGTACGCGCATCTCGGCGACGAGCTGCTGTGGAACCACTCGATGCCGAACGCGTTGCCGCCCGAGAACGAGATTCCGCTCGGCTATTACGGCACGTCGAACATCGGCAAGCTGAAGCACGTGTATCGCCGCGGACTCGCGCTGCGTTACAGCCGCACGATGCAATGCATCGCCGGCATCCACTACAACTATTCGCTCGACGAGAATGTGTGGCGCGCGTGGCAGGCGCTCGATCCGGCGAGCACGCTGGCCTTGCAGGATTTTCGCTCTGAGCGTTACTTCGCGCTGATCCGCAATTTCCGCCGCACGAGCTGGCTCCTGATGTATCTGTTCGGCGCGTCGCCGGCGCTGGATAAACGCTTCGTCGAAGGCAAGCCGCATCAGCTCGAAGCCTTCGACAGCGACACGTTCTACCTGCCGCATGCGACGAGCCTGCGGATGAGCGATCTCGGCTACACGAACAATCCGGCGCAGGCCGATCTGCTGCCGAGCTACGATCGTCTCGACGCTTACCTCGACGTGCTCGCGAAAGCCGTGAGCCAGCCGTACGCGCCGTACGAAGCCATCGGCACGCAGCGCAACGGCGAGTGGGTGCAGATCAACACGAACGTGCTGCAGATCGAGAACGAGTTCTACTCGACCATTCGCCCGAAGCGCGTCACGCGCTCCGGCGAGCGCCCGCTGCACGCGCTGGCCGAGCGCGGCGTGCAGTACATCGAAGTGCGCTGTCTGGATATCGATCCGTTCGCGCCGGCTGGCATCGCACTGGAGACCGCGCGTTTTCTGGATGCGTATCTTCTCTACTGCGCGCTCGAAGACAGCCCGCTGTTGCCGCGTGAGGCGAGCATCGAGGCAAACGACAACTTCAGCGCCATCACGAAGGAAGGACGCAAGCCGGGCCTCACGCTGCGTCGCGACGGCGCGGAGGTGTCCATGCAGCAATGGGCGAACGAATTGTTCGATGCGATCGAGCCGGTCGCCGGCACGCTCGACGCGCTTTCCGGCAGCGACGACCACATGCGCGCGCTGGCGGCGCTGCGCCCGCGCATCGCGGATGCTTCGCTGACGCCGTCGGCGCGCGTGCTTCAGACGATGCGCGACAGAAAGCAGTCCTTCGAAGAATTCGCGCTCGAAATCAGCCGCGAGCACGCGGAATACTTTCGCCGTCGCCCGCTGCCGCCGGACGAAGAGCGCAAGATGGAAGCGCTCGCGGCGCAGTCGCTGGCCGAGCAAGCCGCCATCGAACGCGAGCAGACCGAGCCGTTCGACGCGTTCATCGCCGCGTACGGGAACTACAAGCCCGACAGCGTCGGTGTCTGAGCGCACATAACGAGCACTTTTTTCTTGCTCCGCAGCGCCGCGTGCGGCAAAAACGACGCGTTTTGCAACAGAGCGAAACGCGCCGAACACCCTACGCGCGTGCGGGCCAAAATCGGCTTTTTATCGACTATCGGGAATGCGATGAACTACCGACTCATCAGCGCAGCCGCGTCGCTGGCCTTGATCGCCGGATGCGCGGCCGAAACGCAGGTCAGCAGCCAGACGATCGAGCAGGCCACCGCGCCGCTCACCTGCATGAGCAAGCTCGAATGCGACGCCTGGTGGGCGCGCGCTCAGGTATGGGTGACGAATCATTCGGAGTACAAGTTGCAGGCCATCACCGATTCGGTGATTCAGACGGCCGGTCCGTCGAGCGGCAAGCGCGCGCTCGCGTATCAGGTCACGAAGACGCCGAGCAACGAAGGCACCGCGACCATCGGCTTCGCGGCGCATTGCGACAGCCCGCTCGGATGCGATCCGAATCCGTGGCAGGCGGGCGCTGACTTCAAGCAGTTCGTGCGCAATGGCACGTCCCGGCCCGTGAACGCGACGCCGCAAGCCGTTCAGCAGCCGCAGCAGATGCAGTCGGTGCCGCTGAATCTGGACAGCCAGCCGGCGCAATCCGTCACGCCGATTCAGTGACGCGCGCCCGTCAATGCCCCATCGACGCCGACGCGCCCTTGCGCGGACGCGTCAGCCAGACCATCGCGGCGAGCACCAGAAACGCATAGAACGAGATGCGGAAGAAGTCGTTGGTCGACATCATGTACGCCTGCGCGGCCACGACGCGATCCAGTTGCGCGGTGAGCGCTTGCCCCGACAAGCCGACGCCCGCGAGCAAATCCGAATAGGCGGTGGTCGTCTGCGCGTACGGCGTGACCGATTCGGTGAGCACGGCGTGATGCCGGATCATGTCGTTTTCCCAGAACGTGGTGCTCACCGCCGTGCCGATCGCGCCCGACAGCGTGCGCAGGAAATTCGATAGCCCCGCCGCGCCCGCCAGCCTTTCGTCGGAGACGCTGGAGAGGGTGATCGTCGTCATCGGCACGAAGAAGCACGCCACGCCGATGCCCTGAACCAGACGCGGATACACGATGTCGTGGAACGGCGTGTCGAGCGTGAACGTCGAATTCCAGTACGACACGAACGCGAACACGATAAACGCGAAGCTCGCCACGACGCGCAGGTTCATGCGATGCATGTTCTGGCCGATCATCGGCGAAAGCACGAGCGCGAGAATGCCGACGGGCGCGGTCGCGAGTCCCGCGAGCCACGGCGTGTAGCCGAGCACGGTTTGCAGCCACAGCGGCAGCACGACGACCGATCCGAAAAACGCGAGAAAGCCGAGCGACGTGATGAGCACGCCCATTGCGAAATTGCGGTCGCGAAAGAGCGACAAGTCGATGACCGGCTCCTTCTCCGTGATCTCCCACACGAACATGAACGCGAGCGAGATGGCCGCGATGATCGCCAGCGCCACGATGAAGTTCGAATTGAACCAGTCGCGGTCCTTGCCGAGGTCGAGCATCATTTGCAGACTCGCGACGCCGATCACGAGCAGCGCGAGCCCGACGCCGTCGATGCGCTGATTCGTCGTCTTCGTCTCATGGCCGCGCAGGAGGAAGTACGCGATAGCCGCCGAGAACACGCCGATCGGCACGTTGATATAGAAGATCCACGGCCACGTGTAGTTATCCGTGATGTAGCCGCCCATCACCGGGCCGAAGATCGGCGCGACGATCACGGTCATCGCCCAGAGACCGAGCGCGAGCCCGCGCTTTTCCGGCGGATAACTGCGCATGAGGATGGTTTGCGAGAGGGGGACCATCGGGCCGGAGACGAGACCTTGCAGCAGCCGGAAGGCGATCAGCGACTCGAAGTTCTGCGCGAACCCGCACAGCGCCGAGGCGATCGAGAACAGCAGCACGGAAATGGTGAAGAGCTTGACCTCGCCGACGCGCCGCGCGAGCCATCCGGTCAGCGGCACCGCGATCGCGGACGCCACCGAATACGACGAGATGACCCACGTTCCTTCGCTCGTCGCGACGCCGAGGCTGCCGGAGATGGTCGGCACCGCGACGTTGGCGATGGACGTGTCGAGCACTTCCATGAACGTGCCGAGCGCGAGGCCCATCGTCAGCAAGGCGAGGATGCCGCCGGTCAATGGAGCCGGGGCGGCGGGATCGGGCGCGGTCGTGGCGTTCGTCGACATCGTTGTTGTGCTCCAACGCGTGAATTATGTGTGTCGCGGCATTCTCTGCCCAGACAGTGAATAGGGCAACTCGTGCCCGCCCGAACTCGATGGATTGCTCTAGTCGGCGTCGGACTCGTCGAGCCCGCAGCGGGCGCTCGCGTCCGTCGGCGAATTGCCGATGATGCGCGCCAGCATGGCGATCAGCAGGTCCAGTTCCGACCGGCTGAAACCGTGCAGCTGCTCGTTGAGCACCGCCGCGCCGATGGCCGGCAGTTGCGCGGCGGCGTCTAGCCCGCGCTCCGTCAGCTTCAGTTCGACGATGCGCCGGTCGGCGTCGCTGCGCGTGCGGCTGACGAAGCCTTTCTTCTCCAGCCTGTCGAGCATCCGGGTCATCGACCCGCTGTCGTACGACATCTCTCGCGACAGTTCGAGCGGCGTGCGCGCCCGCCCCGACGCCAGCGAAAGGATGACGCCGATCTGCTGCGACGTGAGATCGAGCGGCTTCAGCGCCTCGTCGGTGCGCGCGATCAACACATTGCGCGCCTTCGCGAGGTGATACCCGAGGCTCGTTTCGAGGCGGATCGTGGCGGGATCGTAGAGCGGTTCGCTATCCATGCGGTTTGACGTCGGCGCGGCGTGCCGCGAAACAACAGTGCGAGAAAAAGCAATCGCCAGTATCTTGAAAACTACTTGCACAGTCAATATTATTCTATGCAACGAGTTATGCGCTTAATGCGCCGCCCGAGACCATGTTTTGATCCAGCCGCGTCGTTCCATCGACGCCTGAAGAGACCGTAAATGAGCCGCTTCGCAGAGACCGCCCACACCGCCCGCCGACGCATCGGCCAAGTCAGCAGCACGATCGCCAGTGCTTCCCGTCACTTCGTTCCGCCGAAGCTGAATTCGTGGAAGCTCGCGCTTTATCTGGTCGCGTTCCTGCTGCCGGGCGGCTCGCTGGCGGTGCTCGGAATGGGCTGGTTCGAGAATCGGCATCGGCGCAAGGGCCGAGTAGCGGAGAAAACGGGCGGTGCGTCGTCGCGCGCGCTGATCGGCGGGCCGTGCACGGGCGGCTCGACTGGCCGTTAAATCGCGGTCATGGTCACGAGTAACGCGCCGTAACGTATAACGTCCCGCGCGTAACACCAACCTTACGGCTATGCCGTTACCCTAACGTCTGCCCGACGCCCGCTGCGAATCGCCAGCGGGCGTTCCGTTACCATCTCGGCTGACCGCGTTCGCCGCATCGGACGAACCGCCGCCAACCGAATTCTCGACAAGCAGATGCCGTATCGCCCCGCCGTTTCCGCTTCCATCACGTCGCGCCATCCCGCCGCTCGCCGCACCGCGCGCAATCTGAGGGCCATTGCGATTGCCGCCGCCTGCGCGGTCTTCATCGCGGGTTGCGCCGTCGGCCCGGATTATCAGCGTCCCGCCACGCCGATGCCCGCTGCGTACAAGGAAGCGCCCGAAGGCTGGAAAGTCGCCGAGCCCGCCGACCGCACGGACCGCGGCGACTGGTGGACCGTCTACGACGACGAGCAACTGAACGATCTCGAAGCGCGTCTGAACCAGTCGAACCAAACCATCGCGCAGTACGCTGCCGCGTATCGCCAGGCGCGCGCGCTCGTCGGCGAGGCGCGGGCGGCGTATTTCCCGACTATCGGGGCGTCCGCGTCGGCGTCGCGTTCGGGCAGCCGCCTGACGACCGGCACAGCCACGAGCCGCAGCACGGTCGGCAACGACTACAGTCTCGCGCTCGATGCATCGTGGGAGCCGGACTTGTGGGGCAGCATCGGCCGGACGGTGACGGCGCAGAAGGCGGGGCAGCAGGGCGCCGCAGCGGACCTCGCCAACGCGCGTCTGTCCGCTCAGGCGACGCTCGCGCAGACCTACTTCCAGTTGCGCGCACTCGACGCGCAGCAAAAGCTGCTCGACGAGACCGTTGCCGCGTATCAGCAGTCGCTCAGGCTCACGCAGAACCAGTACGCGCAAGGCATCGTCGCGCGCTCGGATGTGATTCAGGCGCAGACGCAGTTGCAGTCGGCGCAGGCCGCAGCGATCGACAACGGCGTGGCACGCGCGCAATACGAGCATGCCATCGCGGTGCTCGTCGGCGAGCCGGCGTCGACGTTCTCGCTCCCCGCGATGCCGCTCGACGCCACGCCGCCGACCGTTCCCACCGCGATGCCGTCCGCGCTGCTGGAGCGGCGTCCCGATATCGCGTCGGCCGAGCGCAAGGCGGCGGCGGCGAACGAACAAATCGGCATCGAGATGGCGGCGTATTTCCCGACACTCACGCTGTCGGCGCAGGGCGGGTTCGAAAGCTCGGTGCTGTCGCAATTGCTGCGCGCGCCGTCGCGTTTCTGGACGCTCGGGCCGGATATCGCCGCGACGATTTTCGACGGCGGCTTGCGCGCGGCGCGTACCGAAGCGGCCCGCGCCGCGTACGATCAGAACGTCGCGACGTATCGGCAAACGGTGCTGACCGCGTTCCAGGACGTCGAAGACAATCTCGCGTCTCTGCGCATTCTGGAGAAGGAAATCGTCGTGCAGCAGCAGGCGGTTCAGTCCGCGCAGCAGGCGCTCGCCATCATCAATAATCAGTACAAGGCGGGAACGGTCGCGTTCATCAGCGTGCTGACCGCGCAGACCACGGCGTTCACGGCGGAGCAGAAGCTCGCAAGCATCGCGGGCCAGCGCATGGTGGCGTCGGTGGGGCTGGTGAAGGCGCTGGGCGGCGGCTGGGACGTCGCGCAGATGAACCGCGAGACGGGCGGCGAGAGGGGCGGCGTTAAGGCGCCGGCGCCGGCTTCCGCGCCCGAGGCCATATCCGCGACGCAAAAGGACTCAGCCGGCGGCTGATGTCGCGCTCTAATAATGGTTGAACGTCAGCGCGACGGTATCCGGATCGGTGTGTCGGCCGAGCAGATTCAAGAGTCCCGCGAGATTTTCGCGCTGCGCCGGTTCAGCCTTTGCAGTGCCTTCGAAGGTCGTCGCGTCTTGCGAGATCACGCCGCTGCCGGTCAACAGCAGAGGGCCCCGGGTTGTCGAGAGATCAATGCTAGCCGTCGCCCCTTGCGCCTGCAACGCGACCCGATACGACCCGAGCGGCTTCACCCGCGACACGCGCGAAGCCATGTCGTCCAGCGTCACCACGAACTGTCCGTAAGCATTCCTGCCGAGCAAGCGGAATTCGGTCCACGAAAGCCGCACCGTCCCCTCGAAATTCAGCGTATTGAACGGCGCGCCCAGACCGGCGAGCAGCGTCGCCGGAACCGCGATTCCGCCCGCCGATAGCGTCGCGCCGCGCGTCGTGGCATCGACGATCACGGGGTCCGGCATCGCCTCCGTCTGCCGCATGGTCATGTGCACGCGGCCGGTGAAAAGCGGCCAGAACGCCGTCGTCCATTCGATGCGCCCCGGCAGCAGCGTCGCGCCGGAGCCGTCGCTGCTCGCCGCGAGCATCAGCGTCGCCGAGCCGCGCCAGAGCGAACCCGAAGGATCGGCGAGATTCACGTGGCCGCCCGTCGCCTTCGCGAACTGCGGCGTGATCCACGCGGCGGGCATCATCACGAGCAGCGTTCCCGCCACCGACAGCACCATCACGATAAGTCCCGGCAACGCGAGCCTGAGTCGGCGAGTCCAGTAGCTCATTTGACGCTGGCCGGTTGCAGCGATGCCGTCAGATCAACCTGACCGTCCGGCTTCAGCGCCTGAATGTGCGCCTCCGACACCTGCACCTTGAACTGCTTGCGCGCGTCGTCGAGCCACATCGTCCAGTTCGGGAACGACGCGTTCTTCAACTGAATCTGCACCGCCGCGCCGATGACCTGTACCTGCGTCGGCTGCATGTTGTTGTCCGCGAGCGACTTCGCGAGCGCATCGCGCAGCGCGCCGCCCGTCGGCGTCACGCCCTCGGCGCTGCCCGCGAGCGAGCGCGCTTCGTTCGCTTGCGCGGTCATCGTGGCGAGCTGGCGCTGCATCGTCGGCAAGGTGTCGCGCAGGCGGGCGCGGCCTTCGTACGCGGGCGCCCACAGCACGAGATAAACCAGCGCGATGCCGAGCAGCAGGCCGCCCCACATCAATAGCGTTTTTTCGCGCGGCGTGCGCGCCTCCCAGAACTCGGAGAGCGTTCGTCCGATTTCCGCTTTCATTGGCCGCTCCTGATGGTCCATTTGCCGGTGTTCGTGTCGATCGCGCCGTTCAGCCCGTTGGCGGCGAGGCGCTTGCCGAGGTCAGGATCGACCTTGGTGTCCGGCTTGAAAGTCACTTCGAGATGACGGTCGCGATAATCCAGCCCGGCGATGCCGTTCACCGGCACCGGACCGAGCGAGCGCGCGAGGCCGTCCGCGAGCGACAGAAAATCCGACGGCGAGAGTTCGCCCGACGCCACGCGCAGCCGGTCGAGATTGCGCGACATCTGATCCGGCGCGTCGAGCACGGTCGTGGTTTTGGGGAACGCGTTGAGCAGCAGTTCGGTCATCTGCGCGTTGATGGCGTCGCGCTGGCGCGAAAGCTGAATCCACTGCACGTTGATGCCGACAATCGACACGATGACCGACGCCGCCACGAGCGCGATCGGCACGCGCAGGCGGCGCATGGTCGCGCGGTCGAGCCGCCACGGCTGCGCCGCGAATTCGAACTGGCACAGGTCGAAGCGGCTCGCGAGCGCATTGCGGGCGAGCGCCTCGAACGCGAGCGGCTGCGCGCCCGCGATGGCCGCATGTCTGCCCGACGCCGCGAGGCGCGGCTCGTCGCCGGGAATATCGGCGAGCGAATACAGCGTGAGCGGATGCTCGCCCGCGAGTGCATCGAGCGTGGGCGCAATCGAATCGACGGGCAGCGCGAGCCCTTCGCCGAGCGCCGCGCGTTCGCCGCGCGCGATGGCGATTTCGACGCGCGGCGCGCCGCCGCTCGCGGGCGCCGCCGCCTGCACCTCACCGATCAGCGCGGGCGCGGTCGAAATCACGTTGCCGAGCAATCCCGCGATGAAGGGCGTCGGCGGCGCTTCGGCTTCGGCGGTTTGCTCTTCGCCTTCCGGCGTCGCGATGACAGGCGCGGCGGCCGGAACGGGCAGGCAGCGCATCGCAGGAACCGCCTTCAGATTGCGATGCCCGGTGCTCATGAACGCATCGCAGACAAAGCGGAACCAGCCGCGATCGATCACCGCGACCACGCGCCGTCCGTCGGCGAGCGAGACCGGATCGACGGCGATGTGGCACGTCTGCGGGTCCTGAATCAACTGGTCTTCGACCACGTTCGGCAGTGCCTGGCGCAGCCTCGGACCTTTGAGCGGCGGAACGGTAGCGGCGAGCAGCAGCGTGTCGCGCGCCGCGACGATCAGCACGGTCGCATTCGCGCGCGGCAGAACGCCGACAGCGGCGCGGCCGGCGCGTTGCGTCTCGCCGCGCTTGTCCAGCAGCAGAAACGGCAGGTCGGGCAGTTGCCACTCCTGCGAGCGCACGGCGGGATCGCGCGGCGGTAATAGAACGATCAGTGTGCTCAAAGGCCACTTCCTCTTGTCAGTAACAGCGTCATCAGAGCGCGTCGCGCGTAAAGACGATGCGCGTGGTGTGCGTCGTCGGATCGCGGTACACGAGCGTCGTGCGCTCCAGTTGCGCGCGCTCATGTTCGACGCGGCCGTGAATCACAAAATAGCGCGTGGTCACGTCGAGCTGGTTCGGATCGATCGACGTGGAACGGACGCCCGCGCCGGTCAACGCGAGCTGCACGTTGCCGATATCGTGGAAAAACACCGTCTCGCGCCGGGCGACGAACGCCTGCGCCTGCGAGAGGCTCATGCCCGGCACCACGGCCGCGACCACCGTGGCGGGCGCGGTGTTCATGTTCACCGAGGTCGTCGTCGGCAGCACGGTCACGAACGGCCGCAGCTTCGCGACCGCTTCGGCCGAAAAGCCGGGCACGTCGAGCAGGGAATCCACGGTGATCATTTGCAGCGGCGCGACGGGCGCGTCGCTATCGGCGTCCTTGAGGCCGGGATCGTCGGTGAAATTGCCGCCGCCCGTGCCGCCGCCTTGCGCAATCGCCGCCATGGCTTCCGCAGGCGAGCTCGCAGCTGTCGCGCCGTTGCCCGTCTGCGTCTGGAAGCGCGTGGCGGAGCGCGAAAGTCCCGCGCGCATCTGCAAGGCGACCGTCTTCGCGAGCGATCCGTTGATGCCGAGCATCGTCAGAAGGCGCTGAAACGCCTGAATCTGCTCGACGTTGATGGTCAGCACGCCGGGCGTCGGCGTCGCGACGAGGTTGCGCAAGTTGAACTTCGCCTGCGCGTCTTCGATGGAGCCGGACAGAAACGTCTGCGCGCCTTCCTGCGAGCGCACTTCGCCGATCTGCCCGAGAAAGTCGGAGAGCTTCGTCTTCGCGATCGGCACGCCCCACACGCCGCCGAGATACGTGACGGTCGGCGAAGTATCGGCTTCCGAACGCAGAATGAGGCGCGTCCAGTCGAGCGCGCTGCGCGAAATCCACTGCGCCTGCGCAAGCAGCCGCTGATTTTCGATGCGCCGCACTTGCACCTGCTGCCGCCACAACATGCCCGAGACGAGAATCGACGAGAGCGCGACCACCAGCAACGCGCTGATGATCGCGACGCCGCGCTGTCTTTTGCTCAGGCCCGATGCACGCATCGTCATTCTCCGACCAGAAACACGCGCGTGATCGGCACGCGCAGATTCGGCGCGCCGACCGCCACCTGAATGCCCGACACGGCACGCGCGAGCGGCGCGTTCCCGAGTTGCGGCACCTTCAGATTGTTGTCGTTCTCGTTGATCTGCGAAAGCACGTCGGCCATGCGCGTCGTCCAGCCCTTCTGCGGAATGTAGACGCGCGTCGCGAGCGACCGCACGCCGCCCAGCAACGGAACCGCGCTCCAGCCATCGGCGGTATCGCTCGATGAAAGCGCGCGCCGCACTTCGCCGACGTTTTCGAGCGGCGGCGACGCGAATCGCACGATGCGCCCGTCCGTCAGCCGGTAGCGCACGACCTGCAGGCGCGGCGCGGTGGCCGGCGCGAACACGCCACGCACGATCTGCAGCGACCCGTTGCCGAGCGAGACGGCGGGCTGGCCGGCTTCGTCGTCGGTCGCGGCCTGACGCGCGTCGATGCGCATCTGATCGAACAACTGCGCGACCACGCGCTCGTCTTCCATCGCGTTCGTGATGGTCGCGCGGCCGCGAATGATCTGGTCCAGCCCGCGCCACGACAACACGGCGATCACCGCGAGAATGGCGATGGCGATGAGCATTTCGAGCAGCGTGAAACCGCGCTGCCGCCGCGTCGCGCGGCGCGGCTCAGAGCGAACGATTCGTTTCATTCGCCACCACCGTGACCATCTGCGCGAGATAACCGGCGCGCCCGGGCGTCGCGACGAACATTTCGACGCGACGGAAAATAGGATTCGGCGTGGCCGAGACGCGCTGCGTGCAAACGAGCTTCAGGTTGCCCTGCGAGCAGTCGAACGTGCGCGAGCCGATGTCCGGAAACACATGCGCGAGCCGCAGTTGCGCGAGTTCGTTGTCCGCGCTCCATCCCGCGAGCAGACGCCGATGCAGGTCCGCTTCGCTCGTCGCCATCGACCCGACCGCGCGCAGCGACGCGGCGAGCGCCACCGCGAGGATCGCCAGCGCGACGAGCACTTCGATCATCGTGAAGCCGCGTTGTACAGATGGTGACCGCATCACCGCACCTGAAAGCGGCCGTTGCCGCTGCCGATGATCGTCGCGCGCCCCACCGCCGAAACGAGCGTGATTTCCATGGGCGTGTCGATGGCTTCGGTGCCGAAGACGAGCCGGCTCACGGTCTTGTCGGAATCGAGAAACTGAATGCTCACGCTCGTCACGCCGCCTTCCCAGCGGCGGGCGCGCAGAAGGTCGTCGCGCAGCGGGCGCCAGCCGTCTTCGGTGCGGATGTCGAAGCGGAACCCGCCTTCCACCGGCTGAAACGCGATCGGCCGGGCGCGCACTTGCGCTTCGTCGCCCGCCGATTCGAACAGCAGCGCGAGCCGTTGCGCTTCTTCGTTCAGGTCGGTGCGCGGATTGCGCGTGAGCTGCAGCGACGCAAGCGACACGAGCAAGCCCGCGATGACCAGCACGACGAGCATTTCCAGCAGCGTGAAACCCGCATTGCGACGCGCCGCCCTGTGCCTGCCGTGCCTGTTCACTTCACGTTCCTTTTACTGCCACGAGCCGACGTCGGCATCGTTGCCCTCGCCGCCCGCCTTGTTGTCCGCGCCGTAGCTGAACACGTCGATCTCGCCGTGCACGCCCGGATTCAGATATTGATACTGGCCACCCCACGGATCGGCCGGCAGGCGTTCGAGATAGCCGCCGTCCTTCCAGTTGTTCGGCACGGGTTCCGTCGTGGGCTTTTCGACGAGCGCGCGCAGACCCTGCTCCTGCGTCGGATAACGGCCGTTGTCCAGCCGGTACAGCTTCATGGCCTGCATGATGGTGCCGATGTCCTGCTTCGCGGCCACGCGGCGCGCTTCGTCGGGGCGGCTCATGATCTTCGGCACGATCAGCGCGGCGAGAATGCCGAGAATCGCGATCACGACCATGATCTCGATGAGCGTAAAACCCCGTTGACGGCGCGCCTTGGCCTTGGTGATTTCCATGCGGCGTTGCGTCCACATTTGCATGACTGCTACCTCGTGTTGATTCAGGGCTTGCGCCCGCTTGATTTAAGAAACATGCGGCTTCGTTTGACCGAAGCCGCCGAGCATTCTATCGACCGGCTTTCATCGCGCCGTGACCGCTGTCAACGCGCGGCCTGGCGTGCTCAACGGACGTAGATCGTCGGTCCGGGCGGCACGGGCGGCAGGAAGATTTCCGACTTCACGCCGTTGCGCTCGACGATGATCGAACGCGCTTTCACCTGCGAGAGCTTCACGCCCTGCGCGAGCGGCCCGCCGAGCGACACCGCGCGCGGCGGCTCGCCGCCGTAGCTGACGATGGCCGCCGCGCCGCCTTGCAGCGCGAGAATGCCGAACAGATGCACGTCCGAATTCGCTTGCCGCTCCAGTTGTCCGCCGAAGATCGTCGCGGCCTGTTCGACCGACGGCGTGCGCGTCGCGGCGGCGGCAGGCAGCGGCGCGGTCTGGCGAGAAGTCAGCGTGACGACCCAATAAGTCACCGTCACGCAAAAGAGCGCGAGAGCGGCGAGCGTGAGCAGGCGGGTTTGCAGGGCGTTCATTACTGCACCAGATTATTCAGTTCGATGATCGGCAGCATCACCGCGAGCACGATCACCAGCACGACGCCGCCCATCGCGAGAATCAGCAGCGGTTCCAGCAGGCTCGTGAGGAACATCGTGCGGCGTTCGAGTTCGCGCGCTTCGCCTTCGGACGCCCGGTCGAGCATCGTGGTGACGTCGCCGGTGGCTTCGCCCGAGCGGATCAAATGCACCAGCACGGGCGGGAACGTTTTCGTATTGGCGAGCGCGCGAGAGAGCGCCGAGCCTTCGCGCACGCGCACGATGGCGTCGTCGACGTTCTGGCGCATCGCGGTATTGCTCAACGTTTCGCCAGCCGCCTGCAGCGCGCGCAGGATCGGCACGCCGGCTGCCGTGAGAATCGCGAGCGTGCTGGCAAAGCGCACCGTGTTATAGCCGCGCACCAGCTTGCCGACGAGCGGCGCCGTCAAGAGCCAGCGGTCGAACGCCAGGCGCGGTCCGGGCCGCGACAGAATGCGCCGCACGATCCACGCGACCAGCACCACGCCGATCAGCACCGCCCACCAGTAACTGCGCACGAAGGCGGACAGCGCCATCATCATCACGGTGAGAAACGGCAGCGCCTGCTTCGTGCTGGCGAACACGTTCACCACTTGCGGCACCACGTAACTCAACAGGAAGGTGACGATGCCGAACGCGATGATCGTCACGATGCCCGGATACGTGAACGCGAGAACGATCTTCTGCTTCAACGCGTTGCGCTGCTCGATGTAGTCCGCGAGACGCGAAAGCACGAGCCCGAGCTTGCCGGTATGCTCGCCCGCCGCGACGAGCGCGCGATAGATCTCCGGGAAGTCCTTCGGATGCTGCGCGAGCGCGTTCGCAAACGAATGGCCGCCGAGCACTTCGGCGCGGATCGCGGCCATCAGTTCGCGAATGTAATCGCGCTCGGATTGCTCGGTGAGCACGGACAACGTTTCGCCGAGCGGCAGGCCGGCGATCAACAGACTCGCGAGCTGGCGCGTGAGAATGGCCTGCTCGCGCTGCGAGAGCCGTCGCCCGAGCGAGAGCCGCTGCTGCCGTTCGCCGCGCGTGCGCGTGCCCGCGGCCTCGACGACGAGCGGCGTCAGTCCTTGCGTGCGCAGATGGCTGCGCGCGGCGCGGGCGCTGTCGGCGTCGAGCACGCCGGTCTGCGTCTTGCCCGCCTGGTCGATGGCTTCGAAACGGAACGCCGGCATACGCTTATTCTCCGCCTGTCACGCGCAGCACTTCTTCGAGCGATGTCACGCCCGCGTTCAGCCAGCGGTTCGCGTCCTCGCGCAGCGTGCGCATGCCGTGCGCGCGGCCCGCCGCGAGAATCTCGGCGTCGGCGGCGTTGCGATGAATCAGCGGGCGAATGGCGTCGTCGATCAGCAGCAGTTCGTACACGCCGCGCCGGCCCACGTAGCCCGACTGGCCGCATCGGTCACAACCGACAGGATGCCAGTGCTTCACGCCGTCTTCTTCCTCGCGCTCCTCCTTGCACACCGGGCACAACTGGCGCACGAGACGCTGCGCGAGCACGCCCAGCAGCGACGACGCGAGCAGATACGGCTCCACGCCCATGTCCGTGAGACGCGTGACGGCGGAGGCCGCGTCGTTCGTGTGCAGCGTCGCGAGCACGAGGTGGCCGGTCAGCGACGCCTGCACCGCGATATGTGCGGTTTCCAGGTCGCGGATTTCACCGATCATGATGATGTCCGGGTCCTGACGCAGAATGGAGCGCAGCGCCCGCGCGAACGTCATGCCGATGCGCTCGTTCACCTGCGTCTGGCCGATGCCCGACAGATCGTATTCGATCGGGTCTTCCACCGTCATGATGTTGGTGGTCGTGGTTTCCAGCCGCGACATCGACGCATACAGCGTGGTCGTCTTGCCGGAGCCGGTCGGCCCGGTCACGAGCACGATGCCGTGCGGCCGGCCGATCAGCTTGTCGAACTGGACGAGCGTGTCGCGCGCCATGCCGAGCGTTTCGAGGTTCAGCCGCTGCGCGTCCTTTTCGAGCAGACGCAGCACGGCGCGCTCACCGTGGCCGGTCGGCAGCGTGGACACGCGCACATCGACCGGACGGCCGCCGACGCGCAGCGTGATGCGGCCGTCCTGCGGCAAACGTTTCTCGGCGATATCGAGCTGCGCCATGATCTTGATGCGCGAAATCAGCGCGCCGTGCAACGCCTTCTTCGGACGCACGACGTCGCGCAAGGTGCCGTCGACGCGAAAGCGCACGACCGACGCGTTCTCGAACGGCTCGATGTGAATATCCGACGCCTGTTCGCGCGCCGCCTGCGTCAGCAGCGCGTTGATCATGCGGATGATCGGCGCGTCGTCTTCGGATTCCAGCAGGTCTTCCACTTCCGGAATGTCCTGCATCAGGCGCGACAGATCGACTTCGCCTTCCACTTCGCCGACCACCTGGGCCGCGCTGCCGTCGTTACGGGCGTACGCCGAGTTGATCGCGGCGGCGAGTTCGTCGCCGGACTTGCGGACAATCGTGAGTGCGCCGAAATTGCGCGCGACTTCCGCGAGCGCCGCGTCGTTCGTGCGCTCGCTGATCCACACTTCGATGCCGTCGGCATGCTGCTGGGCGACCAGAATCTGGCCGGTACGCGCGAAGCCGTAGGGCACGAGCCGCGCTGCGAGCGGCGACGCGGCCGTTGCTTCCGTCGCGGTCGTGGTTTCGGCTTCGGCGTTCAGCGTGTTCACGGCTGTCCTCCCGTCTGATTGCCGCCGAGCGGCGCGGCGCTCGGCGCGTTGTTCGGCACCGCATAGCCCGTCGCGGCGTTGCCGGGCATGGCGTTCGTCGCCGCGTTGCCGGGCATCGCGTTGGTCGCGCCGTTCGCGGGCGCCGGGTAACTATTCTGCGGCGCACTCTGATACGGCTGCGGCGCGGGACCCGCGTTCGGGTCCTGCGGCAGCGTCGAGCTGGGCACGCCGCGCGTCAGGTTGTTCCAGTCGAGCAGATTCTGGGCCGGGGCGCCACCGCCTTCGCTCGGACCGAGCGGCTTCGGCGGCATCATCGGCACGTTCTGATCCTTGACGATGCGGTTGTCCGTTGTCGAACCGTACTGCTGATTGCGCAGATATTCATAGCGCGTATTGGCGATCTGCGAGGCCGTCGCCTGATCGCGAACGATCACCGGGCGCAGGAACACCATGAGGTTCGTCTTCGTGCGCGTCTTGCTTTCGCTGCGGAACAGGCTGCCGATGAACGGAATGTCGCCCAGCAGCGGAATCTTGCTGTTGTTGTTGTTGTACTGATCCTGCATCAGCCCGCCCAGCACGACGATCTCGCCGTCGTCGGCCAGAATGGTCGATTGCACCGAGCGCGTGTTGATGGTCACGCCGCCCGGATCGGTCTTGGTCGTCGCGTCGACGCTCGAATCTTCCTGATAGATCTGGAGCTTGAGCACGCCGCCGTCGGTGATCTGCGGCTTCACGTGCAACGTCACGCCCACGTCGCGGCGGTCGAACGTGTTGAACGCGGTCACGGACGTGGCGGCGTTCGCGGTCGGCGTGGCGTACGAGCCCGTCACCACCGGCACGTTTTGGCCGACGACGATCTTCGCTTCCTCGTTGTCCAGCGTGATCAGGTTCGGCGTGGACAAAATGTTCGCATCCGCCGAGGTAGAGAGCGCCTGAAGCAGGCCGCCGAGCCCGAACAGATTGCCGAAGCGGTGCAGCAGACCGATGTTCAGGCCGTTCGCGAGCAGGCCCGTGGTCGAGGTGACCGCCGACGGATTCTGCGCGATTGCATTGCCCTGGAGCGTCAGGTCGAAGATGTTCGTGTTGCCCGAGCCGAAGCTCGTGCTGCCGTACAGCGCGTTGTTGCCGCCGTTCGAGAGCAGCAGGCCCTGCCACTGAATGCCGAGATTCGCGCCGCTCGTGGCCGAGAGTTCGACGATCAGCGCTTCGATATAGACCTGAGCACGGCGCGCGTCGAGCTGGTCGATCACCGTGCGCAGATTGCGGTAGACCGGATCGGCTGCCGTGATGATGAGCGAATTCGTCGCGGAATCCGCCTGGATCATGCCGCCGCCGCTCGTGTCGTTGCCGGTGTCGTTGTCCTTGTTCGAGGAGAAGCCCGTGTCGCGCGTGCCGCCGGTGCCGGACATCGGGTTATTGCCCGTACCCGAACCGCTGCTGCCGAGGCCGCCGGGCAACGGCGGAACGCCTGAGGTGCCCGTGGAAGTCGACGAGTTGCCGAGCCCGCTTTGCCCGAAGGAATTCGACGAGTTGGAGCCTGAGCTGCTCGACGAGTTGTCCGAGTTGCCGCCGCCCTTGCCCAGCATGGCGCGCAGCGTCTTGGCAAGCCGCGTCGCGTCCGCGTTGCGCAGCGGCACGACGTGCATATTGCCCGGCTCCGACGTCGGCGCATCGAGCTTTTTCGCGAGCGCCTTGGCCGCCGCGAGCCGCGCGCTGCTGGAGGCACGGAACATCAGCGAATTGGTGCGCGCATCGGGCGTGACGGTGACTTTCAGCGTCGCGTCCGTGCTGCCGATGGTGCCGGGATCGAGCAGCTTGTTCATCTGATCCGCGACATCGATTGCGTTCGCGTTCTTCAGCTGCACGATGTCGACTTCACGGCCCGCCGCTGTGTCGATGCCCGCGATGATGCCCGCGATGCGCCGCACATTGTCCGCGTAGTCCGTGACGACGAGCGTGTTGTTCGCCGGGTAGGCCGCGATGGTGTTGTTCGGCGAAATGAGCGGCCGCAGCACCGGCAGAATGTTGTTCGCCGATTCGTTGTGCAGCACGAACACCTGCGTGACGACCTGATCGCCGCGCGCCGGCGGCGCATTGCCGACGTAGGTCGGCACGCCTTGCAGCTTGGCGTCGGCTTCGGGCACGACTTTCAGGACGCCGTGATCCTGCACGAGCGAGAAGCCCTGCATGCGCAGCGACGCCTGCAGCGTCTTGAGCGCCTGCTCCTCCGGCACCGGATTTTCGGAGACGAGGTTGAGCTGCCCCTTGACGCGGGGATCGACGATGATGGTTTTGCCGGTGGCCGCACCGATCGCCTTCGCGACCTGGTCGATATCGGCATTGACGAAATTCAACGTCACTTGCGCGTGCGCGGCTTGCGCGACGATAAGTCCCGCCGCCAGCAGTGCCGTCGCCATGCGACGCAGTGCCATAGGTTGTCTTCTCATGGATGTGATGTCTGAGCCGGGGTACAAAGAACCGGCTAAGGCAGCACCGTTCGTCAATCCGAGGGCGCTGCCAACCGTGGTGCGAACGTGTCCGCCCGACCACGATTATTTATAAAAATATGACGATAGCAGCTTTGTGTAACGAAATAGTGCAACTTCGTTCGCCGCCGCTTGCGCCCGGCGGCTGCATGCCAAGAGTTCCAGTGCGCTCAAGCTTTCCGACGGCCTGCCGATAACCCATCGGAAGACTTTTGTCAGACAAGCGATGCACACGGGACCCGAATTGTAACCCGATTAGATTACTTTATTATTCATACGTTTAAGAAAGCGCCGATAGTCAGCAGAGGATTCCCGTTGGTTCAATCCGCGGTCCGTTAGACCTATGTCGGCTAGCCAACTTATGGTCGAAGACGTCAGCCGGTATCATACGGGCGGTTCCGTTCCCCCGGCGTCGGCGTAAAGCTCGGGTTTTCCCGATGCCGCCAGCGGCAGCAGAGAGCGGACAACGAATCTTGGCGTACGCGCGAGGCGCGGCGCCGGCAGCATGACGGTTCCGCACGGGCGGATGGAGTAGAACGAAGATGAAGCGATTCCTGCGAATACTTGCGATGGGTTGCGGCACCATGCTGGCGGCCGCCTCCGCTCACGCCGACTGTTTCGACGAAGCAGCGAAGTATCAGAAGGTCAATCCGCTCATTCTGCGCGCCATCGCCTGGCAGGAATCCCACAACAAGCCCGACGCCATCAACAAGAACGCCAATGGCTCGACCGACTACGGGCTCATGCAGATCAACTCCATCCACCTCAACACGCTGTCTCAATACGGCATTTCCAGCGGCACGCTGATGGAGCCGTGCAAGAGCGTCTACGTCGCCGCGTGGCATCTGCGCCAGAAGATGAACAAGTACGGCAATTCGTGGCAGGCCGTCGGTGCTTACCATTCCGAAACGCCCGCGCTGCGCGACAAGTACTCGGCGCAGATCATCGAGATTTTGCGGCGCTGGAAGTTGTTGCAAGCGTCGAAGTAATTCCCGGTTCTTCCGCGCGCGAGCCGCCGCGCCGCTCGGCGCCTTGCCTCCGCTCACCCCGCGTTTGATGCAGAATCGTGACTTCGATTCTCGTCCACACGCCCGCAATGAACCAAACGCCACTGCCAGTCACCGTGCTCTCGGGTTTCGTCGGCGCGGGCAAATCCACGCTCCTCGATGCATTGCGCAACAACAGCGAAGGCGTGCGCATCGGGTCCTTCGCTTGCGGCGCGGGCGAGGATGCGATGCACGGGATCGCCGATGCCATCACGCGACTCGCCGAGCAGCAGCCCCGTTTCGATGCGATCGTGATCGAAGCGCCGCCCGGCGTGAATCCGATGGATATCGCCGAACACTTCGCTTTCGGCGATGACGAAGACGCGCCTTTCGCTGGCCGCGCGCATCTCGATACGTTCGTCACCGTCGTCGATGCATCGACTTTCATGCGCGATTACGCTTCGGCGGAGTCGCTTGCGGAACGCGGCGTCGTGCTGAACGGCGAAGCGTCCGACGAAGACAAAACCGTCGTCGAGGCGCTCGTCGAGCAGATCGAATTCTGCGACGTGATCGTGATGAGCAAGACGGACCTCGTCGGCCAGGACGAACTGGACCGGCTCGCGCACATCTTCCGCGCGTTGAATCCGCGCGCCGTTCTGCTGCGCGCGGAACACGGCAAAGCGCCGCTCGGCGAACTGGTGAACACGGGCCGTTTCGATCTCGACGCGACCGGCAGCGCCGCAGGCTGGCTCGCGATTCTTAACGATGAACACGAAGACGCTAGCGACGCCGCTGCGTCCGGCGTCCGGCATTTTGTTTATCGGGCGCGCAGGCCGTTTCATCCGCAACGGCTCTGGAATCTGCTTCATGAGGAATGGCGCGACGTGCTGCGCGCGAAGGGCTTCTTCTGGCTCGCCACGCGCAGTGTCGTCGGCGGGTCGCTATCACAGGCGGGCGGCACGTTGCGGCACGGTCCGGCTGGCGTATGGTGGGCCGCGCAGGACAGAAGCGAATGGCCAACGGATGATCCCGAACTGGAAGCCGAGATCGTCGCGGAATGGTTCGGCGATCCGGACGACAACAGCATCGGCGATCGACGGCAGGAACTGGTGCTGATGGGCGTCGGTCTCGACATCGACGCATGGCAGCGGAAGTTCGACGCGTGCCTGTTGACCGACGACGAATGGACGCTCGGCAGCGATGCGTGGCAGCAGTTCGACGACCCGTTTCCCGCCTGGGATGTCGAGGACCACGACCATGAGCATGAGCACGATCACGACCACGGTCCCGACTGCGACTGCGAAGACCATCGGCATTAGAAGATGAAAAAAAACCCGCCGATGGCGGGTTTCATGGTCCTCTTGGTCTCCGGCTTTTTTCCGCTCATGCGGACGAACCTGAGTAGCTTGCGCAAGACGGGCGCTATCAAGATACGAACACGGAACAACTAAACACGAGCGATGGCGCTGATAAACGCTGAAAGAGCTGCCAGGCGCTGCGCAGCGAGGGGCCAGGCGCTCAGCGCTTGTTGACTGCGTCCTTGAATGCCTTGCCAGCCGTGAACTTGACGGTCTTGGCGGCCGGAATCTTGATGGATTCGCCGGTCTTCGGATTACGGCCCGTGCGCGCTGCGCGCTTTCCCGAACCGAAGCTGCCGAAACCGATCAACTGAACTGCGTCACCTTTCGAGACAGCCTTCTTGATGACTTCGAGCAACGTGTCCAGCGTTTCGCCGGTTTGAGCTTTGCTGGCGCCGGTCTGAGCGGCTACGGCGTCGATCAATTCCTGTTTGTTCATTAAGGTTCCTTTATCAGTTTAGGTTGACACGAACAGCGCGAACGCGCCGATTATACGTGCGCAAGCCGTGCAGTCGAGTAGGGGCGGGCCTCTGGCGCGCCCGTCCGACAATCAGGCGCAGTTTCGCGCCATGTCACCGGCGTTGCTTCCCATCAAATCCCTCGCGCCGCCTTCGAACGAGGCGCTTGGTATGATAGCGCAGCGCAAACCCAATCTGGACAAGGGTTTCAAAGATTTACCCTTATGTAACGGGGTGTTCCGGGCGGCCTTCGCGGGTCGATCACGCGCGACTCGCTTTCGCATGCCGAAGCCGCCCTGATCGGACAGCGCGCCGTTGGTTTTTGCCAACGTTTCATCGCCAATTCTCTGGCCGTTTCGCGCTGAAAGCCTTGTCGGTACTGGCTTTCGCGGATGCAACCGGTCGTGCTTCCGTGCGGCGCATGGCGGTGTTCGCCGACTATCCGACGCCTCACAGACGCCCGCTTTTCCGCCCAGGCTTGATGCATGACCGATACATCGCCCGTTAGCGAGCCGCTTCTCGCGCTGCACGATCTTCCGGCGCGCTGGAAGACGAAGCGCGTGTTCACCTTCGTCGATGCCGCCGCGCGCTTCGACACTGACAGTCTCTTTCTGGCGTTATGGCGTCTCTGGCGCGACGACGCCGCGCGCTGCGAGCGCCTGCATGTGGTCGCGGTGGCGCCGCTGCGCGCGCTCGATACGCCGCCGTCCGCTCCCAGCGATCCTCTATTGTCCGAACTTGCCCGCGTCTGGCCGATGCGCGTGCCCGGCGTGCATCGGCTCGAATTCGAAGCGGGGCGCGTCGTGCTCACGCTTGCCGTCGGCGACGACATGCTGCCGAAGCTCTGGCTGCGCGCGGACGCGTTTCATGTCGACGCGACGCAAGACGGCGATCCGCGCAAATGGAGCAAGACGCTCGCGCGCTTTGCCGGCGACGGCGCGACGCTCTGCGTCGACGTCGCCGAGGCAGGCCGCGACTCGTGGACGCGCGCGCTCGCTGCCTCCGGCTTCGAATGCCGTCCTAGCGACGGTCAAATCGCTGCGCGTTTCGCGCCGCGCTGGCGCGTGCGCCGTCATGAACCGCCGCTGGCCGCGAACGTGACAGCGCGCGAGGTCATCGTCATCGGCGCGGGACTGGCGGGGTGCGCGGTAACGTCGTCCTTCGCTTCGCGCGGCTGGCGCGTGACGCTGATCGACCGGCACGCGTCGCCCGCGCAGGACGCGTCGGGTAATCCGGCCGGCGTCTTTCACCCGATCGTGTGGCGCGACGACAGCATCGCCGCGCGCCTCACGCGGGCGGGCTTTTTGGGCGCGCTGCAACGATGGCAGACGCTCGAAGCCGCCGGCCACGACTTGCGGCGCAGCGCCGGTCTGCTGCAAATCGCCGACACGCAAGAAGACGCGGATGCGCTCGCCGACGCCATCGCGCGATTCGGCTATCCGCCCCACTACGTGACGCCGATAACGCGCGACGACGCTTCGCGCGTGGCAGGCGTACAAGTGACGCGCGGTGGCTGGCTCTTTCCGCGCGGCGGCGCCATTTCGCCGGCCGCAGTCTGCGCGGCGCAACTCGCCGCTGTCAGCGACGCGCTAACCACGCGCATGAATACGGCCGTCACGCAGATTGCATTCGACGGCCGCGACTGGCGTGCCTTCGACGCCCGAGGCGAACTGATCGCGAAAGCGCCGGTTCTGGTGCTCGCCAATGCGCACGACGCGGCGCGCCTCGCCGGTCTACACGGAGATCCGACGCGCGGCGTGCGCGGTCAGCTTTCGATTGTCGAGGAGAGCCCGCTGGATGCGCTGACGCTGCCCGTGGTCGGCGACGGCTATGCGGTGCCGCTCGGCGCGCGGCGCACGTTGATCGGCGCGACGTACGACATCGACGAGACGGATCCGCACGTCCGCGAAGCCGGGCACGCGGAGAACGTCGAGCGCGTCGGACGCATGCTCGCCGGGCTGAAGGACATACGCGTTGCGCAGGGCCGCGTGGCGTTTCGCTGCGTGACGAGCGACCGCATGCCGATGATCGGCTCGCTCGCCGACGAAACCGCCGCCCGCCGCGATGCCCGGCGCCTTTCCGGCGCATGGCCGCTCGACCTGCCGCGCATGCCGGGTCTTTACGGCGCGTTCGCCTTCGGTTCGCGCGGGCTCGTCTGGGCGACGCTGGCAGCGGAACTGATCGCATCGCAGGTAGAGGGCGAGCCGTTGCCGATCGAACGCGAACTCGCCGAAGCCGTCGATCCCGCACGATTCTTTTTACGAGCGTTACGTCACGGAGATATCGGCCCGGCCTAGTTATCCTCGCAAATCTGTGGATAACCCGGCGGGATCCGCAAGAAAGAGCTGTGTACGCGTTGTGCACGTAAACGGGACAAGCCGGAGACCGCCCGTTAACCGCCGAAAGTTGTTCCGAGTTAACGGCGCGAGACGTCCGGGTTTACCGCGCGCTTTTTCGGTTTACATGTGCTTGATGGAAAAGCAGAAAAGCCAGTTGTCCACAGCGGCCGCGACGCCTTGTTAACTACTACTACGTTTATATACAGTAAACCTGTAAACACCTGAAGACGACGTCACCGGAACCGCAAGAAGCGCCCGGACCGCCGGTCAGGTTTTCCGAACCGGCACGTCTGCGGTTTGACTTACCTCATAAGAATCATAAACTTGGAGTTTCAGCCGGGGACATGACTGTGTGGCACAATCGCGCTTCTTCCTGCGTCGCGCCGTCCAGACGGCGAGCGCCTCAATGGAACGACGCTTGCAACGCGAAGCTCCGATCATCGCGCTGCAACGCCGTTCGCTGCGTCCGGCCAGTCTCGCTTTAAGCGTCGCATTGGACCGGGACGCATCGTCTAATCCGTGCACGGCCGGTTCCGTGACGCCGTGTTCGTTCGTATTCGTTTCGCCTGAATGAACTACGCCCGTGGCGGGAGCGGGTTGTGAGCATGCGTGCCGTCCGCTGACGTTTTTCGCCCACCACGCGGCCGGACGTGCCCCTCTGCCTGAAGCAACGAAGGAGAAGCCCACACGATGAATTCGGCATTTTCATTTCTGCCCGCCTGGCCGCTCGAACCCGACGCCATTCTCTGGGCCGGTCTCGCGCTCGTCACGGCGGGGCTCGCCGGAGAACTGCTATGGCGCGCGTGGCGTCTGCCGCGCATCACCGGCTATGCGGTAATCGGGCTGATCGCGGGTAACGCAGGGCTCGGCGTGATCGACGCGAGCGCGGGCGGTCTGTCGCGACCGCTTCTCGACGTCGCGCTCGGGCTGCTGCTGTTCGAACTGGGCGGCCGGCTCGATCTGCGCTGGATCCGCCGAAATCCGTATCTGATCTTGTCGAGCATCGCGGAATCGACGCTCACGTTCGGTCTCGTGCTGATCGCGCTAATCCTGTTCCATGTGCCGACCATGCCGTCGGTGGTGATCGCCGCCATTGCGATGTCCACGTCGCCCGCCATGGTGATTCAGCTAAAAACCGAATTGCGCGCGGAAGGTCAGGTGACGCAGCGCCTGATGACGCTGACCGCGTTGAACAGCATGTATGCGGTGATCGTCGAGAAGCTGGCGGCGGGCGTGCTGCATCAGGAGATCTACGGCAACGCATTCGCGACGATCCTTCAGCCGCTTTATCTGCTGATCGGGTCGCTGGTGTTGGCGTTTCTGCTGGCGCGCGCCTGCAATCTGCTTTATCGACGCCTGAACGCCAACGATGAGCATTCTTTCGTGGCGCTCTTCGGACTCGTGCTGCTCGCCATCGCCATCGCTCACCTCTTCAAGCTCTCGACGATCTTCGCGTTGCTCGCGGCCGGCATCATCGTGAAGAACGCGGACGAGCGGCCGCAGTTGTGGCCGTCGCACTTCGGGTCGGCGGGATGGCTGCTCACCGTCATTCTGTTTGCGCTCACGCTGACATCGTTTGCGTGGCGAGATATCGCGCTCGGCGGCGTCGCGGCGCTGGGCCTCGTGCTCGCGCGCTTCATCGGCAAGCTGATCGGCGTGCTGATCTTCGCCAAGCCGAGCGGGCTGGAATGGAAGCAGGGCGTGGCGCTCGGCGTGGCGTTGACGCCGATGTCGGCGCTCGCGTATCTGCTCGTCGACGATATGTATGTGCTGTATCCCGACTACGATCCGACGCTGCGCGCCATCGTGATGTGCTCGATCGTGCTGCTGCAGATCGTGACGCCGTTCGTGGTGTACCGTAGTTTGTCGGCGGTGGGCGAGCGGCGCGAGTGAGCGCATTCAAGCATCGCCCGGCCGGCATAGCATTGATTCAACAAGAGGCGTCATGGCACTAGAACCCTTCATCAACTCGGAACCGTTCACGTTCGGCGTCGAGCTAGAAATCCAGGTCGTTAATACGCACGACTACGATCTGACCAAGGCCGCGTCCGACCTCATGCGTCTTATCAAGGACGAGAAGATTCCGGGCAACATCACGCCCGAGATCACCGAAAGCATGATCGAGCTCTCGACGGGCATCTGCACGACGCACGAACAAGCCGTGACGGACTTGCGCAAGATCCGCGATACGCTCGTGGCGGCGGCCGACCAGCTGAATGTCGGGCTGGCCGGCGGCGGCACGCATGCGTTCCAGCAATGGAGCGACCGCCAGATCTACGACGCGCCGCGCTTTCAGTACATCTCCGAGCTATACGGCTATCTCGCCAAGCAGTTCACGGTGTTCGGCCAGCACGTGCATATCGGCTGCCCCGACCCGAACAGCGCGCTTTTCCTGCTGCATTCGATGTCGCGCTACATTCCGCACTTCATCGCGCTCTCGGCTTCGTCGCCGTATATCCAGGGCGTCGATACGGGCTTTCACTCGGCGCGGCTCAATTCGGTGTTCGCGTTTCCGCTGTCCGGCCGCGCGCCGTTCGTGCTCACGTGGGACAGCTTCGAGGAATACTTCTCGAAGATGGTCCACACGGGCGTCGTGAACAGCATGAAAGACTTCTACTGGGACATTCGCCCGAAGCCCGGCTTCGGCACCATCGAAGTCCGCGTGATGGATACGCCGCTTTCGGTCGATCGGGCGGCGGCCATCGCGTGCTATATCCAGACGCTTTCGCGCTATCTGCTGCTCGACAAGCCGCTCATGCCGCAGGAAGACGATTACCTCGTCTATACGTTCAACCGCTTCGAGGCATGCCGCTTCGGGATGGAAGGCACGTGCGTCCATCCGCAGACGGGCGAGCGGCGCACGGTTGCCGAAGACATTCTGGCGACGCTCGACGTGCTCGCGCCGCATGCCGAAGCGCTCGGATCGCAGGCGGCGCTTGCGCAGATCGCCGACATCGCGCGCGGCGGCGTCAACGATGCGACGTGGCTGCGTGGCGTGTTCGACAAGGAGAAGTCGCTGCACGAAGCCGTGAGGCAGCAATGTCTGCAATGGCGTGCGTAAGCGAAGCGCGTGAATGGCGCGAAACAAAACCTTAAGGCACGCTTAAGACTTTTCGAGCATCGTGATGTTTTGACGGTTCTCGCACATAGGCCGCTTGGAACAACTTCTAAGCGGCTTTATTGTTTTTCGTGTTTATGGAATGCGTGCATGCGGCGGTGAGAATAGAATGCGCGCGCTAACGTTTGAGCAGAACCCGAAGCACTTTCCTCAAGGTTTCCGTGAAGCGTCCGTATACATCGGGAAGGCTGTCGGTGAACGCGGAGTTATTGCGGACAACGCAGGATTCCCCGGAGCGGTAAGAATCGTTACCGGGCGTTACGGGGCATGTAGCCGTTGGCAAAAAAGCAGGCACCATGACGGTATTGGCAATGAACGGCAGTCCTTTCAGCTCGGGCGGCAGTCGGTTCAGCTCGAGCGGCAGTCGGTTGGTGGTCCAGAGCGCAGTCTCAACGAAATACCGCGCTTTTCCACGGGTTATCCACAGTTTTGCGTGGATAATTAAGGTGTACGTTTGGTCTCAGTCGCTTAGAATGGCGACTTCGCCGATGGCGGGGTATAGTCGGCGAAAAAGCAGCGTCACGGCACGACACAAGAAGGCGCAAAACGAAGAGGGTGCAATGTCCCCATTCAGGCAAACCGAATTGGCTTGGTACGCCTGAATTTTGAGACGGCGGGGACCACAAACCGGGAGTTATGCCGAAGAACGGGGCAACGTGAATCGGGGCGGCTTTCGGGGCGAGGTGTTCGCTTATCGGCGAACGGGCTGTCGAAACCCATAAAGCGGAAAACAAGCGAAACATTATGAGTGAAGGCGTTTACGGAGAGCAGGCGACGGGGCGGGTGACCCACGGCCTGCTGCGGCTGAGCACGGCGATGCGCAGCCAGGCATGGGAATGGGCGGAAGGTGCGGGGCTGACGCCTACCCAAGGTGAAATTCTCGTGTTGCTGATGCAGCGCAAGGGGCCCATGCGCCTCGGCGAGATCGCGCGCGAGACGGCGCTGACGGCCGCGACCACGAGCGATGCCGTGAGCACGCTCGAAGGCAAGGGGCTCGTCGAAAAGCGCCGCGCGCTGGACGACGGCCGCGCGCTGGCCGTGCGCCTGACATCGCGCGGACGCACGGCGGCGAAGAAGGCGCTGCAATGGCCGGACTTCCTGTCGAAGGCCGTCGGCACGCTGCGCGAAGACGAGCAGGCGACGTTCTATCGCACGCTGCTCAAGACCATTCGCCAACTGGAAGCCCAGCAGCACATTCCGGCGCATCGCATGTGTCTCTCGTGCACGCACTTCGAGGTCAGCAAGAACCCGAAGAAGGTCCCGCACCATTGCGCGCTTTTGCAGATCGACATGGCGGATACCGATCTTCGTCTCGACTGTTCGGTATACGAAGAAGGCGATCTCAACACGCAGAAGAAGAGCTGGAAGGTCTTCGCGCAGATCGCCTGAGTTCGGACGCGGCGGCATTTGCGGCATTCCACGCTGTGAGGCGGCGGCCAGTCGGTTAGACTGTGCCCGTCGCGCCTCGCCGCGAGGCGCGGCTCGTCATGTAGAGACGTTCCGAGCCACGCACGCCGATCCACGGAAAGCCGCCGATGAAACCTGAAGTCCTGGCCATTCGCCACGTTCATTTCGAAGACCTCGGCAGTCTCGAACTCGTCGTCGGCGACCGCGGCCATCTCGTGCGCTATCTCGATGTCGGGCGCGGGCGCATCGGCGCGCCCAATCCGCTCGATCCGTCGCTGCTCGTCGTGCTCGGCGGGCCCATCGGCGCGTGTGAAGACGCGCAGTATCCGCACCTCGCTCCGCTTTTGTCGATGCTCGAAAAGCGCATCGCCGCGGGGCTTCCCACCATCGGCATCTGCCTCGGCTCGCAACTCATCGCGCGGGCGCTCGGGGCGCGCGTCTATTCATCGAAAGATCTGGAACTCGGCTGGTCCCCGCTCACGCTGACCGAAGCGGGGCGCGTATCGCCGTTGCGTCATCTCGAAGCGGACGGTCGCGCGGTGCCGGTCTTCCACTGGCACGGCGATACGTTCGATCTTCCCGACGGCGCGACGCTGCTCGCGTCCACCGAGCGATGCGCGCATCAGGCGTTTTCGTGGGGCGACCATGTGCTGGCGCTCCAATGTCACGCCGAAGTGCTCGCGGACCGCTTCGAGAACTGGCTCGTCACCTATCCGGGCGATCTCGCCCGCAGCGGCACGACCGCCGCCGCGTTGCGCGAAGCCACCGCGCAGCACGGTCCCGCACTGGAACGCGCCGCCCGCGCGATGTTCGGCGAATGGCTCGACCGCTTTCCCGTCGACGTGCATCGACACTGAGCGCGGCGCTGCACGAACAAAACGCAGGTGCTATTCTCGTTCGCTTCTTTCTTCGCGACGGGCTTCACACATGAGCGCGCTGTTCACTCCGGCCACGCTGCGCAGTCTGCAGTTGCCGAATCGCATTGTGATTTCGCCGATGTGCCAGTACTCCGCCGAGCGCGGCGAAGCCACGGCGTGGCACATGATCCATCTCGGGCATCTGGCGCTCTCCGGTGCGGGCATGCTGTGCATCGAGGCGACGGCCGTGGAGCCGGACGGACGCATCACGCCGGGCGATCTCGGCCTCTGGGACGATGTGACGGAAGCGGCCTTGCGTCCCGTGCTCGCCGCCATTCGCCAGCATTCGAACATCGCGGTGACGATGCAGCTCGCGCACGCGGGCCGCAAGGCATCGAGCCAGAAGCCGTGGGAAGGCGGTCAGCTCATCTCAGTCGCGGAGGGCGGCTGGATGACGCATGGGCCGTCTGCCATTGCTCACAAGCCGGACGAAACACCGCCGCTCGCGCTGGATACCGCCGGCCTCATGCGCGTGAAGGAAGCGTTTGCCGCGTCGGCGCGGCGTGCGGCGCGGCTCGGCATCGACGCGCTCGAAGTGCACGCGGCGCACGGTTATCTGCTGCATCAGTTTTTGTCGCCGCTCGCCAATCGGCGCACGGACGAATACGGCGGCTCGCGCGAGAACCGCATGCGCTATCCGCTCGAAATCTTCGATGCGGTGCGCGCCGCGTTTCCCGCCGACAAGCCGGTCGGCGTACGCGTCTCGGCGACGGATTGGGTCGAAGGCGGATGGGATATCGAAGACACCATCGCGTTCGCCGCACAATTGAAGGAGCGCGGCGTCGACTGGATCGACGTTTCCTCGGGTGGCGTATCGCCGCAGCAGAAGATTCCTCTTGAGCCCGGCTATCAGGTGCCGTTCGCCAAGGCCGTGAAGGAAGCGACCGGCGTGAATACCATCGCCGTCGGTCTGATCACGGATGCGAAGCACGCGGAAGAGATCGTCGCGAGCGGGCAGGCCGATTTCGTCGCGATGGCGCGCGCCATGCTCTACGATCCGCGCTGGCCGTGGCACGCGGCGGCCGAACTGGGCGCGACCGTCAGCGCGCCGCCGCAATATTGGCGCTCGCAGCCGCGCGAGCAGAAGCATCTGTTCGGCGACATCTCGTTCGGACAGCGTTGATGTCAAGCGGTTGAGATCGAAGCGCGCGGGAGTGTACGATACCGTGCTGACGGTCGAACGCGGCGCCTTCGAGGCCACCGCGTTTTTTTATTGCCGCCGGCCGAAGCGTCCCACATTGATTCGTTATTGAAGGATTCGTTCGATGAGTTCACGGAGGATCACCGTTCGCCGCTCGGGCGTGCATGGCAAGGGCGTGTTCGCCGCGAAGCCCATTGCGGCCGGCGAAGAGGTGATGGAGTACAAGGGCGAGCGCATTTCGTGGAAAGAGGCGCTGCGCCGGCATCCGCATAACCCGGACGAGCCGAACCACACGTTTTACTTCGCGCTGGAAGACGGGCGCGTGATCGACGGCAAGATAGACGGCAACAGCGCGAAATACATCAACCATTCCTGCGCGCCGAATTGCGAGGCCGAGGAGATCGAAGGCCGCGTGTTCATTCGCGCGCTGCGCGACATCGAGCCGGATGAAGAGCTCAATTACGACTACGGGCTCGTGATCGAAGGGCGCATCACCAAGAAGCTCAAGAAGGAATACGAGTGCCGCTGCGGCGCGAAGAAGTGTCGAGGAACGATGCTCGCGCTGAAGCCGGAAAAGAAGGCGAAGAAAGAGAAGAAGTAAGCGAACCGCGCCGCCTAGTGCCGCGCGGCATCCGTCGCCTCGGCGTTCGCTTTGACTGGCAGACGCACGATGAACCGCGCGCCGCCTTCCGGCGCATCCTCGTAATGCACGCTGCCGCCGTGCAGCGCGACGATGTCGTGGACGATGGCAAGCCCGAGGCCCGCGCCGCCTTCCACGCTTTGTCCGTCGCCACGGAAGAATCGCTTGAAGAGATCCGGCTGCTGGTCGCCCGGCACGCCCGGACCGTTGTCCTCGATCACCACTTCGCCGAAGCGCGCGCCGGTTGCGTCGCGCCATTCGCCGACCGTCAGCGTGATGCGCGCGCCGTCATAGCGCGAAGGCGGCACGTACTTGAGCGCGTTGTCGATCAGATTGGCGATCACTTCCCGCGCCAGCACGACATTGCCGCGCACGACGATCGCATGTTCGTTCTCGGGATCGTCCGTGCGCTGAAAGCCGAGATCGACGCCGGCCGAAAGCGCCCGCGGCACCCATTCCGCGCCGGTTTCGAACGCGAGCGCGGCGAGATCGAAATCCGCGAAGCGCGCCGCCTGCTCGCCCGGTTCGGCGCGTGCGAGCGACAACAACTGATTCGACAGCCGCACGGCACGGTCCGCCGACGCGCGCAATTCCTTGACCGCTTCGAGTGCCTTCGCGGGATCGCGTGAACTGAGCGCCTGCTCCGCGTGCAGCTTCACGGCGGTCAGCGGCGTGCGCAGCTGGTGCGCGGCATCCGCGATGAACTTGCGCTGCGCATCCAGCGCCGCCTGCAAACGCACGAGCAGCGCGTTCATGGCGCTCGTGAGCGGCCGGACTTCGCTCGGCACGTGCGATTCGTCGACCGGTTCCAGCGAAATGTGCGTCTGCCGATTGAGCGCGTCGGCCAGATCGGTGAGCGGGTTCAGCTGCTGGTTCACGACGCGCCACACGATCACCCAGCCGGCGAGCAGCAACAGCAGAAGCGGCATCATGATCGCGACGAGAAATTCCACCGCGATGCGATACCGCGACCCCACGCGCTGCGCCACCTCCACGACGATCGGATTGCCATGCGGCTGCGGCACGCGAACCTGCGCGGCGCGCACGCTGGTGCCCTGATAGTGCGTCTCGAAGACGTAGGCGTAGTGAATGCGCCGCACGGAAGTGCCCGTGAGCGGCAAGTCGGAATCGCCGGCGATTTCCTGATCGCCCGTGCTGATGCGATAGACGAGCTGCTCGATGGGATCGGAGAACATCGCCTGCGCGAGCGGCGGCACGGTCACGGGCGCATCGACGCCGGCAAGCTGAATCTGCTTGGAGATGGCCGTGGCAAGATCCGCGAGCGAGCGGTCCACCACATGCTGCGTGTACTGCCACGCGAGCCAGTACGCCATGAGCCCGCTCATCAGCGCGAGCAGGGACAGCGGCGCGGCGAGGCGGCGCAGCAGCGTGCGCCGCAGGCTCGGAGGCGCGGCAGGTTCTGCGGGCTTCGATCGCGCCAGATCGAGCCAGTCTTCGCGGGCGAAACGCTGATCGCCCGCGCGCCGGGTTGGAAGTCGCAAAGCGTTCTAGGGCAGAAGCGGCCGGTTCCTTACGCCGCCTGCCGGATCTCCTGAAGCAGATAGCCGAAACCGCGCACCGTGACGATTTCCACGCGCGTGTTCTCCAGCTTCTTGCGCACGCGATGCACGTAGACTTCGATCGCCGTGTCGCCGAGATCGCCGCCGAAGTGCGTCAGATGATCCTGCAACTGCGCCTTGCTCACGACGCGGCCATGACGCAGCAGCAGCATTTCGAGCACCGCGAATTCGCGCGGCGAGAGTTCGAGCGGGCGCTCGTCGTTGAAGATGCGGCGATCCACGCCCGAAAGCCGCAAGCCGCCGAGCGTCACTTCGGGACGCGGCACGTCGCCGTGCGGGCCGCTGCGGCGCATCACGGCGCGAATGCGGGCTTCCAGTTCCTGCGGCTCGAACGGTTTCAGCATGTAGTCGTCGGCGCCGCTGTTGAGGCCCTGCACGCGGTCGTGCAGTTCGTCGCGCGCGGTGAGGATGATGACCGGCGTGTGCCGGTTGCCCTGGCGAAAGCGCGAGAGCAGCGTCATGCCGTCGATGCCGGGCAGGCCCAGATCGAGGATGACGAGCTCGTGGCGGTTCTGCGCGAGCGCCTGCTCGGCGAAGATGCCGTCGTGAACCATGTCGACGGTGAAGCCGGATTGCTCCAGGCTGCTTTGAATGCCGCGCGCAATAGGGCGGTCGTCTTCGATCAGAAGGATTCGCATGAAGTCGCTCAGTACAATTGGGTTGCGCTCGAGTCGGCGCCCAGGCCGGTGATTGACGACGCGGCGGCGCAGGTTCGAGCCGGATCAAAACCGTTACCTCTTATGCGGCGCCGCCGGCGCCTCGTTCGCGCGAGCGGCTATACACCGAATGCCTGTCCCTGGACGTGGCTGTCTGCCACTCGGCGCACCGTCGAGCCGAATCTTCGTGGATGCGGCCGCTTGCCGTCTCTCAGCGGCACTGCGCTGTCCGTGGTGCGCTGCTGATTGTACAGCTTCAATCTCGCGAGGCTCGTTGACGGCGGAACGTCCATTAGCGGCGAAGTTGAACAAGTTTACGCCGACTTTAAAATCCGCCTGCATGGATGAAAGATAGGCTCCGCAGCGGCTTACGGTCTTTCTTTTTTTGCCTTGCAGAGCGCGTGACACGGGGCGCGGACGGCATTGGATGCCTTTCGGCAATGTCATGGTTGGTAATACGCCCGTTACCTTGTTGGCTACCGTAAGCCGATATTCAGGTCGCGCGCGAACGGCGCGCTTCCCGCGTGGTTATGGCAGTTTTCCATGGCCGATGCGCTAAAGTCGCATCTTCCCCCGTCTTCGCGCGCCCCGCCATGCTGGAACTGGACCATTTCGACCTCGCCCTGCTGGATGTCCTGCAACGCTTCGGGCGCGCCACGCATCAGCAGCTCGGCGAGCAGGTGCCGCTCTCGCCGTCGCAGATCGGACGGCGCTTGCAGCGGCTGGAGGCCATCGGCGTGATCGAAGGCTACCGCGTGATGTTGCGGCCCGAGAAGCTCGGCCTCGGCGTGACCGCGTTCACCAGCCTGAAGCTGAAGCATCACAGCGATTCGGTGATCGAGCAGTTCCAGCAGGAAATCGACACGCTGCCCGAAGTGCTCGAATGCCACGCGACGGTCGGCGATGCGGATTATCTGCTGCGCATCGTCGCGCCGGATCTGAACGCGCTTTCCGGCTTCGTCATGAAGAAGCTGATGCGCGTGCCGGGCGTCGACAGCGTGCGCTCGAACATCGTGCTCACGACGTTCAAGCGCAACGGCCCGCTGCCGCTCGCTCACCTCGCGGCGGACGCGTCCTGACCGGCGTTCAGCAGATCGACATACGCGAGCGGCACGAGGTCCGCCGCGCCCACGCCGAGGCGCTCGAACATGGCGTGCGCTTCCGCTTCGCCGCCGGCTTCGTCGTCGTCCTGGCCGAGCAGCACTTCCAGTTCGACGAAATCGCCGAGGCCGTCCACGCGATCCAGATGAATACGCGTGCGCCCGACGAGAAACACATGCCGCTCCTTCGAAACGATGCCGCGCGTGGTGAGCGCCTGCGCGAGCAGCGCGTGCATGGCTTCAGGGTTCGTCACCGGGCTGCGCGAGTAGTACGAGACTTTCGGGCCGTCGCGGTCGTCGCGCTGATAGAAGATCAGTTCGGACGGCGTGCCGTCGTCGAACTGGCGCAGCTTCAGGCGGCCGGTCGGCACGTCGTAGAAAAAGTCCTGTTGCCGGAACACGAGCGGCGCATCCGTGGCGAGCGCGGCAGCGCGTTCGCGTAGTTCGTCGAATCGATGCGCGCGTGCCTTGATTTCGATATTAAGTGCCATAAACGAGGTCTCCGGTTGTCCTTCGGGTGAGGGCGCAGCAGCGAGACTAGCAAAGAAACCGTGAAGCCTGGGTTACACGGACCATTGCGCATCGATCAGGCGCAGCGCCGCCGCGATGGCCGGTTCCTCGCGACGCTCGGCGAGCGCGACGAACGATAGCTGTGTCGGCACGGTGACGCCTTCGACGATCGTGAGCGCGTGCGCATGCGCCTCCGCCAGCGCGATCGAGTCCCGCGCGAGCGACAATCCCACGCCCGATTTCACGAGATCGAGCATCGACGGCTCCTGGTCCACTTCCGCGACGATCATCGGCGTCGCGCCCGCCTCGCGGAACACGCGCGACAGCAGCCGGTTATGCGCGGATTCCGGCGGCGTCCAGATCCACGGCAGCTTGGCGAGCGTCGCCCACGCGCGCTTCCCCTTGTTCACGCGGTTGTGCCAGCCGGCCGGCGCCAGCACGCGATACGAAAACGGCGTGAGCCGCACGACATGAAAACGCTCGCCGTCGCGCGAACCGTCTTTTGCCGGATCGCCGATGTAATAGCCGACGTCCAGCTCACGCGAGCGCACGCGTTCCAGCACCCAGCCCGACATGCCGTGACGCAGCGCCGTTTCGATGCGCGGATGCGCTTCGACCGATTGCCGCAAAAAGCCGCCGAGCCGCAGGAACTCCGGATCGAGAATAGTCCCGATGCGCAGCGTTCCGCTGACGTCATGCCGTAGCGCAGCGGCCGCGCGCTGCACGTCGGCGGCGGCGGCGAGCGCGCGTTCGGCGTGCGGCAGCAGGGCTTCGCCATCGCGCGTCAGCAAAAGGCCATGCGACGTCCGCGCGAACAGCACGACGCCCAGCGTCTCCTGCAAGTTCTTGATCTGCAGGCTGACCGCCGGCTGCGTGAGATGCAGTTGCGCCGCGGCGCGCGTGAGGTTGCCTTCACGCGCCACGGTCAGGAACGCGCGGAGCAGGGTGTAGTCCATCGGCTGATATTAGCGCGTCTTATATCGCTGTTGAACATATCTCATTGGATCGGCGGACGGCGACCGCAGTACGCTTGAAACAAAAGGCGCAGAAGAAAGAGACACACAGACGCCAGCCGAACAGGAGACAAGTCATGAAACAGAACGCCCGCAAGCTCGAAGGCGAATTCGACTACATCATCGTCGGCGCGGGCACGGCCGGATGCGTGCTCGCCAATCGCCTCACCGAAGACCCCGACGTCACCGTGCTGCTGCTCGAAGCGGGCGGCAAGGACGATTACCACTGGATCCACATTCCGGTCGGCTATCTGTACTGCATCGGCAATCCGCGCACGGACTGGCTGTACAAGACGCAAGCCGAACCCGGCCTCAACGGACGCGCGTTGTCGTATCCGCGCGGGCGCGTGCTCGGCGGATGCTCGTCGATCAACGGCATGATCTACATGCGCGGCCAGCGCGAAGACTACGACGAGTGGGCGCACATCACGGGCGATTCGAACTGGTCGTGGGATTCGGTGCTGCCCGTTTTCATGCGCAGCGAGGATCACCACGGCGGGGCGAATCCATGGCACGGCGTGGGCGGCGAATGGCGCGTCGAAAAGCAGCGGCTCAAGTGGAAGATCCTGGAGACGTTCGCGCAAGCCGCGCAGCAAAGCGGCATTCCCGCCACCGACGACTTCAATCGCGGCGACAACACAGGCGTCGGCTATTTCGATGTGAACCAGCGCGGCGGCATTCGCTGGAATGCGGCCAAAGCGTTCCTCCGCGAAGCGATGAAGCGCCCGAATCTCACCACGATTACCGGCGCGCACACACAACGGCTCGTGTTCGAAGGCACGCGTTGCGTAGGCGTGGAATATCGCGGCGGCGATGTCGACTACATCGCGAAGGTGCGCCGTGAAGTGGTGCTGAGCGCGGGCGCGGTGAACTCGCCGCAGATACTGGAACTCTCGGGCATCGGCAATGGCGCGCGCTTGCAGCGGCTCGGCATCGACGTAGTGCGCGATCTGCGCGGCGTCGGCGAGAATCTGCAGGATCACTTGCAGTTGCGCATGGCGTATAAGGTCAACGGCGTGCGCACGCTCAACACGCTTTCGGCGCGCTGGTGGGGCAAGCTCTTCATCGGCATGCAGTACGCGTTCATGCGCAGCGGTCCTATGTCGATGGCGCCTTCGCAACTCGGCGTGTTCGCGAAGTCCGATCCGGCCGATGCATCGATCAAGCGGCCCGATGTTCAGTATCACGTGCAGCCCTTGTCGCTCGAACGCTTCGGCGAGCCGCTGCATGCGTTCAATGCTTTTACGGCGTCGGTTTGCAATCTGCGGCCGACATCGCGCGGAAGCATCCATATCACGTCGCCGGATGCGCATACGCCGCCGCTCATCGCGCCGAACTATCTCTCCACCGACCGCGACCGCGAAGTGGCCGCGAACTCGCTGCGTCTCACGAGGCGCATCGTGAGCGCGCCCGCATTGGCGCGCTATGCGCCAGAAGAGATTCTGCCGGGCGTGCAGTATCAAACGGAAGAAGAGCTCGCGAAGGCGGCGGGCGATATCGGCACCACGATCTTTCATCCGGTCGGCACATGCCGCATGGGCATCGACAACGATCCGGGCGCGGTCGTCGACAGCCGCTTGCGCGTGCTCGGCGTGCAGGGTTTGCGCGTAGTCGATGCATCGGTGATGCCGGTCATCACGTCGGGCAACACCAACTCGCCGACGCTGATGATCGCCGAACGCGCCAGCGACATGATTCGGGAAGACCGGCGCGCGGTGCGGTCGCAAGAAGTCATCGCGGCGGCGCTCGCGTAACGTGAGCCATCGCGGAGCACGCGTCATGCCTTCTGCGCGTGCATGGACGGCGCTTCGAGGCTTGCATGAGTCAGTGCAAATCCCTTAGTGCAAATCCCAATGATTGCGCTGCATCATTGGCGCGACAATGGCCCCGGATCACGTGATGCTCGCTGTTTGTCGCGCCTGCTTTCCTGCGGTGCGCAATCGGCTACGAAGCGAAGCGGCATCGTGACGGAGACACCGTCCGGTGCGCGCGACAGAAAAATAAAGCGCAGGCGAACACATCGTTCAGCGCCTCACTTCGCATGGAAGGGGACATGATTCTCGGCGACACCATTCTGGAAACGCGAGGGCTCACGAAAGAATTCAAAGGCTTCACGGCCGTGAATGACGTGAACCTGCGCGTGCGCCGCGGCTCGATCCACGCGCTGATCGGACCGAACGGCGCGGGCAAGACCACCTGCTTCAATCTGCTCACCAAATTTCTCGAACCGACCGCGGGCCAGATCGTCTTCAACGGCACCGACATCACGCGCGAGCGCCCGGCGCATATCGCGCGGCGCGGCATCATCCGCTCGTTTCAGATTTCCGCTGTGTTTCCGCATCTGACCGTGCTGCAGAACGTGCGTATCGGCTTGCAGCGGCAGCTCGGCACGTCGTTTCAGTTCTGGCGCAGCGAACGTTCGCTCGATGCCTTGAACGATCGCGCGATGGACCTGCTCACGCAAGTCGGCCTCACCGATTTCGCCGACGTGAAAACCGTCGAGCTTTCGTACGGCCGCAAGCGCGCGCTCGAAATAGCGACGACGCTTTCGATGGAACCCGAACTCATGCTGCTCGACGAACCGACGCAAGGCATGGGACACGAGGACGTGGACCGCGTGACCGCGCTCATCAAGAAGGTATCGGCGGGACGCACCATTCTCATGGTCGAGCACAACATGAACGTGATTGCCGGCATCTCGGACACCATTACCGTGCTTCAACGCGGCGAAGTGCTCGCGGAAGGCAGCTACGCGGAAGTATCGAAGAATCCGCTCGTGATGGAAGCCTACATGGGCAGCGCCGACGCGGCGCTCACCGGAGCGCACGCATGAGCACGATCGCGGAAGAACGCCGCTCGCGCGAGGCGAACGGCGCGGCGGGGAATGCGCCGGCGCTGGAAATCGAAGGCTTGCAGGCGTGGTACGGGGAATCGCACATCCTGCATGGCGTGGACCTGAAGGTGAATCGCGGCGAAGTCGTGACGCTGCTCGGCCGCAACGGCGCGGGACGCACCACGACGCTTCGCGCCATCATGGGTCTGACCGGGCGGCGCACGGGCTCGATCCGCGTGGGCGGACGCGAGACTATCGGGCTGCCCACGCACAAGATCGCGCATCACGGGGTCGGCTATTGTCCGGAGGAGCGCGGCATTTTCTCCAGCCTGTCGTGCGAGGAGAACCTGCTTTTGCCGCCGCTCATTGGCGATCCGAAGCAGGCGATGTCGCTCGACGAGCTGTATTCCATGTTCCCGAACCTGAACGAGCGGCGCGCGAGCCAGGGCACGCGTCTGTCGGGCGGCGAACAACAGATGCTCGCCGTCGCGCGAATCCTGCGCACGGGCGCGAACCTGCTTCTTCTCGATGAAATCTCCGAAGGCCTCGCGCCCGTCATCGTGCAGACACTCGCGCGCATGATCCTGATGCTGAAATCGCGCGGCTATACGGTCGTGATGGTCGAGCAGAACTTCCGGTTCGCGGCGCCGCTCGCGGACCGCTTTTACGTGATGGAGCACGGGAATATCGTCGAGCATTTCGGCGCGGGGGAACTCGAAGCGAAGATGCCGGTGCTGCACGAACTGCTCGGCGTGTGAGAACGCGTCGCGCAGGCAGCACGGCAATGCAAGCAACACCAGCAGCGCAGCAACAATCAAAAACTCATGGAGACTGGAATGAAAAAGAAGACCCTCGCGCGCCTCTCTACTCTTTGCTTTGCGGCTGCGGCGGCGAGTGTGACGCTCATGAGCAGCGGCGCGCAAGCTGCCGACGGCAATAGCGTCAAGATCGGCTTCGTCACCGACTTGTCGGGCCTCTACGCCGACATCGACGGACAAGGCGGGCTCGAAGCCATCCGCATGGCGATCGCGGACTTCGGCGGCAAGGTGAACGGCAAGCCGATCGAACTCGTGTATGCGGACCATCAGAACAAGGCGGATATCGCGGCATCGCGCGCGCGCGAGTGGATCGACCGCGACGGCGTGAACGCGATCATCGGCGGCACGAACTCGGCCACCGCGCTTTCCACTGCGCAAGTCGCGGCAGAGAAGAAGACGCCGTACATCAACATCGGCGCGGGCGCGGACAACCTCACGAACGAACAGTGCTCGCCGTACACCGTCCACTACGCTTACGACACCATGGCGCTCGCCAAAGGCACCGGTTCGGCGGTGACGAAGCAGGGCGGCAAGACGTGGTACTTCCTGACCGCCGACTACGCGTTCGGCAAGGCGCTGGAAAAGAACACGTCGGATGTCGTGAAGGCAAACGGCGGACAGGTGCTCGGCACGGTGCGTCATCCGCTGTCGGCGTCGGACTTCTCGTCGTTCCTGTTGCAGGCGCAAGGATCGAAGGCGCAGGTCCTGGGCCTGGCGAACGCGGGCGGCGACACGATCAATTCGATCAAGGCCGCGAAGGAATTCGGCATCACCAAGTCGATGAAGATCGCCGCGCTCCTGATCTTCCTTACCGACATCCACAGCCTGGGACTGGAGACGACGCAAGGACTCGTCGCGACGGATAGCTGGTACTGGAACAAGGACGACAAGACGCGCGAGTGGGCGAAGCGCTACTTCGCGAAGATGAAGAAGATGCCGACGAGCCTGCAAGCCGCCGACTATTCCGCCGTCACGACGTACCTGAAGGCCGTGCAGGCCGCCGGCACGACGGACAGCGACAAGGTCATGGCGCAGATGAAGAAGGCGAAGATCGACGACTTCTACGCGAAGGGCTACGTTCGCGAGGACGGCGCGATGATTCACGACATGTACCTGATGGAAGTGAAGAAGCCGTCGGAATCCAAGGAACCGTGGGACTACTACAAGATCACGGCCACCATTCCGGGCGATCAGGCGTTCGGCACGAAGGCCGAGTCGCGCTGCGCGGCCTGGAAGTAAGTTCTTCGGCGACTGACGCCGCAAGCGGTCCCGCGCGACTGCTTGCGGCCATGCTTCGATCCAACCCTCGGCAGGTTCAATGGAAATTTTCGGCATCCCGCTCGCCGCGATGATGAGCCAGTTGCTGCTCGGACTGGTGAACGGTTCGTTCTACGCGATCCTGAGTCTCGGGCTCGCGGTGATCTTCGGCTTGCTCAACGTCATCAACTTCGCGCACGGCGCGCTCTTCATGCTCGGCGCCATGCTCGCGTGGATGGGCTATTCATACTTCAACGTCCCGTATTGGGCGATGCTGCTGCTCGCGCCGATCATCGTCGGCTTGCTGGGCGTGGTCATCGAGCGGTCCATGCTGCGCTGGCTGTACAAGCTCGACCATCTATACGGGCTCCTGCTGACTTTCGGCCTCACGCTCGTGATAGAAGGCGTGTTCCGTTCCATCTACGGTTCGTCGGGCCAGCCGTACGACGTGCCGTCGCTTTTGTCCGGCGCGACGAATCTCGGCTTCATGTTCCTGCCGAACTATCGCGCGTGGGTCGTGGTGGCGTCGCTTATCGTGTGCTTCGCGACGTGGTTCGTCATCGAAAAGACGCGCATCGGCGCGTATCTGCGCGCAGGCACGGAGAACCCGAAGCTTGTCGAAGCGTTCGGCGTGAACGTGCCGTTGATGATCACGCTGACCTACGGCTTCGGCGTCGCGCTCGCGGCGTTCGCGGGTGTGCTGGCCGCGCCGGTCATTCAGGTGTCGCCGCTCATGGGCCAGTCGATGATCATCACCGTGTTCGCGGTCGTGGTGATCGGCGGCATGGGTTCGATCATGGGCTCGATTCTCACGGGTCTGCTGCTCGGCGTGATCGAAGGCTTCACGCGCGTGTTCTATCCGGAAGCGTCCGCGACGGTCGTCTTCGTCATCATGGCGCTGGTGCTGCTGGTGCGCCCGGCGGGACTCTTCGGCAAGGAAAAATGATGCAGAGAAAAGTGCTCTACGCGCTGTTGCTGGTCGCGTTGATCGCAGTGCCGTTCGCGGGCGTGTATCCGGTCTTCATGATGAAGGTGCTCTGCTTCGCGCTCTTCGCGGCGGCGTTCAACCTGCTGATCGGTTATACGGGTTTGCTGTCGTTCGGGCACGCGATGTTTCTGTCGAGCGCGGGCTACACGGCCGGCTATGCGATCCAGACGCTCGGCTTCACGCCCGAACTCGGCGTCTTGCTCGGCACGGCAGTCGCGACGCTGCTCGGCGTGATCGTCGGACTGCTCGCGATCCGGCGGCAAGGCATCTATTTCGCGATGGTCACGCTCGCGCTCGCGCAGATGGTCTACTTCGTGTTCCTGCAAGCGCCCTTCACGCACGGCGAAGACGGCCTGCAAGGCGTGCCGCGCGGCAAACTGTTCGGCGTCCTCGATTTGAGCAGCGACGTGACGCTCTATTACGTCGTGCTCGTGTTGATGCTGCTCGCGTTCGCGCTGATCGTGCGCATCGTGCATTCGCCGTTCGGGCAGGTGCTGATCGCGATCAAGGAAAACGAGCCGCGCGCGGTCTCGCTCGGTTACGACACCGCGCGCTACAAGCTGCTCGCGTTCGTGTTGTCGGCGGGGCTCGCGGGCCTCGCGGGCGCGACGAAGACGCTGGTGCTCGGTTTCGAAACACTCGGCGATGCGTACTGGACCATGTCCGGCCTCGTCGTGCTTATGACGCTCGTCGGCGGCATGAGCACGATGTTCGGACCGTTGCTCGGCGCTGCGATCATCGTGGCGCTGGAAGACCGGCTCGGCGATATCGGCGCGGGCATCGCGAAGGTGACGGGCGTCGCGTGGTTCAACTCGCTCGGCGAATCGGTGACCATCGTGACGGGCATCATCTTCATTGCGTGCGTGCTGGCGTTCAGGCGCGGCATTGTGGGCGAGATCGTCGCGCGGGTGAGGCCGTTGCAGGGATAGCATCTAATTCGATGTCCGAAGCAATTGCGTTTCGGGAAGCCCGACGGTTAACGGCGCGAAACACGCCCTTTTAAGGTGCTTTTATGCACCACTAGGGTAAATGCTAGGTTGTGGCGAAATGATGCGGATATTAATATCCGTCCTAGTTCTGAAGCACCCAGATTTTTGAGGTGGAGAACGAGGAGACATGAGGCACGAAGTGCCCGAGACGAAAGGCGCTGTTGGATGAGTCCAACGGCGCCTTTTTATTTTCGCGGCCGATAATACGATTTGCCTGACGGATTCATCGGAGCCGCGCATCGAGCGCGATTCATCGCTCACAGCATAACCACTAAAACGTCTGCCGGATGTGGCCGAAACGCTTGATGCGCGGCGCGCCCATGGCTACACTGCATTTCCCGACTCTTCGGTCGGCGATTCGCAGCAGATAATCCGCAGCAAAGATTCAAGCGTTACTTCTATTCGAACACACGATCGACGGGGTGGAAATCAATGAAGTGGGCATTACGCGGTAAGGCGGTCGCAATGGCCGTCGCGGGATTATCGGCGGTATTCAGCACTCAGGTTTTTGCGGACGTGAAAATAGGCGTGACGGTATCGGCCACGGGTCCTGCCGCGTCGCTCGGCATTCCCGAAAAGAACACCATCGCGCTATTGCCGAAGGAAGTCGCGGGGCAGAAAGTGCAGTACATCGTTCTCGATGACGCCACCGATTCCACGCAGGCCGTCAAGAACGCGCGCAAGCTCACGAGCGAAGATCACGTCGACGCGCTGATCGGCTCCACGGTCGTTCCCAACTCGCTCGCGATGATCGACATCGCCGCCGACACCACCACGCCGATGATCTCGATGGCCGCGGCCGCGAGCATCGTCGAACCGATGGACAGCAAGCGCGCGTGGGTCTTCAAGACGCCGCAGAACGACATTCTGATGGCGACCGCCATCGCGCAGCACATGGCGAATCACGGCGTGAAGACGGTAGCCTTCATCGGCTTCTCGGACGCGTACGGCGAGAGCTGGTTCAAGGAATTCTCGAAGGCGGCGGACCTCGCGAAAATCCGCGTCGTCGCGAATGAACGCTTCGCGCGCAACGACGCGTCCGTCACCGGCCAGGTGCTCAAGATGATGTCGCAGAACGCGGACGCGGTGCTGATCGCGGGTGCAGGCACGCCGGCCGCGCTGCCGCAGAAGACGCTGAAGGAGCGCGGCTACAAGGGCAAGATCTATCAGACGCACGGTGTCGCGAACAACGACTTCCTGCGCGTATGCGGCAAGGATTGCGAAGGAACGTTCCTGCCCGCCGGGCCGCTGCTCGTCGCGGAACAACTTCCGGACAGCAATCCCGTGAAGCAGGCCGCGCTGACCTACAAGAAGGCGTACGAAGGCGCGTATGGCGCGGGATCGGTGTCTACGTTCGGCGGGCACGCCTGGGACGCGGGCCTCATTCTGCAACACGCGATTCCGGTCGCGCTCAAAAAGGGGCAGCCGGGCACGCCCGCGTTTCGCGAAGCATTGCGCGCGGCTATCGAAGACACGAAAAATCTCGCGGCATCGCACGGCATCTTCAACATGAGCGCGAACGACCACTCCGGCCTCGATCAGCGGGCGCGGGTGATGGTGGAGATCGTCGGCGGCAAGTGGAAGCTCTCGGGCAACTGACCGTCGATATGTGAGTCGATTCCAACCAAGGCGCGTTTCCACGAACGCGCCTTTTTTTCGTTCGAAACGAGAGGGCGCGTAGCCGCGCGCGACGGCCCGATCGGTCAGGGAAAACGAGCCTAGGCATGCGCCGGGGTGGTCCATAGATTGGGGCGGCTGAATCGCAGGCTTATCGATAACAACTCGCAGCAGCGCACCGCGGGGGTGCGCCAAAAGCAGGATCGCGTTTGGAGACGAGCAATGAAAACGAAGAAAGCATGGGTCAAGAAGGGCATCGCGCTGGCCGTTGCCGGCAGTGCCATGTTCGGCGCGGGCGCGGTGTTCGCGCAGGTGAAGATCGGCGTGACGCTGTCGGCGACAGGGCCGGCCGCATCGCTCGGGATTCCCGAGAAGAACACCGTCGCGCTGTTGCCGAAGGAAATCGGCGGCAAGTCGGTCGAATACATCGTGCTCGACGACGGCACCGACACGAGCCGCGCCGTGCAGAACGCGCGCAAGCTGATCGACGAGGATCACGTCGATGCGATCATCGGCTCGACGGTTACGCCCAATTCGCTCGCGATGATCGATCCGGCGTCGAGCGCCAAGACGCCGATGCTCTCGATGGCCGCGTCCGCGTCGATCATCGCGCCGATGGACGCCAAGAAGGCGTGGGTCTTCAAGACGCCGCAAAACGACGCGCTGATGGCCGATGCGATTGCGAGTCACATGGAAAAGCACGGCGTGAAAACGGTGGGCTTCATTGGCTTCGCGGATGCGTACGGCGACGGCTGGTACTCGGTCTTCAACGCGGCGGCGGCCGCGCACAAGCTGAAGATCGTCACGAACGAGCGGTATAACCGGCCCGATACATCGGTGACGGGTCAGGTGCTGAAGACGATGGGCGCGAATCCCGATGCCGTGTTGATCGCGGGTGCGGGCACGCCGGCCGCGCTGCCGGCCAAGACGCTGAAGGAGCGCGGCTACAAGGGCAAGGTGTACCAGACGCACGGCGTCGCCAATAACGACTTCTTGCGCGTGTGCGGCAAGGACTGCGAGGGCGAGATTCTGCCGGCCGGTCCCGTGCTCGTGACCGAGCAATTGCCGGACAGCAATCCGGTGAAGAAGTCGTCAGCTGCGTACAAGAGCGCGTATGAGAAGGCGTACGGCGCGGGCTCGCTCTCGACGTTTGGCGGCCACGCGTGGGATGCCGGACAGATGCTTGCCCGCGCGATTCCCGAGGCGCTCAAGAAGGGCCAGCCGGGCACGCCCGAGTTCCGCGAGGCATTGCGCGCGGCGCTGGAGAACCTGAAGGACCTGCCGGTCGCGCACGGCATCATGAACACGACGCCGAACGACCACAACGGCTTCGACGATCGCGCGCGCGTGATGGTGCAGATCGTCGACGGCAAGTGGAAGTTGCTGAACGACTGACCGCGCAGGGTATTTTCAAGATAGAGAAGCGGCGCGCCGGTGGTGCGCCGCTTTTCCCATGTTCATCGGCCGATCACGGCCCTCACGTTTCGAAGAAGCTCTAAGAGGAAGTATGGACTTATCGATTGCGGCGATTCTCGCGCAAGACGGCATCACGACGGGCGCCATCTACGCGTTACTTGCGCTCGCGCTGGTGCTGGTGTTTTCCGTGACGCGCGTCATCTTCATTCCGCAGGGCGAATTCGTCGCCTATGGCGCGCTCACGCTGGCCGCGCTGCAAACGCAGAAGCTGCCCGCGACGTGCTTTCTGCTTATCGCGATGGGCGTGGGCTGCTTTATCGCCGAAGTCGCGGGCATTGTGCGGCATCCGGGACGGCATCATCGGATAGGGCGGCTCCTGGCCGTGCTCGCGGGCAAGTATCTGTTGTTTCCGGTGGCGGTGTGGGCGTTGACGCAGGCGGTGTTCGCACAAACGCTGCCGATGATTGCGCAGATCGCGCTGACGCTGCTCATCGTCGTGCCGATGGGCCCGTTCGTGTACCGGCTGGCGTATGAACCGATCGCGGAGGCGAGCACGCTGTTGCTGTTGATCGTGGCGGTGGCCGTGCACTTCGCGATGGTCGGGCTCGGGCTCGTCATGTTCGGCGCGGAAGGCTCGCGCACGACGGCGTTTTCCGACGCCAGTTTCAATGTCGGCAGCGTGTCGATATCGGGGCAGAGTCTGTGGGTCGTCGGCACGGCGCTCGTGCTGATCCTCGGGTTGTACTTCTACTTCGATCGCTCGATTTCCGGCAAGGCGTTGCGCGCCACGTCGGTGAACCGGGTGGGGGCGCGGCTCGTCGGCATCGGCACGACGCAAGCCGGGCGTCTCGCGTTCACGCTTGCGGCGGGGCTCGGCGCGCTGTGCGGTGTGCTGGTCGCGCCGATCACGACCATCTACTACGACTCGGGATTTCTGATCGGCTTGAAGGGTTTCGTCGGCGCAATCGTCGGCGGTCTCGTGAGCTATCCGCTGGCGGCGGCCGGCTCGTTGCTCGTCGGGCTGCTGGAGTCGTATTCGTCGTTTTGGGCGAGCGCGTACAAGGAGGTCATCGTCTTCACGCTCATCATTCCGGTGCTGTTATGGCGAAGCCTTGCCAGCCCGCATTCCGACGAAGACGAGGAGTAAGCCATGACCTTTCTCCATCGATATCGCTTCTTCTGGCTGTTCCTGCTCGTCGTGTTCGCGCTGCCGGTGCTGCCGGGGCCGGTCGCCGTGCCGGAATACTGGATCACGCTTCTGAACTACATCGGCCTGTATTCGATCGTCGCGATCGGGCTGGTGCTACTGACTGGCATCGGCGGCATGACGAGCTTCGGGCAGGCGGCGTTCGTGGGTGTTGGCGCCTATGCGACCGCGTTCCTTACGACGCGCTATGGCGTCTCGCCGTGGCTCGCGCTGATCGCGGGCGTCGTGCTCACCGCGTTCATCGCGCTGTTGCTCGGGCTGATCACCATGCGGCTCTCCGGACATTTCCTGCCGCTCGGCACGATTGCGTGGGGGCTCTCGCTGTTCTATCTCTTCGGGAATATGGAACTGCTCGGCAAGTACGACGGCATCAACGGCATTCCGGTACTGAACCTGTTCGGCTGGCAACTCGAGTCGGGGCGCAGCATCTACTACCTGATCTGGGTCGTCGTGCTGCTGGCGGTCGTGTCTGTTCAAAATCTGCTTAATAGTCGCCCGGGCCGCGCGATTCGGGCGCTGCGCGGCGGCGGCATCATGGCGGAAGCGATGGGAGTCAATACGGCCTGGATGCGCGTCGTTATCTTCATCTATGCGGCGGTGCTCGCGGCTATCTCGGGCTTTCTTTATGCGCACTTGCAGCGCGCGGTGAATCCGACGCCGTTCGGCCTCAACCACGGCATCGAATTCCTGTTCATGGCGGTCGTTGGCGGGGTCTCGCATGTCTGGGGTGCGATTCTGGGAGCGACGATCCTCACCGTGCTGCAGGACTATCTCCAGACGCTGCTGCCGAAGCTCATCGGCGCGAACGGCAATTTCGAGATCATCGTTTTCGGGGTCGTGATGGTCTTGTTGCTGCAATACGCACGGCAGGGCGTGTGGCCGTTCGTCGCGCGGGTCTTTCCGCGAGGGCCGCGCGCGCACGTGCCGGAGCACGGCGAACCTTTGCCGCAGCGCAGCAAACCGTCGGCGGGCGAGCCGCTGCTCATCGTCGATACGGCCCGGAAGCAATTCGGTGGTCTCGTTGCCGTTAACAACGTGAGTTTCGACGTGAAAGCCGGCGAGATCGTCGGTTTGATCGGGCCGAACGGGGCAGGAAAGTCGACCACGTTCAATCTGGTCACCGGCGTGCTGCAGGCGACGAGTGGAGCGATTACGTTTCACGGCGAGCGCATCGACAAGCTTACGTCGCGGGAAATCGTGAAGCGGGGCATCGGACGGACGTTCCAGCACGTGAAGATGCTGCCCGGGATGAGCGTGCTGGAGAACGTCGCGATCGGGGCGCATCTGCGCGGCAGCACCGGCGTCTGGCGCAGCGTCGTCCGACTCAATGCGGCTGAGGAGGCGCGGCTGATGTCCGAAGCGGCGAAGCAGATCGCGCGCGTTGGGCTGGAGAAGCATCTATACGCCGAGGCCGGCAGTCTGGCGCTCGGTCAACAGCGGATTCTCGAGATCGCGCGGGCGCTGTGCTGCGATCCGGCGCTGCTGCTGCTCGACGAACCGGCAGCAGGGCTGCGTTATCAGGAGAAGCAACAGCTGGCCGAATTGCTTCGCAAGTTGCGGTCGGAAGGCATGAGCATCTTGCTGGTGGAACACGATATGGACTTCGTAATGAACCTGACCGACCGGCTCGTCGTCATGGAGTTCGGTACCAAAATCGCCGAGGGACTGCCGAAGGACGTGCAGGAGAACCCGGCTGTGCTCGAAGCCTATCTGGGCGGGGTGGAGTAATGGCAGAAACCATTCTTGAAGTCAGCGACTTGTCCGTGCGATACGGCAAGGTCGAAGCTCTGCGCAACGGGAAGCTGCAAGTAGCGGCCGGGCAGATCGTGTCGGTGATCGGTCCGAACGGTGCCGGAAAGTCGACGCTGCTCAACGCCATCATGGGCGCTTTGCCGCAGAGCGGCCATGCGAAGGGCGTGATCCGCTACATGGGCGAGGACGTGTCGGCGCTGCCGATCGAGCGGCGCGTTTCACGTGGAATGTGTCTCGTGCCGGAGAAACGTGAGCTCTTTCCGACGATGACGGTCGAGGACAATCTCGTGCTCGGCGCATACCGGAGAAAGCGGGCTGGCGAGCGCGAATATCTGGACCAGTTGGGCCACGTGTTCGAGTTGTTTCCCCGCCTCAAGGAGCGACGCAAGCAGGCAGCGGGAACGCTCTCTGGCGGCGAACGGCAGATGCTCGCTGTGGGTCGGGCGTTGATGGGAAAACCGCGTCTTCTGATGCTGGACGAGCCGAGTCTGGGGCTTGCGCCTCTGATCGTGAAGGAAATTTTCCATATCGTGAGCGCCCTAAAACAGACGGGCGTCGCGACGTTATTGATCGAACAGAATGCCCGGGCTGCGTTGCAGATATCCGATTATGGATACGTGCTCGAAACGGGCGAATTCGCGTTGGAAGGGGAGGCGGACAGTCTCCGACACAATCCGCAGGTCATAGAGACGTACCTGGGCTTGGCCAAGAAGGCGGCTTAGCGTTGAAAGCAGGCGCAATTCGGGTGGCGTGTTTCACGTGAAACACGCCATCTTTTTCGCCCGTGCATCTCACGCCGAGAACGCGAGCACGCGATGCCTATATAATCTTGCGATATTCCTTCTTCGGTTCGTGTCGTCCGTACACGAAATCTCCATGCTTTATCCCACAGAATTTGACGTGATCGTCGTTGGCGGCGGTCATGCAGGCACTGAAGCCGCGCTGGCTTCGGCGAGAATGGGCTGCAAAACGGTGCTTTTGACCCATAACATCGAAACGCTCGGGCAAATGAGCTGCAATCCGTCGATCGGCGGCATCGGCAAAGGGCACCTCGTTAAAGAGGTCGACGCCCTGGGCGGTGCGATGGCAGCGGCCACAGACGAGGCGGGCATCCAGTTTCGCATCCTTAATTCGTCGAAGGGTCCGGCCGTGCGCGCCACGCGGGCACAAGCGGACCGCGTGCTCTATAAGCAGGCCATCCGGCATCGGCTCGAAAATCAGCCGAACCTCTGGTTGTTCCAGCAAGCGGTCGACGACTTGATGGTCGAAGGCGACCGCGTCGTCGGCGCCGCTACGCAAGTCGGACTGCGGTTTCGCGCCCGGGCCGTGGTGCTGACCGCCGGGACGTTCCTGGACGGCAAGATTCACGTGGGCCTGAACAACTATGTCGGCGGACGGGCCGGCGATCCGGCCGCGGTCTCATTGTCGGCGCGTCTGAAGGAGCTGAAGCTGCCTCAAGGGCGGCTGAAAACCGGGACGCCGCCGCGTATCGACGGGCGAACCATCGACTTTTCCGTGTTGGAGGAACAGCCCGGCGACCTCGATCCGATTCCGGTCTTTTCTTTCTTGGGGCGCGTCGAGCAACATCCGCGGCAAATGCCCTGCTGGGTCACACACACGAATTCGCGCACGCACGACATCATTCGCTCCGGGCTCGACCGGTCGCCGATGTACACGGGCGTGATCGAAGGCGTCGGCCCGCGATACTGTCCGTCGATCGAGGACAAGATCCACCGGTTCGCTTCCAAGGACGCGCATCAGATTTTCCTCGAGCCGGAAGGGCTGACGACCAACGAGTTCTACCCGAACGGAATCTCCACTAGCCTGCCGTTCGATGTGCAACTCGATCTCGTCCGGTCGATGCGTGGCTTGGAACACGCGCATATCTTGCGGCCGGGCTACGCGATCGAATACGACTACTTCGATCCGCGCGCGCTGAAGGCGTCGCTGGAGACGAAGGCGATCAACGGCCTCTTTTTCGCTGGGCAGATCAACGGCACCACCGGCTATGAAGAAGCTGCGGCACAAGGGCTGTTGGCCGGCATCAACGCTGGGTTGCAAGTGCAAGGGAAGGACGCATGGTGCCCACGCCGCGACGAAGCGTATCTCGGCGTGTTGGTGGACGACCTCGTGACCCGTGGGGTGTCGGAGCCGTACCGCATGTTCACGAGCCGAGCGGAGTATCGGTTGTCGCTTCGGGAAGACAACGCCGACATGCGGCTGACCGAGATCGGCCGAAACATCGGCGTCATCGACGATGCGCGATGGGACGCGTTCAGTCGGAAGCGCGACGCTGTTTCACGTGAAACAGAACGACTCCGTTCTACTTGGGTCAACCCGAAGACGCTCCCGGCGGAAGAGGCGACGGCCTTGCTCGGCAAGCCGATTGACCACGAATACAGCTTGGCAGATCTGCTGCGCCGCCCCGGCGTGTCGTACGACGGCGTCTGTGCGCTGCGCGGCGGCACGTCCGGTCCGGATGCTCCGCTCGCAGACGATCCGGTTCTTCTCGAGCAAATCAAGGAACAGATCGAGATCGGGGTGAAGTATCAAGGCTATATCGAGCGGCAAGCGGACGAGATCGTGCGCAACGGCGCGCAGGAAAACACGCGCTTGCCGGACGGGATCGACTACAACGACGTCCGCGGTTTGTCGTTCGAGGCGCGGCAAAAGCTGATGCAGCACCGTCCGGAGACCATCGGGCAGGCGTCGCGAATCTCGGGTATCACGCCCGCCGCTATCTCGCTGCTCATGGTTCATCTGAAACGCGGGCTCGGCCGTCGCGGCAAGGGCGGCAGCGGCGACGAGCAGACGCCTACGACGTCGGCAGCGCAATGACGGATCTCGATTCGTTACTGGATCAGGGTGCCGTCGAGCTAGGCGTCGCGCTCTCTGCGGAACAAAAACGCAAGCTGCTCGATTACGTCGCGCTGCTGAGCAAATGGAATGGCGTCTACAACCTGACGGCCATCCGCGAGCCCCGGCAGATGCTCATCCAGCACATTCTGGATTCCCTCGCGATTGTGCCCGCCGTGGCGGGCCGTCATGCATCGACGTTGTTGGACGTGGGTTCCGGCGGGGGCCTGCCGGGCATCGTGCTGGCCATCGCATTGCCCGATTTGCAGGTGACGCTGAACGACATCGTTCATAAGAAAACCGCATTTCAGTCACAAGCAAAAGCCCAGTTGGGCCTGCCGAACTTGTCGGTCGTGACCGGCCGAGTCGAAACGCTAAAGCCGGGCGTCGACGTCCACGGGAAATTCGACGTGATCGTGTCCCGCGCGTTCGCAGAGCTCGCGGATTTCGCTACACTTGCCCGACATCTGGTCGCGGAGGACGGTTGCATCCTCGCCATGAAAGGGGTGAAGCCCGACGCTGAAATCGCGCGCCTTCCGCAGGGTGCGGCGGTCAAAGGTATCGAACGCTTGGCGGTGCCGTTCCTCGACGCCGAGCGCCATCTCATCGAGGTTCGATTCGATGCCTGAGCCCGTGCCGTACTGTAGCCATGCTGATCTTCTGACAGCGAAGAAACGAGGACATTAAACGATGGCAAAAATCTTCTGCGTCGCGAATCAGAAGGGCGGCGTTGGAAAGACGACGACAGCGGTGAACCTGGCGGCCAGTCTGGCGGGGCTGGGCCAGCGCGTGCTGCTGATCGACCTGGATCCGCAGGGCAACGCGACGATGGGCAGCGGGGTGGATAAAGCGGCCTGCGAGAACACGGTGTACGAAGTGCTGGTGGATGGCGTCACGTTGCGCGAGGCACGCGTCAGTCCCGAGGCCGTAGGCTACGATGTGCTGCCGGCTAATCGTGAGTTGGCGGGCGCGGAGGTGGAACTCGTCGGCATGGATAACCGCGAGCGCATCCTTCGCGCAGCGATTGCAGACATAGCGGCAGACTATGATTTCGTGCTTATCGATTGCCCGCCGGCACTGTCGCTGCTGACGTTGAACGCGCTGTGCGCGGCGCACGGCGTCATCATCCCGATGCAGTGCGAGTACTTCGCGCTCGAAGGACTCTCCGACCTCGTCAACACCATCAAGCAGATTCACGCCAATCTCAACCGCGACCTCAAGGTCATCGGGCTGTTGCGCGTGATGTTCGATCCGCGGATTACGCTGCAGCAGCAGGTGTCGGATCAGCTTAAGGCGCACTTCGGCGACAAGGTGTTCGATGTCGTTATCCCGCGCAACGTGCGTCTTGCCGAGGCGCCCAGCTACGGCCTGCCCGGCGTCGTGTTCGACAAGGCGTCGCGCGGCGCGCAGGCGTACGTCCAGTTCGGCGCGGAAATGATCGAGCGCCTGCGCGCGCTGCAACCCCAATCGATGCGGCAGGAAACGCCGACGGAGGAACCGAAATGAACGCTGTGATGAAGAAAAAGGGCTTGGGCCGCGGTCTGGACGCATTGCTCGGCGGCAGCGTCGACATTACGGAAGCCGTGCGCGGCGAGGGCACGCCGACGGTGCTGGCGCTCGACAAGCTGCAAGCAGGCAAGTATCAGCCGCGTACGCGCATGGACGAAGGCGCGTTGCAGGAACTCGCTTCGAGCATTCGGGCGCAGGGCCTGATGCAGCCGATCCTCGTGCGTTCCGTGGGCGACGGTCATTACGAGATCATCGCGGGGGAGCGGCGTTTCCGTGCGGCGCGTCTTGCCGGTCTCGACGAAGTGCCGGTGCTCGTGAAGAACGTCCCCGATCAGGCGGCCGCCGCCATGGCGCTGATCGAGAACATTCAGCGCGAGGACTTGAATCCGCTGGAGGAGGCGCAGGGCATCCAGCGGCTCCTCGACGAGTTCAGCTTTACGCATGAACAGGCTGCCGAAGCGGTCGGCCGTTCGCGCAGCGCGGTGTCGAACCTGCTGCGTCTCTTGAATCTGGCGTCGCCTATTCAGACGATGCTCCTTGCCGGCGATCTCGACATGGGACACGCGCGCGCGCTCTTGTCCGTCGACGCCGCCACGCAGATCCAGTTGGCCAACCATGTGGTGAACCGCCGCTTGTCGGTGCGGGAAACGGAGCGTCTCGTCGCGGCGACGCTCAAGCAGACGCCCGCCAAAGCGCGCCCGCCGAGCGACGGCGGACGCGATACGCGTCGTCTGGAAGAGGAATTGTCCGACCTGCTCGCCGCCAGCGTGAAGATCAAGGTCGGCGGCCGGGGGCGCGGAAAGGTCACGATCGACTTCGGCAATCTGGACGCGCTCGAAGGGATTCTGACGAAGCTGCGCGGCAGCATCGAAACGACAACGCCCGCAGCGTAAGAGCAAGGGTCGATCTTGTCCGAACTCGATGCCAAGGGCGTGCGCCCCGACTTTCCGACGCGCATCTGGAAGGCGATTTCAAAGGAACCGGTGCTCGCGATACTCGTGTTCGCGCTGGTTGTGATCGAGATCGTCCGTCCGCAACCGTTGACGGCGCTGCCGGGTCTGGTCGACTGGCAAACGGTTCTCACGCTCGCCGGTCTGCTGATTCTGACGAAAGCGATCGAATTGTCAGGATTCCTAATGTGGGCGGCGCATCGGCTGGTGCATCACATACACGGTGAGCGCGGGCTCGCGCTGCTGCTTGTGGCGCTGGCCGCCGGCCTGTCCACGCTGCTGACGAACGATGTCGCGCTGTTCGCCGTGGTCCCGCTCGCGCTGTCGCTCAACAAGCTGGCGCCGCTGCCGCTCAAGAAGCTCGTGATCGTGATCGCGCTGGCAGTGAACGCCGGCTCTATTCTTACGCCGCTCGGCAATCCTCAGAACCTGTTCCTCTGGCAAACAAGCGGCGTTTCCTTCGGCGTGTTCGTGTGGAAGCTGCTGCCCTTGTGCGCGGCGCTGATGGCGTTGTTGTTCGCGCTGACGTTCGCGATGTTCCGCGCGACGCCCCTCGACCTATCCGGCGATGCCGAGGCGCATCGCGTAGACCGCAGGCTGTGCGGCGTCAGCATCGTCGCGTTCGGCGTTTTCGTCGCGCTGGCGGACGCGCATCACGCGGGTCCAGCGTTGGCGGCGCTGGCCGTCGGCTTCCTTCTATGGCGACGCGAGGTCGTGCTGAAGATCGACTACCTCCTGCTGCTCATCTTCGTGCTGATGTTCATCGTGCTTCGCAGTGCGGCCGCATTGCCGACCATCCACGATGCCATCGCCCGCATCGGCATCCATTCGCCGGTGCGCGCATTCGCCGCCGGGGCGGTGCTCTCGCAGGGCATTAGCAACGTGCCTGCGGCCATCGTGCTGGCCGAGTTCTCGAAGGACTGGCGCGCGCTCGCGTTCGGCGTGAGCGTGGGCGGGTTCGGCGTGGCTATCGGCTCCCTCGCGAATCTCATCGCCGTGCGTCTGTCGGGCGAGAAGGGCATGTGGACGCCGTTTCACGTCGTGTCGATACCGTTCTGGATCGCTGCCATGGTGATCGGCTGGGTGCTCCTTTGAAGCGCCCGACGCAACGCGTTTCAATCTGAAAATCTGCTTGCAATCGCAAGAAAAATCTCGCCTTTGCGACCGTTTTTTAAGCTTCGTCCGCTTGGCTTTTGACGCACCTAAACTATTGAATCCGTGACAACAATCGCTTACAATCCCCCGGATTTATCAGCTAGGCCACCTCGAAAGCGCCGCGAAAGCGCAAGGTGATTCTCCGGACACTGGGTTGAAGGCCTGAAGCCGAGCGCGAGTACTTCGCGTGCGGACCTCAGGCGAATGCGACGCACATGCGCAAACGAAACATGCAAGTCAGTGCTCGCTCGACCGGCGATAGTCACGCCACCGGAAATCAGCCGCGCAATTCGACTGACGACTCGTGGGACGCCGAAGCGCAAGATAACAATATCGTTCCGCTCACACGGGATCAGGCAGAAAAGCTGTTCGGCCCGCAAGTGAGTCGTCCATCGCGTGTCACGCCGTACCGGGTCGTGGCGGCGCAAATGGTTTTGTCCCTGGGTGCGACGCTGCTCTGGTGGCTGTTCTACAAGCCGCCGGGCGATGCTGCGCTGTCAGCCTTCCTGGGAGGAGCGATCGCCTGGGTGCCTGCGGCTCTGTTCGCCGCGCGCCTGAAGGCGAGAAGCGGCGCGGAAACGATCATGAGCTGGATGATCGGCGAAGGCGTGAAGATGGGAGCGACGATTGCTATGTTCGTCGCGGTCGCGCTCTGGTATAAGAGCGCGCTGTGGCTGCCGTTGCTCGTGACGTACATCGTCGCGCTGAAAGCGTACTGGGTTGCGATGGCGCTGCGATGACCTTGCGCCGGCCGGTCTTCATGACCTCCGGGGTAAGTGCCGCGCAGCATGGCAGTAGGTAGCATGAACATGAGTGCGGGACGTGTCCTGCACACGGGCCTCTCGCCCCGGAGCCGCAACGCGAAGCGGCGGCTCGGAAGCGAGGGCGGCGAAAGATTTTTGACAATTTGGGTGGCTTTAACGATATGGCAGCTAGCGAAGGAACGCACGCTCTGGATCCGTCCGAGTACATTGCGCACCACTTGCAGAATCTTTCCACGCATCCGCAGACGTCGATCTTCGACATCCACGTCTGGAATCTGGACACGCTGTTCTGGTCCATCGTATGCGGCCTTTTGACCATCATCATTCTGGGCCTGGCTGCGCGCAAGGCCACGTCCGGCGTGCCCGGCCGTTTCCAGTGCGCAATCGAAATGCTCGTGGAAATGGTCGAGGACCAGTCGAAGTCGATGATCCACGGCAGCCGCCGTTTCATCGCGCCGCTCGCGCTGACCGTGTTCGTCTGGGTCGCGCTGATGAATTCGCTCGACTTCATTCCCGTTGACTTGCCTGGCCGCGTGATCGGCTGGCTCGGGCTCGAGCACGCGCTTCCGCATCATCGCATCGTGCCGACGGCTGACCTCAACGGCACCATCGGCATCGCGCTGGGCGTCTTGCTGCTGATGCTCTACTACAACATCAAGATCAAGGGCGCCGGCGGTTTCGTGCACGAACTGCTGTCCGCTCCGTTCGGCTCGCATCCGGTTCTGTGGATTCCGAACCTCGCGCTGAACATCATCGAGTTCGCCGCCAAAACGGTTTCCCTCGGCATGCGACTTTTCGGCAACATGTACGCCGGCGAGCTGCTGTTCCTGCTGATCGCGCTTCTCGGCAGCATGTGGACCTTCGGTGCGAACCTGTCCGTGCTCGGCTTCATTGGCCATGTGATCGCGGGCACGGTGTGGGCAGTGTTCCACATCCTGATCGTGTTCCTGCAGGCCTTCATTTTCATGATGCTGACGCTGGTGTATCTCGGCCAGGCGCATGACACGCACTAAGTGAGCGTGCCGAGGTCCGGAATCGTCAAAGAATCACAGTTTTAATTTTTATAAATCCAGTTCCAAAGTCTTTAATCAAAGGAGTGATCATGCAAGCTTTCATCGCCAACATCCAGGGTCTGACCGCCGTCGGTATCGGCATCATCATCGGCCTGGGTGCAATCGGCGCCTGTATCGGTATCGGTCTGATGGGCGGCAAGTACATTGAAGCGTGCGCCCGCCAGCCGGAACTGATGAACCCGCTGCAGACCAAGATGTTCCTGCTGGCTGGTCTGATCGACGCGGCGTTCCTGATCGGCGTTGGTGTGGCAATGCTGTTTGCGTTCGCGAACCCGCTGCTCGCACGTCTCGCAGGCTGAGGTTTCTCGGAAGTGCGCGTCCGAATTTTTGACAGGACGCAGAACGGAACGGGTGAGGCGCTGATCGAGCACAACAGCCGGTTAGCGCCTTTTAACCGTTTCACTCTCCGATCAAGCAACGTTTAAGGAAACACCGTGAATCTCAACGCAACCCTGTTTGCGCAAATGGTCGTGTTTCTGATCCTCGCGTGGTTCACGATGAAGTTCGTGTGGCCGCCGTTGATCAACGCCCTCGACGAGCGCTCGAAGAAGATTGCCGACGGCCTCGCCGCCGCCGACAAGGGCAAGGCGGAGCTGGAAGCCGCGCACAAGCGCGTCGACCAGGAACTCGCGCAGGCTCGCACGGACGGCCAGCAGCGCATTGCCGACGCCGAGAAGCGCGCCGCCGCCGTCGCCGAAGAAATCAAGGCCAACGCGCAAGCCGAAGCCGCGCGCATCATCGCGCAGGCCAAGGCGGACGCCGACCAGCAAATCGTCAAGGCCCGCGAAACGCTGCGTGCCGAAGTCGCGGCGCTGGCCGTGAAGGGCGCAGAGCAAATTCTGAGACGCGAAGTCGATCAGAAGGCTCACGCCGATCTGCTGAATCAACTCAAAACCGAGCTCTGATCATGGCCGAATTTGCAACCATCGCTCGTCCTTACGCAGAAGCGCTGTTCCGCGTGGCCGAAACCGGCGATCTCGCGGGCTGGTCCACCTTCGTCGAGGAGCTGGCACAGGTTGCGCGTCTGCCCGAAGTGGAATCGGTCGCCTCGAGCCCGAAAGTGAGCCGCGAGCAGATCACCGACTTGCTGCTCGCCGCGGTGAAGTCGCCGCTCGCTCAGAGCAACGCTCAGGCAAAGAACTTCGTGCGCATGCTGGTGGACAACCATCGTCTGCCGCTGCTGCCGGAAATCGCCGTCCAGTTCGACGAGCTGAAAAACGCCCGTGAAGGTGCGGCCGACGCGCATATCGTCAGCGCGTTCCCCCTCGAAGGCGCACAGTTGAACGACCTGGTCGCAAGCCTCGAACGCAAGTTCGAGCGCAAGCTGAAACCGATCGTCGAAATCGATCAGTCGCTGATCGGCGGCGTTCGCGTGACGGTTGGCGACGAAGTGCTCGATACCTCGGTCCGCGCGCGCCTTGCCAGCATGCAGACGGCGCTCACCGCCTGACGCTTCTTGGAAGCGCCTTAGCTGGCACGCAACAGAATTGACTATCAGGAGCGAATAATGCAACTCAATCCCTCTGAGATCAGCGAGCTGATCAAGAGCCGGATCCAGGGCCTTGAAGCGAGCGCGGACGTTCGCAACCAGGGCACCGTGATCTCCGTGACCGACGGTATCGTGCGTATCCACGGCCTCTCGGACGTGATGCAGGGCGAAATGCTCGAGTTTCCGGGCAACACCATCGGTCTTGCACTGAACCTCGAACGTGACTCCGTCGGCGCCGTTATTCTCGGTGAGTACGAGCACATCACGGAAGGCGACATCGTCAAGACGACGGGCCGCATTCTGGAAGTGCCGGTCGGCCCGGAACTGATCGGCCGCGTGGTCGATGCGCTCGGCAACCCGATCGACGGCAAGGGCCCGATCAACGCCAAGATGACCGACGCTATCGAAAAGATCGCGCCGGGCGTGATCTGGCGTAAGTCGGTGTCGCAGCCGGTGCAGACCGGTCTGAAGTCGATCGACGCGATGGTGCCGATCGGCCGCGGCCAGCGCGAGCTGATCATCGGCGACCGTCAGTGCGGCAAGAGCGCCGTGGCTGTCGACGCGATCATCAACCAGAAGGGCAAGAACCTCATCTGTATCTACGTCGCGATCGGCCAGAAGGCTTCGTCGATCATGAACGTGGTGCGCAAGCTCGAAGAAACCGGCGCAATGGCTTACACCATCGTCGTCGCGGCTTCGGCTTCGGAATCGGCAGCGATGCAATACCTCGCGCCGTACGCCGGCTGCACGATGGGCGAATACTTCCGCGATCGCGGCGAAGACGCGCTGATCGTCTATGACGACTTGACCAAGCAAGCGTGGGCGTATCGCCAGATCTCGCTGCTGCTGCGCCGTCCGCCGGGCCGTGAAGCGTATCCGGGTGACGTGTTCTATCTGCACTCGCGTCTGCTCGAGCGCGCGGCTCGCGTCTCGGAAGAGTACGTCGAGAAGTTCACGAACGGCGAAGTGAAGGGCAAGAGCGGTTCGCTGACGGCGCTGCCGGTCATCGAAACCCAAGCAGGCGACGTGACCGCGTTCGTTCCGACGAACGTGATTTCGATTACCGACGGCCAGATCTTCCTGGAAACCGACCTGTTCAACGCCGGTATCCGCCCTGCGATCAACGCGGGCGTGTCGGTGTCGCGCGTCGGTGGCGCGGCTCAGACCAAGGTCGTGAAGAAGCTGTCGGGCGGTATCCGTACCGACCTCGCGCAGTATCGTGAACTGGCGGCGTTCGCGCAGTTCGCGTCGGACCTCGACGAAGCGACCCGCAAGCAGCTGGAGCGCGGCCGCCGCGTGACGGAACTGCTGAAGCAGCCGCAGTATCAGCCGCTGCAAGTGTGGGAACTGTCGGTGGCGCTGTTCGCGGCCAACAACGGCTATCTCGACGATCTGGAAGTTGCGCAAGTGCTGCCGTTCGAAAAGGGCCTGCGCGAATACCTGAAGACGAGCCATGCCGATCTGATTAAGCGCATCGAAGACAATAAAGACTTGTCGAAGGACGACGAAGGCGCGCTGCATGCCGCGCTGAAGGACTTCAAGAAGTCGGGCGCTTATTGATCGGGACTGAGGAGCAACGCGCGGCGCATCGTCGATGAAAGCCGCGCGGCTTCGATCAAGGAGTAAGCAATGGCTGGAATGAAGGAAATTCGCGGCAAGATCAAGAGCGTGCAGAACACGCGCAAGATCACGAAAGCGATGGAAATGGTCGCCGCATCCAAGATGCGCCGCGCCCAGGAGCGCATGCGTTCCGCCCGCCCGTACGCCGACCGAGTCCGCGCAATCGCAGCGCACATGAGCGCCGCGAATCCCGAGTATCGTCACCCGTTCATGGTGAAGAACGACGGCGCGAAAGCGGCTGGCCTGATCCTCGTCACGACCGACAAGGGCCTGTGCGGCGGCATGAACACGAACATCCTGCGTGCGTCGCTGAACCGCATCAAGGAACTGGATCAGAGCGGCGTGTCCATCGAGGCGTCGGCCATCGGCGGCAAGGGACTCGGCTTTCTGAACCGGCTGCGCGCCCGTGTCGTGTCGCAAGTCACGCAATTGGGCGACACGCCGCATCTGGAAAAGCTGATCGGCGCGATCAAGGTGCAGCTCGACTTGTACTCGGAAGGCAAGGTCAACGCGGTGTACCTGGCGTACACGCGCTTCGTCAACACGATGAAGCAGGAGCCGGTGATCGAGCAACTTCTGCCGCTGTCGATCGACGATCTCCATAAGCAGGGGAGCGAAGGCGAAACGCCGAAGACGTCGTGGGATTACATCTACGAGCCGGACGCGCAAACCGTGGTGGACGACCTGCTCGTGCGCTACGTCGAGGCGCTCGTCTATCAGGCGGTCGCGGAGAACATGGCGTCGGAGCAGTCAGCGCGCATGGTCGCGATGAAGGCGGCGTCGGACAACGCGAAACAAGTGATCAACGAACTGCAGCTCGTCTACAACAAGAGCCGTCAGGCAGCGATTACGAAAGAATTGTCGGAAATCGTCGGCGGCGCCGCGGCGGTCTGAGTTTGCTGACCGCGTGAAAGAACACAGTATCTAAAGGAAATGCGATGAGTACTACTGCTTTGGTAGAAGGCAAGATCGTACAGTGCATCGGCGCCGTTATCGACGTGGAGTTTCCGCGTGCGGAAATGCCGAAGATCTACGACGCGCTCATTCTGGAAGGCACGGAACTGACGCTCGAAGTCCAGCAGCAGCTGGGCGACGGCGTGGTCCGCACCATCTGTCTGGGTGCATCCGACGGCCTGCGCCGCGGCACGATGGTCAAGAACACCGGCAAGCCGATCAGCGTGCCGGTCGGCAAGCCGACGCTCGGCCGTATCATGGACGTGCTCGGCCGTCCGATCGACGAAGCGGGCCCGATCGAATCGACGAACCAGCGTTCGATTCACCAGCAAGCGCCTTCGTTCGACGAGCTGTCGCCGTCGACCGAACTGCTCGAAACCGGCATCAAGGTTATCGACCTGATCTGCCCGTTCGCGAAGGGCGGCAAGGTGGGTCTGTTCGGCGGTGCAGGCGTGGGCAAGACCGTGAACATGATGGAACTCATCAACAACATCGCGAAAGAACACGGCGGTTATTCCGTGTTCGCGGGCGTGGGTGAGCGTACCCGTGAAGGGAACGACTTCTATCACGAAATGAAGGACTCGAACGTTCTGGACAAGGTCGCGCTGGTGTACGGCCAGATGAACGAGCCGCCGGGCAACCGTCTGCGCGTCGCGCTGACCGGCCTGACGATGGCCGAGCACTTCCGTGACGAAGGCCTGGACGTGCTGTTCTTCGTGGACAACATCTACCGTTTCACGCTGGCGGGCACGGAAGTGTCGGCACTGCTCGGCCGTATGCCGTCGGCAGTGGGCTATCAGCCGACGCTGGCTGAAGAAATGGGCAAGCTGCAAGAGCGCATCACGTCGACCAAGACCGGCTCGATCACGTCGGTTCAGGCCGTGTACGTCCCTGCGGACGACTTGACCGACCCGTCGCCGGCTACGACGTTCGGCCACCTGGACGCAACCGTCGTGTTGTCGCGTGATATCGCTTCGCTCGGTATCTATCCGGCCGTGGACCCGCTCGATTCGACCTCGCGTCAGATCGACCCGAACGTGATCGGCGAAGAGCACTACTCGATCACGCGCGGCGTGCAGCAAACGCTGCAGCGCTACAAGGAACTGCGCGACATTATCGCGATTCTGGGCATGGACGAACTGTCGCCGGAAGACAAGCTGTCGGTCGCGCGCGCTCGCAAGATCCAGCGTTTCCTGTCGCAGCCGTTCCACGTTGCTGAAGTGTTCACGGGTTCGCCGGGCAAGTACGTGCCGCTGAAGGAAACCATCCGTGGCTTCAAGATGATCGTCGAAGGCGAGTGCGATCATCTGCCGGAACAGGCGTTCTACATGGTTGGCACGATCGACGAAGCCTTCGAGAAGGCCAAGAAGATCCAGTAAAGGTCGGGTGTATCGAAGCGGACGCCGGCTTGCGCCGGCGTCCTCGAACTACGCTCAACCCAGGAGTTGGACAACATGGCAACCATCAAAGTAGACGTCGTCAGCGCGGAAGAGCAGATCTTCTCGGGCCAGGCGAAGTTCGTCGCGCTGCCGGGCGAGTCCGGTGAGCTCGGCATTCTGCCGGGTCACACGCCGCTCATCACGCGCATTCGTCCGGGCGCAGTGCGCATCGAGGCGGAAGACGGCTCGGAAGAGTTCGTGTTCGTCGCGGGCGGCATTCTGGAGATTCAGCCGGGCATCGTGACCGTGCTGGCCGACACCGCCATCCGCGGCGCCGATCTGGACGAAGCCAAGGCCGAGCAAGCGAAAAAGCGCGCCGAGGAAGCGATGCAGAACAACGCGTCCGAACTCGAGTACGCTACGGCGCAAGCCGAACTGGCGTATGCCGCGGCGCAGCTCGCAGCGATCCAGCGTTTGCGCAAGGCGCACGCGAAGCACTGAGCAAGACGCATATTCGCGTGTCAGGAAAGCAGCCTCCGGGCTGCTTTTTTTATGCGTGCAAGCCTCGGCAAATGTGCATATCGGATGCGCGACGTTTCCGGTATGCACGTAACGCATTGATTCCGCGAATCCCCGCTAGATTCCACCGACAAGCATTGCGGGTAACACTGAATGCCCGCTGGCCGCGTCGCCATGCACAATGGCCTTCCAATTAGCCTTCATCCGGGCGGAGTCCATCGATGGCACACGAACCGACGCACGCCGGCGCGCAGATCGAACCGCGCGACGGCCTCTCTTATGTCCGCGGCGCGACCGATATCCCTCTCAGCGATGCCACCGTCTCGCGCTTCCTTCTGGAAACGGTCGCGCGCTTTCCCGATCGACCGGCGGTCGTGTTCCGAGAGCAGAACATCCGCTGGACGTGGCGCGAGTTCGCCAACGAGGTCGACGCGCTCGCGACCGCGCTGCTGCAACTCGGCCTCAAGGCGGGCGATCGCGTCGGCATCTGGTCGCCGAATCGCGCCGAGTGGCTGCTGACGCAGTTCGCCACCGCGCGCATCGGGGCCGTGCTAGTGAACATCAATCCGGCGTATCGGCTCGCCGAACTGGAATACGCGCTGCAGAAGGTCGGCTGCACGGCGATCATCGCGGCCGAGCAGTTCAAGACATCGAAGTATCTGAATATGCTTCAGGCGCTCGCGCCCGAGTTGTCCGACGCCGAGCCGAACGACCTGCACGCGGCCAAGCTCCCTGCGCTGCGCACGGTAATTCGCATGGGCGACGGCACGACGCCCGGCATGCTGAATTTCGACGACGTCATGCGCCGGGGCCGCGCCGCGCTCGACACTGCGCGACTCGACGCGCTCGAAACGAAGCTCGACGCGCACGACGCGATCAACATCCAGTTCACGAGCGGTACCACCGGCAATCCGAAGGGCGCGACGCTCACCCATCGGAACATCGTCAACAACGCGCGCTATATCGCGATGGCCATGCGCCTGACCGAGGCCGATTCCCTCTGCATTCCCGTGCCGCTGTATCACTGCTTCGGCATGGTGCTGGCGGTGCTCGCGTGCGTATCGACGGGCGCGGCGATGGTCTTTCCCGGCGAAGCATTCGATCCCGCCGCGACGCTCGCCGCCGTTAGCGAAGAGGGCTGCACCGCGCTGCACGGCGTGCCGACGATGTTCATCGCGGAACTGGATCACCCCGATTTCGCGAAATACGACCTGAGCCGCCTGCGCACGGGCATCATGGCGGGCTCGCCGTGCCCCATCGAGACGATGAAGCGCGTCGTGTCGAAGATGCACCTGAACGAGATCACGATCGCGTACGGCATGACGGAGACGAGCCCCGTTTCGTTCCAGAGCTCGACGACGGACCCGCTCGACAAGCGCACCGCCACCGTCGGCCGCATTCAGCCGCATCTCGAAGTGAAAATCGTCGATCCGCTCGGGCAAATCGTGCCGGTCGGGGAAACGGGCGAACTTTGCACGCGCGGTTATTCGGTGATGAAGGGCTATTGGGGCGACGAAGCCAAGACCCGCGAGGCGATCGTCGATGGGTGGATGCACACCGGCGATCTCGCGACGCTCGACGCGGAGGGTTACTGCAATATCGTCGGGCGGTTGAAGGACATGCTGATACGCGGCGGCGAGAACATTTATCCGCGGGAGATCGAAGAATTCCTGTTCCGTCATCCCAAGATCCAGTCGGTTCAGGTTTTCGGCGTGCCCGACGCCAAATACGGCGAGGAAGTCTGCGCATGGATCGTGGTGCGCCCGGGTGAGCAGGCGACTGAGCAGGAGATCCGGGCTTTCTGCGAAGGGCAGATCGCGCACTACAAGATTCCGCGCTATATCCGCTTCGTCGACGAGTTGCCGATGACAGTCACCGGCAAGGTGCAGAAGTTCGTGATGCGCGCTCAGATGATCGACGAACTGAAGCTGACCGAAGCGAAGACCGCCTGAGCACGCCTCCGCGCGGTCGCGGAAAGACAAAGGGAGCGCAGCGCGCTCCCTTCTGTCATGGGCAAACGATACGAAAAACGCCTGCGTCGCAAGCGCGCAAACGTTTGTCGAGGCGAAAAAAAAGCGGGCCTGGAGCCCGCTAAAAACCACACGCTACGGGGTTAGCGCGAGGAGACCAACTGTGGGAGCTTCGGTTATGCCTTTAAACCGAAGAACGATCCCAACACGGATGCCCCCTATTCGGAGCGCCGGGACATGCCGGCTTGCGATTTGCGTTGCGATTTCCGCCGCGCAATCGAGACCACCCGTGTTGAAACCGTTTGAACAGATTGTGGGCGAATTGATTGACGATGGCCGTAACAAAGTGTTTCAGGTTGTAACCCAAAGTGCGTAATCGCCGAGCTAAACATTCTCGCCTGAAACCGCTAATGTCTGGGCACTTATTGCGAGTTAATCAGGCCATTTGTTCTTTTGCCCCGAGGTCAGTGCAAAATACAGTTTAAACGGCGGCGGCCGATTTCGCTATTCCTCAGAAAAATAGCACGGGCGGACGCATGAAAACGATTTTTTGGTGTGTTTTCAATGCGCCGTGACTACGCAAATCACTAATTGGAGACGTGCATTGACCATCGATTCGGACCTTCTTCACTATTACGGCCGCGTCGCGGAAGCGTTCCCGCCGCTCGGACCCGATGCGGATGCGTCCGCTGTGCGCCAGCGGTTCAAGGCGGTCGCCCAGGCGTACTCGGGCGCGCGCGACGACGCCATCGCCGTCGAGGACATTGACGTTTCTTTACAAAGCCGCTCGCTTGCCGCGCGCATCTATCGGCCGAAGGCGGCAAGCGGACCGCTGCCGTTGCTTGTCTACTTCCACGGCGGCGGCTGGGTGGTGGGTGACATCGAGACGCACGACGGCCTCGTCGCGCGGCTCGCGCTCGACGCGCAGTGTGCCGTCGCGAGCGTCGATTATCGGCTCGCGCCGGAGCATCCATTCCCGGCTCCGTGCGACGACGCACTGGACGCGCTTCTGTGGTTGGCGGAACATCGTTCGCGGCTCGGTTTCGCGACGGACAGGCTGGGCGTCGGCGGCGACAGCGCCGGCGCGCATCTGGCGGTCGTCGCGGCGCGCGGCGCGAATCAGCGCGTAGCGGGCCTGGTCAACATGCAACTGCTGCTGTATCCGGTGATGCGCCGCCAGTTCGACAGCCCGAGCTGTCTCGCCAATGCCAACGGGCCGGGTCTCACCAACGACGAAATGCGCTGGTACTGGACGCAGTTTCTGTCCGGCGCAGCGCCCGACGAGCACGACGTTCGCGCGTTCCCGCTTGCCGAGCCGTACGAGCGGACGCCCGCGCGCGCCTTGATCGTGGCGGCCGCCTATGATCCGCTCTACGACGACGCCTACGAGCTTCAGCGTTTCCTCGAAGCGAACGGCGGTCGCGTCGAGATGATCGACGCGACCAACATGACGCACGGCTTCGGCCGCCTGCATGCGCAGTCCGGCGCGGCGCTCGACTGGTTGCGGCGAACCGGCGAGCGCGCGGGCGAACTGCTGCGCGCGGAACGCTGACGCGTTACTTCAACCACTTGTCGACGACAGTCTGGAACTCGCCGGTCGAACGCGCGAGGTGCAGCCATTGATCGACATACTGTTGCCACGCGACGTCCCCGCGCGGCAGCAGATACGCCTTCTCGCCGAACTGGAACGGCTTGTCCTGATGCACCGAGCACAGACCGGGATTCAGCTTCTGCTGAAGCAGCGTCTCGGAGGCGTCCGTGACCATGACGTCGGCGCGGCCGTCGAGTATCTGCTTGAAGATCGTCACGTTGTCCGGATACTCGATCAGCTGCGAGTGCGAGAAGTATTGCTTCGCGAAGCGTTCGTTGGTGCCGCCCGGATTGACGATCGTGCGCACGTTCGGCTGGTCGATCTGCGCGACGGTCTGATACTTGTCGACGTCGCCGCAACGCACGATCGGCGTCTTGCCGTCTTCCATGTACGGCGCGGTGAAAAACCCGCGCCTCTGCCGCTCGAGCGTCGTCGACACGCCGCCGACCGCGATATCGCACTTGGCGACGAAGTCGTTCATCAGATTCGACCACGACGTTTTGACGTAATCGGCTTTCGCGCCGAGCGATTTCGCGAGGCTGTCGGCAAGATCGATGTCGATGCCTTCGAACTGACCGTCCGCCCGCAAGAACGAATACGGTTTGTAGTCGCCGGTCGTGCAGACGCGCAGCGTGTGGCGCGCGAGCACTTCGTCGAGCCGCGAGGCGTACGCGGGCGCGGCCTGCACGACGCTGCCGCCCTGAACGGTCTGGGCGTGCGTGACGTTCGATGCGAGAAGCGGCCAAGTCAGCGCGCAGGCGGCGAGACGGAAGGACATGCGTTTCATCGATGCTCCTGGTTCTAGTTGTGGTGGGCCGCGACGACGCCGGCGGCCATCGATGATAACGAGCGTCCGCGCGTCTGCAAATCATCTCGAAATCGCCGCGACGCGCGCCGATTTGCCGCCGCGCTGCCGCGAAAACGGGCAGCCGGTCCGGTAGAATGGACGATTCTTCAGGCTTCGGCACCGAGCGACGTGGCACACACTCTTCTCAACGACACCTTCTTGCGTGCGCTGCTGCGCCAGCCGACCGAATACACGCCGATCTGGCTGATGCGTCAGGCCGGCCGTTATCTGCCCGAATACAACGCCACGCGCTCGCGCGCCGGCAGCTTCCTCGGCCTCGCGAAGAACCCGGATTTCGCCACCGAGGTCACGCTGCAACCGCTCGAACGCTATCCGCTCGACGCCGCGATTCTTTTCTCCGACATCCTCACTGTGCCGGACGCGATGGGCCTTGGCCTGAACTTCGTCCAGGGCGAAGGTCCGCGTTTCGAACGCACGGTGCGCACCGAAGACGACGTAAAGCGTCTTTCGGTGCCGGACATCGGCGCGACGCTGCGCTATGTGACCGACGCCGTGAGCCAGATCCGCCGCGCGCTCACCGACGCGCAAGGCCGCCAGAAGGTGCCGCTCATCGGTTTTTCCGGCAGCCCGTGGACGCTCGCGTGTTACATGGTCGAAGGCGGCGGCTCCGATGATCACCGGACCGTAAAGGCGATGGCTTACGCGCGGCCCGACCTCATGCACCGCATTCTCGACATCAATGCGCAAGCCGTGACCGCGTATCTGAACGCGCAGATCGAGGCGGGCGCGCAGGCCGTCATGGTCTTCGATACGTGGGGCGGGGCGCTCGCCGACGGCGCGTATCAACGCTTTTCGCTCGACTACATTTCGAAGGTCGTCGCCGGTCTGAAGCGCGAACACGACGGGGCGCGGGTGCCGGTCATCACGTTCACGAAGGGCGGCGGGCTGTGGCTTGAGGAGATCGCCGCCACGGGCGTGGATGCGGTCGGCCTCGACTGGACAGTGAACCTGGGCGCGGCACGTGAGCGCGTCGGCGGTCGAGTGGCGCTACAAGGCAATATCGATCCGGCCGTGCTCTTCGCGCCGCCCGAGGCGATTCGCGCCGAAGCGCGCGGCGTCCTGGACAGCTTCGGGAATTTCCCGGGCCACGTGTTCAATCTGGGACACGGCATTTCGCAGTTCACGCCGCCGGAACACGTCGCGGAACTGGTCGACGAGGTGCATGGGTACAGTCGCGCCATGCGCGCGCAGGGCGCCTCGCGATAATCAGCGATGCTGCGGCGCAGCGGGCGTCGATGCTCGTCCATGGCGGGCGCGTACGTCGGCTTTCGGGACTGCCCGCGGTTCGCGGTCTCTTGCGATGTCAAGGTGGACTTATGCACATTTTGTTCGTTGCATCGCGCCATCAGACGTATCGCCGCCCATAGCCCATAAAAGCCGGCTATTCTTGCTGTAAGTCGCTGATTCCACACAACTTATAAGAGTCTTGTCCGATATGTGGGCAAACGCACGCAAGCGATCCGCGACATTCTTTGCGGCGGACCGCGCGGAACTTCTCAACAAAGTTATCCACAGGGCTGTGGAAAGCGGCGGAAAACCAAAAAAAACCGGACACTTCCCGGCGACGTTGACGTTTCACATTAACTTCGTCCGCGCGAGGCTTGCACCGCCGTCTCACGCCCGCAGTGCCGGGCCTTGCGGACGCTTCACGCGATGACGGACGTCTTCGTGCGCGTTGCCGTCGATCAGCCCATGCCCGTGCTGTTCGACTACCGCTATGCGCTGGCCGGCGAACCGTCCGTCGGCGCACTCGTCGAGGTGCCGTTCGGACGGCGCGACGTCGTCGGGCTGATCTGCGAGATCACGTCCGAGACCGAGGTGCCGCCGAACAAACTGCGCGACGTGACACGCATCTGCCGCGAATGCCCGCCGCTTTCCGCGCAGTGGATCGCGCTCGCGCATTTCGCGGCGGAATACTACCAGCGCGGGCTCGGCGAAGTGGCGCTGCCGGCGCTTCCGCAAGCCTTGCGCGACGCGTCGCGGTGGGATCGGCTGCTCGCGGTCGAGGAGCGTTTTCGGCTGCTGCCCGCTGGTCGCGATGCGCTCCCCGACGCGCTGCCCGTTCGCGCCCACGCGCTGCGCCGTCTCGCCGCGGCGCTCGCGGAACATGAGTTGTTGACCGTATCGGACGCCCGCGCGCTGCATCCGAAGGCGTCCGCCACTTTCGACGACTGGCTCGCGCGCGGCTGGATCGAACGGGCCGCGCCAAGCGAACCGACGCGGCCCGACGCGCCGTCATCGCCGACCGGCGGGGCGTCGCTCCCGCAACTCACCGACGAACAACGCGAAGCCGTCGATGCCATCGCGGGCGCTCAGGAGTTCGCGCCGTTCCTGCTCCACGGCGTGACCGGCAGCGGCAAGACCGAGGTCTATCTCCACGCGCTGGCCGCGTTGCTCGCGTCGCGGCCCGACGCGCAGGCGCTCGTCCTCGTCCCGGAAATCAACCTCACGCCGCAGTTCGAAGCGGCCTTTCGCCAACGATTCGCCGCGCTCCCGCCGGATTCCATCGTCACCATGCACAGCGGCCTGGCCGAAGGCGAGCGCGCGCGCAACTGGCTCGCGGCCCACACCGGCAGCGCGCGCATCGTGCTCGGCACGCGGCTCGCCATTCTCGCGTCGATGCCACGGCTCGCGATGATCGTCGTCGACGAGGAACACGATCCGGCCTACAAGCAGCAGGAAGGCTTGCGCTACTCGGCGCGCGATCTGGCGGTCTATCGCGCGAAGCAACTGGAAATTCCGGTGGTGCTGGGGTCCGCGACGCCCTCGCTCGAAACGTGGTGGCAGGCCGAGCAGGGCCGCTACACGCGACTCACGTTGACGCGCCGCGCCGTGACCGACGCTGTGCTGCCGACCGTGCGGCTCATCGATCTGGAAGAAGAACACAGGCGCGGCCGGGCGTCGGTCGAAGGGCTGTCAGGACCGCTCATCGCGGCGCTGAAGTCGCGGCTGGAGCGCGGCGAGCAAAGCCTCGTGTTTCTGAACCGACGCGGCTACGCGCCGATTCTCTCGTGCGATGCCTGCGGCTGGGTCGCGGGCTGCCCGCGTTGCAGCGCCTATGCGGTGCTGCATAAGCCCGAGCGTGCGCTGCGCTGCCACCACTGCGGCTGGGAGTCGCGCATTCCGAAGTCGTGCCCGGATTGCGGCAACATCGATATCGCGCCGATGGGCCGTGGCACGCAGCGCGTCGAGGAAACGCTCGCGAGCGTGGTGCCGGGCGCGCGCGTGCTGCGTATCGACGCCGACAGCACGCGGCGCAAAGGCAGCGCGCAGGCGCTGTTTTCGGACGTCCACGCGGGCGAGGTCGATATTCTCGTCGGCACGCAGATGATCGCGAAAGGACACGATTTCCGGCGTGTCACGCTCGTCGGCGTGCTGAACGCGGACACGGCGCTCTTTTCGCACGACTTCCGCGCGAGCGAGCGGCTCTTCGCGCAACTGACACAGGTGAGCGGCCGCGCCGGCCGCGCCGGGCTGCCCGGCGAAGTGCTGATCCAGACGCGCTATCCGCGCCACGCGCTTTATCTCGCTTTGTCGCGACAAGACTACGTCGGATTCGCGAACGCCACGCTTGCCGAGCGACGGGACGCGCGCCTGCCGCCCTTCGTCTATCAGGCGATGCTGCGCGCTGAAGGCCGCACGCTCGAAGCCGCGATCGCGTTTCTCGAAGACGCCGCCGCCGCGTTCGCGCCGTTGCCCGGCTCGGACCGCGTGACCGTCTACGATCCCGTGCCGCTCACCATCGTCAAGGTCTTCAACGTGCACCGCGCGCAACTGCTGCTGGAAAGCGGCTCGCGCGCCGCGCTGCAAACGGCGCTGCGAGCGTGGCAGCCGGTGCTGCGCTCGCTCAAAGGCGTGCTGCGCTGGAACGTGGAAGTCGACCCGCTCGACGTTTAATCGCGGCGGGCCGCCCGCCGCTCGTCAGACTTTCGCGCGCGATGCCTCCGCGCCGCCGCGAACCGGCGTCGCCTCGTCGCGCGTATCGTCGACATGATGCGTACGCGACGACGCCCCGCGCACGAACAGCACCATGCAAAGCGCGAACATCGCCCAAACCCCGACCACCACCATCCACGTGCTCATGTTGTCGTTCCCCGTAGCTGCTTTTGTAGCGCCGGACGGCGCGCATCGCTTTATATCGGCAGCGGGGACGCATTTACTTAGGGGTTGTCCCAAAAAACCTCGGGTTAGGGAAACTACTAGGCGATTTCCGCCACCGGACAAGCATCCGAAAAACAGCCGAGACGCCCGCCTCACAACGGTTTGGCGGCGGTGCAACCGTCTCGAAAATGCTGGTTGCACCTTTTAAATCAGCGGGGTACGATTCGCCAACTTTTAGGTCCCTGGCCGGGTAAGCGTGACCGGCAAACGAAGGAAATATGGCGAGCACAACCCTTGGCGTGAAAGTCGACGATTTGCTGCGGTCCCGGCTGAAAGACGCCGCCACGCGGCTGGAACGCACCCCTCACTGGCTGATCAAGCAGGCGATCTTCGCGTACCTGGAGCGGATCGAGCACGGCCAGCTTCCGCCGGAACTCTCGGGCGTGAACGGCACATCTGAAATGAGCGACGCCGCGACTGTCGAAGGCGACGAAGACGGTGCGCCGCATCCGTTCCTGGACTTCGCGCAGAACGTGCAACCGCAGTCCGTGCTGCGCGCGGCCATCACGGCGGCGTATCGCCGTCCGGAGCCGGAGTGCGTGCCGTTTCTGATCGGTCAGGCGCGACTGCCGGCCACCGTTGCCGGCGACACCGAAAAGCTCGCGACGAAGCTCGTCGAAACGCTGCGCGCGAAGAGCAAGGGCGGCGGCGTGGAAGGGCTGATCCACGAATTCTCGCTGTCGAGTCAGGAAGGCGTGGCGCTGATGTGTCTCGCCGAGGCGCTCTTGCGCATTCCCGACCGCGCCACGCGCGACGCGCTCATTCGCGACAAGATCAGCAAGGGCGACTGGCGCTCGCACATGGGCCAGGCGCCGTCGTTGTTCGTCAACGCCGCGACGTGGGGCCTGATGATCACCGGCAAGCTCGTGACGACGAACAGCGAAGCCGGCCTCTCGTCGGCGCTTACGCGCATGATCGGCAAGGGCGGCGAGCCGCTGATCCGCAAGGGCGTCGATATGGCGATGCGTCTGATGGGCGAGCAGTTCGTCACCGGCGAGACCATCTCCGAAGCGCTCGCGAACAGCCGCAAGTTCGAAGCGCGCGGTTTCCGTTATTCGTACGACATGCTCGGCGAAGCCGCGACGACCGAAGAAGACGCGCAGCGTTACTACGCGTCCTACGAGCAGGCCATCCACGCGATCGGCAAGGCGGCCGGCGGGCGCGGCATCTACGAAGGCCCGGGCATTTCGATCAAACTGTCGGCGCTGCATCCGCGTTACTCGCGCTCGCAGCAGGAGCGCACGATGAGCGAACTGCTGCCGCGCGTGCGCGCGCTGGCGCAACTCGCGCGCCGCTATGACATCGGCCTGAACATCGACGCCGAGGAAGCCGACCGTCTCGAACTCTCGCTCGATCTGCTCGAAGCGCTGTGCTTCGATCCGGAACTCGCGGGCTGGAACGGCATCGGCTTCGTGGTGCAGGCGTATCAGAAGCGTTGCCCGTTCGTCATCGACTATCTGGTGGATCTCGCGCGCCGCAGCCGTCATCGCTTGATGATTCGTCTCGTCAAAGGCGCGTACTGGGATACCGAAATCAAGCGCGCGCAAGTGGACGGCCTCGAAGGCTACCCGGTCTACACGCGCAAGATCTATACGGACATCTCGTATCTCGCGTGCGCGAAGAAGCTGCTCGGCGCGCCGGATGCCGTCTATCCGCAATTCGCGACGCACAACGCGTACACGCTGTCGGCCATCTATCACCTCGCGGGCCAGAACTACTATCCCGGCCAGTACGAGTTCCAGTGCCTGCACGGCATGGGCGAGCCGCTGTACGAGGAAGTCACCGGCCGCGACAAGCTGAACCGTCCGTGCCGCGTGTATGCGCCGGTCGGCACGCACGAAACGCTGCTCGCGTATCTGGTGCGGCGTCTTTTGGAAAACGGCGCGAACACGTCGTTCGTGAACCGCATCGCGGATGAGTCCGTTCCGGTGAAGGACCTCGTGCGCGATCCGATCGACGAAGCGCAAGCCATCACGCCGCTCGGCGCGCCGCACGCCAAGATTCCGCTGCCGCGTCAGCTGTACGGCAACGAGCGCCTCAATTCGATGGGCCTCGATCTTTCGAACGAGCACCGGCTGGCGTCGCTGTCGTCGGCGCTGCTCGCGAGCGCGAATCATCCGTGGCAGGCCGTGCCGATGCTGGAACGCGACGACCCGCAAAACGGCGTCGCGCGCGAGATTCGCAATCCGGCGGATCATCGCGATGTCGTCGGCACCGTGGTCGAGGCGTCGTCGCAACAGGTGAGCGCGGCGCTCGCGAACGCGGTGGCCGCCGCGCCGATCTGGCAGGCGACGCCCGTCGAAGACCGCGCGGATTGCCTCTCGCGCGCCGCCGACCTGCTCGAAGCGCAGATGCACACGCTAATGGGCCTCGTCGTGCGCGAAGCGGGCAAGTCGCTGCCGAACGCGATCGCCGAAATTCGCGAAGCCGTCGATTTCCTGCGCTATTACGCGTCGCAGATTCGCGCGGAGTTTTCGAACGACACGCATCGCCCGCTCGGGCCGGTGGTGTGCATCAGCCCGTGGAATTTCCCGCTGGCCATCTTCATGGGTCAGGTCGCGGCCGCGCTCGCGGCGGGCAATCCGGTGCTCGCGAAACCCGCCGAGCAGACGCCGCTGATCGCCGCGCAAGCCGTGCGCATTCTGCGCGAAGCCGGCGTGCCGGCGGGCGCGGTGCAACTGCTGCCGGGCGATGGCGAAACCGTCGGCGCGGCGCTCGTCGCCGATGCTCGCACGCGCGCCGTCATGTTCACCGGCTCCACCGAAGTCGCGCGCCTCATCAACAAGACGCTCTCGGAGCGCCTCGATTCCGATGGCCGCCCGATCCCGCTCATCGCGGAAACCGGCGGCCAGAACGCGATGATCGTCGATTCATCCGCGCTCGCGGAACAGGTCGTCGCGGACGTGATGCAGTCTTCGTTCGATTCGGCCGGTCAACGCTGCTCGGCGCTGCGCGTTCTTTGTCTGCAGGACGATGTCGCCGACCGCACGCTCGACATGCTGACCGGCGCGATGAAGCAGCTCGCCGTGGGCAATCCGGATCGCCTGTCGGTGGATGTCGGTCCGGTGATCGACGCCGACGCGAAGCGCAGCATCGACGCGCACATTGCGGCGATGCGCGAGAAGGGCCGCAAGGTCGTGCAGCAGCCGCTGCCCGATGCGTGCGCCCAAGGCACGTTCGTGCCGCCGACGCTTATCGAGCTGGAAAGCATCGACGAGCTGAAGCGCGAAGTGTTCGGGCCGGTGCTGCATGTGGTGCGTTACCGCCGTGCGTCTCTTGATAAACTCCTCGACCAAATTCGCTCGACGGGGTACGGACTCACGCTGGGCATCCATACGCGGATCGACGAAACCATCGCGCATGTCATTCAGCGCGCGCACGTGGGCAACATCTACGTGAACCGCAACGTGATCGGCGCAGTGGTCGGCGTGCAGCCGTTCGGCGGCGAAGGTTTGTCGGGCACGGGTCCGAAGGCGGGCGGCGCGCTGTATCTGCAGCGTTTGCTTGCCAAGCGCCCGACCGGCTTGCCGAAGTCGCTCGCGAGCACGCTCGTCGTCGATGAGACGCCGTCCGCCAGCACGCCCGCCGCCGCGCTCACCGCGTTGCGCGACTGGGCCATCGGCGAACGCGATCCGCAGACGGCCGCGCGTTGCGACGGTTATCTGCAACATGTGCTGGCGGGCGCGACGGCCGTGCTGTCGGGTCCGACGGGCGAGCGCAACACGTACACGTTGAGCGCGCGCGGCACCGTGTTCTGCGTGGCATCGACGGCGAGCGGCGCGCGCGCACAGTTCGCCGCCGTGCTGGCGACCGGCAACAAGGCGCTTTTCGCGGGATCGGCGGGCGAGCAACTGGTCGCATCGCTGCCGCCCGCGCTCAAGGCGCATGCGTCGGTGAGCAAGGATCCGGCAGCCGGCTACGATGCCGTGCTGTTCGAAGGCGACAGTGACGAACTGCTGTCGCTGGTGAAGGAAGTCGCCAAGCGCCCGGGGCCGATCGTATCGGTGCAGGGCGTCGCGGCGGGCACGTTCGCCGACGCTGGCCACGACGGCGAAGACTACGCGCTCGAACGTCTGCTGACGGAACGCTCGGTGAGCGTGAACACGGCGGCGGCGGGCGGTAACGCGAATTTGATGACGATCGGTTGAGACTTGCGGCGCCCGGTTCAGACAAATTCAAAACAAACGGCAGCAGGCACGGCGATCCCGGCAATAAGCTGCCATCCACACTGGTATTAGGAGAAGCTATGAAGCACACGATGACCAAGCTGGCAGCCGCCATGACGCTCGCCGGCCTGTCGTTCGCGGGGACCGCATTCGCACAGCAGGCAGACGAGGTGAAGGTCGGCTTCGCCGGCCCGATGACCGGCGCGCAGGCTCACTACGGCAAGGACTTCCAGAACGGCATCACGCTCGCGGTCGAAGACTTCAACGCGACGAAGCCGGTGATCGGCGGCAAGCCGGTTCGCATCGTGCTGGATTCGGCGGACGACCAGGCCGACCCGCGCACGGGCACGACCGTCGCGCAGAAGCTCGTGGACGACGGCATCAAGGGCATGCTCGGCCACTTCAACTCGGGCACGACCATTCCGGCATCGCGCATTTACGCGAACGCTGGCATCCCCGAAATCGCGATGGCCACCGCGCCGGAATACACGACGCAGGGCTTCAAGACCGCGTTCCGCATGATGACCTCGGACACGCAGCAAGGCTCGGTCGCGGGTGAGTTCGCGGTGAAGAACCTGAAGGTGAAGAAGATCGCCATCGTCGACGACCGCACGGCGTACGGCCAGGGTCTTGCCGACCAGTTCGAGAAGGCGGCGAAGGCGGCGGGCGGCACGATCGTCGATCGCGAATTCACGAACGACAAGGCTGTCGACTTCAAGGCGATTCTGACCAAGATCAAGTCGATGAATCCGGACCTCGTGTACTACGGCGGCGCCGATTCGCAGGCCGCGCCGATGGTCAAGCAGATGAAGACGCTCGGCTTCCGAGCGCCGCTGATGGCGGGCGAAATGGTGAAGACCGACACGTTCATCAAGATCGCGGGCGAGTCGGCGGAAGGCACGGTGGCATCGCTCGCCGGCTTGCCGATGAACGAAATGCCGGGCGGCGCGGCGTACGAAGCGAAGTACAAGAAGCGCTTCAACGAAGACGTGCAGACGTACTCGCCGTACGCGTACGACGGCGCGATGGCCATGTTCACCGCAATGAAGGCGGCCAACTCGACGGACCCGGCGAAGTATCTGCCGGTGCTCGCGAAGACCGACATGCAAGGCGTGACCACGAACCACCTCGCGTACGACGCGAAGGGCGATCTGAAGAACGGCGGGATTACGCTGTACAAGGTCGTCGGTGGGAAGTGGACGACGTTGCAGAGCGTGGGCGGGAAGTAAGCCTTAGTCGCAGCGTTTGAGGAAACGGCCCGGCGTGCGCAAGCGCGGCGGGCCGTTTGTCTTAGATGGAGCGCTCGCCTTCCCTAGATTCGACCACGTCGCCGGTGGCGCAGCAGGCAGGTGCCGGCAACTAAGAATACAAGCGCTCCCACTGCCGCGCTTTCAAGTGCCGTCGCCAGCGCCCGACCGCCGCATTCATCGCCGCAGGGTGTGTTGGAATCCGGTAGCGCGAGATACAAGCTAGTGAAACCGGCGACGAGCGCGCCACAGACTAATAGTCCGGCATAAAGAAGCGCGCGCTTCACTTTATTTCCCAGAATAGAATCGTCTTCGCCTGCGAGAGGTCCGAGTAGAAATTCTCGGGTCCGATACCGATGGCAGAGAGCGGGTTCCATACGTGCGAAATGCCAAGGCCGAATCTCAAAGTAGTCTCCGTGCTCGGCGTAAGGCGCTGTCCGTCCCACAGGTCGATGTGGTCGCCGCTCGGTTGTCTCTCTTTGAGCGAGCGCCGCCAATAGCTGCCGAAGAAAGCGATACCGGTACGGCCTGTGATCTTGTCTTTCCAGTCTTCGCCCGTAACGGTCTCGGGCGGCGGGCAACCGGCGAATGGCTGCAAGCCCAGCCATTGCGCTACTTCCTTTGCGCGAAGCATATGGCTTCGGGGATGACCGCGAAACCAGCAAGTTTCTCCCTTGAACGATTTATTTGTAATGCCGACTGCGGCCAGGCATGCTCCGAAACGAATTGCGCATTCGTCTTCGAATGCAGCTTTTCCAGTTGATGGATCAATGCAGGGCGCAGACTTCGGATAGGCGGCCCATAGTTCGGCGAACGAGACCACTCTTAGATTCACGAGTTTTACCGAGCCGGGGATTCGGTTGGTTTGGACGATGGTTTTTGCGTTCGGCATTACTTCCAATCCTTGTGGCTCAGAGCATCGTCGCCCCAGTGAATCTCGTAAGTCTCCGCACTGCCGGTGTATATGCGAGGCAAGCGGCAAGTACTGTCAGTCCGGCCGCACCGGCTTTCTCCGTCTGCTTTCGATATCAGGTACGGGTAGCCCTCCGGGACGTTCGAGGCACATACGCACTCATCGAAAGCGCCCGCACTCATCCACGCGCTATCTGTACCGGCCACGTTTGCGGAGCCGATCGACCCAACGATATCGGCCAGATCGTCGTACCACGCTTCTCCCGCGCGTTTCGCCACGATGTGAGGATGCTCGGGACAGCCGCAGATGACCAAGTCTTCGTCTAGCGCAATCTGACTCTTGCCGAGGGTCATGCGACGAGGACCGCCGGCTTTGGCGATGTAGCCGGTAGTTTTACAGGCGGGGCAGTACGCCGATCCATTGATGAGCGCGGCCTGATGTCCCTCACTGCCCATTGTGAATGGCATTTCCACCTGACGGCGAATTTCACCGCCGTTACTGAGCATGTCGCCAACTACTGCGATTCGTCGCATCATGAGCGGCCTCGGGTATTGATTCGTTATGCTTGATAGTTGCCTGGTGCAGCGGCCTTAATATATCGACCGCTTTCGCAGGGCCGACTGCTAGCGTACTAACCAAACGAACGATGGGGCCGCGGCAACCGCAAAATGAGCGCCGAAATTACAATTCTTCACGACGCCCATGGGATCGACGCGCAGTAAGGGCCTTAGTCGGAGGTTTCATGATCGTCGAATTGCCGCTTCACCGAATACGCGCGCCTCTTATCGGCGCGTTCGCGAAAACGGCTGGCCGCCCCAGAACCGGCAGCCATGCGCTACTTGTTTGAAGAGGTAATCAGCCGCTAGGGCCGAACGCTTCCCCAAGAGCCGGCGCTATGTCCGACGCTTGGGGTGGTTTTCAAATGTCCCGCGCAGCCAACCAGCGACAACTCACTTCTTTCCCTGCTCCCGCACCTGCTCCAACGTCGCCCCGGGCGTGCTCTGATCCTGCGGAATACGAATCTCGATGACCGCAGGCAGCCCCGAACCCACCGCGCGCTCGAACGCCGGCATGAACTGCTCGGTCGCCTCGACCCGCTCCCCGTGCGCCCCAAACGCCCGCGCATACGCGACGAAATCCGGGTTCGTCAGCCCCGTACCATGCACGCGATGCGGATAGTGCCGCTCCTGATGCATGCGGATCGTGCCGTACTGCGCGTTGTTCACCACCACGAAAATCACCGCCAGTCCATATTGCATGGCCGTCGCGATCTCATGGCTCGCCATCATGAAGCAGCCGTCGCCCGCAAAGGCGATCACCGTGCGCTCCGGATAAAGCGACTTCGCCGCGATCGCGGCCGGCACGCCGTAACCCATCGCGCCGCTCGTCGGAGCAACCTGCGAGCGGAAGTGCCGGTACGCGTAGTGCCGATGCAGCCACGTCGCGTAATTCCCCGCGCCGTTCGTGAGAATCGCGTCGGCGGGCAGGCGCTCCGAGAGCGTGCGCATGATCTCGCCGAGCTGGACGTCGCCAAGCATCGGGCGCGGCTTGCGCCACTCGAGATACGCGGCATGCGCGGCTTCGGCGCTTCCGGCCCAGGCAATCTCGGCAGGCGGTTCCAATGAAGCCAGCAGCGACGCGATCTCCGGCATCCCCGAAACGATCGGCAAATCCGCGCTATACACGCGCCCCAGTTCCTCCGCGCCCTGATGAACGTGGATGAGCGTCTGCTTCGTCTTCGGGATGTCGAGCAATGTGTAGCCGCCCGTCGTCGATTCGCCCATGCGCGGGCCGAGCACGAAGAGCACGTCGGCATCGCGTACGCGGGCGGCCAGCGCCGGATTGATGCCGAGGCCCACATCGCCCGCATAGTTCGGGTGCTCGTTGTTCAGCGTGTCCTGGAAGCGGAACGCGCAGCCCGCCGGCAGTTGCCATCGCTCGATGAAGCGGGCGAAATCCTGCGTCGCCGCTTCGGTCCAGCCGCTGCCGCCCGCGATCACGAACGGCTTCTTCGCATTCCCCAGCAGATCGCGCAGCCGCTCCATCTGCGCGGGCGCGGGCGACGCCGCGACGCGCTGGTAATGCGGCGCGGGCGGCACGGCTTCGCATGCTTCGGTCAGCATGTCCTCGGGCAGCGCGAGCACGACCGGCCCGGGCCGGCCCGCCGTCGCCACGTGGAACGCGTGGCTCATGTATTCCGGCACGCGACGCGGATCGTCGATCTGCGCGACCCACTTCGCCATCTGCCCGAACATGCGGCGGTAGTCGATCTCCTGAAACGCCTCGCGATCCATATGGTCGCGCGCGCATTGGCCGATGAGCAGGATCATCGGCGTCGAGTCCTGATACGCGGTGTGCACGCCGATGGACGCGTGCGTCGCGCCCGGCCCGCGCGTCACGATGGCGACGCCCGGCCGTCCGGTCAGCTTGCCGACGGCTTCGGCCATGTTCGCCGCGCCCGCCTCGTGGCGGCACACGATGGTCTGGATCTGCGCGGTCTCGTCGTGCAGTGAATCGAGGACGGCGAGAAAGCTCTCGCCCGGCACGCAAAAGACGCGTTCGACGCCGTGATGCGCGAGTGCATCCACGACGAGACGCGCGCCGGTGGTCTGACGGGAAAGAGCGGAGGAAGCGTCGGAGGTCATGCGGTCAAGTCTCCTGTTGTATTGCGGCCGAAGCCGGCATTGCGCACTGAGCCCTAAAGCTTACGCCGCCGCGAGGCCCGTTGTCCGCTGCGAAGCGAAATCCAAGCGGAATCTTTTCCCGCCTCGGCGCCGCCGGAACGCCCGGACGTCGTCCATCAGTCGAAATACCCCTGTTTCCCACCCTTTATCCCGCGATAGGCCGAAGGGCATCTTCGCAATAATGGCTTCACTGAAAAGCGGACGCCCCGAACCATCCGGCAGCGCCCGCCTCGCAAAGATCGCAGTCTCATACCTCATCGGGGGCAAGTTTGAACATTCGTAAATTCATTGGCGCCAACAGCCGCGACGCTCTGCGCCAGGTTCGTGAAGCGCTCGGCCCCGATGCCGTGGTGTTGTCGAATCGCACGCTCGACGACGGTTCCGTCGAGATCGTGGGCGTGGCGGATCGCGACATCGCATCCATTTCGCCGGCCGCGCACGAACAGGCGCCGGCCGCATTCCCGAGCGCCACGCCGCGCTCCGCGCTCGCGCAAGCCGCGGCCGCCGTGGCCGCGAAGCAACCGGCCGCCGCGAATCCTTACGCGAGCGGCGACGTGTTCTCGTCGGTTTTCGGCGCGAATCCTGAAGCCCATACGGATGACCTCGACCACCGCGACGCGCCGCGCGACGCCCAAGCCGACGACGCACCGCGCACGATGGCCGAGTCGAATCCGTGGCTGATCGAGCACGCGCGACGCATCGCCGAGCAGGCCGCGATGCCGTCGAATCGTCCGCTGTCGGCATCCGCTGCGATCGCTCGCGGTCTGGGCGTGCCGGTGCCGCCGAAGGCATCCGCAGCGAAAGCCGCCGACAAGCTCGCGGATCAGCGTGCCGAGAAGCGCGCCGACAAACCCGAGCCGAGCAACTACGCGATGCGCGAGTCCGCGCAGCCGAAGATCGACACGCCCGACTGGGCGCGCGAAGCCGCGCAAGTCGCCGCGCGCCGCGCCGCCCACAAGATCAACGCGGGCGCGCCGCAAGCCGAAGCCTCGCCCGACAATGCGCTCGAAGGTCTGCCCGCGAACGCGGCCGCCGTCGTGACCGACGCGATTCGCGCACGCATGGAGCAAGTCGTCAACGAAACGGTGATGCACGAGCTCTCGTCGATGCGCGAGATGATGGAAGAGCACTTCTCCGGTCTCCTGTGGGGCGAGCGCCAGCGCCGCAGCCCGGGCAACGCCGGCCTCACCAAGCGCCTGTTCGCGGCCGGTTTCTCCGCGCAACTCGTGCGCATGGTCGTGGACAACATGCCCGAGATGGAAAGCGCCGAGCACGCGATGGAATGGGTGCAGCAGGTGCTCGAATCGAACCTGCCGGTCATGGCGAGCGAAGACGCGCTGATGGAACGCGGCGGCGTGTTCGCGCTGATGGGCCCGACGGGCGTCGGCAAGACCACGACCACGGCCAAGCTCGCCGCGCGCTGCGTGATGCGCTTCGGCGCAAGCAAGGTCGCGCTGCTCACGACCGACAGCTACCGGATCGGCGCGCACGAGCAACTGCGCATCTTCGGCAAGATTCTCGGCGTCTCGGTCCACGCGGTGAAAGACGCCGCCGACCTGCAACTCGCGCTCTCGGAGTTGCGCAACAAGCACATCGTGCTGATCGACACCATCGGCATGAGCCAGCGCGATCGCATGGTGTCCGACCAGATTTCGATGCTCTGCGGCGCGGGTCATCCGGTGCAGCGCCTGTTGCTGCTCAACGCGACCAGCCACGGCGACACGCTCAACGAAGTGGTGCAGGCGTACAAGAGCGCGGCCGATCAGCCGCCGCTCGCGGGCTGCATCCTGACCAAGCTCGACGAAGCGACGAATCTCGGCGGCGTGCTCGATACCGTCATCCGCTACAAGCTGCCGGTGCATTACGTCTCGACCGGCCAGAAGGTGCCGGAGAACCTGTACGTCGCGACCAAGCGTTTTCTGATCAAGAGCGCGTTCTGCATTCCGCGCGAGGGTTCGCCCTTCGTGCCGCAGGACGACGAGGTGCCGGCACTGCTCTCCGCATTGTCCGCGCGCGCCACCACCGAACTGCATGAGGTCCGCTTTGGATAAGTTCGTGCTCGATCAGGCTGAAGGTCTGAGAAGGCTGCTCACGCGAGGCGGTTCGCGCGTGGTGGCGGTGGCGGGCGGGCCGGCGGGCATCGGCTGCACGTCGGCGGTCGTGAATCTGGGCGCGGCGCTGTCCGTGCATGGCAAGGACGTGCTCGTGATCGACGAGCGGGCGAACGCGGCATCCGCTGCGCGCCTGGCCGGTACGTCCGGCGCCGGGGCGCTCGCCGCGGTGATGTCGGGCCGCGAGGCGCTTCAGGACGCGGTGACGCGCACGCCGTTCGGCTTCTCGCTGCTCGCCGCGCCGCGCGACGAACGCATCAGCCACGACGCCGCGCAGTGCCGCGCGCTGCTCGAAGGTCAGGCGGACATCGTTCTGATCGACGCGCAGCTCGATCGATACGGCGCGCTCTCGTCGCTCGCGGCGCAGGCGCATGACTTTCTCATCGTGACGCGGGTGGCCGCGTCCGCGATCACCGAGGCGTACGCGTGCATCAAGCGTCTGCACTACGCCCATGCGATCGGCCAGTTCCGCGTGCTCGTGAATCACGTGCAGAACCCGGCCGACGCGGCGGTCGCGTTCGACAACCTGTCGGGCGTCGCGAGCCGGTATCTGGCCGTGTCGCTCGTGCAGGCAGGGTATGTGTCCGAGGATGCGCGCGTCACTCGGGCGAAGGAGCTCTCGCGCTGCGTGGTGGAAGCGTTCCCGGCGACAGCCGCGGCGCGCGACTACCGGCAGATCGCGGCGGAGCTTCTGCATTGGCCGATGCGTCCCGCCCCGACCGGGAGCGAGACGCAGGTCCGGAATGACGCGCGGTTTTCGGTTGGCGAGGCTGACAAGGGCGGACGGGAGACGGGGCGCATGGCGTCGTTGTTTTCCAGTCATGCATTGACCAGTACGGCGTCGATGTGATCAAGATTAAGGTGACTCAGATGTACAACGCCCAAGGCAAACTCTCACAGTCGGACGTCCTGACTAAATATGCGCCGCTCGTTCGCCGGCTCGGACTTCAGCTCGTCGCCAAGATGCCGGCGAGCGTCGATCTCGACGACCTGATTCAGGCCGGCATGATCGGTCTTCTGGATGCGGCGAGCCGCTATAAGGAAGATCAGGGTGCGCAGTTCGAAACCTACGCGAGCCAGCGCATTCGCGGCGCGATGCTCGACGAGCTGCGTGCCAACGACTGGCTGCCGCGCAGCATGCGCAAGACGTCGCGCGAAGTGGAATCGGCGGTGCACAAGGTCGAGCAGAACCTCGGCCGCGCCGCGAGCGAAGTGGAAATCGCCGAGCACATGAAGATGCCGCTCGACGAATATCAGTCGATGCTGCAAGACCTGCACGGCAGCCAGCTGATCTACTACGAAGACTTCGACCGCTCCGCCGACGACGAGCCGTTCCTCGACCGCTATTGCGTCGACCGTTCGGACCCGCTGTCCGCGCTGCTCGACGACAGCCTGCGCGGCGCGCTGATCGAAGCCATCGACAAGCTGCCGGAACGCGAAAAGCTGCTGATGAGCCTCTACTACGAACGCGGCCTGAACCTGCGCGAAATCGGCGCGGTGATGGAAGTGAGCGAATCGCGCGTGTGTCAGCTGCACAGCCAGGCGGTCGCGCGTTTGCGCGCCAAGCTGCGCGAGCAGTCGTGGACGAGCGTCGAAGCGTAATACGTTAGCCGGCTTCGAAGTCTCGCGCTTCGGCGAACACCGTTTTGCCGATGCCGAGACTTTTCGCGCGATACATCGCGCGGTCGGCGGCGCGCAGCACGGCGTGGATGTCGGCGTGGCGCGCGTCGGCCGCGCTGGACAACATGCACGCGCCGATGCTCGCCGAGACCGAAACCGGCCGCCCGTCCACCGACGCGATCGACGCGAGCGCCGCGTGAATGCCTTCGGTGATTGCGAGGACGGCCGTGCGGCTCTGCGCCTGATGCGCGAGCACCACGAACTCGTCGCCGCCGAGGCGCGCCACGGTGTCGCTATTGGACATGCGGCGGGCGAGCACGTTGGCGAACTGCTGCAATAGCACGTCGCCGACCGCGTGACCGTAGGTATCGTTGACTTCCTTGAAGCCGTCGAGGTCGATCAGAAGCAGCACGGTGTCCTGCGTTGCCTCGGACATCGTGCGATTGACGATGTGTTCCAGCGCGTAGCGATTGGCGAGACCCGTGAGCGGATCGGTCGATGCCTGACGCGCGAGATCGCGATTGGCGTTGCCGAGGCGATCGACGAGCACGGTCAGATACACCGATGCCGCCAGCACGCTCAACGCGAGCCCGAGCGCGGCGGACAGGTTCGCGTTCCACCACGGCTGCCAGAGCGCGAGCCCGCCGATGACCGTCATCGCGGTGGCGCAGGAGACGGCGAGCGTGCGCTTGCCGTAGCGGCAGCCCGAGCCGATCAGAAACCAGAAGACGACCCACAAGAGCGGCAGAGCGATCTCGCCGCCCGCGGCGAGCGCCGCGCCGACGAGCGCCTGATCGGCAATGGTCGTGACCACGAGCCGCTTCTTCGATGGCGACGCCATGCGGCTGACGATCAGCAGCGTGACTGCGCCGTAGAACACATAGAGCCCGACGATTTGCGCGACCAGCGACGCTTCGCGCGAAGGGACGAGCCACGCGAAACAGGCGTAGGCGAGGAGAACTACGGCGCCGAGCACAACGCGCAGCGTGGCTTGTTCGCGTTCGGGATGCCGAAGCGCCGCCCATGCGAAGGCATGAGGCCAGCGTGGCGGGTGGTGAGCCTGCTGCATGTGAACCCCTGGATTTTGTTTTTGTTCGTTCGACGCGCCTGGAATGGGCGCGGTCGGCCGTAGGGTTAACGGCAAAGCAGGTGCGAGGCTTGAGTTCGTGGGGGATGACGACGAGGCGACAGATGTGCGACTTGGCGCGCCCGGCTGGGATCGAACCAGCAACCCCTTGTCTTTTTCTTTCCGTATGCCGCTGTAGAGCAGGTGATGGCACGGCCTTCGTATACGCCGAGTAGCGGTGAAGCAGCATGGACGGTAAAGCCGGTGCCCGTTTCGGCAAACCAGTTGAAGTGAGTCAATTGCGATCGGGGGCGTCCGGGTTGCTTGGAGCCCGCGCGGGAACCAGCGCCGTGACGCCTAGCCGAATCCTCGTGTATGAGGCATGGACTGGAACCGACGATCGAATCGGGCAAAGGACTGGACTCGACCCAGAGCTGATCCGGCGACTGGCGCACGAAACGCTTAACCGGGCGGATAAAAAAGCAACGGCCCGCGAGCGCTCGCACGGCGGCGAGCGGACGCACTATCCGGCTACGAGAAGGGCCAACTAAGCCGGTGCGCAGCACGATCACCGCAACGGCACCAGCCGCAAGCGCATCACGACTCATGACGACTTTCTCGACATCGACTTTCCGCGCGACCGAGAAGGGACCTCCCATCCGGTGATCATTGCCAAGGGCGAGCCACGCTTTGGCGACTTCGACGACGAGATCATCGCGCGCAATGAGCGCCCGGGAGAACCGCGATTTTCTCGTGACGATGCACGACATCGAACAATCTGCGGACTTGGTCAGCACGGTGGCCGGCTGGGCGATCGACGAGGTGCGCGAATGGGCACAGCGACCGCGCGAGCCGATATATTCAGTGGGTGTTCCCCGACGCGCTGCGGGCCAAGATCGGCGACGAAGAAGTGGTCCCCAACAAGGGGATCTACATGGCGCCGGGCCTGGGCCGCGACGGCTCGCGTGACGTGCGGGGCTCTGGATCGAGCAGGCCGAAGGCGCGAAGTTCTGGCCGCGCGTGGTCAATCACCTGAAGCTGCGCGGTGGGCCGGTCATCCCGAATGATTAACGACGCCTTCGCGCCCGGCCGACGAGCAGCCGGGCACGCGCTGGCTAACGCGCCACAGCTTCAGTGGGCGCGACGTGCGCCACCCACATGCCATGCAACGCGTCTTCCAGATGCTTCGCGAAGCGAGGCGCGTCGCACAGCGGCGAAGCGACGAGTTGCGCACGCAGGCCGCTGCGAAGCGCTTGCAGCTGCGACGCATCGGCGGCGAACTGCACGGCTTTCGCGACATAGTCGTCTTCGCTCTGTGCGATCCAGTCGGGCAAACCGGCCGCATGCAGCATGCTTTCGCAGATGTGCGACAGAAACCGCTCGCCGCGCAGGCACAGGACAGGCACGCCCATGAACAGGCCTTCCGCCGTCGTCGTGCGACCCGGATACGAGAACGGGCTCAACGCGATGTCCACCCGACGATACGCGGCGAGATACTCGGCATGCGGCGAATGGTCCTCCAGGATGAGGCGCGATGCATCGACGCCGTGTGCAGCGAAACGCGCGACGATCGACTCGCGGGCGTGATCCAGATCCAGATTCTGCGCCTTGATGAACAGACGCGAATGCGCGACGGCATGCAGCACGCGCGACCAAAGCGCCACCGTCTGATCGGCAATCTTGGCGAGCTTGCCGAAATAGCCGAACGTCACATGTCCGTTGTCGAGCATCGGCAGCTTGCCCGCGTCCAGCGGCTCGGCAGGCGGCGTGAAGCACAAGTAGCTGTCGGGCATCCGCCACGCGCGCTCGGTGAAGTGGTGTGCCTCGCTTTCGGGCAGCACGTAACGGTCGCCGAGCATGTAGTCGATCGCGCGCATACCCGTGCTTGCGAAGTAACCGGGCCAGCTCACCTGAACGGGCGCGGGCTTGCGCGCAAACACGGGCAGGCGGTTGAACTGCGTATGACCCGATGCATCGATCAGCACGTCGATGCGATCGTCGCGGATGCGTGCGGCGGCGGCAACGTCGGTCATGCCCGCGAGGCTCGTCCACGTCGCAAAGCGCGAACGGATGCGCAGCGTCAGCGCATCTTCGACATCGCGCGTCGCATACGCGTGCAACTCCACTCGGGCTGCATCGACATGATTCACGATGCTTTCGAGCAAGGAACCGACCGGGTGCTCCTTCAAATCGCCCGACACAATGCCGACGCGCAATGCTCGGGCTGTCGCGGGCGTCGCTTCGACGAGCCAGTCATGGTACGGCGTTACGCCCTGCGTGATGGCTTCATCGAAACTTTTGGCTTCCTCCAGGTACGCGGCGGGCGTCACGCCGCTGTAGTAATTCGACGCGAACAACCGGTTGCTCCGCGGCGCCGGCAACTCGGGGCGCAACGCAATGGCCGTGCTGTACGCTTCGACGGCAGCATCGAGTTCGTCGAGCTCCATCATCGTCGCGGCAAGGTTGTTATAGGCTTGCGCGTGATCGGGCTTCAGCGACACGACCTTGACGAACGAATCGACAGCGCCGCTCAGGTCGTGCATCGCGCGCTGTGCAATCCCGAGGTTGTAGTACGCGTCGATATAGTCGGGCTGCTGCGCGATCGCCTGGCGGAAGCACTCGACGGCAGCAGCAGGCCGGTTGTCCGCCTGCATGACGTTGCCGAGGTTGTAATAGAACGCGGCCGCCGGTCGAACCGCGATGGCGGCCATGATCAGCTCGGAGGCTGTCGCGTACTGGCCGAAGGCGTGAGCAACGAGACCCAGCAGATGCAGCGCTTCGGGGTGGTTCGGATCTGTCGCGAGGATCTCGCGATACAGCGTCTCGGCTTCGTCGAGCCGATCGGCCTGATGACATTCGACGGCGCGCGCGAGCAGCGCCTCGATAGCGGGATTCGTCGTCGCCGGCTCTTCGGCGGCGGCCACACTGGCTTCCGGCGTCCGCAAACGGGCCGCCGCGCGCGCGTGCATCTTTTCGTTCGCCATTGCGGCGTTGGCGCGAAAACGCGGGGACGCATAGAGTCCCGCAGTCGGCTGTTTGACCAGCTCGTCGAGGTTGTCGCGCAATGCCTGCAATTCGACCATGCCGAGCGTGTCGATGCCGTGCGTGTAGAGGCGGGTCAGTTGCGCTTTCGCGCGCATCAACGCTTCCGCGGACATTTGACCCGCCGCCGCCTCGCCGCGCACCATCACTTCCCATTCGTAGTAGCCCGCAACGAGAATGGGACTCGCGACACCCGAATTCTGCGTGCCATGCCGACGGAAACAGCTCAGATAGCCGCCCAGCAGCACGAGCGGTCCCTTCTCCGCGAGGTTCAGATACATGCTGACGTCGTTGAGGAACGTGATGTCCCAGCCGCGGTACAACATCACCGTCGACATGTCGACGGCATCGCGCACCATCATGATGTTGCTAGGCTCGCCGATGAAGTTGTTCGCCAGCGCGACCATGTGCTCGACGAGTGCCGGACGTTCGACCAACGCGATCTGGCCAGCCGGAACGAGGGCCGGCGGCGTGTGCAGAACGTTGTCGTCGGCGTCGATCAGGACGCGCTCATGAACGGCGATGGCTGAACCGGGATGCTGACGCAGGGCGTCGACCAGCGCTTCCACGGAGCGCGGCATGAGCAGGTCGTCGTCGTAGAGCCACTTGATGTACTCGCCGCGCGCCTGTTCGAACAGCAGCAGTGAATTGCGACGCGCGTCCCCGCTGGCATGATGGAAATAGCGAATGCGCGGATCGTCGAAGCTCTCGACGATGGGGCGCAAGCGACCGTCCGCGGTGTCGTCGCCGACCAGGATTTCGATGTCCGCGAAGCTCTGTGCCTGCGCGCTCGCGATTGCCTTCGCAAGGTAGTCCGGCTTGAACGCGGGAATGAGGATGCTGACGGTGGTCATGGAAAAACGGGTCCTGTTCGAGAAAGAGGGCGCACATCGGCAGCCTGAAGTTGCATGGCCGCGCCCGGGCATCCATGGCACGACGGCTTGCATACAGAATAGCGAGCGGTCGCTCGACGCCATCCACGGAACAGCGAGGCGTTTTCGTCCTTATTCGTTCCCGATGTCGCGCCTGATGTCGCGCTGAATTTCGCTTGCTGATCCTCGCGCCCCGCGCGTGCGAACCATGCCTCGAAATAGCAGCGTTTGACCCGCTTGATCAATCGATCGGATTGCCATGGCCGACGCTATTCTCGTTTTCATTGGACGTGCGCCCGTTGCGCATTCCGCTCACTCGCGACTGCCATGCAAACACTCGTTCCGGTCACCCAGCCTTATCTGCCTCCCCTCGATGAGTTTCTTCCGTATCTGCAGAAAATCTGGGACAGCAAGCAGGTGACCAATGGCGGCCCCTTTCACACACAGCTCGAAGCGGCGCTTTGCGAATACCTGGGTGTCGAGTATCTGTCGCTGTTCTCGAACGGCACCCTCGCGCTGATCACCGCGTTGCAGGCAATGAAAGTGACGGGCGAAGTCATCACGACGCCGTTCAGCTTTGTGGCGACGACGCACGCGTTGCACTGGAACGGCATCAAGCCCGTCTTCGCCGACATCGACCCCGTGACGATGAACCTCGATCCGCGCAAGATCGAAGCGGCCATTACGCCGCAAACCACGGCTATCCTGCCCGTTCACGTCTACGGCAACCCGTGCGATGTCGAAGAGATCGAACGGATCGCCGACACGTATGGCCTGCGCGTGCTGTACGACGCGGCTCATGCGTTCGGCGTGCGCAAGTCGGGCGAGTCCGTGCTGAAGTTCGGCGACATGTCGATGCTCAGTTTTCATGGCACGAAGATCTTCAACACGTTCGAAGGCGGCGCGATCATCTGTCACGACGCCAAGACGAAGCGCCACATCGACCATCTGAAGAACTTCGGTTTCGCCGATGAAGTCACCGTCGTGAAACCCGGCATCAACGCGAAAATGAACGAACTGCAGGCGGCCTTCGGCCTCTTGCAGTTGCAGCATATGGACAGGATCGCCGTCGCGCGCGCGCGGATTGCGGCGCGCTACGAGGCGGCGCTCTCGGGTGTGAAGGGACTGCTGCTGCCTGTCGCGCCCATCGACAGTACGAGCAACCATTCGTACTTCCCGGTCCGCGTGACGGCAGACTTCCCCATCACGCGCGACGCGCTTTACGATGTGCTCCGTGCGGAAGACATCCTCGCGCGGCGGTATTTCTATCCCCTTATCAGCGAGTTTCCTACCTACCGTGGACTGCCGTCGGCGGGATCGGCGAATCTGCCCGTGGCGACGGCTATCTCGCGCGAAGTGCTGTGCCTGCCCATCTTCCCGGCACTCGACAGCGACACGCAGGACAGGATCATCGAACTGGTGCTGACGGCAGCGACGGCGCGTGATCGCGTCACCGAACTGGCGGACGCGTAAGCGGCCATGGCGTCAGCGCGCTGCCGTTGCACCGGGTCCATGCGCCATTCATCAAGGTATCTTCTATGTCAAATGTGCTGTCCATGCCCGACGTCTACCTGAACTCCATCGCCGTCGTTCAAGGCGAGCGAATAGAGCAAAACGACGCTTCGACGTTGGGCATTGCCGATGCGAATTACGAGCGCATCGTGCGAAAAACAGGCGTGCACAGCCGGCCTGTCGCAGGTCCCGATCAATATACGAGCGACCTCGCATTCGCGGCCGCGCAACAGCTGCTCGCAGCGAGCCCCGCTACAGGCGTGAGCGCGTTGATCGTCTGCACGCAAACGCCCGATCATCTGATTCCGGGCGTATCGTCGCGCATTCACGGTAGGGCAAAGCTGGCAAACGATTGCCTCGTCATGGACATCAACCAGGGCTGCTCCGGCTTCGTGCTTGGAACACAGACGGTCGTTGCGTTGCAGCGGTCGTTTCCGACAGAGAAGAGCGCAGTTCTCATCAACGCTGATACCTACTCGCGTCTGCTTCGACGCGACGACATCACGACACGCGTGCTGTTCGGCGATGCAGCGACGGCGTGCGAATTCTCGACGCGTCCTCAAGGATTGCGCTTCCTGTACTGCCGCAGCTTTGCAGACGGCTCGGGCTACGATGCGTTCGTCGCTCAGGGGTCCGCTATTCGACCGAGCGAGCACGCGCCCGGCATTTACATGGACGGCACGGCGATCTTCAACTTCGCGCTGCGCGAAGTCCCGAAAGCGGTCGAAACGGCATTGAGCGATACCGGGTTGAGCGTCAGTCAGATCAGGAAGTTCGTTTTCCATCAGGCGAACGACTTCGTGACATCGCAGTTGGCGAAGAAGCTCCGGCTCAGCGACGAGCAGGTTCCGAACAACTGCGCGTATATGGGCAATACCGTCTCGGCCTCCGTGCCTATTCTGCTCGCGGAACAGATGGCATTGCTGGAGCCCGGCGATATCGTGATGACGGTCGGCTTCGGAGTCGGATTGTCCTGGGGCGTCGCGCTATTCGAGTATGCGGGCGATTCTCCGGCGTAATACGGAACCGGCGTCGCGCGGGTGACGGTAACCAAGCAAAAAGGCACGACTGCGTAAGTCGTGCCTTTTTTCATTGGGAAAGCGAACGCCTTCCGATTCAGCCTACGTCCTCAAGCATGACTGGGCAGCACGCGCACTGGATTTTCGAATTGCGGCGAGATGAAGGTGCTCGGCGCAATCTTGCCCGCATACTGGCGCGGGATGTTCAGGTACGAATGCGCGCCGATGACGGACGCCCGTGCAAGACTGCTGTTCGCGCAGATGGTGACGAAGTCGCCTATGATCGCCCGTTCACGGATCGAGACATTGGCTTCCAGCGTCACATAGTCGCCGACCGTGACTTCTTCCGTCACCACGACGTTTGGACGCAGCACGCAGTGATGGCCGATTCTGCTTCCAGCACCGACGAAAGCGCCCGCGTGAATGATCGTGTTTTCACCAATGACCGCGTCCGAAGCTATCTGCGCACGGGGCGAAACAAGCGAGACAGCGCGATAGCCGAGCGCGGCTGTCGCCTCGTGCAGCGCGCGTCTCACATCGTTTATGTAGAACTCGTTGACAGCGATGGCGATGTCCCACTCCTCTGGCGAGAAGCGTTGGAGTTCGCTCAGATCGAAGACGTAGTAGTCCTTCGACGGGATGTGCAGCATTGCCACATCGCGTTGTGAATGGGCCTGCAATGCAAGCGCGTGGACGTCGCGCAGAGAATCGTCGGGACCCGCGATCAGCAGAGACTTCATGGCGTGCCTTCTTCATTCAGATGTTGCATGTACCACGTCCCCATCGCCGCGAGCGGCGCCTCGTGATCGCCCAGCACGTTGATGGGCGACCCGGACTTCAGCGACTTCTGCAGCGCGTTGAGTAAAACCACGTCTTCATCGACGACCCGTTTTTCCGCATGATGGATGCCCCACAGCAGATGCGGCTGCGGCGGCGTGCCATCCTTGAAACGTGTCGTGAAGACCCACGAGTGGTACTCGAACTTGTCAGGTGCGACGGGCACATACTGCTGCAGGTAATAGTGTTCGCCGTGGATGGAGCCGAAGTTGAGATTCGGAAACAGCACGCAGTGGAGCACCGCGCCTGGATCTGCCGCCCGCTCGAACAGCCCGGAATACCAGTGAGGCGCATAACGCAAGCTGCACCGCCGGAGCTGCGAAAGATCCGCGAGCTTGACGGGACGCGCCGGTATTTCGCCCGAGTGAAATTCGACGTCCGCAAGAGGACGCCCTTCTCCGAACAATGGAGAGGCGGTCGTCGACGCGCCGTGCTGCGAACCGTCGCTCGCATAATCGAACAGCGGTGCGAAGGTGTCCTTATGCACGAACGAAACGTGATTCCAGTCGAGAATGTTCTCGAAGTTCAGCTTCCAGTTGTAATCGACGTTGAAGGTCGTGTACGACACTTCGGGCGCGAAGTATGCCGAGATCCCCTCAAGCACCCGCAGCATGTCGCTCGAGTATTGTTCGGTGATGGGTATCGGTTCCGCGCTCAGATTGACGAACACGAAGTTGCCGACCACCTCGAGCGCGAACGTCTGCAAACGCAGTTCGCTTCGTTGACTACTGCAGATCTTATAGAGCTTGTCGTTCGGGATGCCGCGCAGGCTTCCATCGCCGTTATAGGACCAGCTGTGGTACGGGCAGATCAGCTTGCGTTTGCCGCAGTCGGCCTGCTGAATGGGCATGCCGCGATGGGCGCAGGCGTTGCGATAAGCGCGCAGCTCCCCGTCGACCCTCTGTACGAGCACGGGCACGCCGCCCAGGTTACGCGTGATGAAGCTGTTCTCGTCTTGCAGTTGCTGCGTGAGACCGACGAGCAGCCAGAGCTCGCCGAAGATTTTCTTCTGCTCACGATCGAACCACGCTTGGTCCGTATAGCACGCGGGTGGCAGGACAGGTTCGATCATGGCGAATGTTCATCACTGGAGTGAGTTCGATGCAACGACTCGCGCTTGCGAGTGGCCCCGTGCCTTTCACGGACCCTTGCGCGACGCGCGTGCCGATGCCGCCGCGGAGCATCGGCCGCGGCGTGAAAACGTTCAGATCGTCCGTGCGGGGTTGCCGAAAACGGTCACGCCCGGCGGTACATCCTTGACGACGACGGAGCCGATGCCGATCGTCGCACCGGCGCCGATGGTGACGCCCTTCGCGATCGTCGAGCGCGGATTGACGGTCACGCCATCGCCGATGTTCACGCCGCCCGCGATGAACGTCATTGCACCGATCATGCAATGCTCGCCGACCGTGACGTCGTGTCCGACGATCGTGTAGGTGTCGATATAGGTGAACGCACCGATCACGCAGTCCGTCGAAACGACCGCGCCTGGCGTCACGAAGGTGCCTTCGCCGATCCGCACGCGCGCTGCCACGGACGCGCCATTCCTGAAGCTGAAGAACGCCGCGCCTTGCGCCTGCAACGGCGCCACGAGCTTCTTGCGCCAAACGGGATCACCGACTGCCGGAATGAACACATCGCCTTCCCGAACCTTGTAGTCGAGTGGATTGCCGACGACAGCGCAATCCAGGCCTTCCGGTATAGCGACGTCCGCGCGCGTGTCGAGGAATCCGCCCAGTTCAAATTCGTCGTGCAGCGAGGCGTCTTTCGACAGCACGTCGTGTACGATGCGGCCCAAACCGCCGCCGCCGATAATCAGTAGTCTCTTACGCATGGCTGAATCACCCGACCGTGTGCCCGCCGTCCATCACGAGCGTGGTGCCCGTGATCCATCGGCTTGCACTGGAAAGAAAAAAGATGGCAGCATAGGCAACGTCATCCGGCAGTCCCAACCCCAGCGGATAGCGGGCGGCCGTATCGTCGATGCTGTCCGTGGTGCGCCGCGCCGCTTGCAGCATGGGCGTCTCGACCAAGCCCGGCGCGAGACAGTTGACGCGAATCGCTCGCTTGGCAACTTCCATCGACAACACGCGCGCCATGCTTTCAAGCGCGCCCTTGCTGCCGCCATAAGCCCCGACTCCCGCTACGCCGATATGTGCCGAAATCGATGAGATGAACACGATCGAGCCACCGCGGTTCACTGCGTTGCGGACAAGAAGCTGCTGCGTCAGCAAGATCGGGCCCAACGCGTTGATGCGGAACTGGTCTTCGATGTGGCTGCGCGATGCAAGCCTCAACGGCGCCAGCGCAGCGATGCCCGCGCTGTGCACGATGCCGTCGAACTTGCCGACGTCTTGCGCCAACTGTTTGATGCTATCGTCGATGCTGAGGTCGCACGTGAAATAGCCGTGACCTTCGCCGCCCAGTTCGTCGATGAGGCTACGCAAGCGCGCCTCGTCGCGTCCAGTCGCGATCACCGTGGCGCCGGACTGCGCGCAGCGCACGGCGATTTCCCGCCCGATGCCGGATGAAGCGCCCGTCACCAGTATGCGTTTGCCGTCGAGTGAGAATGCGTCTTGCACGGTCATGCCTCTATCAGCGCCGGGAACGTGGCCGATTCGATGTCCACGATCGCGCCACCCCATGACAGCCCGATGCCGAATCCGCACAGCAGCAGCCGATGCCTTGCGTCGTCGAGCGTAGTGTGAAGCCGCGCGGTCATGGTCACGGGCAGCGATGCGCCGCTCGTGTTGCCGAAGTCGTGCAGCGTCGACGGCACTTTCTCCGCGGGGAGGCCAAGCTTCTTGCGGATCGTCTCGTTGATCATGCGGTTGGCCTGGTGGAAGACGAAGTAATCGATCTGCTCCTTCTCCGTTTTCGCGTAGTTCAGCAGCGTGTCGACTGCGGGAGGCACGCGCTGCGTCGAGAAGCTGAGGACGGCCGTCCCGTCGAGGATCAGATCCATCGGCGAACGCATAAAGCCGTTCTCATCCCGATGCTGAAGCGTGTGTTGCGTCGTAACAGGCTCGCGATGGCCGCCGACGGGCAGCATGATCGCCTTGTGTCCGCTGCCGTCGCTGTTCAGGTTGAAGAACATCGGCGCGGCGTTGGCGTCGAACTCCAGCGCGGTCGCGGTGCCGGCGTCGGAGAAGATCGGATCCTTGAGTGAACCGGCGCGGTCGCCGACCAGCAGCAGCCCCTTCTTGATCGCACCCGACGCAATCATGCTGCCGAGCAGATGAATGCCGAACGGATAGCCGGAGCAACCCAGGTTCACATCGAACGCGATGGTCGTATGCGGCAGGCCGAGACGGTCCTGCAGAATGATGGACGTGGCGGGAATGATGTAGTCAGGCGACTGCGAGACGACGATCAGTGCGTCGATCTCATCGCGTGACCATTCGAGGTCCGCCAGCAGCTTTTCAGCAGCGACGAATGCGAGGTCCGAGAAACATTGCCACTCGGGGCACAGACGGCGTTGCCGGATGCCGATATTGCGCACCAGCCGCTCGCGCTCCGAACGGATCTGCGGCGGCGCGTCTTCGATGTTGTCAACGACGCGCTTGGGCACGCAGGTCGCCATGCCTGCGAAGCGCACGTTGTGCAGAGTGGAGAGGCCCATGGTGTATGTTATCCGAGCAGCTTGTGCAGGTCGGCGAGCGTCACGCACTTTCTGATGTCGTCGCCGGAAATGGTTTTGCCGAAGTCGGTGTCGAACATGACGATGACGCCGAGCGACGCGAGCGAGTCCCACTCAGGCAGGCTGAGGAGTTCCGTTTCCGCCGTGACTTCGACGGGTTCCTGGAAATCGACCGCAATCAGAAATTGCTCGATGAACTGTTCGATGGTGGGAAGCGTTGTGGCGGAAGACATCAATGACTCCTTGGAAATCGCGGCAAAGGCGCGAAAGGTGATTCGCTCGGAATGGGCGGCTCGGCGGCGGTCATGCCGAAGAGCCATGCACCAGGTTTGTCGGGAGCGTTTGATTATCGCAGCCTGTCAAGCCTGGCTGCCGGAAGTCCTGTCGGAGCGGTCGAACGACGTGAATGGTGCTCACGTCGCTCGTCATCGAGCGGGAGTGGCGGCAGATGAAGGGACTATACCGACGCACCCGATGATCCAATTCGGTCAACAGAGGCCGATTCCCCCTCCAAATCAGTTCAATACCCGAAGATGGAGGGGGGCGTGAATCGGGCGGGTGAGTCCGGTGACGGTGCCGTTACTGGCTGCCATGCGGAGAGACGGCCCGGCGATACGAGTGGGGCTGGAGGTGCAGTGATCTGGGAAGCCGCGGAAACGGGAAAACGGGGAGGCGGCGGTGCGTGCGGTGGAAGGGACCTGCACAGACTGAACACCGACGATCTCTTGGCGCGCCCGGCTGGGATCGAACCAGCAACCCCTGCCTTCGGAGGGCAGTACTCTATCCATTGAGCTACGGGCGCTTCGGCGGAAAGCCTTGCGTGCGGGTGCCGGAAGACGGCTGCAAGGCCCATGCGAATCCGAGAGGATACCTGTTTTCCGCGAATCCGTCCATCGCGCGGGGTTCGACGCCGCCCGCGAAGCATCACACGATTCGGGTAAACGCCCGCGCCACGGCGCCCGCCGCCTTGCGCCTTCCGGTAAGCGTTCCGTCTATAATCGACCGTGCCCTCGGCGACGCAGGGCGTCAAGCGCGGTAGCTGTCACGCTGTCACTGAACCGACTCACCTAAAAAAACGGGAGACGAGACAAGCATGAGCGAAGCCCCCCACGGAGCCCCGATCAAGACACCCGGCCAACTCATCGCGGCGGTCATTGCTGGGTTCGGCATTCCCGTCGCCATCATCGTTCTGCTCGCCGTCTACGTCGACAATACGACGCGCACCGGCGCCGGCACCAATCTCGACGCCTCCGTCGAACAAAGAATCGCGCCGGCCGCGCAAGTGAACATCCGCGACGCCAACGCGCCGCGCGTCTACAAAACCGGCGAGGAAGTCTTCAAGGCCGTGTGCTCCACCTGTCACGCCACCGGCACCGCCGGCGCGCCCAAGTTCGGCGATGCCGCCGCATGGGCGCCGCGCATCGGTCAGGGCTACGACACGCTCGTCCACAACGCACTGAACGGCAAGGGCGCGATGCCCCCGCGCGGTGGCGCCAGCCCCGACGATTACAGCGATTTCGAGATTGCGCGCGCCGTCGTCTACATGGCGAACAACGGCGGCGCGAAGTTCGCCGAGCCGGCGCAGCCCGCGCCGGGCGCGGCGGCTTCGGCTTCGGCGCCTTCGTCCGCTTCCGCGCCGGCGTCCGGCGCAGCCGGTGCAAGCTCGACCGAAAACGCGCAAGCCGCAGCCGCCGTCGCGGCACTCGCTTCCGTGCCGCAGACGGCATCGGCTCCGGCGGCGGGCGCGCAAAGCGCCGATGCGTCGCAGGCCGGCAAGGCGCTCTACGAGCAGGTCTGCCAGGCGTGTCACGCGGCCGGCGTGCTTAACGCGCCGAAGTTCGGCGACAAGGCCGCGTGGGCGCCGCGTCTCAAGGACTCGATGGAGACCGTCTACAACTACGCGCTGCACGGCAAGGGCGCCATGCCGCCGAAGGGCGGATCGAACGCGTCGGATGCGGACGTGAAGGCCGCCGTCGATTACATGGTGAACGCGGCGAAGTAACGCGGCAATGAATAACCGTCAGTTCTTCTGCAGCATCGCCTTCAGCATCGCCATGCGATCCTTCGGCGAGAGCGGCGCTTCTTCGGGCGTCGGGGGCGGGGCGTCGTCGAGCAGCATCTCGGGGATGAAGCGCGACGGCTCGCACACCACCGTCTCCCGCGCGCGCTTGCGCTTCTTGCACCAGTTCAGATGCAAGCTGCGCTGCGCGCGCGTGATCGCCACATACATGAGCCGCCGCTCTTCCTCGATGCGCGAATCGTCGATCGGCGCGTCGTCGTCGGACCCGCCGCGATGCGGCATGATGCCTTCCTCGACGCCGACCAGAAATACGTGCGGATATTCGAGCCCCTTCGACGCATGCACCGTCGAGAGCCGCACCGCGTCGGGGTCTTCGTCCTTGCCTTCGAGCATCGACATCAGCGCGACAGTCTGGATCAGCCCGAGCAGGTTCTTGCCTTCGTCGGCGAGACCGTCGGCGGTGTCGTAGCCGGTCTGTTCCGCTTCAGGCGATGCCTCGGGCTTCGTGCCCTTGCGCTTCAGCCATTCGAGAAACTCCAGCACGTTCTGCCACTTGGATTGCGCCTGCCGCTCGTCGAAGGCATCGTAGAGATACGCTTCGTAGTGGATGGCTTCCATCATGTCGTCGAGCACTTCGGTCGCCGGATCGCGGCCCGCCCGGTCCGACAGGCGGCGAATCCACTCGCAGAACGTGCGCAACGGCTCGACCTGCCGCGCCGACAGCCGCGCCTCGATGCCGCCCATGAACACCGCTTCGAAGAGCGACACCTTCGCCGCGCCCGCGAACGCGCCGAGCGCTTCCAGCGTCGTATTGCCGACGCCGCGACGGGGCGTCGTGATGGCGCGGATGAACGCGGGATCGTCGTCGGGATTGGCAATCAGACGCAGATACGCGATCAGATCCTTGATCTCCGCGCGGTCGAAAAACGACTGCCCGCCCGACAGCACGTACGGAATGCGCTCGCGCCGCAGCACTTGCTCGAAGATGCGCGCCTGAAAGTTGCCGCGATAAAGAATGGCGTAATCGCGAAACGCCGCGCGCCGCTCGAACTTGTGCGCCGACAGACGAAACACGACGGATTCGGCCTCGTGCTCTTCGTCGTTGCAGCCGGTCACGGTGATGGTGTCGCCCATGCCGTGCTCGGACCACAGCTTCTTCTCGAAGAGCTTCGGATTGTTCGCGATGACGTTGTTCGCCGCCGTCAGAATGCGCACCGTCGAGCGATAGTTCTGCTCCAGCTTCACGACATGCAGCTTCGGAAAGTCCTTGCTCAACTGCGCGAGATTTTCGAGCGTGGCGCCGCGCCAGCCGTAGATGGCCTGATCGTCGTCGCCGACCGCCGTGAACGCGGCGCGCGGACCGGCCAGCAGCTTCAGCAGTTCGTACTGGCAGGCGTTCGTGTCCTGATATTCGTCGATCAGCAAATAGCGCAGACGGTTCTGCCACTTCTCGCGCACGGCTTCGTTTTCCGCGAAAAGCTGCGCGGGCCGCAGGATCAGATCGTCGAAATCCAGCGCCTGATACGCGTGCAGCGTCGCGGCGTAGCTGCGATAGACGATCGCGGCCTGATGCTCGTCCTCGTTGCTCGCGAGCACGGTGGCCTGATCGGGCGAGACCATCGCGTTTTTCCACAGCGAGATGATCGACTGAATCTTGCGGATCAGCCCTTTGTCCGTGGTGCCGAGTTGCTCCTGAACCATGCCGAAGCAGTCGTCGGCATCCATGATGGAAAACTGCGGCTTCAGACCGACGTGCTCCGCCTCCTGCCGCATGATCTGCACGCCGAGCGAGTGGAACGTGCAGATGGTCAACTGATTGACCGGCACCTTGCGGCCTTCCTTGCCGGGCGTCGTCAGTGTCTTGCCTTCGAGCAGCTTCGCGGTCCGTTCGCGCATTTCGAGCGCGGCCTTGTTCGTGAAGGTGAGCGCGGCGATGTGCTTCGGCTCGAAGCCGCGTCCTTCGATCAGGTGCGCGATTTTCTGCGTGATGACGCGCGTCTTGCCGCTGCCCGCGCCGGCGAGCACGAGACAGGGACCATCGAGATAGCGCACCGCTTCGCTTTGGGCGGCGTTGAGACCTGCGGACATCGTTCTGGACTTTGGCGAGTGAGGCGAGCGGCGCAAGAGCCAAGCCGCGCCGCCGATTGAACTGCGAACACCGCCGCGCAACCCGTTGATCGCACGGCAAATTCGAGAGCGCGATGTTAACACGATAGGACGCGGCGGGTTTTGGCCCCCGTTCGCTGGCCGTTGGCGCGTTGGGCGGTGCAGGCTCATGCCACAATATCCGACCGATTCACGACAGGATGATGCCTTCCATGAGTTCAGCACTGAAAGTCGGCCTGATGGGCTATGGCCTGGCCGGCGCGACGTTCCACGCGCCCGTCATCGAGCATTGCGGCCGCGCGAAGGTCGCCGCCATCGCGACGAGTCAGGCCGAGCGCGCGCTCGCCGATTATCCCGATGCGCGCATCGTCGCCGACTTCGATGCGCTCATCGCGCTGACCGACGTTCCGTGCGTCGTGATCGCCACGCCGAACGACACGCATTTCGACCTCGCGCACCGTGCGCTGTCGGCGGGCAAGCATGTGGTCGTCGACAAGCCGGTCACGCTGTCCGCCCGCGATGCCCGCACGCTCGCCGATCTCGCCGCCGAGCGCGGGCTGCTGTTCGCGCCGTTCCACAATCGCCGCTGGGACGGCGATTTCCTGACGGTGCGCACGCTGATCGAAAGCGGGCGGCTCGGGCGCATCACGCATTATGAATCGCACTTCGACCGTTTTCGCCCGAAAGTGCCGCAGCGTTGGCGCGAAGAAGCGGCGCGCGGCGGCGGTCTGCTGTTCGATCTGGGGCCGCATCTGATCGATCAGGCGCTCACGCTGTTCGGCGCGCCGCAGACAGTGACGGCGTTCGTGAAGGCGCATCGCGACCACGCGCACGCGCCGGACTACGTGCATCTCGTGCTCGGTTACGCGGACAAGGAAGTGGTGCTGCACGCGAGCGCGCTCGCGGCGCTGGAGCCGCCGCGTTTTTCAATTCATGGCACGCGCGGCAGTTATGTGAAGACCGGCCTCGACGTGCAGGAAGACCAGCTTCGCTCCGGCATGCGGCCGGGGAATGCGGAGTTCGGCAAGAATCCGCCGGGCCTCTTGCGCGAAGTGGACGGCGATCACGATCTGCGGCATCAATTTGCGACGCGCGATGGCTCGTATGTGGAGTTTTATCGGGCGCTGGCGGCGTCGGTGATCGACGGCAAGCCGTTCCCGGTGACGCCGCAAGATGCCGTCGATGTGATGACGGTCATCGAGTTGGCGATGCAGAGCGAGCGGGAAGGGCGGAGGGTGGAGTTCGTGCGGGGGTGAGCCGGCGCCGCCGCCATGAACTGAGAGGCGTCGGACGAGTCGGCACGAGGTAAGAAACGACGCAATCGCCCCGGTCCGAATCCGTTTGACAACCCCATCCCCCTCGCGTAAATTCTGCCGCACGCGTCGGGAGAGCGCGTGGCCGCTTCATTGAAGCGAGAGCCACGCCGCCGAAGGGGCACACCCACAAACTCTCAGGCAAAAGGACCGGCCGCGTCGAGGACACATTCCTCGCACTCTGGAGAGCGGCAACGGCACGCATCAGGCCAGTTGCCCACCGAAGGGGCGCGCGATGGACCGCCAGCACACGCTCGCGAATCCGCGCAATCTCTCAGGTACCGAGGACAGAGGGGTCACGCATCGCAACCGCATCGCGGGTCGGTGTCTTGCTTCGCTGCATCGAGCGGCGACCAAGGCGATCATCCGCAGCGAAGTGCGCTGCGTGGCCTTTTTTGCTCCGCGAACCGAGGCCCCGATGACCGAACTTCAACACACGCCCTTGCACGCCGCTCACCTCGCGCTCAACGCGCGCATGGTCGATTTCGGCGGCTGGGACATGCCCGTCAACTACGGTTCGCAGATCGACGAGCATCGCGCCGTGCGCACCGACGCCGGCATGTTCGACGTGTCGCACATGCGCGTCGTCGATTTCGAAGGCGACGCCGTCCGCGCGTTCTTTCGCCACGCGATCGCCAACAACGTCGACAAGCTGACGACGCCCGGCAAGGCGCTCTACTCCTGCCTGCTGAAAGACGACGGCGGCGTGATCGACGACCTCATCGTCTATTACTTCTCCGACACGCGTTTTCGCGTGGTCGTGAATGCGAGCACGGCGGACAAGGACATCGCGTGGTTCGGGAAGCTGAACGCAGACGGCAACTTCAACGTCACCATCACGCCGCGCCGTGATCTCGGCATCATCGCGGTGCAAGGGCCGAACGCGCGCGAGAAGGTCTGGAACGTGCTGCCGGACACGCGAGCTGAAACCGAAGCCGTCAAGCCGTTCAACGCGGTCATGTTCCCGTCGACGCAGTACGGCGAACTGATGCTCGCGCGCACCGGCTATACCGGCGAGGACGGTTTCGAGATCGTCGTGCCGGCCGCGAACATCGAAAAGCTGTGGAACGCGCTGCTCGCCGCAGGCGTGAAGCCCGCCGGCCTCGGCGCGCGCGACACGCTGCGGCTCGAAGCCGGCATGAACCTCTACGGCCAGGACATGGACGAAACCGTCTCGCCGCTCGATGCGGGCCTCGCGTGGACCGTCGACCTCAAGACTCCGCGCGATTTCGTCGGACGCGCGGCGCTGGAGGCGAACGGCTCGAAGGCGAATTTCGTCGGGCTCGTGCTCATCAAGGAAAACGGTCGTGCGGGCGGCGTGCTGCGCGCGCATCAAAAGGTCGTGACGCCACACGGCGAAGGCGAGATCACGAGCGGCACGTTTTCGCCGTCCATGCAGGAGTCGATTGCGTTCGCCCGCGTGCCGACGGCCGTCGCGCCGGGCGATACGGTGCAGGTCGTCATCCGCGACAAGCAAGTTCCTGCGCGCGTGGTAAAACTTCCGTTCGTGCGCAACGGCAAGGTGCTCGTCGAGTTGGCATAACACTGTCGAGCGCCGTCGCGCCCGTTTCTCCGACCAAGAATCTCACGAACGAACCACGCAAGGAGCATCCAATGAGCATCCCGGCCGATCTGAAATACACCGAATCGCACGAATGGGTCCGCACGGAGTCCGACGGCACGCTGACCGTCGGCATTACCGATCACGCGCAGGAAGCGCTCGGCGACATCGTGTTCGTCGAACTGCCGGCGGCGGGCAAGTCCGTCGCGGCGGGCGACGCGATTGCGGTCATCGAATCGGTGAAGGCCGCCTCCGACATCTACGCGCCGGTCTCAGGCGAAGTCGTCGCGGCGAATGACGCGTTGACGTCGTCGCCGGATCAGGTGAACGGCGCGCCGTACGAAAGCTGGCTCTTCAAGATCAAGCCCGCGAGCGATGCGGGCCTCGACAAACTGCTTGACGCCGAAGGCTACGGCAAGTCGATCGGCGAATAACTCTCTATCAGACGAAAAGCGGTTCCACGCGGGCCGCTTTCGCAGGAATTCACATGAAGCTCGAACACCCGGATCGTCCGATGAACCGCACTTCTCTGTCACTCGCCGCGCTCGAATGCCACGATGCGTTCGCCGGCCGGCACATCGGCCCCGACGAGGCCGACCAGCGCGCGATGCTCGACGCGCTCGGTTTCGCGTCGCGCGCGGCGTTCATCGACGCGGTGATTCCCGACACGATCCGCCGCAAGGAAACGCTGCCGCTCGGCGCGTTCACGCAGCCGAAGAGCGAAGCCGAGGCGCTCGCGGCGCTGCGCAAGCTCGCGGACGAGAATCTGGTGTTTCGAACCTTCATCGGTCAGGGGTATTACGGCACGCACACGCCTGCCGTGATCCTGCGCAACGTGCTCGAAAATCCGGCGTGGTACACGGCTTACACGCCGTATCAGCCGGAAATTTCGCAAGGGCGCCTCGAAGCGCTGCTCAACTTCCAGCAGATGGTGATGGACCTGACCGGCCTCGCGATGTCGAACGCATCCCTGCTCGACGAAGCGACGGCCGCCGCCGAAGCCATGACGCTGCTGCAACGCGTCGGCAAGCCGAAGTCGAACGTGTTCTTCGTCGCGGACGATGTGCTGCCGCAAACCATCGAAGTGGTGAAGACGCGCGCGAAGCCCGCGGGCATCGAAGTGAAGGTCGGTCCGGCAGCGGATGCCGCGAGCGCGAACGCATTCGGCGTTCTGCTGCAATATCCCGGCGCGAACGGCGACGTGCATGACTATCGCGCGCTCGCGGAAGCCATTCACGCTGCGGGCGGCCATGTGGTCGCGGCGGCGGATCTGCTCGCGCTCACGCTCATTACGCCGCCGGGCGAATGGGGCGCGGATGTCGCCATCGGCAACACGCAGCGGTTCGGCGTGCCGGTCGGCTTCGGCGGTCCGCACGCGGCTTACATGGCCGTGCGCGACGAATTCAAGCGCCAGATGCCGGGGCGTCTCGTCGGCGTGACCGTCGATGCGCAAGGCAATTCCGCGCTGCGTCTCGCGCTGCAAACGCGCGAGCAGCACATTCGCCGCGAGAAGGCGACATCGAACGTCTGCACGGCGCAGGCGCTGCTCGCGATCATGGCGAGCATGTACGCGGTCTATCACGGCCCGCAAGGTCTCAAGACGATTGCGCTGCGCGTGAACCGCGTCGCGTCGATCTTCGCGGCGGGCGTCGCGAAACTCGGCTACAGCATCGCGAACAAGACGTTCTTCGATACCGTCACTATCGAAAGCGGCGCGAACACGACCGCGCTGCATCAGGCCGCTTACGCCGCGCATATCAATCTGCGGCGCGTGAGCGCGACCCAGGTCGGCGTATCGCTCGACGAAACCACCACGCGCGACGACTTGCAGAAGCTCTTCGCGCTCTTCGCGGAAGTCGCGGGCAAGACCGAAACGTTCGACATAGACGCGCTCGACGCGTCCATCGGCGATTCGCTTCCGGCAGACCTCAAGCGCACGAGCGATTACCTCACGCATCCGGTCTTCAACCGGCATCACTCCGAACACGAAATGCTGCGCTATCTGCGCAGCCTTGCCGACAAGGACCTGGCGCTCGACCGCACGATGATTCCGCTCGGCTCCTGCACGATGAAGCTCAACGCCACGTCGGAAATGCTGCCCGTGACGTGGCCGGAGTTCGCGCAGATTCATCCGTTCGCGCCGGCCGAGCAGACGCTCGGCTATCGCACGATGATCGACCAGCTCGAACAGATGCTTGTCGCGTGCACCGGCTACGCGGCCGTCTCGTTGCAGCCGAACGCGGGTTCGCAGGGCGAGTACGCGGGCTTGCTGATCATTCACGCGTACCACGAGTCGCGCGGCGAAGGGCATCGCAATGTGTGTCTGATTCCGGCGTCCGCGCACGGCACGAACCCGGCGTCGGCGCAAATGGCGGGCATGCAGGTCGTGGTCGTCGCGTGCGATGCGAACGGCAACGTCGATATCGACGATCTCAAGGCGAAGGCCGAGAAGCATTCCGCGAATCTCGCGGCGATCATGATCACGTATCCGTCGACGCACGGCGTCTTCGAGCGCAACGTACGCGAGATTTGCGACATCGTGCATCAGCACGGCGGGCAAGTGTATGTCGATGGCGCGAACATGAACGCGATGGTCGGCCTGTGCGCGCCCGGCCAGTTCGGCGGCGACGTCTCGCATCTGAACCTGCACAAGACGTTCTGCATTCCGCACGGCGGCGGCGGACCGGGCGTCGGTCCGGTCGCGGTCGGCGCGCATCTCGCGAAGTTCCTGCCTAACCAGACATCGACCGGCTATCAGCGCGACGAAGCGGGCATCGGCGCGGTGTCGTCGGCGCCGTACGGCTCGGCCGCGATTCTGCCGATTTCGTGGATGTATATCGCGATGATGGGCGCGAAGGGCCTCACCGCGGCCACCGAAAGCGCAATCCTCGCCGCGAACTACGTCGCGAAACGCCTGGCGCCGCATTACCCGGTGCTGTACAGCGGCCCGGGCGGGCTCGTCGCGCACGAGTGCATTCTCGATGTGCGGCCGATCAAGGAAGCGAGCGGCATTTCGGTGGAAGACGTGGCGAAGCGCCTGATCGACTACGGTTTCCACGCGCCGACCATGAGTTTCCCCGTGCCGGGCACGCTGATGGTCGAGCCGACGGAATCGGAATCGAAGGAAGAGCTGGACCGCTTCATCGACGCGATGATCGCCATTCGCAACGAGATTCGCGCAGTCGAGGAAGGCCGCGCCGATCGCGAAGACAACGTGCTGAAGAACGCGCCGCATACGGCTGCCGTCGTGACGGCGGACGAGTGGAAGCACGCGTACACGCGCCAAGAAGCGGCGTATCCGGTGAAGACGCTCATCTCGCGCAAGTACTGGTCGCCGGTGGGCCGCGCCGACAACGCATATGGCGATCGCAACCTCATGTGCTCGTGCGTGCCGGTGTCGGAGTACGCAGACGCGTGACGCACGCGCGCCGCGCCGCCCGAAAGCGTCAAGCTTTGTCGGGCGGTTTTGCGGTGCGTTCGAGAACGGCTAACATCTCACCCCGGACCAAGCCAATCAGGGAGTGCGTATGGCGCCGAAGGTGCGAAAGGGGAACGAGGCGAGCCGCTTCAGGGCGACACGCGCAACGCTGGCGACGCTTTGCGCGCTTTCGATGACCGCGCCTGCCGCGCATGCGGCGATGAACTTCTGCGCCGCGCCGGCCATGCAGACGAGCGAGCGCACGAATGCCGATCCCGGCGTGAAGGCGCTGGTGAATGCAGTGCAATCGCACGTCAACGACACGCCGAAGGCCCGCGCCACGCTGCACACCGAAGGCACGCTGCCGCACGAAGGCATCTATGACCAAAGCGTCGAAGCGGAGAAAGACCTCGACCTGATGCGCGATGCCGCACTCGCCTGGCGCGCCACGGGCAACGAGCGCTATCTGCGGCTTGTCGACCGGTTTCTGCTGGCGTGGACCACGACGTATCAGCCGAGCTTCAACCCGATCGACGAGACGAACTTCGAATCGCTGATCCTCGCCTACGATCTGACGGCGAGCGCCCTGCCGGTGAAAACGCGCAACGCGGCTAATGCGCTCATCGCGAAGCTGGTGAATGGCTACGTCGCGGATATCGACAAGCAGCCGCGCCCGCTCAAGGGCACGTACCGGAACAACTGGCAGAGCCATCGCGTGAAGCTGATCGCGATGGGCGCGTTCACCATCGACGACCGCAAGATGATCGACGCGGCGCAGCGGCTTTTTGTCGAGCATATCGGCGACAACATCGCGCCGGACGGATCGACGGTCGATTTCGCCGAGCGCGACGCGCTGCACTACGTCACGTACGACTTGCAGCCGCTCGTGACGGCGGCGCTCGCGGCGCGGCGGCATAACCGCAACTGGCTGCCGGAGCGCGCGACGACGGGCGCGACGCTCGCCGGCGCGCTCAACTGGCTGACGCCGTACGCGCTCGGCACGAAGACGCACGACGAGTTCGTGCATTCGAGCGTCGCCTTCGACGCGAAACGGCGCGAGGCCGGCTTGCCGGGCTACTCGGGCCAGTGGGACCCGAAGAACGCGGCGGAGCTTTTTTATCTGGCGGCGCGTCTCGACGGCCGCTATGCGCCGGTGGCGCTGCGGCTCGCGCCGACGCCGCCCGCGTGGCTCGCGGTCTGTCTGCCGCTGCCGGCGCGGTAACTTCCATTTGCAGGAGCAGTCATGGCAGTCAGCGTTTTCGATCTCTTCAAAGTCGGCATCGGACCTTCCAGCTCGCACACCGTCGGCCCGATGCGCGCCGCGCTCATGTTCGCGCAAGGGCTCGAACGCGACGCGCTGCTGGACGCGGTGACATCGGTCAAATGCGAGCTGTACGGCTCGCTCGGCGCAACGGGGAAGGGCCACGGCACGGATCGCGGCGTCATGCTCGGACTCATGGGCGACGCGCCGGATACCGTCGATGCCGGCACTATCGTGCCGCGGCTCGAAGCGGTGCGCGCAACGAAGACGCTCGCCTTGCTCGGCAAGCACGAGATCGCGTTCACGGTGAAGGACAACATCGCGTTCTATCGGCAGGCGCTGCCGGAACATCCGAACGGCATGAAGCTGTATGCATTCGATGCCAGCGGCCAGTTGCTACGCGAAGCGACGTATCTCTCGGTGGGCGGCGGCTTCGTCGTGACGGCGGGCGCGCCGAATACGGCCGTGCTCACGGCGCACGCGCAATTGCCGTATCCGTTTCAGACCGGCGACGAACTGCTGAAGATGTGCGCCGAATCCGGCAAGTCGATTGCGCAGCTGATGTGGGAAAACGAGTGCGTCTGGCGCAGCCCTGACGAAATTCGCGCGGGCCTCCTGCATATCTGGGACGTGATGCAGGATTGCGTCGCGCGGGGGTGCGGCATCGGCAATCCGGATGCGGAAGGGCATCTGCCGGGGCCGTTTCAGGTGAAGCGCCGTGCGCCGCAGCTTTATCGCGCGCTGACGGGCCGGCCCGAGCAGGCGTTGCGCGATCCGCTTTCGATGATCGACTGGATCAACCTGTACGCCATCGCGGTGAACGAAGAAAACGCGGTCGGCGGCCGCGTCGTGACGGCGCCGACGAATGGCGCGGCGGGCATCATCCCGGCCGTGCTGCATTACTACGACCGCTTCGTGCCGGGATCCAACGCGCAAGGCGTGATCGACTTCCTGTTGACGGCGGCGGCTATCGGCATTCTGTACAAGATGAACGCGTCGATATCGGGCGCGGAAGTGGGATGCCAGGGCGAAGTGGGCGTCGCCTGCTCGATGGCGGCCGGCGGCCTCGCGGCGGTGCTCGGCGGGACGCCTGCGCAGGTGGAGAACGCGGCGGAGATCGGCATGGAGCACAACCTCGGGCTCACGTGCGATCCGGTGGGCGGCATGGTGCAGATTCCCTGCATCGAACGCAACGCGATGGGCTCGGTGAAGGCCGTGAACGCGGCGCGCATGGCCATGCGCGGCGATGGTTCGCACTACGTGTCGCTGGATTCGGTCATCAAGACCATGCGCGAGACGGGCGCCGATATGAAGACGAAGTATAAGGAGACGTCGCGCGGGGGATTGGCGGTGAATATTGTGGAGTGTTGAGCTTTCGCTGTGTGCTGGCAGGCGTTCCGTCCTGCGAGTGCAACATTTCTTGTACGGGGCGCGCGGCGTCGGTTGGAGGGGCTAGCATGGTCGGAGCCCAAACGAATCTATCGACCGCATCCTCGATGCATGTCTGACGATGACTGCGCGCCGCTCAATGCGTCGGTAGAAATACCTGAGAGAACCGCATTGAAACCGAAGGACCTTGCCGCGCACAAGGATGCGTGTAAAACGCTCAGCGGTTCCCCGAAGTTCCGGCCCATGGTCAAGCAGCGATGGCCGAAGCCCTTCAACAAGATGGCTCGGCCCCGCGTTCAGGCGACCGACCTCATTCCAGTTTCGGACGATCACGCCGTACTTTTCCTCTGGCGCGATGGGGATCAGCTCGAAGACCGCTCGTTTTACGGACACCTGGTCTGCACAATGCCGCATGGCGACATATACCCGCTCTTCGAACTGCATTACCATCCGAGTCACAAGGGGCTGCACTGCAAGCTGCCCTGCAATACATCGAGCGATTACAGGAATCGCTTGTTGCCCGGGGCACCCGAACTCGATTTAAAGCTGCCCCGACGCTTTGACCCGCGCGCCGCAAACGACCGTGCCGCGCTTATCGTATTGTTTTGCAACGCTGTGGGCATAACCATCTCCAACGAACACCAAGGACAAGGCGATCTATTGTGCTAGCGGACCCGCTCAAGCAAACGCTCTGCTCTTTGTTCGAAGTGCACGCCGATACAAACGGCGTGCAGCGAATCGTGACGCCGTTGCAGTATCCGGGAACGGGGGATCATGTGGTCGTGCGCATTCGTCCCTGCCAGGGCGGCTATTCGATTGATGAGAACGGAGAAGCCTGCTTCAACGCAGGCATGATGGGCGGTGAAGTCGAATCGGGCGCCGTCGAACGGTGGTCGCAGGAGATCGCGCAATTGAGTCCCGTTCGCCTGTGCGAGGACGAGGTCATCCGCGCCGCGACCTCTGACGAGCGTCTTCTCGCGCCTTACGTCTTTCGTGTGGCCGAGGCGGCACAGCAGCTTTTCGCGGTCGCCACATGCCGCGTCGAGCGTCAGTCGCCAAGCGATTTCAAAGGACGCCTCACCCGCGCGATCGCGGAAATCGCCGCCGAGTTCGGGCTCGAGTACCGGTCGGAAGTCGAATTGCCGATCTCTGGCGGGCTTGTTGCCGATCATGTCATTGAAACGCCGACGCCCTCCATCGTCATCGCCGCGACTTCAGCCAAGCGTCTGCTGGAAGGCGAACTCATTCACCTGCAATATCGTGCCGAGAAACTTCCGGGCTCAGTGCTGGCGATTGCGGAAAGTCAGCTGGCAGTCGGCAAGACGGAGTTCGAGCGCGCGAACTACTACACATGGAAGACGGTCGTCTTCGACGCGCGCAATCTTCGCAGTCTGATCGGCTCCGTCCTGCATTGAGACGGATGCTCACGCCCCAATCAAATTAACCACCTTCACATTCCGCGTATCCGGCACTTCCGCATAAGACAGCACCTTCAGCTGCGGCAAGCTCCGGCGCAGGAACCGCGCAAGCATCGTGCGCAGAGAATGCTGCACCAGCAGCACCGGCGGCAATCCCAGATTCTGCTGACGCATGATCGCGTTCTGCGTCGAGTTCATCAGCGTCTGCGCGAGTCCCGGCTCCAGTCCCGGATTCGGCCCCGTCGATAGCGCCTGCGACAGCACGCGCTCCAGCGTCGGATCGAGGCCCATCACCTGCAGATCGTCGGCGCCCGGATACCACTGTTGCGTGATCGCGCGGCCCAGCGCCAGGCGCACCGCCGACGTGAGTTCGTACGGATCCGAGATGCGCGGCGCGTGTTCCTGCAGCGCGTCGAGAATGGTGCGCATGTCGCGAATCGGCACGCTTTCGTCGAGCAGGTTTTGCAGCACCTTCTGCAGCGTCGTGAGCGAAAGCGTCTTCGGCACGAGGTCTTCCGTGAGCGACGGCGTGTCCTTGCCGATACGCTCCAGAAGCGCCTGCACTTCCTGTCGGCCAAGCAGTTCCGCTGCATGCGTCACGACGAGGTGATTCAGGTGCGTCGCGACCACCGTGCTCGCATCCACCACCGTGTAGCCGTACACCTGCGCCTGTTCGCGCATGTTCGTCTCGATCCACACCGCCGGCAAGCCGAACGCCGGATCGGTCGTTTGCGTACCCGGCAGCGCCGCCGACACCTGACCCGGATTGATCGCGAGCCATTGGCCGGGGAACGCCTCGCCCACGCCGACTTCCACGCCCTTGAGCGCAATGCGATAGCCGTTCGGCCGCAATTCCAGGTTGTCGCGAATATGGATGACCGGCGGCAAGAAGCCGATCTCCTGCGCGAACTTCTTGCGAATGCCCTTGATGCGCTTGAGCAGTTCGCCGTCCGCGTTGCGATCCACGAGCGGAATCAGGCGGTAGCCCACTTCGAGCCCGAGCGGATCGATGAGCGCCACGTCTTCCCAGCTCGCCTCCGCGTTCTCGGCCGACGCCGCCGCCGCCGATGCGATCGGCGTGACATCCGTGACCGCGCTCGTCTTCTTGTTCGCAGCGCGCTTGTTCATCGTGCGCGCGGCGTAAATCAGCCCGCCGCCCAGCAGCATGAACGCGAAGTGCGGCATGCCCGGAATCAGTCCCATCACGCCGATGATCACGCCGGTAATCATCAACACGCGCGGGTTCTGGAACAACTGGCCGGTCAGCTGCGTGCCGATGTCCTCTTCGGTCGCGACGCGCGAGACGATCACGCCTGCCGCCGTCGAGATGATGAGCGACGGAATCTGCGCGACGAGGCCATCGCCGATGGTAAGCAGCGTGTAGTTGGTCGCCGCGTGCCCGAAGTCCATGTCGTGCTGAAGCATGCCGACGATCAGGCCGCCCACCACGTTGATGACCATGATGAGCAGGCCCGCGATGGCGTCGCCGCGCACGAACTTCGACGCGCCGTCCATCGAGCCGTAGAACTCGGCTTCCTGCGCGACGCTCTGGCGGCGCTTCTTCGCCATGTCCTCGTTGATGAGACCGGCGTTCAGGTCGGCGTCGATCGCCATCTGCTTGCCGGGCATCGCGTCGAGCGTGAAGCGCGCGCCGACTTCCGCGATACGTCCCGCGCCCTTCGTGATGACCATGAAGTTGATGATCATCAGGATCACGAACACGACAATACCGACCGCGAAGTTCCCGCCGACGAGAAAGTGCCCGAACGACTCGATCACCTGTCCCGCCGCGTCCGGGCCGGTGTGGCCTTGCAACAGCACGATACGCGTCGACGCCACGTTCAGCGACAGCCGCAGCAGCGTGGAGAACAAGAGCACGCTCGGGAACGCCGCGAAGTCGAGCGGCTTTTGCGTGTACATGCTGACGAGCAGCACCATCACCGACAGCGCAATGTTGAAGGTGAACAGCAGATCCAGCAGAAACGCCGGCAACGGCAGAATCATCATGCCGAGAATCATGCAGATCAGGATCGGGCCGGCGAGCGCCCGAATGTTCTGCGTGCCCAGCGCGTCGGGGCGTTTGGCGAAAAATCCTGCGCGCGCGTTCATGCTGCGGCTCCCTTGTCAGTGTTACCGTCGTTCAGGGCTTCGGCAGCTTCCTGATCGGCGTCGGCGTCGGAAACGCCGCCTTTGTCCAGTTCCTTCGGAACTTCGAGATCGGTGGGATCGTCCGGCTTGATGCCGCCGTCTTCCTTGTAGCGCTTCAACTGGTAGACCCACGCGAGCACTTGCGCGACCGCGCCGTACAGCGCGCCCGGAATCTCGCGGTTGATCTCCACGTTGTGATACAGCGCCCGCGCGAGCGGCGGCGCTTCGAGCAGCGGCACGTTGTTCTCGCGGCCCAGCTCGCGAATGCGCGCGGCCACCAGATTCACGCCCTTCGCGACGACGCGCGGCGCGCGCATCTCGCCGTCCGTGTACTTCAGCGCGACGGCGAAGTGCGTCGGGTTCGTCACGATCACGTCGGCGGTCGGAATGGCCTGCATCATGCGGCGGCGGGCGGCCGCGCGCTGCTGCGAGCGGATGCGGCCCTTCACGTGCGGATCGCCTTCGCTTTCCTTGTGCTCGCGCTTCACTTCTTCCTTGCTCATCCGCAGCTTCTTTGCGTACGACCACATCTGATACGGCACGTCGACGGCGGCGACGAGAAACAGTCCGCCGATGGCCATGCCGCAGCACACGACGATAAGGTGCATGGCGTCGGCGAGCGCGATTCCGAGCGGCTTCGTGAGCAGTCCGAGCACTTCGGCCTTGCGGCTCCAGATTTCCCAGCCCGCCACGCCGCCGACGATGAGCGTCTTAAGAATGGACATGCCGAGCTGGATCGGGCCTTGAATCGAAAAGATCTTGCCGAGTCCGCTGATCGGATTGAGGCGTCCGAAGTTCGGCGCGAGCGGCTTGGTGGTGATGAGCCAGCCGCCGAGCGCCATCGGCGCGGCGAGCGCAGCGAACGCGGTCATCGCGAGCACGGGCAGCACGGCGAGCATGCCTTCCTTGCTGGCGTTGGCCGCGCCGATCATCGTCTGGCGCGTGTCCAGCACCACGTCGTGATTGAACGTGAAGGCGGTGCGCAGAATCGACTGCAAGTGTCCGCTGATGGACCCGGACAGCGCCAGCACGCCGAAAAATCCCGCCGCCAGCAGCGCGAACGACGCGAATTCCCGCGAGCGCGCAACCTGGCCTTCCTCCCGCGCCTTTTCCAGGCGCTTGGGAGTGGCTGATTCGGTTTTTTCGAGATCGCTTTCTTCTGCCACTGCGTGCTCCGCTTCGTGCTTCGTTGCCCACGGCATGAAGCCGCTTTCTGATGCAAACGATTATTGCGGAAGGCGTCGAGTGGCTATCGGGGGATTAAGTCGGGGAAAGGGGGGTTAATCGACGGATAAACAAAACGGCGCACGACCTCGTGCAAGGCCGCGCGCCGCGTTGAGACGAATCGGCAAGACGATCAAACGCCCGGCACGCGCCCGTCCGGGCCGTAGAACCCGGCCTTCGACGGCGCGACCTGCAAGGCGGCGAGCGCCTTGCGGTTGTATTCCATGCGTGTGCGGATCAGCACGCCGTTGTTGTTGTTGCCCTGTTTCGCGCGCCGGGCGGCGGCGCAGAGCAGCTTCCATTGCTCGGCGATGCGCACATCGCCTTCGGCGGCGGCTTCCATGCCGGCGAATCCGCCCGGAAAACCGAGCGCGTTCAAATGCGCGTCGCGCTCTTTTTCGAGCCCGCTGATGCGCTCGGTCAGCGCCGTCTTCTGGCCGATGATCTCCGGCAGCGCGGCCAGCGGCTGCGCGGCGATCAGGGCTTTTTCCTCGTGCGCGAGGAGGGCTTCGAAGGCCTGAACGGCGGCGACTTCTTCGGTGACAGTGGCAAGCAGGGCGTCTCTCATTGCAGCTCGCTAAAAACGCGGTTCATAAAGGCCGCCCGGCTCGTGTCCACTTCGCGCGCCGGGACGTGCCCGGGCCGTTGCGTTCAGCCGCCGGTCGGCGGGGTTCTCGTTTGCAGCAGGTCGCGCGCGGTGCTCAAAATGCCGTCGGCGATCTTGCTGGTGTCCATCTTCAGGCTGCCGTCGCGAATCGCGGCCTTGATCGATTCGACTTTCGCCGTATCGATGTCCGAGCCGTTCGACGCGCGCAGGTCCGACGACAAGCTCGACAGGCTGACCGTCGACTGGCCGGCGCTGGCGCCGTTCGCTTGCGCGGTCGGCGCGGCAGTCTTCGCATCGCCTTGCGATGCACGTTGCAGCCCGTCTTGCAGGCCGCTCAAAGAGGTGTTGCTATTCGATTCGATTTTCACGATGTCCATTCCCGAACGTGTTGAGTCCTTTATCGGCGGTGGCTTTGAAAAACTTTACCCTGCCGGGGGAAGCGCAACCTGATCGGTGCCTGGTCATCTGCCGCTCTGCCTTGTCCCACAAGGCTTTGCCGGCTTTGCAACAAATTGCAACAGAACGTCTGCTGCCGCACACAAGTCCGCTTACATGCGAACTTCCACCGTCTGACTATCCTTCACGATGCCGGTGATGATCTGTCCGCCGGCCGTCTTCACGCGGACCTGCTGGCCGGGCGCGGCGTTGTTCATGGCGCTGCCATCGGCGGAAATCGAGAAGCCGCTGCCGTCGGCGACCACATGGACCGTCTGGCCGATCGCCACGGAACTCGCGGCGCGCAGCATGTCGGTGCGCAGCGGCAAGCCAGCCGGCACGCGCGACAACGCCACCGCGCCGACGGCCTGCGACGGATCGGTGACGACGGCTTGGGGCATCGCCGTGAGATCGCCGTCGCGGGCGACGAGATCGGCGCTCGCGAGCACTTCGCCCGGCGCGATGGCGCGCGCGGCGGTGTAATACGTCGCGTTGATGGAGACGCGCGCCTGCACGTACAGCGTCCACGGCCGCTCGCCGACGCAGCGCACGCCCACGGTCACGCGGCCCCAGAGACGCGCGCCGGTCGGCATGAACGGATCGAGCGCGGAGCAGGGCGCGAGGCCGCGCGGGAAGACCGGCGTCACGGTGATATCCACCTTGCCGGGCAAGCCCGCCGCCTGCTGCTGAAGGAACGTGAGCGCGGCGACGCGGATGGATTCGCCGTCCTGCGCCGTGGCGGCGGCTGACGGCGTTTGCGCGGCTGCCGTGGCCGGCGAGAAACTCACGCGTTTCATCGGCGAGGCGGCGGCAGCGGCGGCTGAATAATTGGCGGAGCGAACCGGCGATGCAGCGGCGGCCGCGATCGGGCGTGCGCCAGCCGCGCCGGGCGTCGCGTCGTCGCGCATGACGACGACTGGCATCACGTCGCGCGATGCGATCTGCCTTGCGCTAGCCGCTGACGCATCGCCGCGCGAGACGGCGACGGGCGCTTTCGCCGGCGTCGCCGTAGCGGGCTTCGCTTCGCCCGGCCCCGGAACGACGATCATGCCGCCTGCGTCGTCCATGGCGTCGTCGGCGGCTTCGGCGTGCGCTTCCAGCGCGAGCGCGGCGTGGCGCATGGCGGCGTCGGCGGCGCTCGTCGCGGCGCGATAACCCGACGCCCGCGCCATGTCGGCCACAGGAGCGGGCGTCGGCGCGGGCGCGGCTGCGGCCACGGTTTTCGACGAGCCAAGACTCTTCGCCATTTCCGCGACGGCGGCGGGATTCGTTTCCGCGTTGCCCGGAATCGCGATCATGCCGTCGCTCTGCTGCGCGAATGCGCCCGCCGCGAAGCCGAGCAAGAGCGACGCGCCCGCCACGCCGCGCGCCGCTGCACGCGCGCCGCGCTTCATGGCGCTCGCACGCATCGCAACGTTCGACGACTGTCTGACGGACCTGCTCATCACTGCTCTCCTCGCCGCCGCGTAGCGAGCGACTGCGTATCTGAATGGATCGGGCCGCGCGCTGCGGCCACTGCGTGCGGTCGCGGCTCTGAAAACGCCGCTTCCCACTCTCGACGCAGATTCTAGATACGCCGGGCCGCGCTCAAGCCTCGAATAGAGGCCGCGTTTCCCGGTTATTCATCGGATTAGTTATTGCGCGGCGCTCCTAAGATGCGTGTCATGCAAAAACCCCCCGGCGATTGGGCGGGGCCAGGCGACAACCATCCCGGATGGGACCGGAGAAGAAACGAATGCTAGACAGACTCGACAAGGAACTCGCGTTCGGCCGTGAGGCGCTCGATGTGCGCGCTTACCGGCAGGAACTGCTGTCGTCGAACATCGCGAACGCCGACACCCCCGGCTACAAGGCGCGCGATGTCGATTTCTCGACCGCGCTCGCCGGGGCGCTGAAGAAGGACGGCGCGTCCGCCACCGCCTCGAACACGGCGACGCTAAGGATGGCGCAGCCGGTTTCGGTGAGCGCGAGCGGGTCGCTCGCCGTAACCGCGAAGGGCCACATGTCCGGCGCCTCGACGCTCACCGCGTCCGGCGGCTCGACCGACGACTACGGCCGCCTTGCGTATCGCGTGCCGAGCCAGCCTTCGCTCGACGGCAACACCGTCGATCTCGACGCCGAACGCGTGCAGTTCGCGGACAACGCGCTGCATTTCGAAGCCGGAATGACCGTGATGACCTCGCAGATCAAGTCGATGTTGTCCGCCATCACGTCCAACAGTTAAGAAAGCCATGCCTTCATTGATGAACATTTTCAGCGTCGCCGGTTCGGCGATGTCTGCTCAGGCGCAGCGCCTGAACGTGACCGCGTCGAATCTCGCGAACGCGGACAGCACGACCGGCCCCGACGGCCAGCCGTACAAGGCGAAGCAGGTCGTTTTCGCGGTCGATCCGCTCGGCGGCGCGAAAAGCGGCTCCGGCCAGCAAGTCGGCGGCGTGCAGGTGACGGGCGTGATCGACGATCCCAGCCCGATGAAAACGAGCTACGACCCGAGCAACCCGGCGGCCAACGCGGACGGCTATGTGACGCTGCCGAACGTCGATCCGGTGCAGGAAATGGTCAATATGATTTCCGCGTCGCGTTCCTACCAGGCGAACGTCGAGACGCTCAATACCGCCAAGCAATTGATGCTCAAGACTCTGACCATCGGAACCTGAGGAATCCAACCGTGACGACGAACACCACCATCGGCAGCAACGGCACCACGGTGTCGCAGACGCTGCTGGACACCATGAACGGCGCGAAGAGCGCGTCCAGCTCTTCGAGCAGCACCAGCAGCACGGGCGGCACGTCCGCTTCGGATCTGCAGAACACGTTCCTCACGCTGCTCGTGACGCAGTTGAAGAATCAGGACCCGACGAATCCCGCCGACAGCTCGCAGATGACTTCGCAGCTCGCGCAGATCAACACGGTGACGGGCATCGGTCAGCTGAACACGTCGCTCAGTTCGCTCGCGACGCAGCTTTCCGCGGGCCAGTCCACGCAGGCCGCCATGCTGATCGGCTCGAACGTGCTCGCGCCGGGAAGCAGCATGACGGTGTCGAGCGGCGCGTCGTCGACGTTCGGCGTGCAGCTCGCCAACGACGTGAGCGATCTGCAGATCGTCGTGAAGGACAAGTCCGGCAACATCGTCAACACGCTGGATCTCGGCGCGCAAGGCTCGGGCGTCGTGCCGGTATCGGGCTGGACGCCGGTCGACTCGAAGGGCGCCACGCTCGCCGACGGCACCTACACGATCACCGCGCAAGGCACGATCAACGGCCAGCAGGCGACCGCGACGACGCTGTCGGCCTCGCAGGTGCAGAGCGTCGTGCAAATGACGGGCGGCACGCCGGGCCTGAAGCTGTCCAACGGTTCGACGGTCGGGCTGTCGAGCGTCGCATCGATTCTTTGATTCCACTTTCCTTTGACGCCGGGATGCGCCCGGCGAAGAGATAAACCATGAGCTACCAACAAGCACTGAGCGGCCTCGGCGCCGCGTCGAGCGACCTCGACGTCATCGGCAACAACATCGCGAACTCGAACACCGTCGGCTTCAAGCAGGGCGCCGCGCAATTCGCGGACATGTACGCCAGTTCCATGGCGACGGCCGTGTCGAACCAGATCGGCATCGGCACGCGCCTCGCGGAAGTCCAGCAGCAGTTCTCGCAAGGCACGATCACGACGACCAATCAGGCGCTCGACGTCGCGATCAACGGCAACGGCTTCTACCAGCTGTCGAACAACGGCGCGACCGTGTATTCGCGCAACGGCGTCTTCCATCTGGACGACAGCGGCAAAATCGTCAACTCGGCGGGCCTGCAACTGATGGGCTACGCGGCCGATTCGGGCGGCGTCGTCAGCAGCGCGAGCACGGTGCCGCTCACCGTGCCGACCGCGAACATCGCCCCGACGGCGACCAAGACGATCACCGCTGCGTTCAACCTGAACTCGCAGGACACGGACCACGCGGCGAGCAGCTTCGATCCGACCAACGGCAACACGTACAACGCGTCGACTTCGGTGGACGTGTACGACACGCTCGGCGGCACGCAGAAGGTGTCCGTGTACTTCACGAAGACCGGCACCGGCTCGTGGGAAGCGTTCGCGGGCTACGGCGATCCGGTCTCGCAGAAGACCGACCTCGGCGCGGTGACGTTCGATTCGTCGGGCAACCTGACGAGCGGCTCGAAGTTCACGTTCACCATTCCGAACGGCGCGGACCCCTCCGGCGCGACGACGCAATCGTTGACGCTCGATCTCTCCGGCACCACGCAGTACGGCGCGAAGAGCGGCCTCACGAACCTGCATCAGGACGGCAACAGCACGGGCGAACTGACGGGCTTCACCGTCGGCACCGACGGCATGCTGACCGGCAATTACTCGAACGGCGAAACGAAGGCGCTCGGGCAAATCGCGGTCGCGAACTTCAACAACCAGAACGGCCTGCAGAACCTCGGCGGCAACGTGTACGCGCAAACGGCCGCTTCGGGCGCGCCGCAAGTGGGCGCGCCGGGCTCGACGAACCACGGCACGCTGCAAGGCGGCGCGGTGGAAAACTCCAACGTCGATCTGACGAGCGAGCTCGTGAATCTGATCACCGCGCAGCGCAACTATCAGGCGAACGCGCAGACGATCAAGACGCAGCAGACCGTCGACCAGACGCTGATCAATCTGTAATCACCGTCCGCAAGCAATAGACGCATCAGGAAAGAAGGAAGCGATTCATGGACCGTCTGATCTACACCGCGATGACCGGCGCAAGCCAGTCGCTGGAACAGCAAGCCGTCGTGGCGAACAACCTGGCGAACGCATCGACCACGGGTTTCAAGGCGCAACTCGCGGCGTTCCGTCAGGTGCCGATGTCGTTCGAGAACCAGTCCGCCGACGGCACGACGCGCACTTTCGTGCTCTCGTCGACGCCGACGGCGGATTACTCGGCCGGCCCGATCCAGCAGACTGGCAATCCGCTCGACGTCGCCGTGCAAGGGCCCGGCTGGCTCTCCGTGCAGACGGCGGACGGCGGCGAGGCATACACCCGCGCCGGCAATCTGCACGTGGACCAGAACGGCCAGCTCGTCACCGCGAACAACCTTCCGGTGCTCGGCAACGGCGGCCCGCTCTCGGTGCCGCCGGGCGCTGAAGTGACCATCGGCAAGGACGGCACGGTGTCCGCGCTGATTCCGGGCGATCCGCCGACCGCGATTGCGACGGTGGATCAACTGAAGCTCGTCAATCCGGACCCGTCGACGCTCTCGCGCGGCGACGACGGTCTTTATCGCACCGCGTCGGGCGACCCAGCCGATGCGGACCCGAACGTGGTCGTGGCCGGCGGCGCGCTCGAAGGCAGCAACGTGAACCCGGTCTCCGCGATGGTCTCGATGATCACCAACGCGCGCCAGTTCCAGATGCAGACGAAGCTCATGGAATCGGCGGACCAGAACGAACAATCGGCCAACAAGCTGCTCAACTTCTCCTAAGCGGCCTGCAAGACACTCAGGACAACACAGACATGAATCGCTCTCTCTATATCGCCGCGACCGGCATGAATGCGCAGCAGGCGCAGATGGACGTTATCTCGAACAACCTCGCCAACGTGAGCACCAACGGCTTCAAGGGCTCGCGCGCAGTGTTCGAAGACCTGCTGTACCAGACCACGCGCCAGCCGGGCGCGAACTCCACGCAGCAAACCGAACTCGCCTCGGGCGTGCAGCTCGGCACGGGCGTCCAGCAAGTCGCAACGGAACGCCTCTACACGCAGGGCAACCTGCAACAGACCGGCAACTCGAAGGACGTGGCCATCAACGGCCAGGGTTTCTTTCAGGTGACGATGCCCGACGGCACCACGGCATACACGCGCGACGGCTCGTTCCAGACCAACGCGCAAGGCCAGCTCGTCACGTCGAGCGGCTATCAGCTGAACCCGGCCATCACCATTCCGAGCAACGCGACGTCGATCACCATCGGCTCGGACGGCACCGTGTCCATCACGCAGCCGAACTCGACGGCCGCGACGAACGTCGGCTCCGTTCAGCTCGCAACGTTCATCAACCCGGCCGGTCTGGAAGCGCGCGGCGAGAACCTGTTCTCCGAGACGGGCAGCTCCGGCGCGCCGAACGTGTCGCAGCCGGGCCTGAACGGCGCGGGCACGCTGCAACAGGGCTATGTGGAAGCGTCGAACGTGAACGTGGTGCAGGAACTGGTCAACATGATCCAGACGCAACGCGCCTACGAAATCAACAGCAAGGCCGTGACCACGTCCGACCAGATGTTGCAAACGCTTTCTCAGATGCAGGTTTAACCCTCTTTTCAACGGATGAAAACGCAAGGGATGGCGTCACACTAACGCTTCATTCAGCTTCATACGAGTCACCAAGATGTCGCCCACTCAAATCTTCAAGCGTGCAGCGGTTGCCGCACTCGTCGCCGCGCTCGGCGCATGCGGCCTCGTGCCGAAGGAGCCGATCGTCCAGCAGCCGATGACCGCGCGTCCGCCGCAGCCGCCCAGCGGCGGGCGCTCGCCCGGCGCGATCTACAACGCGGGCTACGCGGGCCGGCCGCTTTTCGAAGACCAGCGTCCGCGCAATGTCGGCGACATCTTGACCATCGTGATCTCGGAAAACGTGAACGCGACGAAGTCGTCGGCGGCGAACACCAACCGCGGCGGCACCGGGTCGTTCTCGGTGCCGACGACGCCCGGCATCTTCGGCGGACTCTTCAACAACACTAACCTGTCCGCGAGCGGCGCGAACAAGTTCACGGCGGCGGGCGGCGCGAGCGCGGCGAACACGTTCAGCGGCACGCTCACCGTCACGGTCACCGAAGTGCTGCCCAACGGCAACCTGATGGTGAGCGGCGAAAAACAGATGCTCATCAACCAGGGCAACGAATTCGTGCGCTTCTCGGGCGTCGTCAATCCGACGACCATCTCGGGCAGCAACACCGTGTACTCCACGCAGATCGCCGACGCGAAGATCGAATATTCGGCGAAAGGCTATATCGACGAAGCGCAGAACATGGGCTGGCTGCAACGCTTCTTCCTCAACGTGGCGCCGTTCTGATCATGAATCCGCTTCTCCGTTTCGTTTCGTTCTCGCTCGCGGCCGCGCTCGTGGCCCTGACTTCCGCGCAGCACGCGCACGCCGAGCGCCTGAAAGACCTCGTCTCGTTCCAGGGCGTGCGCGACAACCCGCTGATCGGCTACGGCCTCGTCGTCGGTCTCGACGGCACCGGCGACCAGACCATGCAGACGCCGTTCACCACGCAGAGCTTGACGAACATGCTCGGCAACCTCGGCATCACGGTGAACTCGGCGACGACGCAGAACATGCAACTGAAGAACGTCGCCGCCGTGATGGTGACCGCGACGCTGCCGCCTTTCGCGCGTCCCGGCGAAGCGATCGACGTCACGGTGTCGTCGCTCGGCAATGCGAAGAGCCTGCGCGGCGGCACGCTGCTCATGTCGCCGCTCAAGGGCGCGGACGGCCAGGTCTATGCGATGGCGCAGGGCAACCTCGTCGTCGGCGGCGCGGGCGCGAGCGCGAACGGCAGCAAGGTGCAGGTGAACCAGCTCGCGGTGGGCCGCATTTCGGCGGGCGCCATCGTCGAGCGCGCGGTGCCGGCAGCGTTGCAGCAGCAAGGCGGCGTCATGCAGATGGAACTGCGCGAGATGGACTTCGACACGACGCAGCGCATCGTCGCGGCGGTGAACAACCAGTTCGGCATGGGCACGGCGCTCGCGCTCGACGGCCGCACCATTCAGCTGCGCGCGCCGCAAGACGCGAGCGAGCAGGTGCAGTTCATGGCGCAGTTGCAGAACATCGACGTGCGTCCGGCGCAGGCCGCCGCGAAGGTGATCCTGAACGCGCGCACCGGCTCCATCGTGATGAATCAGATGGTCACGCTGCAGAACTGCGCGGTCGCGCACGGCAATCTCTCGGTCGTCATCAACACGCAGACGGCGGTGAGCCAGCCGAACGCGCTTTCGAACGGCCAGACGGTGGCGGCCAAGCAGTCGCAGATTCAGCTGAAGCAGGACAGCGGCGCGCTCAAGATGCTTTCGGCCGGCGCGAATCTCGCCGATGTCGTGAAGGCGCTCAATGCGCTCGGCGCAACGCCCGCAGACCTGATCTCGATTCTCCAGTCGATGAAGGCGGCAGGCGCGCTGCGCGCCGACCTCGAAATCATCTAAGGAGCCCGGCACATGAACTCGAACCTGACGAGCGGCATCGCCAACTCCGCGCTGGCATCGACCGATGCGGGCGGCGGCCTCGCGAATCTCTCGAACCGCTTCGCGCTCGACACCCAGGGCTTCGACGCGCTGCGCGCCCAGGCGCAGGCCGATCCGCAGCAGGGCCTGAAGGCGGCCGCCAAGCAGTTCGACGCCGTCTTCACGCAGATGATGCTGAAGAGCATGCGCGACGCGACGCCGTCCGACAGCCCGTTCGACTCCAACGATTCGAAGTCCTTCACCGCGATGCTCGATCAGCAGTTGTCGCAGCAGATGTCCTCGAAGGGCATCGGCGTGGCGGACATGATGCTCAAGCAGCTGATGCGCAACGCGGGCGGCAAGACCGACGCGGGCGGCATGGGCGGCGGCGCCAACGCGATGAACGCGATGAACGCGATGAGCGGGCTCTCGGGCGGCGGCGGCGATATCGAATCGAACGCGGGCAACATCGCCGCGATGAACGCGATGGCGAAAGCCTACGCGGCGGCGCAGGCCAACAAGAACGGCGCGTCGCTATCGGAAGGCAAGGGCTATACGGCCGCAAGCGCGCTCGAACCGCCGGCGCGCGGCGTGGGCTCCGACAAGGTGAATGCGTTCGTCGAGCGGCTCGCTGCGCCGGCGCAGGCGGCGAGCGCGGCGACGGGCATTCCGGCGCGCTTCATCATCGGTCAGGCGGCGCTGGAATCGGGCTGGGGCAAGCGCGAGATCAAGCACGCGAACGGCGCGACGAGCCACAACATCTTCGGCGTGAAGGCGACGCCCGGCTGGACCGGCAAGACCGTCGATTCCCTCACGACCGAGTACGTCAACGGCCAGCCGAAGAAGGTCGTCGAGCGTTTTCGCGCCTACGATTCGTACGAAGATGCGCTCAACGACTACGCGAAAGTCATCAAGAACAATCCGCGCTATGCGCCGGTGATCGAGGCATCGCGCGACGTGGCGGGCTTCGCGCACGGCATGCAGAAGGCGGGCTACGCGACCGATCCGCATTACGCGAAGAAGCTGATTTCGATCATGCGGCAGATCGTCTGACGACGCGCCGACGTGGTGCATCGCCGATGGCGAGGGGACCACACGTGTCCAGCAAACGTTTTACGTCGGATGGGACGGCGCACCACATAAGAAAGTCGCGAGCGCCCCTAAACTTTCGAACAGGCATGCCGCTAACCCGAAGACGACAGTGCCGGATCAATGACGGTTCGGCGAGCCGCGTGGCGTGGGCTGCAGGCGATGCGCGGGCAAAATGGACACGGCTAGCACCATGAACAGTTATCAGAAGCAAGATATTGCCGAGGAAGACAGCGACCACAACGTGGATTTCGGACGCCGGAATCCGCTGGAAATCGGCGTGGCGCTGCGCAATCTCGCCAATCGCGGGGATTTCCTGACCGCACAGTACGGCGACGCGCAAATCGTCACACGACTCCTGGATGTCGATGTGACGTCGCACCGCTTCACCTTCGACTGGGGCGGCGTTGCGGAGCAGAACCGCGACGTGCTGCAAGCGCCGAAGCTGATCTTTCACGCAGCGCCGGAAGGCGTGCGCGTCGAGTTCACGACGGCCACGCCGCGCCAGACGACGTTCGACGGCCGTCCCGCTTTCGAGGCGGAGTTTCCGCCGGTGCTGTATTACATGCAACGCCGCGAATATTTCCGCGTGGAAGCGCCGGTGCTCGATCCGTACATTTGCAGCGGATCGCTGCCGGATGGCGAGCGGTTCCGTTTCGAGGTGCATGATTTGTCGCTGGGCGGCGTGGCGTTGCGCACGACCGACGAGCGCGTGGCCGACATGGAACTGGGCGTGGAAATTCAGGATGCCGAACTGCACTTTACCGCGACGGGCAAGGTGACGCTCGACATGAGGCTGGTGTCGCATCGCGAGTCGACTACGCTCAAGGGCGACCGGCGGTTTACGCTCGGCTTCAAGTTCACTTCGATGCCCGGGTCGGCGGAGAATACGCTGCAGCGGCTCATTACTCAGCTCGAGATGAAGCGGCGGGCTTTAGCACGGTAGGGGGTTGCGGTTTGCTTGGAACCGCACTTGGACCGCTTTTTTGCTCTTCTAGCTTTTTGCTGTCTCTCGGGGCGCGCGGTCTTCTCTTCGTGGAACTTGTATTCGCGTCGGTCTATTAGCGTTGCCCCTCCCCGGGGCGGGGGTCACTTTCTTTGCTGCTGCAAAGAAAGTAACCAAAGAAAGCAGCTTTTTCGCCCGCGGTTTTGAATGAGGGTGCACTCCGCAGAACGGCATTGGCACTCAGCTTGAATCAGCCCTGAATCACCCTCCACGCCCGCTGTCCGCCACGTCCTCCGAGCCCCTTGGCTCGACAAAACCAGTGGAACACTTCGCACCACTGAACGACAAATTCAACTAAACGTGTCTTAGACCTGCCGGGCCGCCCTGGGCTCGGCACGCCGACGCCCGACACCTGCCCGCGCGTCGGCGCTCATTGCGACTTCTCTACTCCAGTTGCGAGTCCATTGGCTTGGCTTGGCTTGGCTTGGCTTGGCTTGGCTTGGCTTGGCTTGGCTTGGCTTGGCTTGGCTTGGCTTGGCTTGGCACGAGATTATTTCTACGTGGAGCCGTTGTGTCTAGTTGGTTTTATCGAGCCAAGGGGCTCGGAGGACGTGGCGTTCAGTGGGCGCGGAGGGTGATTCAGGGTTGATTCAAGCTGAGTGCCAATGCTCTTCTGCGGAGTGACCACGCTCTCGCTGCTGCGGGCCAGAGAAAAGCTGCTTTCTTTGGTTACTTTCTTTGCAGCAGCAAAGAAAGTGACCCCCGCCCCGGGGAGGGGCAACGCTAATAGACCGACACGAATACAAGTTCCATGAACGAACGGAACAAAGAAACCGCCGCAGCAGCAAAAAAAACCGCAAGACCAAACCCGCGAATTAGCCCAAGAACGCCCCGTACATCGCCGCATACCCCCCGCAAACATAGAAGCAAAATGCAAGAACCCAAACAACGCCCGCCGCAGGCGACCCTCCAAAAGCGTCAGAAAGGAAACCATTAAATTTCCCCGGCGAACAGCCGATATAACGTGCAATCAAGCGGCAGCGCCAGAAAAGGATTCGTGCATGTCCAACAACATCATCAACATCGGCTTGTCGGGCCTGAATGCGGCCCAGTGGGGCCTCACGACGACCGGCCAGAACATCAGCAACGCCGCCACGCCCGGCTATACGCTGGAGAAGGTCGCGTATCAGGAAGCGTCCGGTCAAAGCACCGGCTCGGGCTATCTCGGCAATGGCGTGCAGACGGTCACCGTCACGCGACAGTACAGCCAGTACCTGACGACGCAAGTCAACAACACGCAGTCGGCGAGCAGCGCGGCGAACACGTATTACACGATGCTCTCGCAGCTCAACAACCTCGTCGGCGATCCGACGTCGGGCATCGCTGCGGGCATCAGCAACTACTTCTCCGGCTTGCAGTCGGTGGCCAACTCGCCGAGCAGCACCGCCTCGCGTCAGTCGCTCGTCAGCAGCGCGCAAACGCTCGCCGATCAGATGACCTCCGCCGGCGAGCAATACGACCAGCTGCGCCAGAGCGTCAACACGCAGCTGTCGAGCGCCGTCTCGTCGATCAATAACTACGCGCAGCAAATCGCCGATCTCAACAAGCAGATCAACGGCGCAAGCGCCTCGGGCCAGCAGCCGAACCAGTTGCTCGATCAACGCGATCAGGCCGTGGCGAACCTCAGCTCGATGATCGGCGTGCAAGTCGTGCAGCAGGACGGCAACTTCAACGTGTTCATCGGCAACGGGCAGCCGCTCGTCGTCGGCAATACGCAGTACGGGCTGCAGACCGTGACGTCGCCCTCCGATCCGAGCGAGCTGACCGTCGCGTTCAAGCGGACCGACGGCACGCCGCAGACCGCCGCGAACACGCAGTACATCGACAATTCCGCGCTGACGGGCGGCGTCGTAGGCGGCCTGATCGACTTCCGCACTCAGACGCTCGATCCCGCGCAGGCGCAACTCGGCGCCATCGCGACGAGCTTCGCCTCGCAACTGAATGGCCAGAACGCGCTCGGCCTGGACCTCAGCGGCAAGGCCGGCGGCGCGCTCTTTTCGACCGGCACGCCCAACGTCTATTCCGACGCGCGCAACAAGGGCAACGGCAACGTGGCCGTCTCGTTCGCCGACGCGTCGCAGCCTTCCACGGGCGACTACACCCTGACGTACAACGGTACGGACTACGAAGTGACGGACCCGGCGTCGGGCAAATCGCTCGGCAGCATTACGCCGCCCGCCAGCAGCGGCACGTTCGACGGCCTCAACATCACCGTGTCCGGCTCGATGCAGAAGGGCGACTCCTTCAGCATTCAGCCCACGCGCGGCGCGCTGGACAACTTCGCGCTGACGACGAAGAGCCCCACCGCGATCGCGGCGGCATCGCCGGCGGTGAGCTCGGCATCGACCTCGAACACGGGCACCGGCTCGATCACGTCAGCGACGGTGGCGGCGGGCTACAGCATGCCGTCGAACATCTCGCTCACGTACGACAAGGCCGCAGGCGGTTTCACGTCGAACGTCGATGTGACCGTGAACGGCACCGCGTACACCGCGAATTCGACGATTCCGTACGACGCTTCGAAGGGACTCACGATCACGTCCAACGGCGTGAGCGCGACATTGAGCGGCGTTCCCGCCGACAAGGACGTGTTCAACATCGCCGCGAACAAGGGCGGCACGAGCGACGGCAGCAACGCGCTCGCGATGGCGAACCTCGTCTCGGCGAAGTCGCTCAATGGCGGCACCGATACGCTCACGGGTTCGTACGCGAGCTACGTGAACGACATCGGCAACCAGGCCAATCAGCTCAAGGCGACGAGTTCGTCGCAGACGGCGCTGCTCAATCAGGCGACAGCGGCACAGCAGTCCGTGCAAGGCGTGAACCTGAACGAGGAAGCGGCCAACCTTATCCAGTATCAGCAGCTCTATCAGGCGAACAGCAAGGTGATTCAAACCGCGTCGTCGCTGTTCCAGACGCTGCTCGGCATCTTCAACTGAGGCAACTCGCGATGCGTATTTCCAGTTCCCAGTACTTCAATCTGAACGTCGCTTCCATGAGCGACCAGCAGAGCACGCTGGCGTCCATGTATCAGCAGATCTCGTCGGGCAAGCGCATCATGACCGCGTCCGACGACCCGCTCGGCGCGGCGCAGGCCGTGCAGCTCACGATGCAGGGCAACGCGCTCACGCAATACGGCACGAATCAGACGAAGGCGCTCTCCTCGCTGCAACAGGAAGACTCCACGCTGAGCGACGTGAGCGACGTGATGCAAAGCATCAAGACGAAGCTCGTGCAGGCCGGCGACGGCTCGCTGACGGACGCAAACCGCTCGGCCATCGCCAATGCGATTCAGGGCTATCGCGATCAGCTCATGAACATCGCGAACACCACGGACAGCGACGGCAATTACATCTTCTCGGGCCTCAAGGGCGGCACCCAGCCGTACACGAACAACCCGTCGGGTGTCGGCGCGACTTATTCGGGCGATGCCGGTCAGCGCACGGTGCAGATCAGCGCGGGACGGTCGATTGCGGTGGGCGATCCGGGCCAGTCGATTTTCGGCAGCGTGTCGCCGACGGAAAGCGCGCCTGTTTCGAGCGCGGCTGCCACGAATACGGGCACCGGCACGATCAGCGGCGTGAGCGTTTCCGACCCGAGCAATCCGAATAACGGCAGCACCTACACGATCCAGTTCGCCGTGGATGCCACCGCTGGCACGACGAGCTACACGGTCACGGCGGTGCCGGCGGATTCGTCGTTGCCGACGACACCGACCGCGTACACGGGCAGCGCGGACATCACGCTCGGCGGCCAGAAGGTGTCCGTTGCAGGAGCGCCCGGCAATGGCGACAGCTTCACGGTGCAGCCCGCGACCGCTGGCAACAACGACATCTTCGCGACACTCGACAACCTCGTGAGCGCGCTGAAGCAGCCGACCGGATCGGACAGCGCGCACGCCGCGCTGACCAATGCGCTGACGACCGCGGGCACGAAGATCACCAACACGTTCAACAACGTGCTGGCGGCGCAGACTGTGGTGGGCGGACGCGAGCAGCAGATTCAATCGACGCAGACGGCGATGCAGACGACGCAGACCCAGAACGCATCGGATCTGGCGAACCTGACGCAGATCGACCTGGTTTCGTCGATCAGCTCGTACGAGTTGACGCAGAACTCGCTTCAGGCGGCGCAGATGGCGTTCACGCAGATTCAGAAGATGTCGTTGTTCGATTATCTGGGCGGGTAAGCGCGGCGGTATCGATAGAAGCGGCAGGAGGTTGCGGGGCATGGCTCGGGAGAGCTTTGCCCCGTTGTTGTTTTCGGCGCCGCGCAACGACGAAGGCGTAGCGTCGTTGCTGACGGTCGGTATGCCGTCTCGACCGCCGCGAGTGAATATGCGTGTAGAACCGTCGATGAAGTGGGAGGAAAATGGAAGACGCTGTACCGGACGAATGAACGCGCCGGGTTTGTAGGGCATTCCTTGGGAGAGCGGTGCGCTGTTGCGGCCTCCGGCATGGCACGGCGACGATGGCGCAGCTTCGTTGCCGGCAGTCGGTATGCCGTGTCGACCGCCGCAATCAGATACGGTGCCGATCGATGGCGTGCGTTGGAAGTCGCAGACGTTGAATTGGACGCATAAGCGCGCGATTTCGCTGAAAGCGATAGCAGTTCGCCGGGCATTGCGCGAAAGAACGGTGCCCCGTTGTTTTCTCTGGCATCGCACGACGACAGTGGCGCAACTTCCTTGCTGAAGCCGATATGCCGTGTCGACCGCCGCAATCAGATACGCGTGTCGATCGACCGATGGCGTGCTAAGGAAATGGCAGACGTTTCGAAGGGGCAGGATCAGCGCGCGGGGCTTGCGGGCGTTGCGCGAGAGAGCGGTCCTCCGTTGCTGTCCCCGACATCGCACGACGACGATGGCGCAACTTCATCGCTGACAGTCGGTCTTCCGCAATCCAATACGCGTGTCGAACAACCGATGATGTGGCAGGAAACTGAATGCCGGGGGCGGCATCCCGCCGCCGACGCCCAAGCTCAATAAAGCGCCCCAGCCACCCGCCCCACTTGCGCGATACCCGCATCGAAGATGCGCAAGAAGAACGGCATCAGATTAGGCAACATGAGTTGCAAGAGCAACAAGCCCACGAGCATCGTGACCGGAAACCCAACCTGAAAAATCCCGATCTGCGGCGCGGCCCGGTTCAGAATGCCCAGCGCCAGATTCGAGATGAGCAGCGCCGCCACGATAGGCAGCGAAAGCAGCAGTCCCGTGCCGAAGATACTGGTGCCGTAGCCGACAAGCACCCGCCAGCCCTGCGCATGCGATGCCGCCGCCACCACGTTCGCCTGGATCGGCACGTTCTGGAACGTCGTCACGAGCGCGCTGATCAATTGCAGATGGCCGTCGAAGACGAGAAACGCGAGCATCGCAAGCGTGTTCAGATAGCGCGAGATGACCACCGCATTGCCGCCCTCGCGCGGATCGTAAAGCATGGCGAAGCCGAGGCCCATTTGCTGGCCGATGAACTCGCCCGCGGCATCGACGGCGGCGAATGCAATCTGCATCGTCATTCCGATGGCCGCGCCGATCAGAAACTGATTGACGATGATCCATATGCCGGCCGCCGAGAACACCGTCGTTTGCGGCATCGCGGGCAAAGTCGGCGCGACGATCAGCGTGATGAACGCGCCGAGCGCAATCTTCACGCGCACCGGTATGGCCATGTGGCTCAGCACCGGCGCGGTGGCGAGGAGCGCGAGAATGCGCACGAACGGCCACAGAAACGCGGTGAGCCAGCCGTTCAGTTGCGCGTAGGTGACGGAGAACATCGAACGCTTTAGCCGGTGATCGCGGGCGTGATCGTGAAGACGTGGCGCATGTAGTCGAGCAGCGTCGATAGCATCCACGGACCGGCGATCACCAGCGTCACGGCGACCGCGATCAGCTTCGGAATGAACGAGAGCGTCGATTCGTTGATCTGCGTGGCCGCCTGAAACAGGCTCACGACGAGACCCACGACGAGCGCGACCAGCAGCAACGGCGCGGCGAGCAACAGCGCGACGACCATCGCCTGATGCGCCATCGTCATGACGGATTCGGGTGTCATGCGCGTCTCCTTACGATACGAAACTTTGAGCCAGCGAGCCGATGAGCAACTGCCAGCCATCGACGAGCACGAACAGCATCAGCTTGAAAGGCAGCGCGATGGTCGTGGGCGACACCATCATCATGCCCATCGACATCAGCACGCTCGCCACCACCATGTCGATGATGAGAAACGGAATGAAGATCGTGAAGCCGATTTGAAAACCGGTCTTCAGCTCGCTCGTGATGAACGACGGCACGAGCAGCGAAAGCGGCACGTCTTCCGGGCCGTTCATCGGCGGAGCCTTGGAAATGCGGGCGAAGAGCGCAAGGTCCGATTCGCGCGTCTGCTTCAGCATGAACTGCTTAAAGGGCGCGACGCCGCGCGTCATGGCCTGATCCATCGCGATCTGGCCTTCGGAGAAGGGCTTGTATGCGTCGTTGTAGGCGCGGTCGAGCACCGGCGACATCACGAAGAACGAAAGAAAGAGCGCGAGGCCGACGAGCACCTGGTTCGGCGGTGTGTTGGACGTGCCGAGCGCCTGGCGCAACAGCGACAGCACGATGATGATGCGCGTGAAGCTCGTCATCATCAGGACCATCGCGGGCAGGAACGAGAGCATCGTCAGCAGCAGCATCGTCTGCACGCTGAGCGAATACGTCGTGCCGCCGTTGGGGCCGGGGCTCGTGTTGAACGCGGGCAAACCCGCCGTGCTTTGCGCGAGTGCCGCGAGCGGCGACAGCGCGATGACGACCGGAAGCGCGAGCTTCACGCCCCGGACAATGTGACGACCGACCTGCATTACTTGCTCCCGCCGACGAACTGCAACAGACGCTTGATTGCGTCGCCAAGCCGCTGACTCTGAAAAATGACGAATGTGATAGCCATGATGTCCTGCCTCTTTCGATGGCATGAATTGTTGACTATCCCGGCCGCAAACGATGGCGCGAACAGAAGGGCAATTCGGCGCTAACTCGTTCTATTGCGAGAGCGCGTCGCCTAAAGCAAATCGGGCGTGGCCCTCGCGGAGCACGCCCGATGAATCGGCTGAACGAACAGGCTTTACTTGCCCGTACTGACGAACTTCTGAAGCCGCTTGTTCGCTTCGCCGGCGAGTGCATCGCGAAAGCGCTGGCCGAACGAGCCCGGCAACGTTTGCGCGGGCGATCCCGCAACGCCGGCCGGCACTTCGGCTTCGGCGGAACCGGCGGGCATCGTGTGAAGCAGCCGCACGTTGCCGGGGCCTGCGCCGAGCACGAGCCACGTATCGCCGACCTCGACCACTGCCACGCGCTCCTTGTTGCCGAGCGATGCGCCGCCCACCACCTTGACGAGCCCGCTGCGCTTGCCGCCCTGATACCCGAACTTGCGGGCGAGCCATGCGCAGCCGAACACGAAGCCGATGACGACGGCGAGCCCCAGCAGCGTTTGCAGCACCGCGCCGAAGCCGAGCGACGGCACCGCGCTGCCCGCGCCGACGCCCGAGGCGATCTGCGCGGCGTGATTCACGGCGTTCATGTCGGCTGCATGGGCGAAGATCGGCGCGGCCAACACGACAACGGTGGCGAGGCGTTTCATCGATTCAGCTTCCGGATACGTTCGGACGGCGTGATGATGTCCGTCAGGCGAATGCCGAACTTGTCGTTCACGACCACCACTTCACCCTGCGCGATCAGACAGCCGTTCACGAGCACGTCCATCGGCTCGCCTGCGAGGCCGTCCAGTTCCACGACCGAGCCCTGCGCCAGTTGCAGCAGGTTGCGGATCGCGATCTTCGTGCGCCCGAGTTCCACCGTCATCTGCACGGGGATATCGAGAATCATGTCGATGTCGTTGCGCGTCGAGGGCGCCGCGGCCTTCGAAAGCGGCTGAAACACGCCCGCCGATGCGACCGGCGCTTCGTTGCCGTTCTGCTCGGCAAGGGCGCTCGCCCAATCGTCCATCGAGAGTTCTTCGTCTTTCATGTCGGTCGCGCCGGGCTGGGTGCCTTCCTGCATCAGATCACTCATAACTACCTTCCTTCGTCGAATCGCTGGCGCTGCTGATCATGTTCTGGACACGCAGCGCATATTGACCATTGAAAATTCCGTAACCGCATTCCATCACCGGCACGCCGTCCACCTTGGCGACCACGTGCTCGGGAATGTCGATCGGCAAGACATCGCCCGCGCGCATGTTGAGCAGCTTCGCGAACGACGAGCGGATCTCGGCGAGCTCCACCGTCAGCTCGACTTCCGCCGACTGCACCTGCTGCGACAGCACGCGCACCCAGCGGCGGTCCACTTCGAGCGCCTCGCCCTGAATCGGCGAGGAGAGCACATCGCGGATCGGCTCGATCATCGAGTACGGGAAGCAGATGTGCAGCGTGCCGCCAATCGAACCGAACTCGATGGTGAACTGCGTCACGATGACGATTTCGTTCGGCGTCGCGACGTTGGCGAACTGCGTGTGCATCTCCGAGCGCATGTATTCGAACTGGAGCGGGCGCACGCTGCGCCATGACGCCGCGTAGTGCTCGAACACGAGGTTCAGCAGCTTGTGAATGATGCGCTGCTCGGTCTGCGTGAACTCGCGCCCTTCGACGCGCGTATGAAACCGCCCGTCGCCGCCGAAGAGGTTATCCACGACGAAGAACACGAGGTTCGGATCGAACACGAACAGCGACGTGCCGCGCAGAGGCTTCACATGGACCAGGTTCAGGTTGGTCGGGATCGGCAGATTGCGCGTGAATTCGCTGTACTTCTGCACCTTCACCGGGCCGACGGAGATTTCCGCCGAACGCCGCATGAAGTTGAAGATGCCCACGCGCATGAGGCGCGCGAAGCGGTCGTTGATGATTTCGAGGCCGGGCATCCGGCCGCGGACGATGCGTTCCTGCGTCGCAATGTTGTAGGGACGGACGCCGGCTGGCTTGTTTTCGTCGGAGACCTGGTCGATCTCGCCGGTGACGCCCTTGAGGAGGGCATCGACCTCCTCTTGCGACATGAACTCTTCGTGGCCCATGACTCTCTCGTTCCTTGGTTGGGTGCCGGGCGCTTACTGAACGACGAATTCAGTAAAGAGCACTTCCTGGATGTGGGCCGGCTGTTCGGGCGTGCTGGCGGCGGCTTCTACGGTTGCGCGCAGTTCGTCTGCGAGCTTGCGTTTGCCGTCGATGCCGGCGAGGTCGTCCGGATGCTTGGCGGAGAGCAGCAGCAGGATGCGGCTGCGGATTTCCGGCATGCGTTCGGTGAGCGCGGCTTGGCCTTTCTCGTCCTTGAGCTTGAGCGTGAGACCGACGCGCAGGTAATGCATGATGCCGTCGTCGGCTTGCAGGTTGACTGTCAGCGACTCGAGCGGGAAGAACACGGGCGGCGGCAGCGGCGCGGGCTTCGCGGGGCCGTGCGCGGACTTGCCGAGCATGAAGTAGGCGCCGCCGGCGCCTGCCCCGAGCAGGACGATCGCCCCGATGGCGATGATCAGAATGCGCTTGAGCTTGCCGCTCTTCGCGGGAACGATGGGTTGCTGGTTTGCAGTAGTGGTAGCCATGAATGCGTGCCTCTTTCGATAGGTTGAATTGTTCGCTATCGCGGCTTGTCGTGATGGGTCGAACAGAGGGGGTTTTTGGTGCCTTTTTGGGGTTCTCGGGCGGGGGCGGGCTTTTGCGGTCGCCCGTTCCGCGAGAGTGCCGTTCGCGGTCTTTGCGCCGTAACGGTTGGGGCGCTCGTTCTTACTTTCTTTCTTTGTTCGTGAAACTTGTATTCGCGTCGGTCTATTTTCGTTGGTGAAACTTGTATCCGTGTCGGTCTATTAGCGTTGCCCCTCCCCGGGGCGGGGGTGCGGACCTACGCAGTAACGCTCGGTGCGGTCTTTCTTTCGGTCGTGAAACTTGTTTTCGCGTCGGTCTATTAGCGTTGCCCCTCCCCGGGGCGGGGGTCACTTTCTTTGCTGCTGCAAAGAAAGTAACCAAAGAAAGCAGCTTTTCTCTGGCCCGCAGCAGCGAGAGCGTGGTCACTCCGCAGAAAAGCATTGGCACTCAGCTTGAAGCAACCCTGAATCACCCTCCACGCCCACTGAACACCACGTCCTCCGAGCCCCTTGGCTCGATAAAACCAACAGGACACAACGGCTCTGCCCGGAAGTAGACACATCGCGAGTCAAGCCAAGGCAAGCCCGAGCAAGCCAAGCCAAGCAGAGCCAAGCCAACGCAAGCCCGAGCAAGCCAAGCCAAGCCAAGCCAAGCCAAGCCAAGCCAAGCCAAGCAGAGCGTAGCCGAGCCAATTCAAACCAAATCACGCCAAGTCGAGTCAAGCCAAGTCACAAACCAAGTCAGGGGAGCCGAGCCAATCAACGGCGTCCAACCGATGTGCAAGAAAAGCATCGTCATTAGCGACGGGCGCGGGCACAGGCGCCGCCGCCATGGCGCCGCGTCCTCGCTGGACTCGGCCCGGCTTGCCGGGCCGTGCCTAAGCCGAAGGTTGGTGGATTAGTGCGAGTGGCAGGAAGTGCCCACTGGTTTTATCGAGCCAAGGGGCTCGGAGGACGTGGTGTTCAGCGGGCGCGGAAGGTGATTCAGGGTTGCTTCAAGCTGAGGGCCAATGCCGTTCTGCGAAGTGATCACGCTCTTACTGCTGCGGGCCAGAAAAAAGCTGCTTTCTTTGGTTACTTTCTTTGCAGCAGCAAAGAAAGTGACCCCCGCCCCGGGGAGGGGCAACGCTAATAGACCGACACGAAAGCAAGTTTCACGAACGAAAAAAAGAGCGGTGCAACGCCATCGACCGAAGCCGAACCAACCAACGCCCAGCGAGAAACAAAAGCCCTTAAGCAAAAGTATCCACAAGCCCCACAGTCCGCCGCACGACCGCAGCAACGCCCCCGCCAGCGGCCTCGAGACCGCCACCGCCACCACCCCGCCCTCCGCGAGACGAAGAAGAACCCCCGCCCTGACCATCCCCCTGCGACTGGCGCGCAAACGCCGACCCATCCGACACACTGGTACTGCCGAGACTAATGCCATTGGCCTCCATCGCCTCGCGAAGCTTCGGCATGGCGGCTTCCACCGCCTCACGCACCTGCGCATGCTGCGACACGAACAGCGCGTGCGCATGATTGTCGGCGACCTGAAGCGTCACCTGCAGCGGCCCGAGATCCTTCGGATTCAGCGTCAGTTCGGCGCTCTGCTGATCCGACTTCGACACGAACACGACCTTCTGGCTGAACGCATCGTCCCAGCCGGATGCGCTCACGTGCGGCGCAATCGCCGCGCTCGTCGCCGATGTCATCGCGCCTTGCGGGCTCGATACGCCCGAGTTCGCCGATGCCGCCTGCAACGCCACCGCATGCGCCGCCGCATCGGCAGACTGCTTGTACGCGGCGCTCGCGCCATCACCGGCCGGCGTCAGCGCATCCTGCGCCGTGGCAAGCGCGGCGGCGTTCGTCTGCGTCGCGCTCGCGGCGGCATTCTTCGCATCGCCCGATGCGCCGTTCGTCAACACGATACCGCGCGCGCCCTTCGCGCCCGCGCCGAGCAAGGCGCCCTGCGTTTCGCCCGTCGTCCCGTCCGTCGCCTTGGCGCCATTCGCCCCATTCGCGCCGCTCGCGGCATTGGCGCCGGCATGCGCAGCCGCAGCTACGGCAGCCGCATTGGCCGGCGCACCGTTCATCGCCGCGAGCGCGGCTTGCAGCGCGTCCTCTGCCGATTTCGCGTCGGTGCTTTTCTTCGCGTCGCCGGCCGCGGATGCGTCGCCGTCCGTCGATGCCGCCGTGACCGCGCCAGTCGCCGCATCGGTGAGGGCGGCGAGGGTCGCGTCGTCGGCATCGGCATTCGCGGGGTCGGCGGCGTCGGCGCGCGCCTTCGCTTCAGCGGCCGCTTTCGCGGCGGTATCGGCTGCATTCGCAGGCTTCGCGCCGGCGTTTGCGCTCGCGGCCGGCTTCGACGCGTCCGCGCCGTCGCTCTTGTCCGCATGCTTCGGCGCGTCGTGCGTCGCGTCGGTCTTGGCGTTCGCATCCGCCGATGTCGACGTCTGCGCGTCATCGCTCTTGCCGGCGTTCGCGCTGTCGTCGGGCTTCGGTGCGTCGTGCACGCTCGACTTGTCGCCGGACGTGAGCGCCTTCGCCGCGAGAGCGTCCGCGTTCGCGCGGTCGGTGATGCCTTGCAGCGTCTGCCCGAACGAAACGCCCGCGCTCGCCGCGCGCTTGGCCGTCGATGCGCTCGACGAGCTCGCGCCCGCAAGCGCGCCGATGGTTGAAACGGAGGGCATATTCGACCTCTGGAATCCTGTAATGAACTACACGCGGCGCTCGCTGCCATGACAGCCGCGCCGCTAAAAATCCGTCAGGCGCGCTCGGCTCGCATGCGCAGCACCTTCGCCGCGTGCTCGTCCGCTTCGCGCTGTTCGACACGCGCCGCTTTGCGCGCGAGAACCGCTTCGCCCCGTGCAGCCAGCACTTCGTAGCTGCCGACCTTCTGCTTCTTGAGCCGCCACTCCGGCTTCGCCGCCTCGATGCGCTGATCCGCCGTCACGAGCAGCATGCGTTGCTGCGCGATGGCCGAATCGAGCGTATCGACGAACGCCTGGAAGTTGCGCAGCGTCTGCGCCGTCGTGCCCTGCTGGGCGGATGCCGTGAAGCGCGCGTGATACTCGTCGCGGTAAGCAACGAGCGATTCGAGCTGTTTCTCGGCTTCGTTGCGTTCCTGCTGCAACTTTCCGAGCTTCTTGGTGGCGGCGTCGAGCTCTTCTTGCGCGAGTTCGATGAGCGTATTGATCGGCAGATTCTTGGACATGACGTGGCGGTTCCTGTGGTCTTCAGGGCTCTACGTGTTCTTATGACGAATGGCTCGAATACTAGTCGAAAAGCTGATGCAACAAATCAAGACTCGGTTCGAAATTTGCCTGCTCACGAAAACCTTGCTGTAAAAACGACTCCATTCGCGGATACAGCGCGATCGCGCGGTCGAGCAGCGCGTCGCGGCCGCTCGAATACGCGCCCACGTTGATGAGGTCGCGGTTGCGCTGGTAGCGCGACAGCATCTGCTTGAAAAGACGCACGCGTTCCAGATGCTTGTCGTCGATGAGCGAAGTCATCGCGCGGCTGATGGACTGCTCGATGTCGATCGCCGGGTAATGCCCCGCCTCCGCCAGCGACCGGTTCAGCACGATATGGCCGTCCAGAATGGCCCGCGCCGAGTCGGCGATCGGGTCTTGCTGGTCGTCGCCTTCGGTCAGCACCGTATAGAACGCCGTAATCGAACCGCCGCCTTCCGGCCCGTTGCCGGTACGCTCGACGAGCGCCGGCAGCTTGGCGAACACCGAAGGCGGATAGCCCTTGGTCGCGGGCGGCTCGCCGATCGCGAGCGCGATCTCGCGCTGCGCCATCGCGTAGCGCGTGAGCGAATCCATCAGCATCAGCACGTGCTTGCCCTGATCGCGGAAATATTCGGCGAGCGAAGTCGTGTACGCGGCGGCCTGCATCCGCAGCACCGGCGACACGTCGGCAGGCGCGGCCACGACGACCGAACGCGCGAGACCGTCCTCGCCCAGAATCTGCTCGATGAACTCCTTCACTTCGCGGCCACGTTCGCCGATCAGCCCGATCACGATCACTTCCGCGCTCGTATAGCGCGCCATCGTGCCGAGCAGCACCGATTTACCGACGCCGGAACCCGCGAAGAGGCCCATGCGCTGGCCGCGCCCGACCGTGAGCAGCGAGTTGATCGCGCGCACGCCCACGTCGAGCACCTTGTGAATCGGCTCGCGGTTCAGCGGATTGATGACGGGCGCGGCGAGCGGCGCATCGACCTTCGCGCCGAGCGGGCCGAGCCCGTCGAGCGGACGGCCGGACGCATCGACCACGCGGCCGAGCATTTCCCAGCCGACCGGCAGACGCTTCGCGCCCGCCATCGGATCGTTGATCGGCGCGCTTTCCAGCGGATAGACGCGCGCGCCGGGCAAGAGGCCGCCCATTTCGGTGGTCGGCATCAGAAAGAGCTTGTCGCCCGCGAAGCCGACGACTTCGGCTTCCGCCGTCGGGATCGCGCTGCCGGGCGGCAGTTCGATCATGCATTCGGAGCCCACGCCCATCTTGAGGCCGACCGCTTCGAGCACGAGGCCGGCGGCGCGCGTGAGCCGCCCGCACGGACGCAGCGGCTTCGCGATGGCGTTGCGCGACTTCATCGCGTCGAGCTTGTCGCGCCACGCGTCGATGTGCGGATTGCCCGCGAGCTTCGCGAGTTCGGCGATGGTGTGCGCGGCGTGCGCATCGGGCGCGGCGTCGCCTGCGGCTTCTTCGCTCGCGAGCGGCCCGAACGACGCCCGCGCGATTTCCTGTTCCAGCGCGGACAGCCCGTCCTGCGTGATGCGATGGTTCACCACGGCTTGTTCCTCCCGAGCGCGGCAGAGACGCGTTCCCAGCGCGACGCGTTGGTCGCGTCGATTTCGCCGGTCGCGGCGTGCGCCTTGCAGCCGCCGCGTTCGATGGCCGGGTCCGGACGCACCGTCCAGCCCGCCGATTCCAGTTCATCCTTCAGATACGAATCGACGATCGGCAAGTCGGCCGGGCTCACGATCAGCGTCGGCGCGCCCGACAGTTCCGGCTCGGCGGCGATCACTTCACGGGCGACTGCGACGAGCGCGGTCGGATCGAGCGCCAGATGCTGACGCACGACCTGCTGCGCGATATCGACAGCCAGCGCGGCCAGCGTTTCGGCGATGGCGGCGTCGGCGGCCTGAAGCGCGGTCTTGAACGCATCGGCGATCTGCGCGAGTTGCGCGGCCTGCGCGAGCGCTTCCTTGCGGCCGTCCTCGAAACCCTTCGCGTGGCCTTGCTCGAAACCCGCCTGATAGCCGAGCGCCTGACCGGCGACGTGCCCCTTGGCGACGCCGTGCGCGTGCGCGTCTTCCTCGATGCGGCGCAGATGCGCTTCGAGCGCCGCCTGTTCCGCCGCGCTGTTATCGACGGTGACGGGATCGAACGACGCCATCTCCCAGCGTTGATACGCGGAGACGGGCGCTTTCTCGCCCCGGTTCTGGGTGGCGGCGTCAGACATACGCGTCCTCCGCCTTGCCGCCTAGCTGAATCTGGCCGTTTTCCGCCAGATTGCGGACGATCTGGAGAATCTTGCGCTGCTGCTGCTCGACTTCCGACACGCGCACCGGACCGCGCGAATCGAGGTCTTCGGCAAGCAGTTCGGCCGCGCGCTGCGACATGTTCGAGAGGAACTTCTGACGCAGCCCGGGCTGCGCGCCCTTCAGCGACACGATCAGCGTTTCGGATTCCACTTCCTTCAGCAGCAACTGGATCGCGCGGTCTTCCAGGTCGAGCAGGTTCTCGAACACGAACATCTGGTCGATGATCTTCTGCGCCAGTTCCGCGTCGTACTCGCGCACGTTCGACAGCACGCCTTCTTCGTGATTGCTCGACATGAAGTTGAGAATCTCCGCCGCCGTGCGGATGCCGCCCATCGGCGCGCGCTTCAGGTTGTCGCTGCCGGAAAGCAGCGTCGTGAGCACGTCGTCGAGTTCGCGCAGCGCGGCGGGCTGAATGCCGTCGAGCGTCGCGATGCGCAGGAGCACGTCGTTGCGCAGGCGGTCGTTCAGGAGCGACACGATTTCCGACGCCTGATCGCGGTCCAGGTGCACGAGAATCGTCGCGATGATCTGCGGATGCTCGTTCTTGATGAGTTCCGCGACCGCGCCCGAGTCCATCCACTTGAGGCCTTCGATACCGCTCGTATCGCTGCCTTGCAGAATGCGGTCGATCAGCGCGCCGGCTTTGTTCTCGCCGAGCGCCTTCGTCAGCACGGAGCGGATGTACTCGCTCGAATCGAGCGACAGCGCCGTGTGCTTCTCGGCTTCCCCGACGAATTCGGTCAGCACGTTGTCGAGCTGCTCGCGCGTCACGTTCTTGAGCGCCGCCATCGTGGCGCCGATCTTCTGCACCTCGCGCGGGGCGAGATACTTGAAAACTTCGGCGGCTTCTTCCTCTCCGATCGACATCAGGAGGAGCGCGGCTTTATTGAGACCTTCAGCGTTCATCGGACACCCAGTTTTTCACGACCGTCGCGACGATTCTCGGGTCCTGGCGCGCGACCATTCGCGCGTAGTCGAGATTTCGATCGAATTTGGCCTTGTTGCTTTCATGGCCGAGGAGGCTGACCTCGGCATCCTTGTCTTCGTCCTGCTTCGCTTCGCCGCTGAGCGTGGGACCGTCGAGCAGCGAGAGTTCGTCGGCTGCGGCAAGCGCGGGCGCTTCTTCCGGCGGCGGCGGGAATGCGCGGCGCATTGCGGGCTTCACCATGCTGAAGTACAGGAACAGCCCGACGATGCCGATACCCACGTACTTCGCGAGCGAGATGCCGCGCGCAATCATGTCCGGCGTGCGCCACCAGGGCACGGCGGGCGTCAGGTCCGAGTCCGACGAGAACGCGCTGTTCACCACGTTGACCGAATCGCCGCGCTTCTCGTCGAAGCCCATCGCGTCCTTCACGAGCTGCTGCACTTGCGCGAGCTTGTCGGCGGCGAGCGGCTTCATCGTGACGTTGCCCTTGGCATCGACCTGGCGCTCGTAGTTGACGACCACTGCCACGGACAGACGCTTGATGCCGCCCGTCGCCTGCTCGTAGTGGCGCACGGTGCGATCCACTTCGTAGTTCGTCGTCGTGTCCTTGCGCAGATTGCTCGGCGCGGAACGCGTGGCGGTCGTGCCCGAGGCGGCGGCGTCGATCGGCGCGGACGCCGGCTGCGGCGGCTGGTTCGACAGCGCGCCCGGCACGCCCGAGGCGCCGCTGCCCGACGTTTCGCTCGATTCGCTCGACTGCTGGCTGCGAATAGCCGTGTTCTGCGGATTGGCGTTCGGGCCGTAGCTTTCGGCGGTCTGTTCGAGCTTCGAGAAGTCGATGTCGGCGCTCACTTGCGAACGCGCATTGCCCGCGCCGAAGAGCGGCGAAAGAATCGCGTCGATGCGCTTTTGCGTGTTGTGCTCGATCTGCTGCACGTACTTCAGTTGCGACGCGTCGAGACCGTTGACGGCGCTCTGGCTCGTGAGCAGGTTGCCGTCCTGATCGGCGATGTTCACGTTCTTGACCGGCATGTCCGGCACGCCCGAGGCCACCATGTGCGCGATCGCGAGCACTTGGCCTTCGTCGAGCACGCGGCCCGGGTAGAGGTTCACCATCACGGAGGCGGTCGGCAATTCCTTGTCGCGCACGAACACGCTCGGCTTCGGAATGGCCAGATGCACGCGCGCCGACTTCACCGACGAAATGGAACCGATGGTGCGCTCCAGCTCGCCTTCGAGCGCGCGCTGGTAGTTGATCTGCTCGGCGAACTGGCTGATGCCGAACTTCTGGTTGTCCATCAGTTCGAAGCCGACCGAGCCGTTTTTCGGCAAGCCCTGGCTCGCGAGACGCAGACGCGTTTCGTGGACCTGCTCGGCCGGCACGAGAATGGCCCCGCCGCCGTCGGACAGCTTGTAGGGAATGTTGCCCTGCTGAAGCGCGGTCACGATCGCGCCGCCGTCGCGATCCGACAGATTGCTGAACAGCACGCGATAGTCCGGCTGGCGCGACCACATCAAGAGGCCGGCGACGACCATCGCCAGAATCGCGACGGCGACGATCAGCGGCACGCGCGGGTTCGAGCGGAACTGCGAAAGCATTGGCACCCGCTGCGCGAAACCGCCGGCGGAAAGGCCCGCGCCCGCTGCGGGCGCACCTGCCGCGCCCGGCTGCGCACCCGCCAGGCCCATTCTGGCGTCGGGCGTGATCAATGAGTTGTTGGGCGTTTCCATTAGCGTCGAGGCTCCGAATCTTGGCTTCTTCCCGCGCCGCAGTGTCGTCCGCGGTAAAGGAAGTCTTTTCACGAGACGGATTATCCGCACTACCTTGCAAGTCGATTCGGTGAATAGAGCGGGGTTTTCCCCGTTCTTCGTACGCTTCGGAACGAGGCCCGCTGCTAATCTTTTTCATACCCGGACGAGCCATTTTTACCGGCCCGTCCGAGCCGGCGAGACGCCGGCATTTCCACGGTCCTGCATCAATTTGCTGTCACACGGAGTCAATATGAACTTTCCGATCAATCCGCTTTCCGCCGCGATGAGCGCCATTCAGTCGATGTCGGCGCAGGCCGCCGGCGGCGCGGGCAGCGCGGCCACGGTGGCGTCCGGCGCGGTGACCGGTCAAAGCGCGGGTTCGGGCGCGGCCACCGCAGGCAGCTTCGCGGACGCGCTGAAGTCGTCCATCGACAAGATCAGCGCCAACCAGACGACCGCGCTCAACGAAGCGCATGCATTCGAAATCGGCGCGCCGAACGTTTCGCTCAACGACGTGATGGTGGACATGCAGAAGGCCAACGTCGGCCTGCAGTTCGGCTTGCAGGTGCGCAACAAGCTCGTGAGCGCCTACAACGACATCATGCAGATCTCCGTCTGACCCCGGCGAGCGCCGCGGACCGCTTCGATCCTGCCTTTACGCGTGGTTTCGCCCTCAAACCCTTGCGCCCTAAAGCTTTTGCGTGTTTCTCCGATAACCCCGTTAGCAGCCCGGCGAACGACGGTTCGCTCGCGAAAGCGAGCCGCGCCTTCGTATTTCAAGCCGGAGCGGACGTTCGCAGGCCGGAATAGAGCCGGCGCAGACGCGGGGACGGCACGGCGACATGCCGCGTGCTTCGCGTCGCGGGGAATACAGGTTGCAGGCGGCGCGGGTGAGGGCTTGGAGCCACGCTCGCCGGCTGCATTGATTTGCACGGGACGAGACGGGGCCGGAACACGCGCGAACGCGCGCGCCGGCTAACCGGGGCGAGAAGCCGTAACAGTCGTCGAGACAGGAGCCATCGATGTTTTCGCAGGGACAGGCGGGAGCCAACGCATATGCGCGCGTGGGCGTTCAGACCGGCGTCATGGGAGCGAGCCCGCACCGGCTCATCGTGATGCTGTATCAGGGCGCGCGGCAGGCCATCGCGCAGGCGCGCATGCATACGCAGCAGAACAACGTGGGCGCGCGCGGCCAGGCGATCGGCAAGGCAATCAACATCGTCGAAAGCGGTCTTCAGCAGGCGCTCAACAAGGACGCGGGCGGCGAAATCGCGCAGCGGCTCGACGCGCTCTATTCGTACATGACGCGGCGTCTCTTGCAGGCGAACATGGAGCAGAGCGAGACGATGCTCGTGGAAGTCGACAATCTGCTGGCCACGCTCGAGGAAGCGTGGGTCGGTATCGGACCGGAAGTGGCGCAAATGACCGCCGCGGCCGTCTGAACGCAAATCGGTGGGCGACTGCCGGAGAAGAATGAAAACGACAGAAGAATATTTCGCTCACTACGAAGCCATTGCCGCGCTGTCCGCCCAGATGCTGAGAGCGGCGCGCGAAGGCGACTGGGGCGATCTGAAGGCGATGCAGGGCACGTATCGCGACCTCGTCGAACAGTTGAAGGACGCCGACCACGGCTCCGCGCTCGACGAGACCGCGCGGGCGCGCAAGCTGGACCTCGTGAAGAAGATTCTCGCCGACGACGCCGCCATTCGCGACCTCACATCGCCGAGTCTCGCGCGCCTGTCCGCGCTCTTCGCGGTCAACAGTCCGGCGCGCGTGCTCAAAAAGATGATAGGACTGCGTTAGGCAGACACGCCGCGATGCTTCGCGGACGTACTTGAGGATCTCGGCATGACAGGATTCGACTCCGCGATAGCAACGCTTCTGGCCGGCCGCTCGGACCTCGTCCTTTCCGCGATCCGCGCAGCCGATGCGGTGAACGGCGCGGCGGGCGCGGCCGCCGGACGCACGACGACGCAGGCGGGCACGTCCGCCACGGTCGATACGCCCGACACGCCCGAATCCGGCGCAGGGGGCGCGGGCCCGGCGGCATCGGCGCAGACCGAGCTTTCCAGCGTCGCGCGCACGCTCGACGTGATCTCGCGCTTGTCCGGCACGGCGTCGGCCGTCGTCGGCGACGCGCCGTTATGGCCGACGCCGCCGCGCCCCGCGAGCGCGTTCGCCGCGCTCACCACCGGCCTTTTCGATACCGCTTTCTCCTCTAACGCTGCCGCCGTCGCGGCCGCGCGCGCCGCGAGCCAGAACTTGCCGCCGCTGCCGGCGTCGGTGCTGGCGGGCGAGCTGGCGAAGACCGTCGGCGAGAGTGGGCTCTTCTACGAATCGCATCTGGCGCAATGGCTCGCAGGCCAGCGCACGGCAGCCTCGCTCGGCAACGAGCCGCAGGCCCGCGTCGATCCGCGCGCGTTGTCGCTGCCGTTCGATCTCGCGAGCGAAGGCGCACCGGACGCCGCGCACACCGCGCCGGCGTTCTCCGCGTCGCCCGCTTTCCCCGATCTTCACGACGCCGCCGCGCCGACGCCCGCGCGCGCCGTCGAGATGCCGCAGACGCCGCAGCAGGCGGCGGCGCTCGCGGCGTCGGTGCGCGACGCGCCCGCGTCGGCCCTATCGAATTCTCAGAGCGGAACCGCGAGTGCGAGCAATGCGAGCGCGCAGCCCGCGCCGTCCGGTTCGGGTTCGGCGATGCAGGCGTCGGTGGCGGCGGGCGTGCATCCCGCGACGCTCGACATCGTGCGCCAGCAGCTCGATCTTCTCGCGAACGGGCAGTTCCGCTGGCAAGGCGAGGCCTGGCCGGGCACGCGCTTCGAATGGGAAATCGCCCGCGAGCCGCGCGACGCCCGCGCGCCGGAACCGTCGGCGGACGAGCGCGCGTGGCGGACCCGCATCACGCTGTCGCTGCCGGCGCTCGGCACCGTGGACGCGGAGCTGGTCTTGAGCGGAGAGAAGCTCGTCGCGCGCATCAATGCGAGCGACAAAGGCGCGGCCCGGCTCGCGGCGGATGGCGCGGCGTTCGCGCGTCAACTGGATGCGGCGGGCATCGCGCTGGCGTCGTTTTCGGTGCGTTCGATCGACGGCGCGGCGGGCACCGAGCTCGCCCACGACGGAGGCCATGCGGCGCCGAAGCCGGTTCGGTCGCCGCTCGAACATCTGTTTCGCGCGCCGCCGCGCAGTGAAGGAGGCGCGACATGAGCACGCCGTATGGCCGCAAGCAGGCGACTGCGCTCACCTACGAAGCCGGCAATCGCGAAGCGACGCCGCGCGTCGTCGCGAAGGGCTATGGAATCGTCGCGGAGATGATCGTGCAGCGAGCGAAAGAGGCGGGCGTCTACGTGCACGAATCGCCGGACATGGTCTCGCTGCTGATGCAGGTGGATCTCGACGCGCATATTCCGCCCGCGCTGTATCAGGCGGTGGCGGAACTGCTTTCGTGGGTGTATCGGCTGGAAAACGAAGAGCCGCTGCGGGAGGCGGGGCGGGCGGTGCGCTGAGCGTGGTCGCGCGTCAATGGCGACGCTGTTCCTGCCCGCAAGCATCGTCGAATGCCGCCCGGCCACGGCAGCCAGGCCGAAGACTGCGGCGTGATCGACCTTGCAAACCGCAAGCTCTTCCAGACCATCGCGGTAGGACGTGCGCGGCAAGGCATCTTTTTCCTCGACCGCGCGCCGGTCACCGCGCCGAACGGCGCCTGAACGCGGCGGCGAACGGTGACAGAAGGGCGCTCGCGGGCGCCCTGTACTACGATTGAGTCACGGGCCGCTATCTGTTTTCCCTGCGACGCGAAAGCGTCGGCGCCCGTTTTCGTGCCGCCGCCGTCGCACTAGCCAAACGCCCGCGCCACGATCCTCGCATGGTCGAAGCGCGCCGGCAGCGTGCCGTAGACGCGCCCCATTTCGCCGCGCGCGTCGCCGAGACGCGTTTCGATGAACGCCTGCGCCACGTCCTCCGGCGCATGACGCGCGAGCAACACGCCCTGCGCACATAACGCCAACTGCTGCGCGATGCGCCGCGCCGACGCTTCCCTTTCCGATGCATCGCCCGTCAACATCCCGACGAGCGCCCCGAGTGCCGCGCCGAGCGCCGGATGCGTGGATGCCGCGTCGCGCCAATCGTCGAGAAGCGCGTGCGCCGCGTCCTGCTCGCGCTCGAACGCGCGCAGCACGTCGAGGCACATCACGTTGCCCGAGCCCTCCCAGATCGAATTGACCGGCGCTTCGCGATAGAACCGCGCCATCGGGCCGGATTCGACATAGCCGTTTCCGCCCCAGACTTCCATGGCTTCGCCGGTGAATTCGAGCGCGCGCTTGCAGACCCAGAACTTCGCGGCCGGCGTCACGATGCGCCGCCACGCGCGCTCGGACGGCGCGCTGCCCGCCGCCGCGCTGCGTTCGAACGCGCCCGCGAGCCGCATGAACAGGAGCGTCGCGGCCTCGGATTCCAGCGCGAGATCCGCGAGCACGTTGCGCATCAACGGTTGATCGACGAGCCGCGCGCCAAACGCGCTCCGATGCCGCGCGTGATGAATCGCCTGCACCAGCGCCGCGCGCATGAGCGCCGCGCTGCCGATCACGCAGTCGAGCCGCGTGAAGTTCGCCATTTCGATGATCGTCGGGACGCCGCGCCCTTCATCGCCGACCATGACGCCGTAGGCATCGAGAAATTCGACCTCGCTGCTCGCGTTCGAGCGATTGCCGAGCTTGTCCTTCAGACGCTGCACGTGAACCGCGTTCTTGCGGCCGTCCGGCGAGAAACGCGGCACATAGAAGCACGACAACCCGCCTTCGCCCGAAGCGCGCGCGAGCACCAGATGCGCGTCGCACTGCGGCGCGGAGAAAAACCACTTGTGGCCGACGAGCCGGTATTCGCCGCCGCGCCCGCCCGCGCCGAGCGGCTCGGCGCGCGTGCGGTTGCTGCGCACGTCGGAGCCGCCCTGCTTCTCGGTCATGCCCATGCCGACCATCATCGAACGCTTGCCGGCTTCGAGCGGAATGTCGCGCGGGTCGTGCTCGCGGGACAGCAGCGGTCCGGCGAGCCGCGCGTACAAGGCGGGCTCGTTGCGCAAGACCGGAATGCTGGCGAACGTCATCGTGATCGGACACAGCGAACCGGATTCGAGCTGGCCGTGCAGAAAGTAGCCCGCGCAGCGCGCGGCCATGGAGCCGGCGCGGGCGTGCGGTTCGAACGGCAGCGCGTGTAGTCCCTCGTGCCGCAACCGGCGCAGCAGTTCGTGCCACGCGGGATGAAATTCGATTGCGTCGATGCGCTCGCCGCGCGCATCGTGCGTCGCCAGTTCCGGCGTATGGCGGTTGGCCAGATCGGCGAGCGCGAGAACATCGGGCTGCGTGAGCACGCAGCCGTCGCGGGAGAGGGCGTCGGCGTGCCAGCCGGCGCCTTCGCGCTCGACCGCCGCCGCGAGCGCGCAATCGGCGGCGAACGCGTCGTAACGCTCGAGCGGCAGCGCCTGATTCGTGACCTCGTGCGTCTGACCGAACCGGCTGGCGGGTGCATCGGCGGATGAAGCATTCATACAGCGGTCTCCTGTCTCGGGCGGCGTCGGAGCCATCTCGAATTCATGAATCATAGGCCGGCGTTTCGGCGCACGGGTAGAGGCATCGCTCTCTTCATTGGCGGCCGGACGCGAGCGCCCGGTTGTCACAACGACGACAACTTTTCTGAGGCGCAGTCCTAAAGGCACGAGAGCTGAGACAAATCCGATTGTTCAGTCCGCCATGCCGACTTGCAGGACCCCGAACCTATAATCGTTCGGCCTGAATCGGGCGCTCGGCCCGGTGCAACAACGCTTTTCTGGAAGTATTCTCAATGAGCATCAACCTCAATCAGTCGGTGCAGGGCGCTTTGAACGAAAGCGTGTTGCAGCATCTCGCCGCGCGCGTCGGCTGCGCGCCCGAATCCGCCAAGCGCGTCGTTTCCCTGTGCGGGCCCGCGCTCATCGGCTCGATGATGAACAAGGCGTCGTCGCTCGACGGCGCGCGCAATCTGTTCAACGCGGTCATGTCGCCGGCCGTCAACACCCATATTGCCGAGGAACTGCCGCACTTCGTGCTGAACGACGACGGCATGCAAACGCTGCTGGCCACGAGCGCATCGGTGGACAGCGCGGTCGCCTCGCACGACAACGTCAACGCGCTCAGCGAACGCATCGCCGAATATTCGGGCGTGCCCGCGCACGTCACGCGCGTCCTGGCCGGCGTGGTCGGCGCGACCATTCTCGGGCTGCTCAAGCGCCACTTCACGCAGCACAACGGTCAGGTCGGCCAGTTGCCCACGCTGCTCGGGCACCAGTTGCCCGTCGTTCGCGCGAACATGACAGACGCCTTCGCGCAGGCGCTCGGCCTCGGCTCGGTCGGCGCGTTTCTGGCGGGCGTGGCGTCGCGGCTGAAGGCGGTGTCGTCGCATCTGGAACATCCGTCCACGCAGGAAGCCGCCGCGTTCCCGATCCACAGCGACCTGTACCCCGCGCCCGAGAGCGAGGAAACCAAGGAGAAGTCGAACAAGCGGAAGTGGCTGTGGGTAGCGAACGCCGCCGCGCTCGCGCTGTTCGCGGCGCTCGTCGCGCGCGGCTGCTCGACGGAAGACAAGCACAAGGACGCCGCGCAGGATGCGCAAGCGGACGCGTCGGCTTCGGGGGCGGCTTCCGGGTCGGCTTCAGATTCCGCTGTTGCCGCCGCGTCGTCCGACGCCGTGGCGAGCGGCGCGGCCGTTGCCAGCCAAGCGTCCGTGCCGACGCTGCTGCCGGGCAAAAACGCGCTCGCCGCGATCACCGTCGATGCGTCCGGCGTGCCGACCGTCAAGGCGACCGTCGGCAGCGACGAGGAGCGTCAACGGCTGATCGACCTGATGTCGGCCAAGTTCGGCGCGGACAAGTTCCATGCGAACGTCTCCGTCGACCCGGACACGAAACCTTCCGCATGGCTCGACAAGCTGGACACCCTCGTGCCCGTGATGACGCTGCCGGGCGCGCGCGTGCAGATCGACGGCGACAAGATCGAACTGGCCGGCAAGGCCGCCGACGCCAAACTCGGCTGGCTGGAAAAGCTGAAGGCGCTCTTTGGCTCGGGCTGGAACATCGGTCTCGCTTCGGCGCATGCGGACGCGGCGGCTTCGGATGCGGCGGCGTCTTCTGCAGCATCGGCGGCTTCAGCGGCATCGGCGGCGGTGCCTGCATCCGCTGTCGCGACTGCTGGAACTTGTTCTGCGCCAGCGATCGCGCGGATGCTGAACCTCAAGCCCATCAACTTCCGCACGGGTTCCAATACGCCGCCCGCAAGCGCGATGGCCGCGCTCGCGAAGTCGGCGCAAGCACTGAAAGACTGCGACGCGCACGGCGCGCCGATCATGCTGCGAATCGCCGGATATTCCGACAACACCGGCAGCGCGGCGCTGAACGTGGAATTGTCGAAGAAGCGCGCGGAAGCCGTGCGCGGCTATCTCGTGAAGCACGGCATTCCGGCCAATTCGTTGAAGGCCGAAGGCCTCGGCGAAGTCAATCCGATTGCCGACAACTCGACGCCGGCGGGCCGCATGGCGAATCGCCGCATCGAGTTCACGGAAGTCAACTGAGCGGGCGAGCAATGCGGGCGCGTTTCTTCGCAACGAAGATCAGCCGCCCGCGTCCGCCTTGTTGCCACGCGTACGCGCGAAACCATCGGCCATGAAGTCCTGATCGAGGTTGGCGGGCAGCACTTCCCGCGCAACCTCGATCCACGCTCGCGCCGCATGCGACAGATAGCCGTTGCGCCGCCAGCCGAGCGCCATATCCCAGTGAATCTCCGGCGCAACGACCGGCCGGCACGTGAACGCGTCGGTGTCGAGGCGTCGGCAATACGGCGCAGGCAGCAGCGCGATGCCGATTCCCGCCTGCACCAGCGCCGCCATGAAATCCCAATGCCCGCTTCGCCCGACGATGGTCGGCGTGAAGCCCGCCGCGCGGCACGCGTTCATCACGATATCGTTGAGCGCCAGGCTTTCGCCGTAGAACACGAACGGCTCGGCGGCGAGATCAGCGAGCGGAACCTCGCGCACGTCCTCCCAGCGCGCCCCTTTCGGCGCCACGAGCCATAGCAGCTGACGGCTGACCGGCAGCACGTCGAACATATCGGTATCGACGGGTTGCAGGACGCCGCCCAGTTCCAGTTCGCCGTCCATCAGCGCGGCCTCGATCGCCTTCGATCCGCGCTCGAACAGTTTCAGCTCGACTTTCGGATACCGCCGCCTGAACGCCGCGATGGCCGGCGTGAAAAGCGAGCCGCCCATCGGCGGAATGCCGATGGTGAGCGTTCCCCGCCCGAACGTGCCGAGGTCGTTGAGTTCCGCCTCCAGGCGGGCGTGCGCCGCGAGTACGTCCAGGCCGCGTTGGTAGACGATCTGCCCGGCATCGGTCAGCACCATCTGCCGGCCTTCGCGCAACAACAGCGGCGAGCCGACTTCGTCTTCGAGCGCCTTCACCATCTTGCTGATGGTCGGCTGCGTGACGAACATGTGCTCGGCGGCAGCGGTGAAGCTCTTCTGTCTGACGACTTCGACGAAATACCGCAACGCGCGCAATTCCATGATCGACTCCGGATTCCGAATTGGAATGAAGCGGATAAGGTTAAGTCATTTTTATTATGCAAACGACGGCTCTATACTCGGCTACAGGTTAACCCTAATCGCCCACAACGCCATGTCCGCCGTCCTTTCGAACGCAAGCACCACGAATACTGCCCGCGCCGCTATCAGCCGGTTCGCCCGCGTCGCGTTGCAGGCCGGCGGCATCGCGGTGATCTGGTTCGTCGCCGATTTCGTCGCGCGCAAGCTCGCGTTGCCGGTGCCGGGCGGCGTGGTCGGTCTGGTCGCGTTGCTCGCGCTGCTGTTCTGCGGCGGCATCGCGCCGCGCTGGGTGAAGGCGGGCGCCGACTGGCTGCTCGGCGACATGCTGTTGTTCTTCATCCCCGCAGCGGTCGCGGCCGTGCAGTACGGCGGCCTGTTCATGGAAGACGGCTGGCGGCTCGCGCTCGTCGTGGTCGCGGGCACGTTGATGGTGATGGTGGCCGTCGCGTTCGCCGTGGATCGCGCCGCGCGCCTCGAACGCCGTCTCGCGTTGCGCCGGGCGCTCGTCGCGCGTCACGCGGCGCGCGCCTGAGCCTGTGCCTGAGCCGACCGCCATGCACGACTTCTACGCCTCGCTCCTCGCCGACGACGCCGCGCGCCTCATCGCCGCCGGCTGCTTCGTGCTGACGGTCGCGCTGTACTTCGCGTCAAAGCGTCTTTACGCGCGATTCCGCAGCCCGTGGCTCACGCCGATGCTCTCGGCTCCCGCCGTGCTCGCGCTGATCGTCGTGACCGCGCGCATCCCGTATTCGGTCTACTTCGCCGATACGCGCTGGCTCATGTGGCTGCTCGGGCCGGCCACCGTCGCGTTCGCGGTGCCGATCTACGAATACCGCGCGCTTTTGAAGCGCCACTGGATCTCCCTGACGGTCGGCGTCACGGTCGGCATTCTGGTTGCCGTGGGCGGGTCGCTCGCGCTCGCGAAGCTCTTGCATCTGTCGCCGGAATTGCAGCGCAGCCTCGCGACGCGCTCGGTGTCCACGCCGTTCGCGCTCGCCGTGTCCGACAAGATTCACGCGCCGAAAGACCTCACCGCGCTTTTCGTGATCGCGACCGGCGTCTGCGGCATGCTTTTCGGTGAGATCGTGCTCGCGCTCGTGCCGCTGCGCACGCGGCTCGCGCGCGGGGCGCTGTTCGGCGCGGCGGCGCATGGCGTCGGCACGGCGAAAGCGCGCGAATTGGGCAGCGAAGAAGGCGTAGTAGCGAGCCTGACGATGATGATCGCGGGCGTCGTGATGGTGCTGCTCGCGCCCGCGCTCTCCGCGCTGCCGTTCTAGGCGCGCGCATCGGTAAAAATGCGGCTCACGCGGCGTCGAGAATTTGAATCAGCGTCTGCTGAAACGCAAACGATCCAATAAGACTTTGCTACAATCGTCCCTCGCCCCCGAGGAGCGTTGCGACGGTTGAGCGGCTTGCAAAAGCCTCATCCGCCAGGCTCGGTGGCATTCAATCCGGACGGTTCGAAAGCGCCTTTGAAAGCGCCCGCCGAGCCACCGCATTCGAACGGCGCTCACGTCAACATTTCTAGTCTTTTTTAGAAAGGAGGGCGTGATGAACGCCGCAGTTCTCGATTCCAACAATACCCAGGATTTCGTTGTCGCCGACATGTCGCTCGCCGCATGGGGCCGCAAGGAACTCGACATCGCCGAGACGGAAATGCCCGGTCTCGTGCAGATCCGCGAAGAATACAAGGCGCAGCAGCCGCTCAAGGGCGCGCGCGTCGCGGGCTCGCTGCACATGACCATCCAGACCGGCGTGCTCATCGAAACGCTGAAGGCGCTGGGCGCGGACGTGCGCTGGGCGTCGTGCAACATCTTCTCGACGCAGGATCACGCGGCCGCCGCTATCGCCGATGGCGGCACGCCGGTGTTCGCGTTCAAGGGCGAATCGCTCGACGAGTACTGGGAATTCTCGCATCGCATTTTCGAATGGCCGAACGGCGAATTCGCCAACATGATTCTGGATGACGGCGGCGATGCCACGCTGCTTCTGATTCTCGGCTCGAAGGCGGAGAAAGACCGCTCGGTTATCGCCAAGCCGACGAACGAGGAAGAAGTCGCGCTGTACAAGTCGATTTCGCGTCACCTCGACGCCGATCCGACGTGGTATTCCACGCGCCTCGCGCATATTCAGGGCGTGACGGAAGAAACGACCACGGGCGTGCATCGCCTGTATCAGATGGAAAAGGACGGCCGCCTGCCGTTCCCGGCCATCAACGTGAACGATTCGGTCACGAAGTCGAAGTTCGACAACCTGTACGGCTGCCGCGAGTCGCTCGTGGACGGCATCAAGCGCGCGACCGACGTGATGATCGCGGGCAAGATCGCCGTCGTGGCCGGTTACGGCGACGTGGGCAAGGGCTGCGCGCAATCGCTGCGCGGTCTGGGCGCAACGGTGTGGGTCACGGAAATCGATCCGATCTGCGCGCTGCAAGCGGCGATGGAAGGCTACCGCGTCGTGACGATGGAATACGCCGCCGACAAGGCCGACATCTTCGTGACGGCGACGGGCAACTACCACGTCATCAACCACGACCACATGAAGGCGATGCGCAATAACGCGATCGTCTGCAACATCGGTCACTTCGATTCGGAAATCGACGTTGCCTCCACGCGCCAGTACACGTGGGACAACATCAAGCCGCAGGTCGATCACATCATCTTCCCGGACGGCAAGCGCATCATTCTCTTGGCCGAAGGGCGTCTGGTGAACCTCGGCTGCGCGACGGGCCATCCGTCGTTCGTCATGTCGAACTCGTTCACGAACCAGACGCTCGCGCAGATCGAACTCTTCACGCAAGGCGACAAGTACGAGAACAAGGTGTACGTGCTGCCGAAGCATCTGGACGAGAAGGTCGCGCGCCTGCATCTGGGCCGCATCGGCGCGGAACTGACCGTGCTGTCGGACGAGCAGGCAGGCTACATCGGCGTCGACAAGAACGGTCCGTTCAAGCCGAACCACTACCGCTATTAATCGCACGCGGCGGCGGGGCCGGCGCGGATGCGCATGCATCCGCGCCGCGCTTTGCCCGAACGACGACAAACCGGAGAACCCTCGATGACCGTGCTGCTGACATGGCTGATCAACGCGCTCGCGCTTCTGATCATCACCTATCTCGTGCCGTCCATTCACATTCGCAGTTTCGGCACGGCGCTGATCGTCGCGGTGGTGCTCGGGCTGATCAACGCCGTGCTGCGTCCGGTTCTCATCATCCTGACGTTGCCGGTGACCATCCTCACGCTCGGCCTCTTCATCCTCGTGGTGAATGCGCTGTGCTTCTGGCTGTGCTCGTCGCTGCTGAAGGGCTTCGAGGTCTCGGGTTTCTGGTCGGCGTTCTTCGGCTCGATCCTGTACAGCATCGTGTCGTGGCTTCTGTCGGCGCTCGTGTTCGGGCAGCGCAACTTCGGCTAGCCGCCGCGCTTCGTGCGCACACATCATCATGAAACCCATCGAACTCTCATTCGAGTTTTTTCCGCCGAAGACGCAGGAAGGCGTGCAGAAGCTGCGCGCTTCCCGAGCTGAGCTCGCCAGGCTCGCGCCGAAGTTCGTCTCCGTGACGTTCGGCGCGGGCGGCTCCACGCAGCAAGGCACGCTCGACACCGTGCTCGAAATGGCGGCCGAAGGCCTGGAGGCTGCGCCGCATCTGTCGTGCATCGGCTCGTCGCGTGAAAGCCTGCGCGCGATTCTCGGCGCGTACCGCGAGCACGGCATTCGCCATATCGTCGCGCTGCGCGGCGACCTGCCTTCGGGCATGGGCGAATTCGGCGAACTGCGTTATGCGTCGGAACTGGTCGCGTTCATTCGCCAGGAACACGGCGACTGGTTCCATATCGAAGTGGCCGCGTATCCGGAGTTTCATCCGCAAGCGCGTTCGCCGCGCGCCGATATGGAGAACTTCGCGCGCAAGGTGAAGGCGGGCGCGAACGCCGCGATCACGCAGTACTTCTTCAACGCGGACGCATATTTCCGGTTCGTCGGCGAAGCGAGGAAGCTGGGCGTGGACGTGCCCATCACGCCGGGCATCATGCCGATCACGAACTTCTCGCAGCTCATGCGCTTCTCCGACATGTGCGGGGCGGAAGTGCCGAGGTGGATCGCGCGGCGTCTGGAAAGCTACGGCGACGATCGCGAGTCCATTCGGGAATTCGGCCTCGACGTGGTGACGGGACTGTGCCGCCGTCTGATCGACGACGGCGCGCCCGGCCTGCATTTCTACACGCTCAACGGCGCAGCCGCGACCAGGACCATCTGCGAACGGCTCGGTTTTCAGAGCGCCTGAATCTCGCGTTTCTTGCATCACCCGCGCGGCGCTCGCCGCGCGGTTCTTTCTCTCCTCCCCTTGACCGACGTTTCGCGCTCCGACGCAATCCAACACGTGAAAAGTGGAGAAAACCCACCACGCGCGTAACTTTTGTTCGTGCTAGTGTTGCGCCCGGTTTTTTCGTCCGCTAACAAGGCGGTGGACGCGATCAAGTAAGATCGCGCTACGCCGGCCAAAAGCTGGCATTGACTTGGAGGAAACATGAAGAAAAATGGCCTGTTGCGAGTCGCCCGCATGTCGGCGCTCATGGGCGCCGTCGCCACGGCAACGCTTTTCGCGGCGAGCGCCGCGAACGCGGCAATCCCGAACAAGACGCTTGTTTACTGCTCGGAAGGCAGCCCTGCCGGTTTCGATCCCGCGCAGTACACCACCGGCACCGATTTCACCGCGAACACCTTCACCGTCTATAACCGCCTCGTCGAATTCGAGCGCGGCGGCACGAAAGTGGAACCGGGTCTCGCGGAAAAGTGGGAAGTCTCGTCGGACGGCCTGACGTACACGTTCCATCTGCGTCACGGCGTGAAGTTCCAGACGACGTCCTACTTCAAGCCGACGCGCGAATTCAACGCGGACGACGTGCTCTTCACGTTCAACCGCATGCTCGACCCGAACCAGCCGTTCCGCAAGGCGTACAACGTGCAGTTCCCGTACTTCACGGACCTGGGCCTCGACAAGCTGATCTCGAAGATCGAAAAAGTCGACCCGTACACCGTCAAGTTCACGCTGAAGGAAGTGAGCGCGCCGTTCATTCAGAACATGGCGATGGAGTACGCGTCCATTCTCTCCGCCGAATACGCGGACAAGCTGCTGAAGGACGGCAAGGCCGCGGACATCAACCAGTATCCGCTCGGCACCGGCCCGTTTATCTTCCGCAGCTATACGAAGGACGCGACCATTCGCTTCGACGGCAATCCGGACTACTGGAAGCCGAACGCGGTGCAGATTTCGAAGCTGATCTTCTCGATCACGCCGGACGCCGCCGTGCGCGTGCAGAAGCTGAAGAGCAACGAGTGCCAGGTGATGAGCTATCCGCGCCCGGGCGATATCGCGGCGCTGAAGTCGGCATCGAACGTGGATACGCCGTCGCAGGCCGGCTTCAACGAAGGCTACGTTGCGTATAACGTGACGAAGAGCAATCTCGGCAACGCCGACGTGCGCCGCGCGCTCGACATGGCGATCAACAAGAAGGCGATCATCGATTCCGTGTATCAGGGCGCGGGCCAGCCGGCCACCGCACCGATGCCGCCGACGCAGTGGTCCTACGACAAGAACCTGAAGGCGAACGCATACGACACCGCGAAGGCCAAGCAACTGCTGACCAAGGCCGGTTTCCCGAACGGCTTCGAGATCACGCTGTGGGCCATGCCCGTGCAGCGCGCCTACAACCCCAACGCGCGTCTGATGGCCGAGATGATTCAGGCCGACTGGGCGAAGATCGGCGTGAAGGCAAACATCGTGTCGTATGAGTGGGGCGAGTATCTGAAGCGCGCGCACGCAGGCGAACACGACGCGCTCTTGATCGGCTGGACGGGCGACAACGGCGACCCCGACAACTGGCTCGGCACGCTGCTCGGCTGCGACGCGGTGAAGGGCAGCAACTTCTCGAAGTGGTGCTACAAGCCGTTCGACGATCTCGTCGTGAAGGGCCGCTCGACCACCGATGTCGCCGCGCGCACGAAGGCGTACACCGACGCGCAGCAGATCTTCGCGCAACAACTGCCGTTCTCGCCGATCGCGCATTCGACCGTCTATCAGCCGGTCAGCAAGAAGGTGACGAACATGAAGATCGAGCCGCTCGGCTATGTGCGTTTCGATGGCGTCGGCCTGCAGTAAGTCTTGCTGGCGGAATGCTTTTTGCACTAAACCATAACTAGTCGAAACACGTCCGGCGGCGCGGGTCGAAACGATCCGGCCGCCGGTAGCGTATTTATCCCCAAGAACGAACCAAAGGGCGATCATGTTCCGATTCGTTTTGCGACGCATAGGAATGGTGATACCGACGTTCATCGGCATTACGATTCTCGCGTTCGCGCTCATCCACCTTATCCCGGGCGATCCCATCGAAGTCATGATGGGCGAACGGGGCGTGGACCCGGCGGCCCACGCCGAAGCCATGAAGCGGCTCGGGCTGGACCAGCCGCTACCGCTTCAATACTTCCATTATGTCGGCCATGCGCTCAAGGGCGATCTCGGCACGTCCATCATCACGAACACCAGCGTGATGGGCGAATTCATGGCGCGCTTTCCGGCGACCGTCGAGCTCTCCATCTGCGCGATGATCTTCGCGCTCGTCGTCGGCTTGCCGGCGGGCGTGGCGGCGGCGCTCAAGCGCGGCACGGCGGTCGATCACGGCGTCATGGGCACCGCGCTCACCGGCTATTCCATGCCGATCTTCTGGTGGGGCTTGATCCTCATCATGTTCTTCTCGGCGAAGCTCGGCTGGACGCCTGTCTCGGGCCGGATCGCGGTGGAATACGACATTCCGCACGTCACGGGCTTCATGCTGATCGACTCGCTCTTTTCGAGCGACGAAGGCGCGTTCACGTCGGCGCTCTCGCATCTGATTCTGCCGACCATCGTGCTCGGCACGATTCCGCTCGCGGTCGTCGCGCGCATGACGCGCTCGTCGATGCTCGAAGTGCTGCGCGAGGACTACATCCGCACGGCGCGCGCGAAGGGGCTTTCGCCGCTGCGTGTGGTCGTCGTGCATGCGCTGCGCAACGCGCTGATTCCGGTCGTGACCGTGATCGGGTTGCAGGTCGGCACGCTGCTCGCGGGCGCGGTGCTGACCGAGACGTTGTTCTCGTGGCCGGGCGTCGGCAAGTGGCTCATCGACGCCATTTCGCGCCGCGATTATCCGGTCGTGCAAGGCGGCATTCTGATGATCGCGACGCTCGTGATCGTCGTGAATCTCGTCGTCGATCTGTTGTACGGCGTGTTGAATCCGCGCATTCGCCATACTCGCTGAGGAAACATGGTCCCCTACGCTCACACTTGTTCGCTGCCCCCAAAGGGGGCGCATGCCTCATTCGAGGCGGTTCGGCGCGAGGCATAACGAATGGCTGACGTTCAAAACAATATCCCGCCCGGCGCATTGACGCCGCCGTCCGGCCGCATGGTCGCGGCGCGCGAGTTCTGGGCGAACTTCTCGCGCAATCGCGGCGCGGTGGCGGCGGGCATCATCGTGCTCGTGCTGCTCGTCATCGCGATATTCGCGCCGTTGATCGCGCCGCATAGCCCGATCGAGCAGTATCGCGACTACGTCAAGATTCCGCCCGCATGGCTCGACGGCGGCAACCGCATGTTCCTGCTCGGCACCGACGAAGCGGGCCGCGACATTCTCTCGCGCCTCATGTACGGGGCGCGGCTGTCGTTCTGGATCGGCTTCGTGTCCGTGGTGCTCGCGCTGATTCCGGGCGTCGTGCTCGGGCTCATGGCCGCGTTCTTCCACTGGCTCGACACGCCGATCATGCGCGTGATGGACGTGCTGCTCGCGCTGCCGTCGCTGCTGCTCGCGGTGGCCGTCGTCGCGATCATCGGGCCGGGGCTCGTCAATACGATGCTCGCCATCGCCATCGTCGCGCTGCCGGGTTACGTGCGTCTCACGCGTGCGTCCGCGCTCGGCGAATTGCAGAAGGAGTACGTGACGGCATCGCGCGTGGCGGGCGCGAGCACCGCGCGGCTCATGTTCTCGCAAGTGCTGCCGAACTGCGCCGCGCCGCTCATCGTGCAGGCGACGCTCGGCTTTTCATCGGCGATTCTGGATGCCGCCGCGCTCGGCTTTCTCGGCCTCGGCGTGCAGCCGCCCGCTGCGGAGTGGGGCGCGATGCTCGCTTCGGCGCGCGATTACATCGAAAGCGCATGGTGGATCGTGACGATGCCCGGCCTCTCGATTCTCGTCTCGGTGCTCGTCATCAACCTGCTCGGCGACGGGCTGCGCGACGCGCTCGATCCGAAACTGAAACGGATGGCATGACATGACCGATCTACTGACTATCCGTAACCTGCAAGTGACGTTCGGCGGCACGCAAGCGGTCGATCGCATCAACCTATCGGTGAAGCCGGGCGAAGTGGTCGGCGTCGTCGGCGAATCCGGCTCGGGCAAGAGCGTCACGATGATGGCGCTGATGGGCCTCATCGACCATCCCGGCAAGGTCACCGCCGATCAGATCACCTTCGACGGCCACGACTTGCTCAAGGCATCGGCGCGCGCTCGCCGCAAGATCATCGGCAAGGACATCGCGATGGTGTTTCAGGACGCGCTCACGAGCCTGAACCCGAGTTACACCGTCGGCTATCAGATCAAGGAAGTGCTGCGGCTGCACGAAGGCCTGCGCGGCGATGCGCTCAACAAGCGCGCGCTCGAACTGCTGGACCAGGTCGGCATTCCGGACGCGAAGAACCGCATCGACACGTTTCCGCATCAGATGTCGGGCGGCATGAACCAACGCGTGATGATTGCGATGGCGGTCGCGTGCAATCCGAAGCTGCTGATCGCCGATGAACCGACCACCGCGCTCGACGTGACCATCCAGGCGCAGATCATGGAACTGCTCGTGCGCTTGCAGAAGGAGCGCGGCATGGCGCTCGTGCTGATCTCGCACGATCTGGCGGTCGTGTCCGAGGTCGCGCAGCGCGTCGCGGTCATGTACGCGGGCGAGATCATCGAAACGAACCACGTGCCGGCGATTTTCAGCGAGCCGCATCATCCGTACACGGAGGCGTTGCTCGCCGCGATTCCGGAGCACAGCCGCGGCGCGGCGCGTCTCGCGGCGCTGCCGGGCATGGTGCCGGGCCGCGACGACCGGCCGAGCGGCTGTCTCTTTGCGCCGCGCTGCAAGTATGTGGTCGATGACTGCTGGAAGGGCAGGCCGCATCTGTATCAGCTAGACGCGCGCGATGCGACAGTGCGCGCGCGCTGCATCAAGCCACTGAATGTGGCGCAGGAAGTCGCGCAGGCGGTGCGCGCCGAACGCGAGGCGCAGATTGTCGAGGAGGGCGCGCGATGAACGCGGTACCGAAGGAAAAGACGCAGGACATCGTGCTCGCCGCCGACCGGCTCACGAAGCACTACACCGTGAAGCGCAGCATGTTCACGCAAGGCACGGTGAAGGCGCTCAACGGCGTGTCATTCGAATTGCAGCGCGGGCGCACGCTCGCGGTCGTCGGCGAATCGGGCTGCGGCAAGTCCACGCTCGCACGGCAATTGACGATGATCGAAGCGCCGACGTCGGGCCGGCTGCTGATCGAAGGCGAGGACGTCGCGGGCGCGAGCAAGGCGAAAATCGCGGAACTGCGTCAGCGCGTGCAGATGGTGTTCCAGAACCCGTTTGCATCGCTGAATCCGCGCAAGACCGTCGAGCAGACGCTCGGCGAGCCGCTCGCCATCAACACTAAGCTCTCGTCGACGGAACGCGCCGGGCGCATCGCGCAAATGATGCGCACGGTCGGCTTGCGGCCCGAACACGCGTCGCGCTATCCGCACATGTTTTCGGGCGGGCAGCGGCAGCGCGTGGCGATCGCGCGGGCGATGATTCTCGATCCGCAGATCGTCGTCGCGGACGAACCCGTGTCGGCGCTCGATGTGTCGATTCAGGCGCAGATTCTCAATCTGTTCATGGACCTGCAACAGCAGTTCGGCACGAGCTACGTGTTCATTTCGCACAACTTGTCGGTGGTCGAGCACATTGCCGACGACGTGATGGTGATGTACTTCGGCGGCATCGCCGAGCTGGGCGACAAGAAGACGATCTTCGCGAATCCACGGCATCCGTACACGCGCTCGCTGATGTCCGCGACGCCCGCGATCTTCGAGGAAGACCGGCGCATCAAGATCAAGCTGGAAGGCGAGATGCCCTCGCCGCTCAATCCGCCGTCGGGCTGCACGTTCCACCAGCGTTGCCCGTATGCGATCGAGCGGTGCCGCGTCGAGGAGCCGGCGCTGCGGATGGTCGATGGCCGTCAGGTCTCGTGCCACCGCGCCGAGGAGGTCGGTGAAGGCGACGCCTGAATTGCAGGCGGCGCGGCCGGTCGCTGACCGGGCGCGCCGCGTTGCATCGAGTGCGGCGGCGCTCGCGGTCTGCGCGGCGCTGTGGGTCGCGGCGTTGTCCGCTCGCGCTCGACGCAAGCTCATGGCGTCAACATTGGCGTTCGCGGTCTGCGTCAGCGTGTCGACCGCGAGTTTCGCCGTCACCGGATCGCGTGCGCCGCCGGGCGGCACGCCGCAGCCCGCCGGCGAGGCCAGCGCGACCGACGTCCCCGATTCGCCCGCGCAGCCGTCGCGCGTGGATCGCAGCAACGGCACCACGGCGAGCGGCCCCGTGCGCGCGCAGCCGCCGCACATGCCGTTCTATGTCGCGACGAAGGGCGCGACGACGCTCTACGTGCTCGGCACGCTGCACGTCGGCTTTTCGAGCGACTATCCGCCCGAGCAGCCTTTCCGCCAGCCCATTCTCGCGGCGCTCTATGCGTCGCCGACACTCGCGCTCGAAATCTCCCCGGACGAACTCCTGTCGTCGCAAGACGACGTGAACCGCTATGGCATGTGCCATAGCGAATGTCTGATCGACTATTTGCCGGATTCGATGTGGAAGAAAGTCGAAGCGCGCATGCGCAGCAATCCGGCGGCGCTCAAGGAACTGCGGCATACGCGTCCGTGGCTCGCGTCGATGCTGATCGAAACCTACGACACGCTGAAGGCCGGCTTCCAGAGCGAGTACGGCACCGAGGCGCAATTGCAGAACGTCTATCTGCGCGTGCGCGGGAAGATCGTCGGCTTGGAGACATTGAACGAGCAGATTTCGACGTTCACGCGGCTCACGTCCGCGCAGCAGCGCGAAATGCTCGCGGAAGATCTGGTGCAGACGCCGGCCGAGAACATCGCGGACGTGAAGGAGCTGCATCGGCTATGGCGTATTGGCGATGCCGACGCGCTGAAAGCCTGGGACGACGCGAAAAGCAGCAAGCTCGCGCGGTCGAAGGCGCTCGCCGCGCAGGTGGACAACCGCGTGGTCTACGAGCGCAACCGGCGCTTCGTCGCGCGGATGGTGCAGCTCGCCGCGCCCGACAAGCCGGTGTTCGTGGCCATCGGCGCGCTGCATCTCGGCGGGCCGCGCGGCGTACTGGAGTTGCTGAGAAAGCGCGGGTTCGTGGTCGCGCCTGCCTGACAATCAAGCGCGACCGCCGCGTCAAATGAACATCAGCCAGTTCAGCAAGAAGATGTTCACGATCAGCAACGTCAGCGCGGTGGGCACCTGCACCTTGATGACCGCGTTCTTGTCCGGCAACTCCAGGAGCGCGGCCGGCACGATGTTGAAGTTCGCGGCCATCGGCGTCATCAACGTGCCGCAGTAGCCCGAGAACATGCCGATGGCGACCATCGTCGCGGGATTGCCGTGGAACACGCCGACGAGAATCGGCACGCCGACGCCGCCCGTCATCACGGGGAACGCGGCAAAGCCATTGCCCATCACCATCGTGAACAGCGCCATGCCGATGCAGTACACCGCCACCGCGACGAGCCGGTAATCCATGTTCACGTAAGCCGTCGTGACGTGCGCGACGGCCTTGCCGACGCCCGCATCCGAGAATACGAGTCCGAGCATGCCGAGCATCTGCGGCAGCACGGCGGCCCATGAAAGCGCGTCGATCAGGCGGCGCGTCTCGCGCATCGACTGGCCGACGGTATCGCGCGTCATCACGCACGCCACCGCCAACGCGATCACGCAGCCGATGCCAAAGCCGATCAGCGTCACGTTCTTCAGTTCGATCAGCGGCTTGCCGCCGAACACGAGATGACTCGCGCCGAGCGTGAGGATCACGGTGACGACCGGAATCGTCAGCGCGGGCACGAAGAGCTTGTTGCCGAGACGCACGGCGCTCTGGCGGCGCGTTTCCTCGGAAAGCATCTTGGGCTTCGCGCCGGTGACGCCGCCGAAGCCCGCGATCAGCGCCATCGCCACGACCAGCACGCCGACGACCGATACCGGCAGCCAGTCGCCGATCAGAAAGATCAGCGCATAGACGAGCCAGAACGTGCCGGCCGAAAGCCGCCGCGGATGCGACTTGTCCGTGAGGATCATGCCCGCGACGACCACGAGCACGATGCCGACGAGATAGAACAGATAGTTGATGGTGAGCGTCATGCCTTTTCTCCCGCGACGTTGCGCGTCAGTGCGTCGAGTTCGCGCGTCAGTTGGCGGTCGAGCAGCCACAGCCGGAAGCCGTGGATGAGGAACGCGCAGATGGCCGTCGGGATGCCCCAGACGGCGACGTGCATCGGCTCCACGACAATGCCCGCTTCCTTCAGGAACGTGACCATCAGCACGATCGCGCCGAACGCCACGAAGATGTCTTCGCCGAAGAAAAGGCCCACGTTGTCGGTCGCCGCCGCGTAGGCGCGCAGCTTGAAGCGCACGGCGTCCGAGAGCTTGCCGTGACGCGCTTCGGTCGCGCCTTCGGCCATCGGCGCGAGGAGCGGCCGCACCATCTGCGGATGACCGCCCAAACCGGTCAGCCCGACCGCCGCCGTCAACTCACGCACGAGCAGATAGACGATCAAGAGGCGTCCGGCCGTCGCCGCGCGAATGCTCGAAATCCAGATCTGCGCGCGCTCGCGCAGCCCGTGGCGTTCGAGCAGGCCGATCACCGCGAGCGGCAGCAGGATGATGAGCGGAATATTGCGCGTCTTCAGAAAGCCGCTGCCGATCGCGGTGAGAATGCGCTCGGGCGGGAAGTGCGCCGCCAGGCCGGTGACGATCGCGGCGGCGGCCACGATCAGCATCGGATTGAAGCGCAGCACGAAGCCCACGATGATGACGGCCACGCCGATGAGCGGCCATAAATTGACTGCGGTTGCCATGAGATCTCCAAACGGTTTGTCGATTCAAACATCGCGCCTCGATGCGAGCGCGTGGTGACAGCGAACGACGGGCGGCTCTTGCGGCCGCTTGCTAAAACGCCCCGGCAAGGCGGGGCGTTCGATGCTCCAAAAAAGGCTCAGGCGGCTCGAGCGGCGCGAACGCCGATGCCCGCATCCGCGAGCGCGCCGCGAATGCGCCGGGCGAACGCCAGCGCGTGCTCGCCGTCGCCGTGCAGGCAGATGGTCTGCGCGTTGAGCGGCACCCAGTCGCCCGAGACGGCCTGCACGCGCTGGTCGCGGACCATCGAGAGCGTGCGTTCGAGCACGGCGTCTTCGTCGTCGAGCAGCGCGCCCGGCTCCTTGCGCGGCACGAGCGAACCGTCCGCGCGATAACCGCGATCCGCGAACACTTCTTCGATGGCGACGAGCCCCGCGCGCCGAGCCGCATCGATCAGGCCGCTATTGGCGAGACCGAAGACGAGCAGCGACGGATCGAAGTCGCGCACGGCGGCAGCGATGGCATCCGCGATTTCCGGCGTCCTGGCCGCCTGGTTGTAGAGCGCGCCGTGCGGCTTCACATGCGCGATGCGCCCGCCTTCCGCCTTCGCAATGGCCGCGAGCGCGCCGAGTTGATACAGCACGCCCGCGTAGATTTCGTCGGGCGGCAGGTCCATTTCCTTGCGGCCGAAGTTCTCCGGATCGTTGAAGCTCGGATGCGCGCCGATCGCCACGCCCTTTTGCACCGCCCAGCGCACGCAGTCGCGCATGGCAGTCGCGCCGCCCGCATGCCAGCCGCACGCGATGTTCGCGGAGCTGACGAGGTCGAGCAGGGCTTCGTCGGAGCCGCAGCCTTCGCCGAGATCGGCGTTCAGATCGATCTGCATGATGATGTCGTTTGAGGTAGTCGTTGCGTTGGGTTGTCCTTCATCGCCCGATGCGTTCTTCGTGCATCGCGATGGCCGTTTCCACCTGGCTCACGTACTGGCGCTCTTCGGCGAGCGCGTGGCGCGCTTCCTCCACCGATGTCTCGACGAAGCGCACGCCGCCGTTCAGCCGCACTTGCGCGAGCTTCCACAAGTCGGCCTTGATGACCGCGCCGATCTTCGGATAGCCGCCCGTGGTCTGCGCGTCGCCCATCAGGATGATCGGCTGGCCGTTCGGCGGGACCTGAATCGTGCCGGGCAGCACCGCGTGAGAGAGCAGTTCCGTCTTCGCGCGGCGTTCCAGCGGCGTGCCCGCGAGCCGGAAGCCCATGCGGTTGCTGTTCGGCGTGATGGTCCATTCGTCGTCCCAGAAGTCGCGCTGCGACTCGTCGGTGAAGCTCGCGTACTCCGGGCCGCGCAGCACGCGAATCGGCGCGGCCCACGCGTGGCCGGGCGCGTGGCGGCCGCGGCGCACGGGTTCATCGACGAGCACGAACTTGCACCACGCGGGCGCTTTCACGCCGAACGCGGGTTCTTCCGGCGAAAACGCGATGCCTTTGTGCGGCTGCGGCACGCCCACCGGCAAGCGATCGCCGTCGCGCAGCGCGCGTCCGCCGAGTCCGCCGAAGCACGCGCCGAGATCGGTGCTGCGCGAGCCGAGCATCGGCAACACGTCGATGCCGCCCGCGATGCACACGTAACAGCGCATGCCGCGCTTGGCCGCGCGCAGCGTCAGTTCCTGGCCCGCGCGCACGGGCAGGCTCCACCACGAATAGACCGGCATGTCGTCGAGCGTCGCGCCGAAGTCCGTGCCCGTGATGGCGATGCGCGTCGCGCGCTTGAAGCGCAGCACGGTCGGCCCGAACGTCACTTCGATGCCCGCCGCATCCGGCCGGTTGCCGACGATGCGATTGCCGATTTCGAGCGACAGCGCATCGAGCGCACCGCCCGAACTCACGCCGAGATGCCGGTAACCGGGGCGGCCGAGATCCTGCACCGAGGAGAGCACGCCCGCGCGAATCACGTCGATCATGCGCGCACCTCCACCGGGATGAAGCGCACGCGGTCGCCGGGCTGCATGAGCGTCGGCGGATTGCGGGCCGGGTCGAAGAGCTTCACGTCCGTGCGGCCGAGCAGTTGCCAGCCTCCCGGCGAGGTCGCCGGATAAATGCCCGTCTGCGCCCCGCCGATGCCGACCGATCCCGCCGGCACTTCGAGGCGCGGCTCGCGGCGGCGCGGCATGTGCAGCGCGGGATCGAGCCCGCCGAGATACGCGAAGCCCGGCTGGAAGCCGAGAAAGAACACGATGTATTCGGCTTGCGTGTGACGCTTCACGACTTCATCGACCGACAAGCCGACGTGCTCGGCCAGCGCCGCGAGGTCGGGGCCGTCGTCGCCGCCGTAGCGCACCGGAATGTCGATCTGCGTGCCTTCCGTGTCGGCGTGGCCGGCCACGTCCCATTGCGCGTCGAGTTGCGCCGCGAGGCTTGCGTAGTCGGCCTCGAGCGGATCGAACACGATCGTCAGGTTGTTCATGCCCGGCACGACCTCCACGACATGCGGCAGCAGGCGCGCGTAATCCGCGAGCGTCCAGATGCGGCGCTGACATTCGATCGTGGCGGGCGGCGCGACGTCGCAGACGAGCGCGCTTTCGCCGAGCGGATAAATTCGTGGTCTGGTCATGCGTTCGAGTATGTCCTTCGAGCACGGCGGCGTTTTCTTGGGAAGACCGCTTTCGCGACGCCGTCTCAGAATGTTACATTGTCAATAAATTATCAAGAAATTATCAATACGCGTTTGTCTGGAGTGTGGCGCGAACGCATTGCGCTACACTGCGACGCACTTTTCTACGGTCATCGCCATGTCGCGTCAGCCAACCAAGATCGTGTCGTCCGAGCACCTCGTCTCCGAAACCAGCGCCGAGCTCTCCGAATTCGAGTACGCGCTCATCATGGCGAGCAACGCGTTCAACCGATGGATGGTGCGCTGCATGTCGGCGGCGGGCGCGAAGGACATGACGGCGGTGGAAGTGTCGCTGCTGCATCACGTGAACCACCGCGACCGCAAGAAGAAGCTCGCGGACATCTGCTTCGTGCTGAATATCGAGGACACGCATGTGGCGACCTACGCGCTCAAGAAACTCGTGACGCGCGGCTATGTGACGAGCGAAAAGGCCGGCAAGGAAGTGTTCTTCACGACGACGCCGGCGGGCCGCGAGCTGTGCGGCAAGTACCGCGAAGTGCGGGAAAGCTGCCTGATTTCCGCGCTGCGCGAAAGCCGGCTGACCAACGAACAGATCGGCGAGGCGGCGCAACTGATGCGCAATGCATCCGGCCTCTACGACACCGCCGCGCGCGCGGCGGCGTCGCTCTAGGCGCGGCTCAGTAGCGGGCCGCTTCGGTGACGATCGCATCGAGCGGCATGTCGTGCGATTCGCGCGGCAGCGCGCCGAGCTTGGCCATTTCATACGCTATGCCGATGGTCGCCGGCTTCTTCGCGACCGGCCACGCGGCGAGCGTGCGGTCGTAATAGCCGCCGCCGTAGCCGAGGCGGTATCGGTCCGCATCGAAACCGACGCACGGCACGAGCAGCAATTCCGGCACGACGACTCTCTCTTCTTCCGGCACGGGAATGCGATAGCGGCCCGGCTTCATCGGCGATTGCGCGTGCCATGCGTGAAAGGCCATCGGCGCATGCGGCTGCACGACGACCGGCAATGCGGCTTCGCGAGCATCGTCCGATGCGAGCCAATCCGCGATGACCGCGCGCGCGTCGAATTCGCCCGCCACCGGCCAGTAAAAGCCGATGCACCGGACCGCGCGCTCATCGAGCAGCGCGCGCAGCCGCTCGGCCAGCGCCGCGTTGCGCGCCGTTTGCGCCGGGCCTTCGGCCTGCGCCTCGCGGCGCGCGAGCAGCGTGGCGCGCAGGGCGCTCTTCGGCTCCGCGCGGACAGGTTCCGCGCAAACGTTGCGTGCTATGCTTTCAACCGATCTTTGGACCACCTCGCGCTCCAGTAATAACGATGTCAAAACGCTTCAACCGAGTATATCTTGCGGTCGGTTACGCCCTTGCCGCCGCGACGCTCGTCGCCTGCGGCACGGCCTCGGCCGTGCGCCCGGACGCCGACTTTTCGCCGTCCCCCGACGACCGCGTCTTCATGCAGTTGCGCGAGGCGTCCCGCGCGAACGATGCCGGCCGTGCCGCCGCGCTCGCCGCGCAGATTCCGAATTACCCGGCGCCGGGTTACGTCGAATACTTCACGATCAAGCCGCAGCTTTTCGATGCGCAAGGCCACGCGCGCCCCGACGCGCCCGACGCGCCGGTGCTCTCGTTCCTGCAACGCTACGACGGCCAGGCCATTGCCGACCGCATGCGCAACGACTACCTCGTGGTGCTCGGCGGCCGTCACGACTGGCGCAACTTCGAGCAGCAGTATTCGCGCTTCGTGTTGAACGACGACACGCAGGTCAAATGCTATGCGCTCGAAGCGCGGCAGTCGCGCGGCGAGAACATCGCGGAGGCCGCGCGCGCGCTGCTCGTCGATCCGAAATGGTACGGCGACGGCTGCGTGGATCTGATCGCGGCGCTCGCGGAGTCCGGCCAGTTCACGAGCGACGACATCTGGCAGCAGATCCGCCTCGCCTACGAGCAAAACTACACGACGACCGGCGCGAATATCGTCGATGCGCTCGGCCAGGAACGGCCGAAGCCCGAACTCCTCGACAACGCCGTCAACAAGCCGCCGCTTTATCTGGCGCGCGGCGTCATGCCGAACACGCCGGCGCATCAACTGACGCTGCTCGCGATCACGCGCCTCGCGCGCAACGATCCGGCGATGGCCGCGGCCACGTTCAGTTCCGTCGCGCCGGGCCTCACGCCAGCCGAGCGCGCGATCGGCTGGGGCACCATCGGCTATCAGGCGGCGCTAAAGCGCATGCCGTCGGCGGCGGACTGGTATCGGCTGTCGGCGAATGCGCCGTTGTCGAATCCGGCGTACGAATGGCGCACGCGCAGCGCGCTGCTCGCGGGCGACTGGAACATGGTCCGCTGGTCCATCGAGCAGATGCCGCCCACGCTGCGCAGCCAGCCCGCGTGGGTCTACTGGCACGCGCGCGCCGTCAAGCAGGCGGGTGACGCGGCCACGGCCAGTCAGGAATTCCAGAGCATCGCGGATCAATACAACTTCTACGGCCAGCTCGCGCTGGAAGAGCTCGGCCAAAAGATCACGCTGCCGCCGCGCACGACCGTCTCCGACGCCGAGATCGCGCAGATGCAGTCGGTGCCGGGCTTCGCGCTGTCGCAGCGTTTCTATGCGCTCAACATGCGGCTTGAGGGCAATCGCGAATGGAACTGGCCGCTGCGCAGCATGACCGACCGTCAGTTGCTTGCCGCCGCGCAATACGCAAAGCGCATCGAGCTGTACGACCGCACGGTGAACACCGCCGACAAGACCAAGACCGAGCACGATTTCACGCTGCGGTATCTCTCGCCATTCCGCGAGATCGTCGAGCGCGACGCGCAAAGCACCGGGCTCGACACCGAATGGGCCTACGGTCTGATTCGCCAGGAATCGCGCTTCATCATCAATGCGCGCTCGGAAGTGGGCGCGGGCGGCCTCATGCAGTTGATGCCCGGCACGGCGCAACTCGTCGCGAAGAAGATCGGTCTCGGGTCGCTGTCGCGCGCGCAGATGAACGACATCGACACCAACATTCTGCTGGGCACGAACTACCTGTCGATGATCTACAATCAGTTCGACAACTCGCCGGTGCTCGCCACCGCCGGCTACAACGCCGGTCCGGGCAGGCCGCGCCAATGGCGGCAGGATTTGCGCGCGCCGGTCGAGGGCGCGGTTTTTGCTGAAACCATTCCGTTTTCCGAGACGCGCGATTACGTGAAGAACGTGCTGTCGAACACCGTGTACTACGCGGCGCTGTTCGAAGGCCGTCCGCAATCGCTGAAGGCGCGGCTGGGTTATATCGCGCCGTAAGCGCGCTTCACGCCACGCCGCGCTCGGCCATCCGTTCATCGGAAGCACGCGCGGCGGCTCGTCCTTACCTCTAGCCCCGCATTCGTCAGCGCAAGCGGACAGCCGCGACACAAGAGGCGAACATGCAACATCAGAACGTGGCGATCATCGGCGGCTCCGGCTTTATCGGCAGCCATCTCGTCAACGCGCTGGTCGATCTCGGCAAGAACGTGCGGATTGCGACGCGCCGTCGCTCGAACGCCGCGCATCTGACGCTACTGCCCGTGGACGTGCTCGAAACCGATGTTCACGATCCCATCAAGCTCGCCGCGTTCGTCGCCGAAGCCGATGCGGTCATCAATCTCGTCGGCGTGTTGCAGGGGCGGCGCGGCGATCCGTACGGCCCCGAGTTCGCGCGAGCGCATGTCGAACTGCCGCGCAAGATCGTCGCGGCGTGCGCGGCGAAGGGCGTGCGCAGGCTCATTCATATGAGCGCGATCGGCGCGGACTCGGAAGGTCCGAGCATGTATCTGCGCTCGAAGGGCGATGGCGAGAAGCAGGTTCGCGAGTCCGGCCTCGACTGGACCATTTTCCGCAGTTCGGTCGTGTTCGGTCCCGAGGACAATCTGCTCAACCAGTTTGCCTTCCTCGAGCGGCTGTTTCCGGTGATTCCGCTCGCGTGCGCGGACGCAGAATTCCAGCCGGTTTTCGTCGGCGATGTCGCGAAGGCCATCGTCAACGTGCTCGACCTCGACGCCGCGAACCGCATGGTCTACGAACTCGCAGGCCCCGCCGTCTATACGCTCGCGGAACTCGTGCGCTTCGCGGGCGCGACCATCGGCAAACATGCGCGCATCGTCAAGCTGCCCGAGAGTCTCGGCCGCCTTCAGGCGATGACGCTGGAAATGGCGCCCGGCGAACCGCTGATGTCGCGCGACAACCTCGATTCGATGAGGACGCCGAGCATCGCGAGCGGGCCGCTTGCGCCGGAACTCGGCATCGGCGAGCCGGCGAGCATCGAGGCGATCGCGCCGCTGTATCTCACCGGCATGTCGCCGCGCTCGCGCTTCAATACTTTCCGCGCCACGGCGCACCGTTGATTTTCAGACCGCATGAAACTCGTTATCGGCGACAAGAATCTCTCTTCCTGGTCCATGCGTCCCTGGGTGCTGCTCAGGCATTTCGGCATTCCGTTCGATGAAGTGCTCATCCGGCTCGGCCAGCCCGGCACCAAGGCGAAGATTCTCGATGTGACGCCCTCGGGCAAAGTGCCGTGCCTTATCACCGATAGCGGCGAGACCGTATGGGAATCGCTCGCCATCATGGAAACGCTTGCCGAGCGGTATCCGCAGCACGCGCTCTGGCCGCGCGATGCCGCCGCCCGCGCGCACGCGCGCAGCATCAGCGCGGAGATGCACGCGGGCTTCGCCGACCTGCGCCAGAACATGCCGATGCACATCACGGCGATGGAGCCGGGCATCGGCGCGACGCCCGGTGCGCTCGCGGATATCGCGCGGATCGACGCGATCTGGAGCCGCTGCGTCGCGCAGTCGGGCGGGCCGTTCCTGTTCGGCGACTTCAGTATTGCGGACGCCATGTTCGCGCCGGTCGTCATGCGCTTCAACTCATATGCGCCCGCCATCAGCGAGTCCGCGCGCGAGTACGCGGCTCGCGTGACGGCGTTGCCCGCCGTGGCCGCGTGGATCGACGACGCACGGAAGGACGACGCGCGATGAATATCTACGCGGTAGGCGGCGCGATTCGCGACGCGTTGCTGGGCGTGCCGGTGGTGGATCGCGATTACGTGGTCGTCGGCGCGACGCCCGAGCAGATGGTCGCGCAAGGGTACAAGGCGGTCGGCAAGGACTTTCCGGTGTTCCTGCATCCGGTGACGCACGAGGAATACGCGCTCGCGCGGACCGAGCGCAAGACGGCGGCGGGCTATCACGGCTTTCAGTTCTACTATTCGCCGGATGTGACGCTGGAGGAGGACCTGGCGCGCCGCGATCTCACGATCAACGCGATGGCGCGCGAGGTCAACGCGGCGGGCGAACTGACCGGCCCGGTGATCGACCCGTTCGACGGACAGAGCGACCTCAGCGAGAAGCGTTTCCGGCATGTGGGCGATGCGTTCATCGAAGATCCCGTGCGGATACTTCGGCTCGCGCGATTCGCCGCGCGCTTCGCGGACTTCACCGTCGCGCCGGACACGGAAGCGTTGATGAAGAAGATGGTCGAAGCCGGCGAAGTCGATGCGCTCGTCCCCGAGCGCGTGTGGCAGGAGATCTCGCGCGGGCTGATGGAGAAGCGGCCGTCGCGCATGTTCGAGGTGCTGCGCGGCTGCGGCGCGCTCGCGCGGATTCTGCCGGAGGTCGATGCGCTATGGGGCGTGCCGCAGCGCGCCGACTATCACCCGGAAGTGGACACCGGCGTGCATGTGATGATGGTGGTGGACTATGCGGCCTCGCAGGGCTATGCGCTGCCGGTTCGCTTTGCCGCGCTCACGCACGATCTCGGCAAGGCGACCACACCGGACGATATCTTGCCGCGGCATCTCGGTCACGAGGGACGCAGTGTCGATTTGCTGAAGCCGTTGTGCGAACGCCTGCGCGTGCCGAACGAATGCCGCGATCTGGCGCTGCTCGTCGCGCGGGAGCACGGCAATATTCATCGCGTGATGGACATGGGCGCGGCGGCGCTCGTGCGGCTTCTCGAACGCACCGATGCGCTGCGCAAGCCGGCGCGCTTTGCCGAGGCGCTACAGGCGTGTGTCGCGGATGCGCGCGGGCGGCTCGGGCTCGAGCAGACGGAGTATCCGCAGGCGGAGCGGCTGCGGGAGGCGCTCGTGGCGGCGCGGTCCGTCGATGCTGGGGCTGTGGCGCAGCGGTTTGCGCATGAGCCTTCACGGATCAAGGATGCGGTGCATGAGGCGCGGGTGGAGGCGGTCGCTAGGGTGTTGAGCGGGGGCCGCTCGGGGGCGCTTTGTTCTTCTTCTTGAACTTTGGGTTCGTGTTGGGCGGGTGGTGCGTTGTCCTATCTTTCTTTCTTTCTTTCTTTCTTTCGTTCGTTCGTTCGTTAGTGAACTTGATTTCGCGTCGGTCTATTAGCATTGCCCCTCCCCGGGGCGGGGGTCACTTTCTTTGCTGCTGCAAAGAAAGTAACCAAAGAAAGCAGCTTTTTTTTGGCCCGCAGCGGCAAGAGCGTGGTCACTTCGCAGAACGGCATTGGCCCTCAGCTTGAATCAACCCTGAATCACCTTCCGCGCCCGCTGACCACCACGTCCTCCGAGCCCTTGGCTCGATAAAACCAACAGGACACAACGGCTCTGCGCGGAAGTAGACACATCGCGAGTCAAGCCAAGGCAAGCCAAGCAAACCAAGCAAGCATCAGCGAGCGCAACCAAATCGATAAAGGACCGCGATCGGCGACGAGCGCGTGCATATACGCGCCGCGTCCCTCCGCGCTTAGGGTAGGGGTTCTCGTTGACTTTGTTGTTCAGTGATGCGGAGTGCCCCACTGGTTTTATCGAGCCAAGGGGCTCGGAGGACGTGGCGCTCAGCGGGCGCGGAAGGTGATTCAGGGTTGATTCAAGCTGAGGGCCAATGCCGTTCTGCGAAGTGACCACGCTTTTGCTGCTGCGGGCCAAAAAAAAGCTGCTTTCTTTGGTTACTTTCTTTGCAGCAGCAAAGAAAGTGACCCCCGCCCCGGGGAGGGGCAACGCTAATAGACCGACACGAATACAAGTTTCACGAAACAAAGCGGCAGAAAACCAAAGCGCTATTACGGAGCTAGCCGAGCCAGCCGCGCCACGCCGAAAGGCAAACAATCAAAGCGCCCGAGCAATCAAAGAAAGCAAAATAGAAATCACCACCGTGGACATAAACGGAAACGAATACTCCCGCCCGAAAATCCGCAAAGTAAAATCCCCGGGCAACCGTCCAATGCCAAACTTCCTGAGCCAAGGCATCGACCCGGAAAGAATCGCAAGCGCGATGAACGTCGTGACTACCCAGCGAATCATGACCGCAGCCTCATAACGCGTGCGACCGATCGCCCGCAGCGAAGGCATCGAGCGTCCCCTCGATGCCGCGTGAAAACGCGATTACCTTGAACAGCTCGCCCATCTCCGCCTCCGAAAGCAGCTTCTGCACCGCATTCGCCGCAGGCAGGAATCGCTTCACGTCCGCAGGATCGAGCGCGCTGAGCACATCGGTGATGCCGGCATTCATCAGAAACCGCGCCTGCGACGTAAAGCCGAGCAAATCCGCGCCCGTTTCCACGCCGGCCTCCGCGATGCCCGTGAACTCGACGTGCGCCGTCAAATCCTGCAATCCAGGATAAAGGAACGGGTCCGCATGCGCGCGATGCCGGTAATGACACATCAACGTGCCGGTCGCGCGCTGTGCATGATAGAACTCACGCCGCGGAAAGCCGTAGTCGATGAAAAACGCCGCGCCGCGCTTGAGCATCGTGCAAACCGTCTTCGTGAACGCGAGCGCGGCCTCGTGCGTCTCCGTCAGATATTCGGTGAATGGCTCGTCGTCGTTCGCCTCGTCGATGGCCGCGTCGATCAGCTCGATCTGCGCATCGGGCGTGACCGCGCGATCATCGAAAGCGAAGCCTTCGTCCTGCATCACGACGCCGCGTTCGTGCCACGCGCCCAGTTTGCGCACGACGAGGCGCACCGGCATCGCGTCCAGCACTTCGTTGCCGACCACCACGCCTTCGAACGCATCGGGCAGCGCGCCCAGCCATTCGACCTTCGCGGCGAAAGCAGGCGCTTGCGCTTCGATCGTCGCGCGCTGACGCTCGCGCAGCTCGCCGGACAGATCGACTATCGCGTAACCGTCAATCTCCACGCCGAGGTCGGCGAGCGCCGTCAGCAAACCCGCCGCGAGCTTGCCCGTGCCCGCGCCGAATTCCATCACGCGCCGCGTGCCGCTCTCCTGCAAAGCCTGCGCGATGGGGCGCGCAAGCGTCGTCGCAAAGAGCGGCGACAACTCCGGCGCGGTGATGAAGTCGCTGCCGTCTTCGGCGCGCCGTCCGAATTTCATGGCGCCGCCGCTGTAGTAGCCGAGGGCCGGCGCGTAAAGCGCAAGTTCCATGTATTGGTCGAACGGCAGCCAGCCGCCCGCCGCCGCGATGCGTTCGCGGATCACTTCAGTCAGCGCCGCCGATTGCGCGAGCGCGTCGGGGCCGGGAGCAGGTAAACTATCGGTTGGTCGATTCGGATTCATCCCAGTATTGTAAATGAGCGCCTCCACGCCGCTTTCTCCCGCCAATTCGCCGTCTTCGGGCGCGAATGCGCCGCTGTCGCCGGCGTCATCCACGCAGCGCGGGCGCGCCGTGCTCGTGACGGGCGCGGGAAAGCGCATCGGGCGGGGCATCGCGCTGGAATTCGCGCGTCAGGGCTGGGACGTCGGCGTGCATTACGGCCGCTCGGAGCAGGAAGCGCGCGAAACCGTCGCGCAAATCGAGTCGCTCGGGCGGCGCGCGGTGGCGCTGAACGCGGATCTCGGCATCGAAGCCGAAGTCGCGCAGCTCGTGCCGGCGTGCGTCGAAACCTTCGGCGCTTTGCATTGCGTCGTCAACTGCGCGTCGCGTTTCGATGAAGACACCGCCGCCGACTTCGGCTACGCGAAGCTCATGCAGATGACCGCCGTCAACGTCGCCGCGCCGCTCACGCTCGCGCGCACGCTGCACGAAGCCACGCCCGATGCCGCCGAAGACGACGAATCGCTGCGCGCCGTGGTCATCAACGTGCTCGACCAGAAGCTCTACAACATGAACCCGGATTACCTGTCCTACACGCTGACGAAGGCGGCGCTCGACACGGCCACCGTCGCGCTCGCGCAGGCGCTCGCGCCGAAACTGCGCGTGGTCGGACTCGCGCCGGGCCTCACGCTGATCTCCGCCGCGCAGACGCCCGAATCGTTCGAAGCGGCGCATCGCGTGACGCCGCTCAAGCGCGCATCGACGGTTGCGGACGTGGCGCAGGCCGCGTGCTATCTGGCGAACGCGCACGGCGTGACCGGCACGACGCTCGTGGTCGATGGCGGCCAGCATCTCGTGCCGAGCCCGCGCGACGTGATGTACATGATCGGCGCGGCAAAAACCTGAACCGCGCCGCGATAACTATTGGATAACGCCATGCTTGCCGCACTTTCTCATCCCCGGCTGACCGATTGCCGGCGGCTTTTTCTGCGCAACTACGAAGTGCGCATCAATATCGGCGTGCATGACTTCGAAAAGCGCGGCGAGCAGCGCGTGGTGTTCAACGTCGAGCTGTTCGTGCCGCTCGCGCTGTCCACGCCCGTTGCGGACAAGCTCTCCGAAGTGGTCGATTACGACTTCATGCGCTCGACCATCGCGGCGCGCGTGAATCGCGGCCACATCCATCTACAGGAAACGCTGTGCGACGACGTCGCCGCCGCCTTGCTCGCGCATCCGAACGTGCGCGCGGTCGCGGTATCGACGCAAAAGCCCGACGTCTATCCCGACTGCGACGCGGTGGGCGTCGAAGTCTTTCGCATCAAAGAGGAACGAGCATGAACGCGCGTGAAGCCATGGAACACGCAGAAGAGCAGAAGCCCGCGCGCGAGGCGTTGACCAGGCGACAGCAGAAAGAAGCGTACGAGAACAACAAGCTCTTCAAGCGGATCGCGCGTCAGGTCGGGCAGGCGATCGGCGACTTCAACATGATCGAGCAGGGCGACAAGGTCATGGTCTGCCTGTCCGGCGGCAAGGACAGCTACGCGATGCTCGACATCCTCATGCGCCTGCGCGAGCGCGCGCCGATCGACTTTGACATCGTCGCCGTCAATCTCGATCAGAAGCAGCCGGGCTTTCCCGAGCACGTGCTGCCCGAGTATTTAGCCAAGCTGGAGATTCCGTTTCATATCGAGAATCAGGACACGTACAGCATCGTCAAGCGGCTCGTGCCGGAAGGCAAGACCACGTGTTCGCTGTGCTCGCGGCTGCGGCGCGGCATTCTGTATCGCGTGGCGGGCGAACTGGGCGCGACGAAGATTGCGCTCGGGCACCATCGCGACGACATTCTGCAAACGCTTCTGCTCAACATGTTCTACGGCGGCAAGCTGAAGGGCATGCCGCCCAAGCTGCAATCCGACGACGGCAAGAACGTCGTGATTCGTCCGCTCGCCTATGTGAAGGAAACGGACCTCGAAAAATTCGCCGAACTGCGCGAATTCCCGATTATTCCGTGCAATCTCTGCGGCAGTCAGCCGAACCTGAAGCGCGCCGAGATGAAGGCGCTGATTCGCGAGTGGGACAAGCGTTTCCCGGGCCGCGTCGAGAACATGTTCAATGCACTTTCCAACGTCGTGCCGTCGCATCTGATGGATCCCGCCCTCTTTCCGTTCGCGAGCCTGCGCGCCACCGGCGAGGCCGATCCACAAGGCGATATCGCGTTCGACGAAGAACCGTGCGCAAGCGAACCGTCAGCATCGCGAAACGCCATTTCAATTGTTCAGTTCGACGATCTGTGAAAGCGCGTAGCACGAGACGCGGCGCGGCTTTCACGGGCGTTTTCGAAAAAGTTCGCATGCTATATTGGCGCGACCTGAAACCTGCAGAACTCAAGCGATGAACATCGTGATTCTGGCTGCCGGCATGGGCAAGCGCATGCGCTCCGCCCTGCCGAAAGTCCTTCATCCTCTGGCGGGCCGGCCGCTCCTCGCGCATGTCATCGACACGGCGCGCACGCTGTCGCCCACGCGCCTCGTCGTGGTGGTCGGACACGGCGCCGAGAAGGTGCGCGAAGCCGTCGGCGCGCCCGACGTGCAATTCGCCGTGCAGGAGCAGCAGCTCGGCACCGGACACGCCGTACAGCAGGCGCTGCCGCTTCTTGTTTCTTCCGTGCCGACGCTCGTTCTGTACGGCGACGTGCCGCTCACGCGCGCCAGCACGTTGAAGCGTCTGCTCGATGCCGCCGGGACCGAACGCTACGGCGTGCTGACCGTGGCGGTGGACGATCCGACCGGCTACGGGCGCATCGTGCGCGACGCGGGCGGCGCGGTGCGAAAGATCGTCGAGCAGAAAGACGCGAGCGAAGCGGAGCGGCGCATTACCGAGATCAACACGGGCATCGTCGTTTCGCCGACGCGCACGCTCGAACAATGGCTCGCGTCGCTGAAGAACGACAACGCGCAAGGCGAGTTCTATCTGACGGACGTGGTCGAGCGCGCGATCGAAGCGGGCGTCGAGGTCGTCACCGCGCAGCCGGACGCCGAATGGGAAACGCTCGGCGTGAACAGCAAAGTGCAACTGGCAGAACTGGAGCGCATTCATCAGCGCAACGTCGCGTATGCCTTGCTGGACGCGGGCGTGACGCTCGCTGATCCGGCGCGCATCGACGTGCGCGGCACGCTCGAATGCGGCGCGGACGTGACCATCGACGTCAACTGCGTGTTCGAAGGCCGCGTGACGCTTGGCGACAACGTGAGCATCGGGCCGAACTGCGTGATCCGCGATGCGTCGATCGGCGCGGGAACGCGCGTGGATGCGTACACGCATATCGAAGGCGGCACGGCCGGCGCGAACGTCGTGCTCGGACCGTACGCGCGGCTGCGTCCGGGCGCCGTGCTCGGCGACGAAGCGCATGTCGGCAATTTCGTCGAAGTGAAGAACGCGGTGATGGGCCGCGGCTCGAAGGCGAACCATCTCACGTACATCGGCGATTCGGATATCGGGGCGCGCGTGAACGTGGGCGCGGGCACGATCACCTGCAATTACGACGGCGCGAACAAGCATCGCACCGTGATCGGCGACGACGTGTTCATCGGCTCGGATACGCAGCTCGTGGCGCCGGTGCGCGTGGGGCGCGGCGTGACCATCGCGGCGGGCACGACCGTCTGGAAGGATGTCGGCGAAGGCGAACTGGTGCTGAACGAAAAGCGCCAGGTCAGCAAGACGGACTACATCCGGCCGACCAAGAAGAAAGTATGAAGCGCGCGAGGCCGGGCCGGAAGGCTCGGCCTTTTTTCATTGTGCGTTCGGTTTTGACATCAAAGGAATAACGCCATGTGCGGAATTGTCGGCGCGGTTGCGCAACGGAATATCGTCTCGGTGCTCGTCGAAGGATTGCGGCGGCTCGAATATCGCGGCTACGACTCGTGCGGCGTGGCCGTGCTGAGCAACGGCGAGCCGCGCCGGGCGCGCAGCGTCGCGCGCGTGTCGGATCTCGACGCGCAGGTGCGGGAAACCGGCATAGGCGGCATGACGGGCATTGCGCACACGCGCTGGGCGACGCACGGCGCGCCGGTCACCGACAACGCGCACCCGATCTTTTCGCGCGATACCGTCGCGCTCGTGCATAACGGCATCATCGAGAATTACGAGTCGCTGCGCACGATGCTGCGCGACAAGGGCTACGAGTTCGTGTCGCAGACGGATACCGAAGTCATCGCGCATCTGATTCACAGCATGTATCGCGGCGATCTGTTCCAGACCGTGCGCGAGGCCGTCAAGCAACTGCACGGCGCGTATGCCATCGCGGTGATGCACAAGGATCAGCCGCATACGGTGGTGGGCGCGCGCCAGGGTTCGCCGCTCGTGGTGGGCGTGGGCCAGGGCGAGAACTTTCTGGCATCGGACGCGCTCGCGCTTGCCGGCAGTACGGACCGCTTCGCGTTTCTGGAAGAAGGCGATGTCGTCGAGATCTCGCTCGACGGCGTGAAGATTGCCGACCGCGACGGCCTGCCCGCCGAGCGCGAAGTGCGCGTCGTGACGGCTTACGGCGGCGCGGTGGAACTCGGGCCGTATCGCCATTTCATGCAGAAGGAGATCTTCGAGCAGCCGCGCGCGATCACGGACACCATTCCGCAAGCCGACAGTTTCGAGCCGCGTCTCTTCGGCGAGGAAGCGGGCGACGTGTTCGCCGGCATCGACAGTCTCTTGATTCTCGCGTGCGGCACGAGCTACTACTCGGGGCTGACGGCGAAGTACTGGCTCGAATCCATCGCGAAGATTCCGACGCAAGTCGAGATTGCGAGCGAGTACCGGTATCGCGAATCGGTGCCGAATCCGAAGGCGCTGGTCGTCGTGATTTCGCAGTCGGGCGAAACCGCCGATACGCTCGCCGCGCTCAAGCACGCGCAATCGCTCGGGCACGCGCATACGCTTGCTGTCTGCAATGTGGGGACGAGCGCGATGGTTCGCCAGACGGAACTCGCGTTTCTGACGCACGCGGGGACGGAAATCGGCGTGGCGTCGACCAAGGCGTTCACGACGCAGCTCGTCGGCCTGTTCGTGCTGGCCGTGACGCTGGCGAAGATGCGCGGCCGCGTCGATGCGAAGCAGGAAGCGGCGTATCTCGGTCAGTTGCGTCACTTGCCTGCGGCGCTGAACAGCGTGTTGGCGTTGGAGCCGCAGATCATCGCGTGGTCGGAAGAGTTCGCGCGCAAGGAGAATGCGCTGTTCCTCGGGCGGGGGCTGCATTATCCGATCGCGCTCGAAGGCGCGCTGAAGTTGAAGGAGATCTCGTATATCCACGCCGAGGCGTATCCGGCGGGCGAACTGAAGCACGGACCGCTCGCGCTCGTGACCGAGGCGATGCCGGTTGTCACCGTCGCGCCGAACGACGCGCTGCTGGAGAAGCTGAAGTCGAACATGCAGGAAGTGCGCGCGCGTGGCGGCGAACTGTATGTGTTCGCGGATGCCGATACGCGCATCGTCAGCGAGGACGGGATTCATGTGATCCGCATGCCGGAGCACTACGGGGCGCTGTCGCCGATTCTGCATGTCGTGCCGCTGCAGCTGCTCGCGTATCACACGGCTTGCGCACGCGGGACCGATGTCGATAAGCCACGCAATCTGGCGAAGTCGGTGACGGTGGAGTGAGTTTGGAGAAATAGAAGCGTTTAGAGATAAACGCTTCTCCCTTTGCACGCAATTCGGTCCTCGTTCTCGGTTGCCAAATCCTTGGCGTTCGAGGCGAGGGCGCGCCGCATACTCAGTCATGCGAAAGAAATTGCAGCAGGAACTTCGCACCCGCTCTGGCACAGCCCGAGGACTAAGCAACAGCACCGCCCCAGCGGACGAACAATGCGAAGGCGTCGATCACGCTGTGCCTGGCAGCGGACTCGATCCCAGTACTGCCGCAGCGATGAGCACCGTCACAAGAACGATTGACTCGAGATGCAATACCCTCGAGAAGCGCTTCAGCGCGAGAGCGACTTGGCGCAGGCTGCCTCCGTGGAGCGAGGCGAGCAGTTGCGGCATCGCGAAGAATCGATTGTGCCCCCCGAGAGCGGCCGCGAGCAGGACAAGCCCCAGCTTCAACAAAAGGATTTGCCCATAAGCTGATGCGATGAAGCCGGCCGGGCTTCCTATGCTGCGCCACCCGTTATATGCGCCTGTCGCGAACAGGACGACGAGCGAGACCGTAGCGGTGTCGGATAGCGTCTGGATGAACGAGGCGCCGTTCTCACGGTCCGTCTCCTCCGCAGACACAAGGCGCGGAGCGACAACATAGCTCGTTGCGATCACGAGCCCAACCCATACGCTGATGCTGAGGAGATGGATCCAATCCGCCCAGACGCGCAGCGAGAAGAAGCCTGCGTCGACGGAGTGCCCGGTATTGCTTCTTGCCAGCGCGACTCCGGCAATACACAGCCAAGCGACGGGCATCCGTCGGGCGCGCGTCGTCGGCGGCAACGACAACAGCACGAGCGCCCCGAAGCCGAGCAAGCCCGCTGCAAACCACGCATGGCCATACCCCGTTTCTCTCAGCATCATGTAGACCGCTGGTCCGGCTTCGGCAAGTGTCGATTCGCTCATCAATGCGCAGTGAATCCAGAATGCCGCAGTACTGAACAATAACGATGCGAGGCATGCCAGCCGCGCGGCGAGCATCAGCCGTTTGCCGACGTCTGCCTGCCAGTGAGATGCGCTCCGAAGAAGCCACCTGTCGCAGAGCAGCGCACCCACCAGCGCCGCAAAGCCGATGTTCTGCAGGACGACCAGCGTCAGTCGTAGCACGCCGAGGAAACCGTCGTTCATCACTTCACCGTGAAAGTGTAGGTGCCCTTGGTCCTGTGCGAGTCACTCGTCATTACGCTCCACTGCACGGTGTACACGCCCGATTCCAGCTTGGGCAACGAAACCTCGAGCACCCGGGGGTTCGTCGAGTCGATCGTCGCCTTCTTGTTCGTCGCCGATGCACCGGCCGCATTCAAGACCTTGATGGCGCTGAACGAGGACTCGACGTTTTCGTTGAACCTCAAGCGCAACACGTCGGGCGGGGCGTCGACCGTGCTGCCTGCCGCGGGTGTCGCGCTTTCGAGCTTTCCATGCGCCGACGCAGCAACGGGCAGCCCCAGGACCGCCGTCGCCAGAATAGGCGCGAGGCCCTTGTTGATCACCTTTCTCATGCTTACCTTTTCGTACGAAATGTTGGAGGTTGCGAGCCGTTCGTTGTTACTGCTTTTGCAGCTTGGTGACGGTGAGGGCTCCGTTCACTTCTTCGGCGACGAAATCGATGTTGTCACCGACTTTGACTTGCGACAGCATCGCCGGGTCTTTCACCCTAAAGACCATTGTCATGCCTTCCATACCGAGGTTTTCGAGCGGGCCGTGTTTGATGGTGAGCTTGCCGACTGCGTTATCGACCTTTTTCACCTCGCCATGCGACATGCTGTTTGCCGAGTCGGCGCTTTGCTGGGCGCCTCTTTGCATGCTCGTGTCTTCCATGTCGCCCGCTGCGTACGCGGTCGCGGACAGCGCTGCCGCGCAACCGAAGACCATGGAAGCAATCGCGTTTCTCATCGCTTTCTCCTATCTATTGATGAACGACCAGCCGTGCGCTCGCACGGCGTTTCTTGACTCAGCCCTCCGGCAAGTCGCCGGTGTACTCGTATGCGACGGTTCCATTCGGGTGCCTGAACCAGCCTGGGTCTCGGTAGTCGTTTCGGCCAAGGCCTTGCCGCACCTTGACCACAGTGAACATCCCGCCCATTTCGAGCGGACCGAAGGGGCCGCTGCCCGTCATCATCGGCAGCGTGTTGTCGGGAAGGGGCATTTCCATATCGCCCATCGCGCCTCCCGTGCTGCCCATGGCCATGTAGTCGGGAACGAGCTTGTTGATGCGCTTGGCGAGGTCCTTCTGCGGCACGCCGATCATGTTCGGAACCTGATGCCCCATCGCATTCATCGTGTGATGCGACTTGTGGCAGTGAAATGCCCAGTCGCCGGGGCGGTTCGCGGTGAACTCGATCGCGCGCATCTGACCGACCGCAACGTCAACCGTCACTTCCGGCCAGCGCGCCGACGGGGGAATCCATCCGCCGTCGGTTCCTGCGACTTCGAAGCTGTAGCCATGTAGATGAATCGGGTGATTGGTCATGGTCAGGTTGCCGAAGCGGATGCGCACGCGGTCGCCGGCGCGCACCGGTAGCGCGTCGATACCGGGAAAGACTCGCGAATTCCACGTCCACATGTTGAAGTCCGTCATCTCGTTGACGCGCGGCGTGAAGCTGCCCGGGTCGATGTCGTAGGCGGACATGAGGAACACGAAGTCGCGGTCGACCGGCATGACGCTGCGGTCCTTCGGATGCACGATGAACGTGCCCATCATCCCCATGGCCATCTGAACCATCTCGTCCGCATGGGGGTGGTACATGAATGTTCCGTGTTTCTCGAGCTGGAACTCGTAGACGAAGGTCTTGCCCGGCGGAATGTGCGGTTGCGTCAGTCCTCCGACGCCGTCCATCCCTGATGGCACGAGCATTCCATGCCAGTGCACGGTGGTGTGCTCCGGCAGTTTGTTCGTCACGAAGATGCGGACCTTGTCGCCTTCCACCGCTTCGATGGTCGGGCCCGGCGCCTGGCCGTTGTATCCCCAGAGATTCGCCTTCATGCCCGGCGCCATTTCACGGACCACGGGCTCGGCAGTCAGATGGAATTCTTTCCATCCGTTCTTCATCCGCCACGGCAGTGACCAGCCGTTCAGCGTGGCGACTGGCGTATAGGGGCGGCCATTGGGTGGAACCAGCGGTGGCTGCGTGGTGGTCGCTTCCATCGTCGGCGCTTCGGGAAGCGACGCCGCGCCGGCCTTGCTGACCAACGCGGCGCCGAGGAGCGCAGCGCCCGAGCCGCCGAGGAAATTTCGACGTGAAACCATGTTCATTTACCTTGTGAATGCGTCGGCGACGCCGGTTGCGTCGGAGAAGCGGGCAGCGGCGCATCCTGCACCGGTCCCTGAGGCGGGAGTCGTCCGCCAAGCGACTGCTGCAAGTCGGTCTCCGCGGCCCAGTAGTCTTTGAGCGCGTCGATGTATCCATTGACGGCCGCGACCTGGTCGCGAGAATCGGCAAGCAGTTCGAACACACTCGTGAGCATGCCGTTGTAGCGCAGCAGCGTTTCATCCGAGATGGTCTTGCGCAGAGGCACGACCTCGTCGCGATAGTGCTTCGCAACGTCGTAGCTAGTCACGTAACTGGCGTACGACTCGCGCACCTCGGAGCGGGCGTCGATTGCCGTTTGAGCCAGCCGGTTCGCCGACTGCATATAGATGGCTTCGGCCCGCGCCACCTTCGCGCTACCCCAATCGAAGATGGGAATCTCGACACTGATTTCGTACCCCTGCTCGCGCCCCTTGTCCGTCTCGAAGTTGTTGAGATAGCCGACATCGAGCGCATTGATGAAGCGTGTCGCCTTGCTGACTCCCAAGGAGGTGGCAACGCTTTGCGTCCTCAGCTTCGCCGCCTGAATGTCGAGGCGGTTCAGCATCGCAAAGCGTTCGAGCTCGTCGAGTCGAGGCCTCTCCTTCGGCAGATCGGGCAGCCGGTCCGGCAACTGGTACTGAGTCCCCGAACCCCACAGGCCCATCGTTCGAGTGAGCTTCTCGCGAGCCGCGACCGACCGTTGCCGGGCTTTCGCCAACTGTGCGACCGACTCCGCGTAAAAGGCCTGCTCGCGTGCATAGTAGAGCTTGCTGAAATTGCCCGCCTGCCGCATGCGCAACGCGAGTTCGGCGCCGGCCTCGGCCGAGTCCCTGACCTGAGCGGCATAGAGGGCTGCCTGCTCCGCAGCGACAGCGTTGACGTAGGCTTTGCGGGAGTCGGCGGCTACGAGCAGCATCGCGTTGGCCGTCTCGAGCTTCGTCTGTTCGAAGCGGCTACTCTCGATGCGCGTTGCCACAGGCAGCGTGAGAATCCCCAATATGCCCATGGAGAACGTCCGGCTGATTCCGAAGCCATCGCTCCAGTGCGTCCGGCTGAACGTAAAGCCCGGATTAGGCAGGCGGCCCGCCTGCACGAGATCTGCCTCGGAAAGGCCTAGCTCCGCGTATGAAGCCTGGAGTCCGCGGTTGTTCAACAGCGCGACCTGGACAGCGTCGTCCATTCCGAGCGGCTTCGATAGCAGTTCCTGCGTGCGCTTGGTTGCAGCGTCGCGGTCCTCGTCAGTCCTGATGTAGACCGCATCCTTGCCAAGGCGCTCGGACGCGGTCGTCGACACGGCGGTGAATCCTCCGTCCTTCGAAAACGTCGTGCAGCCGGCCAGCAACAGCGTGGCAACGGCGAGGGACGCCACGCGGTCCGGTGAGAGCTTCCGAATCATCTGGACTCGCTCCCGTGTTCGTGACCGCTTGGCCTGTCCTGTGTCGCAGCCGGTCGATGACCGTGCTTCATGGCGGTCTGACCTCGGCTGGGCGCGACAGCACGGTTCAACTGCTGCCAGCTCGGAGCTTCGCCGTCCTGCCAGGGCTTATAGCCGTCGAACGCGGACTGCACGGTGACTGCCGGAACCGATGCGTCCGCATCTGTCGGGTCGGGCACCACGGCTGTGGCGTGCGCGAGCAACGGCAACACTGCGCTTGCGCTCAGGAGCGCCGCAGAGAGTGTTCGCATGAGTTTTTTTCTCGTCGTAAATCATCCGGCGTCCGTGAAGGAGCCGGAGAAACATGCCGGTCGCAGCGAATGGCTGCGAGTGCGCGGATTAGACGAGAATGGAGCGGGGAGGCCGTTCGATGCCGCCGGTCAGAAACAACGCGACACCGGCATCCTTGGGCAATGGGATGGAGAAGTGAGTCAGATCAACAGAAGCGGTCGCCGTAGGTACGACGGGTAGCGCTGCACCGACACAGCAGGAAGCGCACGTCGAACAGGTATGAACATGATGGCCGCCGTTGTGATGATGACCAGCATGCTCATCATTGTCGGCTATGACCGTATGGTCGCCTGCTGCCTCGGACTGATGGAGGTGTTGATGCGACGATGCTTCGTCATCGGCCACCTCAGACGGTGCGCAAACCATCGAGACGGCCGCGAACGACTGAACCGGAAGGCTCAGTGCCAGCAACACGACGATAATGAATTTGCGCCAGTAAGACATAGTCGCAAAGTCTAGCACGGGGTGGCGAGTTCTGAAGAACGCGCCAGGGCGCGATGATGTGACTCGCGCGCTCGTCTTGACATTACCACGATGGGAAGGTGCATGCTACGAAGCATCACAGACGAGCGGAGGCTGAAATGGAATTCAAGGTGGCGGATATGTCGTGCGGAGGATGTGCGAACGCAATAAAAAACGCCGTCGCGAAGCTCGACCCGGATGCGAAAGTGCGAATCGACATCGCAGAGAAAACGGTCACGGTCGAGTCGTCGTTCAAGCAGGGTGAGATTGCCTCTGCCATCGAACAGGCTCGCTTTCATCCGGTCGCCATCGCGCCGTCCGCGTAAGCAAGCGCCCGGGCGGATGCTTATCGCTCTCTGATCCGGGTCATTCGCTGGAACGGTAGCCTGCCGCTGCGGCCGTGCGGTCATGTTCGTGCCTTGCGCAGCCGCAGCGCATTGCCGACGACGGAAACTGAACTCAGTGCCATCGCGGCGCTTGCGATGATCGGGCTTAACAAGATCCCCAGCCACGGATAAAGGATACCGGCGGCAAGCGGTATGCCGATGGCGTTGTACGCGAACGCGAAGAACAGGTTCTGCCTGATGTTCCTCATCGTTGCGACGCTGAGCGAGCGGGCGCGCGCGATACCGCGCAGGTCACCCTTCACGAGCACGACCCGGGCGCTGTTCATCGCTACGTCGGTGCCCGTTCCCATTGCAATGCCGACGTTTGCCTGAGCGAGCGCGGGTGCGTCGTTGACGCCGTCGCCGGCCATCGCCACGATGCGTCCCTGCTGCTGCAGTTCCTGCACGTGCCGGTACTTGTCCTCGGGCAGGACGCCCGCCTTGACATCGTCGAGGTCCAGGGACTCGGCAACAGCCGTTGCAGTAACCCGATTGTCGCCGGTCAGCATGACAATTCTCACGCCGGACGCTTTCAGCTGGCGCACGGCCTCTGGCGTCGTGCCCTTGACCGGGTCCGCAACGCCGATATAGCCAGCGAGCTCGCCGTCTACCACGACATACATCACCGTCTGGCCGGCCTCGCGCAATCTGTCCGTCTCTTTTCCGGCCGATGCGCAATCGACGCCCAGATCCGCCATCAGTCGAGCGTTACCCAATGACACGGTGTGTCCGCCGATTCGTCCGGTGACGCCCTTCCCGGGAATGGAGTCGAATGCCTCGACCTGTGATGTCTTCGCACCGGACTCCTTCGCATAGGATGTGATGGCCTGCGCAAGGGGATGCTCGCTGGCGCTCTCCAGACTTGCCGCGTAGCCGATCACCGCCCGTTCCTGAGCCGAGTCGAGGGCGACTACCCGTTGAACGCGCGGCTTGCCCTCCGTCAGCGTTCCGGTCTTGTCGACAACGACGGTGTCGACCTTTTCCATCAGTTCCAGGGCTTCCGCATCTTTGATGAGTACGCCTTCCTGCGCGCCGCGACCGACGCCCACGATAATCGATACAGGCGTCGCGAGGCCGAGTGCGCAAGGGCACGCAATGATGAGAACGCTAATGGCAACGACCAGCGCGTTAGCGAGCGCCGGAGCCGGCCCTGCGACGGCCCAGACGAGGAAAGCGCCGGCCGAGATGCCGATGACCGCCAGCACGAACCATCCCGAGACCTGGTCGGCCAGCTTCTGTATGGGGGCGCGCGAACGCCCCGCCTCGGCGACCATCTGCACTATTCGCGCGAGCAGCGTATCAGCGCCGATTTTCTCCGCGCGCATCAAAAAGGTCCCCGTCTGATTGACTGTCGCACCGGTAACCTTGCTTCCCGCGATCTTTTCTGCCGGAATCGACTCACCGGTAATCATCGACTCATCGACACTGGAACGTCCATCGACGACCATGCCATCGACTGGGATCTTCGAGCCGGGCTTCACGCGCAGCAAATCGCCCACGGCGACCGCTTCGAGAGCGATGGTCTCTTCGCTACCGTCTTGTCGAATGCGAAGTGCCGTATGCGGTGCAAGGTTGAGCAGATCGCGGATCGCAGTCGACGTGCGCGACCGCGCGCGAAGTTCGAGAACCTGACCAAGAAGTACCAACGTAACGATGACTGCCGCTGCCTCGAAGTACAGCGGGAGTTCGTCGCCTTGCCTGAGAGCGCGTGGTAGCTGATCCGGAAAGAACAGTGCGAAGACGCTGAACAAGTAGGCCGCAGCCACGCCCAGCCCGATGAGGCTAAACATGTTCAACTGCCGGGTCTTGAACGACTTCCAGCCGCGCGTCAGAAACGGCCAGCCGCACCACAGCACGACCGGCGTCGCCAACACGCCTTGGACGCACTGGGACCACGACGCTTTCATCCAGTGAGGCCATCCGGAGAACAATCCGTTCAGTATCGCATCGAGGTCGAATGGCAAGATCATCTTGCCCATCGTCATCAGCAGCAGCGGAACGGACAGGACGAGCCCTACCCAGAAGCGGCGGGACATCGACTCAAACTCGACGTTTCGCTCCTCAGTGACGGCCGGAGTCAGTGGCTCCAGCGCCATGCCGCAAAGAGGGCATGCGCCCGGCGCGGCGGCCCGTATCTGCGGATGCATCGGGCAGGTATAGACGACGCCAGTAACAGGTACAGGCGCTGGCGCCTTCGGGTTCGTTCCGGTCTTGGGTCGCAGGTATGCGTCGGGGGCTGACTGGAACTTCCGTCTGCAGTCGTCGCTACAGAAATAGTACGTGTGTCCCCGGCAGGTCTGGCGATACGCCGAGTCGCGTTCGACCTCCATGCCGCAAACCGGGTCGGTCGTTCGCCCCGCGACAGCGCCGTCGTGCTCATGAATGGCACCGTCGCGTGCGTGCGTATGTGACTGAACCATGGAAGCAGGCCGCCGGCATCAATGGACGTGAATCGTATCGTCTTGTGAGAGTCGCGGAACGAAGCGCGGCGTACGTGCCGCGTATGCGCGCCACGCGTCGCCGAATCGCGCCTCGGAGTCCCGCTCTTCCTGTATCGCGAGTCGCACGTACATAAACACCAGCACGGGGAACATGAGCAGGGTGACGAGCGTCGGCCATTGCAGCAAAAAACCGGACATGATGACCACGAGGCCGACGTACTGCGGATGGCGAATCTTCGCGTAGGGGCCCGTGGTCGCCAGTCTGCCGTTTCGCTGGGCGTCGTACAGCACATGCCAGGCGCTGGCCAAAAGGTAGTACCCGGCGAACAGGAGGGCGATGCTCAAGATGTGCGGCATGCCGAAATGCGGGTCGCCGTGCCGCCCGGTGATCATCCACCAGATATGGCCCGAATCGTGTGAGAACAGGTTCGTCTGCGGATAGCGCGTTTGCAGCCACCCGGAAAGCAGATAGATGGTGAGCGGAAACCCATACATCTCGGCAAAGAGCGCACCGATGAACGCTGAAAAGCATCCGAACGTCCGCCAATCGCGCTTTGTCGCTGGTTTCACGAAGCTGAACGCGAAGATGATGAACACCAGGGAGTTGATGACCACCAAACTCCACAGGCCGTAGCCCGGACCCATGTTAGTCATGGTTGCCTCCTGCTTCCGGCCGCCGTTGCTTGCTCGATGAATCGTCATGTGCACGTCCATGTGCATGTCCATGCCCGTGACCGCGATGCATGAAGAGATGCATCAGCGGACAGGAAAGCAGCAACAGGTAAGGCAACACGCCGAGCAAGTGGGCACGATGCTCCGAGAACAGCAGAAATCCCGCGATTGCCGTGAACACCAGCATTGCGATCGAAGCACGCGATTTGAAGAAGGGCCGCGTGTCGTGGCTGAACTCGTTCATCGAATCTCTCCCTAGCCGATGCCCGACAGTGTCCTCACGATAATTGCCCGCAACCTTCAAACAACTGACGCAGGTCAACGGAACGCGGGAACGGGCGGCGGCACGACCGCGCCTCTGTGGACAACCCTGTGATCACTGCGCCGGGAAACCTGTTCGCCGTTTCTGCATAAGTCGGCGCTTCGCTGAAGACGGTGAAAGTTGTCCTCTCCTCGCGCCGCAAACCGCACGGCCGTACCGAAGTTGTTTACTTCGCAAGTGCCTGACGCCAAACGCAAGAAGTCGGTTATCCACTGATTCGTGCGAGGCTTGTTAACTACTACCACGTATACATATGCGATCCTTTTGGTTTACTTAGAACGGCAGTTGAGCAGATGAGAGCCGAATTCGACGCGGAGCGATTACGTCAGACGTCCTACAACGCATGGCACAGCGACATCGGCGCGGTAGCTGGCCCTTTCCGGGTTAACGAGCGTGTCGCGTTACCGCTAATTCACGGTAGTCTACATAGGACGTCATACAACCAGTCAGCGCGCAGCCACCCCAAGGAGGCACCATGCCGTCGTCGACCGCGTACCAACCGTTGCCCAACGCCTTCAGGGCGTCTCTACGTGCCCGCGAGAAGCTCATCGGCTGCTGGGCGTCGCTGGCAAGTCCGATCGTCACTGAACTGCTCGGCGTCGTCGGCTTCGACTGGATGCTTCTCGATGCCGAGCATGCGCCCAACGACACGCTCACGCTCATCCCGCAATTGATGTCGCTCAAGGACAGCGTGAGCGCGCCGGTCGTGCGGCCGCCCGCGAACGAGCCCGTCGGCATCAAGCGGCTGCTCGACGCCGGCTTCGTCAACTTCCTGATTCCGTTCGTCGACAGCGCCGCCGACGCGAGCCGCGCGGTCGCTGCGACGCGCTATCCGCCGGAAGGCATTCGAGGCGTGTCGGTCGGGCATCGCGGGAATCGTTACGGCACCGTCGCGGATTACTTCAAGGTGGCGAACGACAATATCAGCGTCGCCGTGCAGATCGAGAGCCGCGCAGCCGTCGATGCCATCGACGAAATCGCGGCCGTAGACGGCGTCGATGCGCTCTTCGTCGGTCCATCGGATCTCGCCGCCGCATACGGTCAGCTCGGCAACGCGAATCATCCGGACGTGCAGGCGGCCATCGCGCACGTCTTCGAGCGCGCGCACGCGGCCGGCAAGGCGAGCGGCATTCTCGCTCCCGTGCAGCAGGACGCCGAGCGTTATCTGTCGATGGGCTGTACGCTCGTCGCAGTGTGCGCCGATCTCGGCATGCTCAGAAACGCGGCGCAGGCCGTGAAAAAACACTTCATCGCACAATGAGGCGCGAGCGGCACGCTCGCCCGACTCGAACCCGAATACAAGGAGCAGATTCATGACGACGAAAGCAGGCTTCATCGGTCTCGGCATCATGGGGCATCCCATGGCGGCGAATCTCGTCAAGAACGGCGTGGAGCTGGCCGCGTTCACGCGCAGCGGCGTGCCGGCCGAGTTGACGCAAGCGGGCGCCACCGCGTGCAACAGCCCGGCGGAAGTCGCGCAGAATGCTGACATCGTGTTCCTGATGGTGCCGGACACGCCCGATGTCGAGCGCGTGCTCTTCGGCGAGAACGGCGTCGCGGATTCGCTGCACGCCGGTCAGATCGTCGTGGACATGAGCTCGATTTCGCCGATCGCGACGCGCGAGTTCGCCGCGAAGGTCCGCGAGCGCGGCGCGGATTATCTGGATGCGCCCGTGTCCGGCGGCGAAGTCGGCGCGAAAGCGGCATCGCTCACGATCATGGTCGGCGGCGCGCAAGCCACGTTCGACAAGGTCAAGCCGCTCTTCGACATGATGGGCAAGAACGTCTCGCTGATCGGCGACGTCGGCGCGGGACAGGTCTGCAAGGTCGCGAATCAGGTGATCGTCGCGGCGACCATCGAGGCGGTCGGCGAGGCGCTCCTGCTCGCGTCGAAAGCAGGCGTCGATGCCGAGAAGGTCCGCACCGCGTTGATGGGCGGCTTCGCGTCGTCGCGGATTCTCGAAGTCCACGGCGAGCGCATGACCAAACGCACGTTCAATCCGGGCTTCCGCATCGAACTGCATCAGAAGGATTTGAATCTGGCGCTCTCGACGGCGCAATCGCTCGGCGTCTCGCTGCCGAACACGGCGACGTGCCAGGCGCTCTTCAACGCGTGCGCGGCGCACGGCGGCAAGGCGTGGGACCACTCGGGGATGGTGCGGGCGCTCGAGCTTCTGGCGAACCATGAGATCGGGCAGGGAGCGAAGTAAGGGCGCTGCGGTTCGCGACCGCTACGTCGTCCGCTACGCCGCCTGCTTCAACCGCTCGATCAGCGCCATCGCGGCCGCAGGATTAGCGGCCTTATGCCCGCTGATGACGTAGAGATAAACATCGCGCGCCGACGCCTTCGTCGGCGCCTTCCCGACCGTCTGCAAGTCTTCCGGCGCACCGCCCGCCGCCCATTCCGTCGCGCGGGCGGCCCAGCGGTCGAGCGCGGCCTTCGAGTAGCCGAGCTTTTGCTTCTCGGTCGTGCCCATGATGCGGGCATAGACGAACGGCGCCGTGATATCCGCGATTTGCGGATACGCCGAATCTCCCGCCACGACGACCGCGATCCCGTACTTCCTGAGCAGCGCGACGAACGCGGCATCGGCGAAACTCTCGTGCCGCACTTCCACGGCATGACGAATCGCGCGGCCCTCGACGGTGGCGGGCAGCAGCTTCAGAAAGCGCTCGAAGTCTTCGGGATCGAAGTGCTTCGTCGGCGCGAACTGCCAGTTGATCGCGCCGAGCTTGTCCTGCAATTCGAGCACGCCGCTCGCGAAGAAGCGTTCGATGGAATCGCCCGCTTCGGCCAGCACGCGGCGATTCGTGGCATAGCGCGGCGCCTTCAGCGAGAACACGAAGTCGTCGGGTGTTTCATCGCGCCACTTGGCGAACGTGTCCGGCTTCTGCAAACGGTAGAACGTGCCGTTGATCTCGATGCTCGTCAGCGCGCGGCTCGCGTATTCGAGCTCGCGCTTGTGCGTGAGACCTTCGGGATAAAAGGTGCCGCGCCACGGCTCGAAATCCCATCCGCCGATACCGACACGAATGCGTGCCGCGTTCTCCGTCTTCTTCTTCGCCGCCATCGGGCCTCCGGTCTCATGCAAGATCGCTGGATGACACGAGTGTAGCGAACCCTCGGCGAACCGGCACGAGCGTGCGCCGCGCGGCTTGACGCTATTTGCGCCCGACGAGATAGCTCACGCCTCGCGGCCCGTATTGTTCGGAATGCTCGACGTTGGCCGGCAGATGAAAGACATCGCCCGCGCGATACAGCCGCGCCTCGTCGCCGACGCGCAAGGTGATTTCGCCATCGACGATAAGCGCCTTCGCTTCGAACGGATGTGCGTGTACGCCGAGCGAGACGTCCGGTTCGCGGGTGACCGTGACGACTTCGTGAAAGCCTTCGGCGGAAAGCTGGGCGAGGAACGCGTCGCGGTGCATGAGGGCGGTCTCGGCTGGGAGAGTGGGAAGGGCGGGTCGCGTGGACGAGAAGACGCGCCCTCCATGCACCGATGTTAAGGCAAGCGTTTATCAGTTGCCGAAGAAGATGTCGCACTGCGGGCCGCGCACGCACGGCTTCGAGATCGGGTCGCGCCGCATGGCGGCGGAGCCTGTATCGCTGCGCGTGGAAGGAACGCCGCCGTAGGACATGTCGCCGGTCTGGCTCTGGGTGTCGGCGGACTGCGTCCACGTGTCGGGCGTGGCCTGGCCCGGCACCTGTGCCGTCCGATAGTAGCTCTGCTGCGCCGAGGCGACGCCCGCGGTAGAAAGCAACGAGGCGGCGACGGCCGCCATGACGAGACGTGATTTCATGTTGTGCTCCTAGATAGTGACGCGCTGGCGCGCAGGCCGCGCATCTGACTCGCGGCACGGTGTCATTTCGCTGGATCGCGTTCAGCAACCTGTGCGCCGCGCGCAATTCAAGTTATAGGCCGCGTTTGTCCAATGAACAGCCAATTTGCTTATACGCTCGCGATCCTGTCGGCGACATGACGCGACGCCGACAAGAACGACATGCACCGTGTACGTGCCGCGCCGCGCGGCCCTAGAATGCGAGCATCCACAGTCACACGGAGCGCGCCATGACCGTCACCATCTATCACAACCCGCAGTGCGGCACCTCGCGCAACACGCTTGCGCTGATTCGCAATGCGGGGATCGAGCCGAATGTCGTCGAATATCTGACGGCGCCGCCGAGCCGCGAGACGCTCGTCGCGTTGATCGCGCGTTCGGGCCTCAGCGTGCGCGACGCGCTGCGGGAAAAGGGCACGCCATACGCGGAACTCGGGCTCGACGATCCATTGCTCAGCGACGATCAACTCATCGACGCGATGCTCGCGCATCCGATCCTGATCAACCGGCCGTTCGTCGATACGCCACTCGGCGCGCGGCTGTGCCGGCCGTCGGAACTCGTGATCGATCTGCTGCCGTCGCCGCAGAAGGGACCCTTCGCGAAGGAAGACGGCGAAGTGATCATCGACGAGACCGGCAAGCGCGTGCGCTAGCGCTCCAAGCCGTTACGTCGCGTTACCTTTCTGGCATCGCTGTTGCACCTGTGTCAGGCGTCGCTCTCTAGACTGCATCTGACTCACACGGCACTCGGTGCAGGGAGGAAAGCGAAATGAAAAAGAAACTTCTTGGTACGGTTATCGGGCTGGCGGGCATGGCGGCGCTGGCCGCGTCGGCATCGGCGTCCGCGCATGTCGATGTCGCAGTGGGAATCGGCGTTCCGGCCTACGGGGTGCCTTACTATGCGCCGGCCCAACCGGTGTACGTGCAGCCGGCGGTGCCCGTCGCCTACGGCTACGGTTATGGCGATGGCGGCGACCGCTGGCGCGAGCGCCAATGGCGTGAGCGGCGCGAATGGCGCGAGCATGAATGGCGGCGCGAGCGTCGCGAAGAGCGCTGGCACGATCGCCACGGCTGGTAATGAAAGACGCTACGGGACGACGCGGCGGGCTTGAGAGTTCGCCGCGTTTTTGTTTTGCCGACTCGTCATGCAAGCCGCGCCGTTTTTGACGCGTTACCGTAGCTTCCCCTGCACTCGATACCACGCCATGAGCCAGCCACCCAAGTTCTCGATGATTGACGGCGCGCCCACGCCCGTCGGCCCGTTCTCTCACGCGGCCGAAGCCGACGGCTGGGTGTTTCTCACCGGCCAGATGCCGACCGATCCCGACGACGACAGCGCGCCGCTGCCCGAAGGCGTCGCGGCACAAACGCGGCGCGTGATGAACAACCTGATTCTCGTGTTGACCGGCCTCGGCCTGACGCTCGATCACGTGGTGAGCGCGCGCATCTTCCTGACGGAATTCAAGCGCGACTACGACGCGATGAACGCCGTCTACCGCTCGTATTTTCAGCCGAAGCCGTTGCCGGCGCGCACCTGCATCGGCGTGACGGGGCTCGCGCGCGATGCGCTCGTGGAGATCGACTTCATCGCGCGGCGGCCTTGATTCGACGGTTCACTTGCGCGCCTTCGACGCGTCCACCCAGCGGAACGTGAGATTGATGCGCTCGCCGCGCGCGCCCGGCTCTTTCGGCACGCGATGCACCCATTCCTGCTGCGTGCGTCCGCGCATCACGAGCAGGCTGCCGTGCGTCAGCGAAAGCGCGTGCGTGGCGTGCGTGCGCGCGTGACGGAATTCGAACGTGCGCGTCGCGCCAAGGCTCACCGATGCGATCACCGGCTCCGGGCCGAGCTCGCGCTCCTTGTCGGCGTGCCAGCCCATGCTGTCCTGCCCGCCGCGGTAACGGTTGATGAGCACGCTGTTGAAGCGCGCGCCGCACGTGGCTTGCGCGGCGTCGCGTAACTGCGCGACGGCGGGCGTCCACGGCTGCGGCACGTTGCGGATGCCCGAATAGACGTAGACCGCGTCGGGCTCGCCTTGCCACGCAGTGAGGCGCGGCAGCGGCACGCGGCCGCCCGGCGTGTTCATGGTGTCCTGCTGCCAGCGCACTTCGTCGATTAGCGCAGCCATCAGGTCGGAGCCGGCGTCCGCGTCGATCCAGTCCGGATGCCACGCGATATCGGGCTTGGGAATGTCGTCGAAGAGATCGAACATGGCAGTGCGGATGCAGCCGAAAGAATCACGATAGCAGAGCCGTCGCGCGGCGGCATTGCGCTCTCACCCTGTCCGACTGTGCCGCATGTGCTACAGTCGGCCGACTATCTCGATAAAATGCGAAGACTGCGCATGACTCTCAACGCCGAAACGAATCACGGCGCGCTGGGCCGCCGTATCCTCCTCGTCGATGACAGCGCCGATGCGGCCTTCGCCCTGTCGATGCTGCTGGAGGCGCTCGGCCACGAAGTGCGCACCGAGTCCGACGGCGTGTGCGCGCTCGACTCCATCGACGACTTCCGGCCGGACGTGGTGGTGCTGGACATCGGCTTGCCGGGCATGAACGGGTTCGAGGTGGCGCGCGAGATGCGCAAACGCGATGCGACCCGCGGCGCGCTGCTGCTCGCGCTCACCGGCTACGGCAGCGAGGAAGACCGGCAGACCGCGCTCGATGCCGGCTTCGATCATCATCTGACCAAGCCGGTTTCCATCAACGATCTCGAGGCGCTGATCACGCGCCCTTGAGCGGCCGTTTTAATCCGCGATCCGCAGCTTCGCCATGTACGGCAAGTGATCGGAGAGCCACGCGGTATCCTGCGTCGGCACGATCCACTGCACCGGCTTCAGACCGCGCACGAACATCTTGTCGAGCGCGAGCGCCGGCGAGAAGGCCGGGAATGTGCGGCCGGATTCACCGAGCATCGTGGCCACTTCGTTCATGCCGAGTTCGCCGAAGAGTGGCACCGAATCGTTGCGCCAGTCGTTGAAGTCGCCCGCCAGCACGAGCGGGCCTTCTGGCGCTTCCTTCGCGATCCAGTGCGCGATCCAGTTCATCTGACGCAACCGCGCGGCGCGCGTGAGCGCGAGGTGCGCGCACAAGAGCGTGATCGAGTGTCCCCCGAACGTCGCGCGCGCGACGAGCAGCCCGCGCTTTTCGAACCGATGCGCCGAGATATCCCAGCGTCCGGACAGATCCAGCGGATGCGGCGAAAGAATCGCGTTGCCGTGCCGCCAAGACGGCTTGAAGACGTTCGGCCCGAGCGCGATTTGCAGCTCCAGCGCAGTGGCGATTTCGGTGGCCTGGCAATGCCAGACATCGTCGAGCGGAGCGGAAAGCGGCTTGCCGAAGCCGCTTGCGAGCACCGGCTGCGGCAGCCGCCGCGCCATGGCTTCCTGAAGAAAATAGACGTCCGCGTTGGTGGTCTGCACCCACCGCTGCATGGCGTTCCAAGCGCGCAGGCCGAGCGGCGAGCGGCCCTTATGCAGATTCCAGCTCACCGCCGTGAAATCCGGCGTGACCGCATTCGCGGACGGTGCTGGCGGAAGATGTTCTGGATTTCGCATGCGTTCGTTCTTGTGTGCGTGGTGCGCCGGCTTACTGCGCCGACGCGGACGAAGCCAGGCTCCCGCGCACCCGGTAAAGGAGCGACGGATTGCTGTCGATGATCTGCCACTGCGCCCATTCCCCCGGTTTCAACACGAGTCCGGGATGCGACGCGGCCACCTGACGCGGCGTCGGCGGCACCTTGCAGCCCGAGGCCGACGTCTGCGAGGCGTCGCTTTCCAGCGTCTCCTGCGCTTCGATGGCGAGCGTGATGTCGTCGGTGCTCGCGTGCGTCGGCGAAACGGTGAGCGTGCGTAGCAGGTCGATGTCGCCGGCCGGCTTGTCCGCGCAGCCGACGCGGTTTTGCACGATGTTGTGATGCGTATCGGTTTTCGCCTGGCCGACGTTCGTGGTGGCAGAGAAAGAGTCGATCTGCTGGCCGTCGCGCACCACTTGCAACTCCCAGTCGACCGGTTGCGGCGTGCTTTGCGCAAAAACGCCGTGGCTCGCGGCGAGACACGCGCAGGCGACGAGCGCGGATCGGATGAAACGCGCAAAGGCGATGCGATTCGTTTTAGTCATTGAAAGCTTCTCCGGCGCGGGCTGATCGGATGGCGGCCGACGCGCGCAACTCACAGGGCGCGGCGGCCGCCGAACGCGTGTTGCCCGGCGACTTCGTTCTGACAAGACGGACGGGGCGCGGTTCAGCGCATGAGCGGTTCATGTGAGGCCGCGTCCCGTCGATTCCAACCTCGCGGCTTGGTGAGCACGTTCCGAACCCGCCCGCCGCGGCATCGCGACGATGATACTCGCGTGCGCCGTGCGCGCCCCGCTTTCTCAAAATTGGCAGCAGACGCCCGCGACTGCTCGCTTGCGCGCGATTCTTTCGTCGATACACTGGACTCGTCGAAGCGAAAAAAGACGGGGTGCGACATGACGACGGCCGTGGTCAAACAAGAACTGGCAGTGGCGTCGTTCAGCAAGGTCTACAGTCTCGACGATGTCGAGGCCGCGCTGAACGATCTCTCCGAAGGCGCGAGCGAAGCCTTGCGCGCGACTTACGAAAAGATGCTGAAGGTGGGCAATCTGCGCTTCTGCGTGAAGCCCAACCGCATGCCTTCCATCGACGATCTCGCGGCATCGCTGCCGAATTTCGAGGAACCGCTCGACGATATCCGCAAGCAGATCGCGCTGTGCCTCGAAACCGAAGACCGCCTCGAACTCATGCCGATGCTTCTGCTCGGCGAACCGGGCATCGGCAAGACGCACTTCGCGAAGCAGCTTGCGCGGCTGCTCGGCACGTCCTGCCACTACGTCGCGATGAGCTCGCTCACGGCGGGCTGGATTCTGTCGGGCGCGTCGTCGCAATGGCGCAATGCCAAGCCCGGCAAGGTGTTCGACGCGCTCGTGAACGGCAGTTACGCGAACCCCGTGATGACCGTCGATGAAATCGACAAGGCCACCGGCGACGCGCAATACGATCCGCTCGGCGCGCTCTACGCTTTGCTGGAACGCGACACAGCGCAGAGCTTCATCGACGAATTCGCCGAGGTGCCCATCAACGCGGGCAATGTCGTGTGGATCGCCACGGCCAACGACGCGCGCGCGATTCCCGAGCCGCTTCTCAACCGCATGAACGTGTACGAAATCCCGGCGCCGGACCGCGAGGGCGCGCGCCGCATCGCGCAGGCCATCTACGCGGAGATTCGCGAGGCGCACGCGTGGGGCAGCCGCTTTCCCGAGACGCTCGGCGACGCGCCGCTCGATGCGCTCACGCAGGCGTCGCCGCGCGGCATGCGGCGGGCGATGTTGAACGCGTTCGGCAACGCGCGCATCGACGGCAGGCACCATGTCGAGGCGCGCGACATCGAACTGGACCGGCAGTCGCGCCGCAAATTCATGGGCTTCTAGCCGGCTGCGGTTCCCCGAAAACCCGCTATTTGCAGCGCCTGGCGGTCATATCCTTGCCTTTTTCCGATTTGCACCGGAAAACGATGCTCGCTGCGTGCGTTATTGTGCGACGCGCAATAATCCCGCACGTAGAATAGGTCGCATCGGGAAGGCGCGGGAAAGGACATGGATCGGATCGAATGCGTGGTAATCGGGGCGGGCGTCGTCGGGCTCGCCATCGCGCGGGCGCTCGCGTTGCGCGGGCGAGAAGTGATGGTGCTGGAAGCGGGCGAAGCCATCGGCATCGGCACGAGTTCGCGCAACAGCGAGGTGATACACGCGGGCATCTACTATCCGCGCGGTTCGCTCAAGGCGGAACTGTGCGTGCGCGGGCGCGAAATGCTGTACGCGTTCTGCGAGGCGCACGGCGTGCCGCACCGGCAATGCGGCAAGCTGCTCGTCGCGACGGCGCGCAATCAGATTCCGCAGCTCGCCGCGATCGAGCAAAAGGGAGTCGAAAATCGCGTGGAAGGGCTCGTGCGGATCAGCGGCGCAGCGGCGCGGGAGATGGAGCCGCAACTGCAATGCGTCGAAGCGGTGTATTCGCCGCGCACGGGCATTGTCGATAGCCATCAGTACATGCTCGCGCTGCAAGGCGACGCCGAGAATCGCGGCGCAGGCGTGGTGTTTCATACGCCGGTTACGAGCATCGAGGCGCGCGAAGGCTGCTTCATCGTGGAAACGGGCGGGGAAGCGCCGGCGCGTTTCCGGGCGTCGTATCTGATCAACAGCGCGGGGCTGCACGCGAACGACATCGCCCGGCGCATGCGCGGCCTCGACGACCGTCACGTGCCGCCGCTCTACTTCGCGAAGGGCAATTACTTCAGCGTAAGCGGACGCGCGCCGTTCGAGCGCCTCATCTATCCGATGCCGAACGAGGCGGGACTCGGCGTGCATCTGACGATCGATATGGGCGGGCAGGCGAAGTTCGGCCCCGACGTGGAATGGGTGCCGTCGATCAACTACGATGTCGATCCGCGCCGCGCCGATTCCTTCTACGCGGCCATTCGCGCGTATTGGCCCGGCTTGCCGGACGGCGCGCTGCAACCGGCGTACGCCGGCATTCGGCCGAAGCTCTCCGGTCCCGGCCAGGCGGCGGCGGATTTCATGATCCAGGGCAAATCGGCGCATGGCGTGCCGGGACTCGTGAACCTGTTCGGCATGGAATCGCCGGGGCTGACGGCGTCGCTCGCCATCGGCGAACGGGTCGCCGACATGTTGCGCTGAGCGTTCGCCCGCGCTTATCTCCGACATTTGTCCTCATCGAAACGCTTGTGTGTTGTTATGCTCGGGCATCGCCGTCGTCAGAACGGCGCTTTCCCCCAATACAACATGGAGCGAGTCACCATGAAGACATCCCGTCGCACATTTTTGATGACGAGCGTAGGCGTTGCGTCGACGCTCGCGCTCGGCTCACGCGTCGCTTTCGCCGATGCGCCGAAGGTCGAGGAAAGCGATCCGACCGCGCAGGCGCTCGGCTACAAGCTGGACGCGAGCAAGGTCGACAAGGCCAAGTTCCCGAAGTACGCGGCGGGCCAGGATTGCGGCAACTGCCAGTTCTATCAGGGCAAGGCGTCCGATCCGTTCGCGCCGTGCCCGATGTTCGGCGGCAAGCAAGTCGCCGCGAAGGGCTGGTGCAGCGCCTACGCAAAGAAGGCCTGAGCTAGAACCGACGACCACGACAAAGCGCGCCCGGCTGCGAAGCCCGGCGCGCTTTTCTTCGTTGCGTGTCGCTTGATAAGGCCACGTGCGGTCTTTACACTCGCCAAGGAAAAAAATATCCCGGCCGCGCACGCCCGGCGCCGATCGATCAATCTACAGGGACTTGCATGGCAGACAGACCATTGAATGCGCGCGCGGTGAGCGCGGCGGTGATCGGCAACGCGCTGGAATGGTACGACTTCGTCGTATTCGGCTTCATGACGGTGGTGATCGCGCGGCTCTTCTTCCCGAGCGACAACGACTACTCGTCCATTCTTCTCACCACGGCCAGCTTCGGCGTGGCCTTCGTGATGCGGCCTGTGGGCGGCATCGTGCTCGGGCTGTACGCCGACCGCGCCGGGCGCAAACCGGCGCTCACGCTCGTGATCGCGCTGATGACGCTCGGCATTCTGCTGCTCGCGATTGCGCCGCCTTACTCGGCCATCGGCATCGGCGCGCCCATTCTGATCGTCGTCGCGCGGCTGTTGCAGGGCTTCTCGGCGGGCGGCGAGTTCGGCAGTTCCACCGCGCTTCTGATCGAGGCCGCGCCGTTTTCCAAGCGCGGTTTCTACGGCAGCTTCCAGATGGCGAGTCAGGCGGCGGCGCTCTTGCTCGGCGCGGTCGTGGGCGCGGCTATCTCGCGCGGGCTGTCGCCGCAGGCGCTGGAGTCGTGGGGCTGGCGCGTGCCGTTCATCATCGGGCTCGTGATCGGACCGATCGGCCTGTATATCCGCCGCAACATGTCGGACACGGAAGCGTTCATGCACGTGAAGAAGACCGCGCGCCGCGCGACGCTCGGCGAGGTCTTCCGCACGCATGGCCGTGAAGTGCTGTGCGGTCTCGGCGCGGTGATCGCGCTGACGGTGACGGTCTATGTGCTGATCGCGTATCTGCCGACCTTCGCCGTCAAGCAACTCAAGCTGCCGTACGGCCAGTCGTTCACGGCGCTGATCGTCGGCAATCTGCTGCTGACGGTGCTTTCTCCGGTGGCGGGCGCGTGGTCCGACCGCATCGGACGCAAGGCGCTCACGCTGTGGTCGCTCGCGATCACGCTCGTCATCATCTATCCGCTCTTCGCGTGGCTCGCGGCGGAGCCGAGCGTGATGCGTCTCGTGATCGTGCAGGCTGCGCTCTCGATCGTGCTGTCGGGCTACTACGGGCCGTTCGGCGCGCTGCTCTCCGAGCTGTTTCCCGCGCACCTGCGCTCGACGGGACTCTCGCTCGCGTACAACATCGCGGTGATGATCTTCGGCGGCTTCGGCCAATTCATCGTGACGTGGCTCATTCGCGTCACCGGCTCGCAACTCGCGCCGACGTTCTATGTGATGGCCGGCGTCGTGCTCTCGCTGATTGCGGTGGCGGCGATCCCCGCGACGCGCCACGCGGACGTCGACGTCGACGAAGCGCCCGAACCCACTCGCTAGGCGGCATCGCATGAAAGTGATCGAAAGCGGCAAGTTCACCGCCGAGCGCGCGTGGGGCGCGCTCGATATCTGCGTGATGAACGGCACGTCGTGCCGTCTGCACTGGACGGATGCGCCGTACAAGTGGCACGTGAACGACGGCGAGGAAGTGTTCGCCGTGATGGACGGCGTGGTGCGGATGCACGTGCGCGACGCAGAGGGCGAGCGCACGCTGACGCTGAAGGCGGGCGATATCTTCCACGCCCAGGCCGGCGACGAGCATTACGCCGAGCCGGTCGGCGCGGCGCGCATTCTGGTGATCGAGAAAGAAGGCAGCGTCTGAGCGACGCTCAGCGCGAAAGGCCCGCCGCGACCAGCAGTTCGGCGAGCGCTTCGGTCATGCCGCCTTCCTTCGTTTCGGCGCGTTCCTTCAGTTGCTTCACGAGCTTTTCGTCGAGCTTGCACGCGAAGGGGACGAGCCCTTTCGCTTGATCGAGCTTGCGCTGCTCGCGTCGGTCGGCTTTCGGCGCGTCGGCCGCGCCGACGCGTGCGCGCCCGCCTTGCTTGAGATCGTTGGCGAGCTTGAACGCCTTGTTCTGTTCCAGCTGAAATTTGTTCACGTGATGCTCCGGGGCCGCAGTGTCGATGGAGCCGTATTGTACTGGCCCGGCTGCCGCGCTCGCCCGTGCCCGCTTTAAGCCGGACCGGTTTCCGCCATCGCGTCGATGCGCGCGCGCATGCGCCGCCAGTGCGAGCCTTCCCAGAAGACGCGCCGGCAGACGTCGCAGGTGACGAAGCGCGTGTGGCGTTCGCGCACGCCGTCGGGCACGCGGCCGTCGATCTCGTCGGGCGCGGCGGCACGCAGCGGCGCGTTGCACATCAGGCACAGGCGGAACGCGCGCACATGGGCGGCGAGATTCAGCCGGTCCGCGATCTCGCGCCATTGTTCGTCCGGTTGCAGCGCGCGCACGTAGCAGCCGTGCAGCACGGTGCGGCGCTTCAGCAACTCGCGGTCGCGGGTAAGCACGACGCGCGATTCTTCGTGCGCGAGGCGCTCGATTTCATCGTCGGGGAAGTTGTTGTCGTAGCGCGTGTCGAAGCCCGCGAGCCGCAGCAGTTGCGCGAGCCCGCCGAGATGCGCGTCCGCGATGAAGCGCAGATTCGCCGGCTGCAAAGGCGGGCGCAGCAGCGAGCCGCCATCCGCTCGGCTCGGCGGCGCGTGGCCCGCCGGATACACCTCGATGAAGTCGCCGGGCTGAATCTGCGCGTCGAAGCCGGCGGGCATGCCGTTACGCACGATCAAGCCGACTTCGGTGTGCGGCACGCCGAGCGCTTCGATCATGTGCTTGGTCGACGATGTCGGCGGGCACGCGCACTCGAACGTTCGCCCTCGCTGCGGCCGGGCGAGGAAGTCGTTCAGTTCATCGTGAAAATGAAAGCGCGCGTTGACCATGCGAGCAAGTATGGCATTGCGCGCCGCTGCGTGCTGCCGGGCGATGTGCTCTACTGGCGCACGGCCGCGCGCCGGGGGCGCGACGGGAACTCATGAAAGGAGCACAGGCAATGGATATCGGATTCATCGGATTGGGCGAAATGGGCGGCGCGATGGCGAGCAACGCGCTGAAAGCGGGCCACTCGGTGCGCGTATGGAACCGCTCGCGCGAGAAAACGCGGGCATTGGCGGACCAGGGCGCGTCCGTGGTCGATACGCCGGAGCAGGCGTTTTCCGGCGATGCCGTCTTCTCCATGCTCGCCGACGACAACGCGCTGCGCTCGGTTCTCGTCGAAGGCGGCTTGCTCAAGCATGCTTCGAAGGATGCTTCGAAGCGCCTCGTGCACGTGAACATGGCGACGATCTCGACTGCGCTCGCCGTCGAGCTCGCGCAGTTGCACGCGCAGCACGGCGTCGGCTATGTGGCGGCGCCGGTGCTCGGCCGGCCGGATGTCGCCGCGGCGGGCAAGCTCAACATTCTCGCGGCGGGCGCGGATGCGGACATCGAACGCGTGCAGCCGGTGCTGGACGCAATGGGCCAGAAGACGTGGCGCGTCGGCCAGCAGCCCGAGCACGCGAACGTGCTGAAGCTCGCGGCGAATTTCATGCTGGGCTCGGCTATCGAGACCGTCGGCGAAGCGGCGGCGCTCGTCACGGGTCACGGCATCGAGGCGCAGACCTTTCTCGATGTCATCACGAACTCGCTGTTTCCGGGGCCGGTGTATCAGGGCTACGGGAAGATGATCGCGGAGCGCCGCTATGAACCTGCGCTCTTCAAGGCGCGTCTCGGGCTGAAGGACGTGCGCCTCGCGATTGCAGCCGGCGAAGCCGTGAACGTGCCGTTGCCCGTGGCGAGCGTGGTGCGCGATAACCTGGTCGATGCTCTCGCTCACGGCGACGGCGAGAAGGACTTCGCGGTGCTGGGTCAAGTGGCGGCGCGGCGCGCGGGGCAGTGACTTCGGGGCGGGGAAGACGCGGCATAATCGACGCCCCGCTGTTTTCCAATGATCCGCAATGAGTCTGCATGTCTGATGGTTATTCGTCGCCACGGCGTTCGTCGTATCCGCGATTCCGGGGCCCAGCATGCTGCTCGTGATGACGCACGGCGCGCGCTTCGGGCTGCGCCGCTCCGTCGCGACGATGGCCGGCAGTCTCAGCGCGCTCGTTCTGATGTTGTCGATATCGGCGGCGGGGCTCGGCGTTTTTCTGCAAGCGTGGCCGCGTCTCTTCGACGCGCTGCGCCTGACCGGCGCGGCGTATCTCGTTTGGCTCGGCGTGAAGAGCTGGCGCGCGAAGGCGAGCGCGGTCGAAGTGCGCGACGAGGGCTACGGTACGCGTGCGTGGTCGGTGCCGCCATCCGCGCTCTTTCGCAACGGCTTTCTGATTGCGGGCAGCAATCCAAAGTCGATCTTCTTCGCGGCAGCGCTTCTGCCGCAATCCATCGATGCGTCGCGGCCCATGCTGCCGCAATTCGCATTGCTCGCCGCGACGCTGGCGGTCATCCAAGTCGGTTGGTCTGCGGTCTACGCGGGGTTCGGCTCGCGCATCGGCGACAAGCTGAAAAGCGCGGCGGTCGCGCAGGCGTTCAACCGGCTGACCGGCGGACTCTTCGTGGGCTTCGGCGCGATGATGGCGCTTCTTCGGCATTGAATTTTCACCGCCGAAGTTATGTGCGCTAGCGCTCCAAGCGTCGAGCGAACGGGCGCACGGTTTGCTCGACTTGTGTCGAAGTTTGATTCGGTTCCGAACAGACGAGAGCAGGCGGGCGATGGATAGTGGCTCGGACATCGGTCTTACGTTTGCGGCAAACGGTGCGCGGGCTCGTGGCCTGGTGAGGCCGTTTGGGCGGGACTCCGATGCAGGCTTGCGCCGTAGCGGCGGCAGACTGCGCGGCGTGAATGCCGAGACGAAGAAGGCGTGCAGTGAAGCGTCGGTTCTGGATGCAGTTGCGAAGCGGACAGCGGCCGACCGCGATGCATGGCGCCGCACGAATGGCTGAAGCCCTAAGTGCGGCCGACCGCGATGCATGGGGCGCACGAAGGGCTAAAGCCCTAAGTGCAGCCGACCGCGATGCATGGGGCCGCACTAAGGGCTAAAGCCCTGACTGCCGCCGACAGGAGACACGGATGCAAGCGAAGATTTCAGGCGTCGCGCTCGCCGCACTTTATTGCGGTGTGCTGACGACCGCGCCCGCCGCCCGCGCCGACGATACGCCCAGCCCCTGCGATGCGCTCAAGCGCATCGTCGCGGCATCGCCGACTTTCTCCTCGCTCACGGCCAGCGACGGCCGGCCGCTCGCGCTGCCTTACGGCGACGACGCCCAGTGCGCCGCCTCGCAGACGAACTATCGCTGCACCTGGACGCCGCGCGGCGGCTCCAGCGCCGACGCGCTGCAAGGCGTCGCCGCTGACATCGCCTCGTGTCTGCCGGACGCGACGCACGATCAAAACTCGCCCGCGCGTCAGCATTTCTATATCGGCGCACGCGGCGCGCGCACCGAAATCACGGCGGCACAGGCCGGTTCCAACAAGCTGAACCTCGAAATCCACGCGAACCGGTGAGGCCATCATGACCAAGCGCATCCTGATAGCCGATGACGACGACGACGCGCTCGCCGGCCTCGCCAATCTGCTCAACGGCATGGGTCACGAAGTGGCGCTCGCCGCCGACGGCGCGCAGGCCGTGGAAGTGGCGGCGCAGTTCGCGCCGGAAGTGGTCATTCTCGATCTCGGCATGCCGCTCGTCGACGGGCTCGCCGCCGCGCGGGCGCTGCGCGAATCGCCGAACGGGGCCGCCATGCTGCTCGTCGCGCTAACGGGGTGGGGCCAGCCGCAGCATCGCGATATGACGTTGGAGGCGGGCTTCGACATCCACCTCGTCAAACCTGTTTCGGCGGATCAGCTGCAATTCATCCTGTCGATGACACAGCCCTGATCGCTCTTGTTGCATCGCACCAAATTTCTTGCTATAGTGGTTCCCGTCTCCTCCATGTCTCCACTGATATGGATTCAGCCCGCCAACCTAGGCGGGCTTTTTTTCGTCCGTCGGTTTCGTGTTGCGGCGCATGAAAAAGCCGGCCCGCAGGCCGGCTCGTCCTCGACACGTGCGCGAATCAGCGCGATCAGCGCGCCAGCCCAGTCGCTTCGTCCGCGCCGATGGCAAGATTCATGCACTGAATCGCCGCACCCGACGCGCCCTTGCCCAGATTGTCCAGCCGCGTCACGGTGACAAACCGCTCGTCGTTGCCGAACACGAAGACGTCGACGCGATTCGTGTCGTTGCAGGCTTGGGCGTCGAAGAAGCCGTTGTCCAGATTGCTCTCGGCGTCGAACGGCATCACGCGCACGAACGGCTCACCCGCATAGTATTCGGCGAGCATGTCGCGCACGTCCTGCGGCTTGGCGGCGCGCGCAAGCTGATCGGGGGAGAAGTAGGTCGTGACCGCGAGACCCTTCAGGAACGGTCCGACGATCGGCGTGAAAATCGGCGCGCGCGACAAGCCGGTGCGCACCGACATTTCCGGCAGATGCTTGTGCGTCAAGCCGAGCGCGTAGGCGCGCGGGCTATTGAGGCGCGCGTCGCCGCCCGCTTCGTATTCCGCGATCATCTTTTTGCCGCCGCCGCTGTAGCCGGTGATCGAATAGGCGTGCGCGTGAAAATCGGCCGGCACGAGCCCGCCCGCGACGAGCGGCTGCATGGACAGCACGAACGCCGATGCGTGGCAGCCCGGCACCGCGATGCGTTTGGCCGTGCGCAGCCGTTCACGCTGCGCGCGGGAAAGCTCGGGCAGGCCGTACGCCCAGTCGTCGTGCGTGCGAAACGCGGTGCTCGCGTCGATCACGCAGGTCCGGTCGTTGCCCGGCTCCACGAGCGACACCGACTCGCGGGAGGCGACATCCGGCAGGCACAGGAACGTCACGTCCGACGCGTTGATCAGACGGCGGCGCTCCTCGACATCCTTGCGCTTCGCCTCGTCGATGCGCAGCACTTCGATGTCACGGCGCTGCGACAGATATTCGAAAATCTTCAGGCCGGTGGTGCCTTCCTGTCCGTCGACAAATACTTTCGTGGTCATCTCGATCTCGCTGGTTCGTGGCCGCCGCGCGTGCGCCGCCGCAAAACCGCCATTTTAAGTCGATTTCGGGACGGGTTGATGTCGATTGCTGCGCGGAATTCGAAGGTGCGAGAGCGCGGCAGCGAAGCGTACGCGCCGTCGATTCGCGAGACTACCCGCCGAAACCGCGCGGCTGCTGCTCACGCGTCAAGGCGTGACCGGAGCCGCTTACGATGCGCCCGGACGGTCCGCCCACCGCGCGGCGACGGCGGCGATGCGCGCGCCGAACGTCTTCGCCGTCTCGATGTCGCCGGGCGGCGGCGCTTCTTCCGGCGACGCATCCGCAGGCGCTTGCGTGAGCAGGCCCGTGAAGCCGCCGACGAAGTTCAGGTCGTTGCGCGTGGCCGCTTTAGTGTTCGACGGCATGATGCCCGCGCCGACCCAGATCATGCCGTGCTGCATCGCCAGCGTGACGAAGTAGGAAATGGTCAGGAACTTGTCGCCGTTCATGTGCGCGGAGTTGGTAAAGCCCGCCGCGATCTTGTCTTTCCACTTCTGCTCGAACCACGGTTTGGAACTGGCGTCGGCGAATTTCTTGAAGTCGGCGGACGGTCCGCCCATGTAGGTCGGTGCGCCGAACACGATGGCGTCGGCGGCTTCGAGCTCGGCCCAGGCGGCGTCGTCCATCTCGCCGACGGGCATCAGCCTGCCGTTCGCGCCGGCGTCGGTTGCGCCGGTGAGCACGGCTTCCGCGACCTTCTTCGTGTGACCGTAGCCGCTGTGATAGACGATGACGATGTTCGGCATGATTCCCTCTTGCCGCGCGTGGCGGCGCGCGCCAGCGACGCGCGTGTTGCATGGTGAGCGGCGGTCGTGTCCCGGTGCGCGGTTTCGCGGCGATGCATGGCGCACGCGGCGGCCGAAACATGGACGCACGGACGCAGTCAGTCTAGCGCAGCCGTTTTCCGTGCTACCGGGGCTACCGCACGCTCACCCGCACGCGGCGAAACAATCGCGCGGGCGCTATCGTCCGGCGGAAAAGGTCAATTGCGCGCTCGCGATGGCCGTCGCGCGGATTTCGTGATCGAACATGAGCGCCGGCGTGCCTTGGCGCAGGCGCAAGTCGGAGCTGTTCAGCGCGTACACGGTCACGATGTAGCGATGCGGCTTGCCGGGCGGCGGGCAGGGGCCGCCGTAGCCGTCCGCGCCCCAGTCGTTGCGCGCCTCGACCGCGCCGATCTTGCGCAGCGCGCCCGAGGCGCTCGCATTCGCCGGCAAGTGCGTCACGGTCGGCGGAATGCCGGCGACGGCCCAGTGCCACCAGCCGCGTCCCGGCGCGTCGGGATCGAAAATCGTCACCGCGAAACTGCGCGTCTGCGCGGGCGCGCCGCGCCACGAAAGCTGCGGCGAGCGGTTGCCGCCCTTGCAGTCCGAATCGCTGAATAGCAGTTCGCGCCCGATGGTCTTGCCCGGCGTCAGTTCCGGGCTCGTCACGGAGAAGACGTCTTGCGCGGCCGCGCCGCGCGCATGACATAGAAGCGCCGCCGCACTTGCGACGCCGAACGTGAATGCAGCGACAGCGTGACCGGAACGCACGTTCCGACTTGCGAGGCGCATGGCTGACTCCTGGCAGCGGGTGGAACCCATATAGCAGCGTTTCGCCGGCTGCAACGATGTTTTTTGTCTCAGTGATGCGCTTCGTAGGAGGATGCAGTTTAACATTGCAACAAAGCATTAAAAGCTTGATCCTTGGGCCAAACCTATGGCGCGAAATCAGTCGTCTTTCTTTGTGCGCGCGGCTGATGGTGAAGACTCAAACTCGTAGATCAACATATGAACCATTTGAACTTGATTCGCGTGGCAGTCAGTCGACCGGATTTGGGAGAAGAATAAATGAGCCAGCGAATTCAGGTCATCATTGCGGACGACCATCCCGTGATTTTGTTCGGCGCCGCGCAGGCGCTCAGCAAGTTCCCGGAAGTCGATGTCGTTGGCCAGGCGCGTCAATCCACCGAGCTCGTCCAGCTACTGCAAAAAACGCCGTGCGACGTGCTGGTGACGGATCTCGCCATGCCCGGCGGTTCATACGGCGACGGCATGCCGCTCCTCGGCTACATCGGCCGCCAGTTCCCGAAGGTGCGGCTCGTCGTGCTGACCATGCTCGAAAATCCGGCTTTGCTCAAACGTTTGCGCGAAGTCGGCGTCGTGTCGATCATCAACAAGGCCGACGACATGAATCACATCGGCTGGGCGATCCAGCACGTGATGCGCGGGCAGGAGTATCTGGGGCCGTCGGTGAAGGCGGCGCTCGACAGCATGGGCATCGGCGCGTCCGGGCAGCAGCGCGGCGTCATCCTGTCGAAGCGCGAACTCGAAGTGGTGCGCCTTTTCGTGTCCGGCATGACCATTACGGAAATCGCGGGGCAACTGCGGCGCAGTATCAAGACCATCAGCACGCAGAAGAACACGGCAATGCGCAAACTCGGAATCGAACGAGATTCCGAATTATTCCAGTACGCGCAAAGCAACGGATTAATGAACCTCTCTGCCTATACGGGCGACGGTACGCTGGAAGATACGCCGCTGTCGGATTCGAAATCGTTATAGATGCCAATCTGCAAAAATAAAAAAGCCGCTGACTGAAATCAGCGGCTTTTTGTTTTAATCGCCTAACAGCAACGATTAATTATTGCGGCGTGGCAGTGGCGCCGCCGTGCGCTGCCGACCATTCGGCCGGCGCGTGCAGGAATTTCTCGACTTCATCGAGCGTCTTGGTTTCGAAATAGCCTTCTTCCTTCGCGACGCGCAAGACGTCCCACCACGTGGCGAGCGCGTGGAGATCCACGTCGATGTCCTTCAGCACGGACACGCTCTCCTTGAAGATGTTGTAGTGGAAGAGCACGAAGCAGTGGTTGACCGTCGCGCCAGCCGTGCGCAACGCGTTGATGAAGTTGATCTTGCTGCGGCTGTCCGTGGTCAGGTCTTCGACCAGCAGCACGCGCTGGCCTTCGGTCAGCAGACCTTCGATCTGCGCGTTACGGCCGAAACCCTTCGGCTTCTTGCGCACGTACTGCATCGGCACCATCAGACGGTCGGCGATCCACGCGGCAAACGGGATGCCGGCGGTCTCGCCACCCGCGACGGCGTCGATCTGCTCGTAGCCGACATCGCGCAGGATGGTGGCTTCGGCCATTTCCATCAGGCCGCGGCGCACGCGCGGATACGAGATCAGCTTGCGGCAGTCGATGTACACCGGGCTCGCCCAGCCGGACGTGAAGATGAACGGTTTTTCCGCGTTGAAGTGCACCGCCTGCACTTCGAGCAGCATCTTGGCGGTGGTGTCGGAGATCGTCTGGCGATCGAAGCCTGTCATGGGCGAATCCTTGGACTGATGTGGCGCTTCTGGAAGCGGAAGGCGGCCGCGAGGGCCCTGGCGCATGAACCGGACGCCGACGAGCCGTCTTTCGAAGGGCTGTCCGGCGTTTTTCTGCGCGCGTGTCGACGGGACCGGGCGCTGGAAGCGCCTGCGTTGTCCCATGCACAGCTAACCCGCGATTTTACCCGAGCCTGCGCGGCGGGGCGAGCAGCGCGGCGGCGCGCGTCCGGGCGACTTTTTTTGCGGTTGTGACGGCGGGCCGCTCGCCAGTACACTCGCCGCGCCTTCCGATTCATTTTCGCGATGAGACCCGCTTCCCGCCCGACCGATTCTTCCGACTTGCCTGCTCCGTTGCCTCGCCACGCGTGGCATGCGCTCGCCGCATCCGTGCTCGGCTACGCGATGGACGGCTTCGACTTGCTGATTCTCGGCTTCATGCTTCCCGTCATCGCTGCCGACTTGCATCTGACGCCCGCGCAATCCGGCGCGCTCGTCACGTGGACGCTCGCGGGCGCGGTGGCGGGCGGCGTCGTGTTCGGCGTGCTGTCGGACTACGTCGGGCGCGTGCGCATGCTCACGTGGACCATTCTGGTGTTCGCCGTCTTCACGGGCCTCTGCGCGCTCGCACGCGGATACGGCGACTTGCTGTTCTATCGGACGCTGGCAGGCGTCGGGCTGGGCGGCGAGTTCGGCATCGGCATGGCGCTCGTCGCGGAAGCGTGGCCCGCTCGGCAGCGGGCGCGCGTGTCGTCGTATGTGGGGCTCGGCTGGCAGCTCGGCGTGCTCGCCGCTGCGCTCCTCACGCCGCTGCTTCTGCCGATGATCGGCTGGCGCGGCATGTTCGCCGTCGGCCTGATGCCGGCCGTCGTCTCGTTTCTGGTGCGGCGGCGCGTGGCCGAACCCGCGCTTTTCACCGCGCGCCGCACGGAAAGCGCCGCGCGCAAGCTGCCGCTCAAGCGCCTGTTCGACAATGCGCGCACCGCACGCGCGAGCCTCGGCGTGATCGTGCTGTGTTCGGTGCAGAACTTCGGTTATTACGGGCTGATGATCTGGCTGCCGAGCTATCTGTCGAAGACGTTCGGCTATTCGCTCACGAAGTCCGGCGTTTGGACGGCCGCAACGGTGCTCGGCATGGCGCTCGGCATCTGGCTGTTCGGCATCGCGGCCGACCGCTTCGGACGGAAGCCCGCGTTTCTCGTCTATCAGATCGGCGCGGTCGCCATGGTTTTCGTCTATTCGAACCTGACGAGCCCGGCTGCGCTCCTGATCGGCGGCGCGGCGATGGGCGTGTTCGTCAACGGCATGATCGGCGGCTACGGCGCGCTGATTTCCGAGATCTATCCGACCGAAGCGCGCGCCACCGCGCAGAACGTGCTGTTCAACATTGGGCGCGCGGTCGGCGGACTCGGGCCGGTGGTCGTGGGCGCGCTCGCGGCGCGCTATACGTTCGCGGTGGCGCTCGCATTTCTCGCCAGCATCTATCTGCTGGATGTCGCGGCGACGCTCTTTCTGATCCCCGAAAAGCGCGGCGCGGAACTCGACTGAAAGGCGCGGCGTGCGTCTTCTTCCGACGAAACGCACGCCCAGCAACGCTTCCGCGTGAAATGCTGCTTCGCGCCATTTGGGATACGCGGTGTACACTGAACGACCCAAAACAAGGCTCCGTTCGCCCGCTTCATCCCTGCCGGGCGGCACGCTGCGTCTATCCGACGCGCCGGGTGACTACAACATTGGTCCATCGATTCACATCCCGCCCACAGTGCCGAGCGGCCGCCGGCTGTGAACCCTGTTCAAAAAATCTCTAACGTCTCAGGCTAATCATGGACGAACAACTGAAGCAAAGCGCTCTCGCGTACCACCAGAATCCGCGTCCCGGCAAGATTTCCGTCACGCCGACCAAGCCGCTATCCAACCAGCTCGACTTGTCGCTCGCGTATTCGCCGGGCGTCGCGGCTGCGTGCATGGCGATCTACGACGAACCGCTCGACGCGCAGAAGTACACGTCGCGCGCGAACCTCGTCGGCGTCGTGACGAACGGCACCGCCGTGCTCGGCCTCGGCAACATCGGACCGCTCGCGGCCAAGCCGGTCATGGAAGGCAAAGGGTGCCTGTTCAAGAAGTTCGCGGGCATCGACGTGTTCGACATCGAACTGAACGAGACGGACCCGGACAAGCTCGTCGACGCCATCGCGATGCTCGAACCGACGCTCGGCGGCATCAATCTGGAAGACATCAAGGCGCCGGAATGCTTCTACATCGAAAAGAAGCTGCGCGAGCGCATGAAGATTCCCGTCTTCCATGACGATCAGCACGGTACGGCGATCATCGCGTCGGCGGCGATACTCAACGGCCTGAAAGTGGTCGGCAAGACGCTCGACAACGTGAAGCTGGTCTGCTCGGGCGCGGGCGCGGCGGCCATCGCGTGTCTGGACCTGCTCATCGATCTGGGCCTGAAGAAGTCGAACACGATCGTCGTCGACTCGAAGGGCGTGATTTACGAAGGGCGCGGCAATCTGGATGCGTCGAAGGAGCGGTATCAGGCGAGCACCGACGCGCGCACGCTCGGCGACGCGATGCACGGCTGCGACGTGTTCCTCGGCTGTTCGAGCGCGGGCGTGCTCAAGCCGGAAATGGTCGCGACCATGGCCGACAAGCCGCTGATTCTCGCGCTGGCGAATCCCGAGCCGGAAATCCGGCCGGAAGAGGCGAAGAAGGTGCGCCCGGACTGCATCATCGCGACGGGCCGTTCGGACTATCCGAACCAGGTCAACAACGTGCTGTGCTTCCCGTTCATCTTCCGTGGCGCGCTCGACGTCGGCGCGACGACCATCACGGAAGAGATGAAGCTCGCGTGTGTGCGGGCGATCGCGGAACTCGCCGAAGAAACCGATCAGGGCGATGAAGTCGCGAAAGCGTACGAGGGCCATTCGCTCGAATTCGGTCCGGAGTATCTGATTCCGAAGCCGTTCGATCCGCGTCTCATCATCAAGATTGCGCCGGCTGTCGCGCAAGCCGCGATGGACTCAGGCGTCGCGACGCGCCCGATTCAGGACATGGACGCGTACCGCGAGACGCTCGGCGCGACCGTCTACCGCACGGGCATGGTGATGCGCCCGGTGTTCGCGGCGGCGAAGGCGGCGCCGGCGCGCATCGCGTTTGCGGAAGGCGAGGACGAGCGCGTGCTGCGCGCCGCGCAGTTCGTGCTGCTGGAGAAGATCGCGAAGCCGATCATCATCGGCCGGCCCGCGGTCGTCGAAATGCGTTTGCAGAAGATGGGCTCGAAGCTGAAGCCGGGCGTCGATTTCGAGGTCGTGAATCCGGAAGACGATCCGCGCTATCAGAAAAGCTGGCAGGCGTATCACGAGATCGCCGCGCGTCAGGGCGTGACGCCGGACAGCGCGAAGGCGGCGCTGCGCAAGTTCAACACGCTGATTGGCGCGATCCTCGTTCATATGGGCGATGCGGACGGCATGATCTGCGGCCTCATCGACACGTATCAGGATCACCTGAAGTTCATCGACCAGGTGCTCGGCAAGGCGGAAGGCGCGGACAACTTCGCGGCGATGAACCTGCTGATGCTGCAAGGGCGCAATATCTTCATCAGCGACACGTACGTCAACGAATTGCCGACGCCCGAGCAACTCGCCGACATGACGATTCTCGCGGCGCGCGAAATCGAGCGATTCGGCATTCAGCCGAAGGTCGCGCTGGTGTCGAACTCGAACTTCGGCAGCGTGCCGAGCGCATCGAGCAAGCGCATGGCCGAGGCGCGCAAGCTGATCGCGGAACGCGCCCCGGATCTCGAAGTCGATGGCGAAATGCACGGCGATGCGGCTTTGTCGGAAAGCGTGCGTAAGGCGGCGTTCCCCGGCACGACGCTTTCGGGCGAGGCGAATCTGCTCATCATGCCGAACGTGGAAGCGGCGAATATCACGTACAACTTGCTGAAGATGGTGAGCGGCGAGGGCGTGACGGTCGGGCCGTTCCTGCTCGGCGCGTCGAAGCCGGTTCATATTCTGACGCCGGCGGCGACCGTGCGGCGGATTATTAATATGACGGCGGTGGCGAGTGCAAATGCCAGCGTGATGAAGGCGAAATAACGCGGTTTAGCGAAGAAGTAATGGACGGCGATTCGGGAGACTGGATCGCCGTTTTTTTTTCGTTGGCGGCTTATCCTGAACAGTCGAATCTCTACGGTCTCGCCCATGATTCAATTCGGAATACGAATCAAGGAATGGAGCAGGCGTTGGAGATTATCGTTGAAACGTTCCGTGCACGCGGCGAGAACTCGGCTTCACCCGTGCGCGTGCGTCCGCTAGCGGGCCAAGGATTCAGCACGGAACTCCGTGTCGAGTGCAGCAAAAGCATGCGTGCCCAGTATCCGGTCGGTACGCTGTTTCGCCTGGACGTGAGGTTGATTCATCGTCTGGCAACGCCGTTGCTTTACGCGCACCACGCAGCGCCGTTCGAGCGAGTCGGCTCAGACGAAGCGTACCGATTCATCGAAACGATGTTCGGCAACGGGGACGCATCGAAATAAAAAAGGCGATTCGCTTTCGCGAATCGCCTTCGAACGTGTATCGCCGAAGATCAAGCCACCTGCCGCTTTTCCCCACTCTGATCCCGCCACCGCGCCAGCAACTTCTCCCACTTCACCTTCGCCGCCTTGACGTTGTTTTCCTTGATGTGCCCATAACCGCGCATTGAATCCGGAAGGCTCGCCATTTCGATGGCCAGCGGCAGCTTCTGCGGCGTCAATCCAGCGATCACTTCCTGGATCAGCGCTTCATATTCGCCGATCAAGGCCCGCTCCATCTTCCGTTCTTCCGTGCGGCCGAACGGATCGAGCGCCGTCCCGCGCAGGAACTTCAGCCGCGCGAGAACGCGCATCGCGGACATCATCCACGGACCGTACTGCTTCTTCACCAGATGCCCATGCGCGTCCTTCTTCGAGAAAGACGGCGGCGCGAGATGCATCTTGATCTTCCAGTCGCCTTCGAAGCTGCTCTTCACCTTCTCGATGAACGCCGGATCGGCATACAAACGCGCGACTTCGTACTCGTCCTTGTAGGCCATCAATTTGTGCAGATTCTTCGCAACGGCCTCGGTCAGCAGATAATCGCCGACGCCCAGTTCCGCTTCCGCCGCGCGCACTTGCGCGACGAGCCGTCCGTACTTCGCGGCATACGCGGCGTTCTGATACTTCGAGAGATAGTCGAGGCGCTTGTCGATCAGCGCATCCAGCGCCTTCGGCGTATGCAGCGCGATGACCTTGGCCGGCGTCGCATCGTGCGTCCCTTGCGCGAGACGCGTGACAGCCGGGAGATCGTGCGCGGCGCGGCGGCCCCATTCGAACGCGGCGAGATTCTTCTCGACCTGCACGGCGTTCAGCTCGATCGCGCGCACGATCGACTCATGCCGCAGCGGCACCCAGCCCATCTGCCACGCATAGCCGAGCACGAACGGATTCGTGTAGATCGCGTCGCCCATCAGCGCGACGGCGAAGCGGTTCGCATCGACGAGCGCGACATGCTCGCCCGCGGCGGCGCGAATATTGGCTTCCGCGCTCGCGCCCGGAAAGCGCCAGTTCGGGTCCTTGATGAACGCGGCCGTCGGCGTCTGCGCGCTGTTCACGACCACGCGCGTGCGGCCCGGCTGCATCCGCGAGCCGCATTCGTCGCTGGCCGTGACGATCGCATCGCAGCCGATGACGAGATCCGCCTCGCCCATCGCGATGCGCGTCGCGTGAATGTCGGTCGGTTGGTTCGCGATCTGCACGTGGCTCATCACGGCGCCGCCTTTCTGCGCGAGGCCGGTCACGTCCAGCACAGTGACGCCCTTTTGCTCCAGATGCGCCGCCATGCCGAGCAGCGCGCCGATGGTCACCACGCCCGTTCCGCCCACGCCCGTCACCAGCACGCCGTACGGCCGGCCGATTTCGGGCAGTTCGGGCGTCGGGACGGGCGGCATCGCGTCGCCGGCCACGCTCGTCGCCTTCGGCTTTTTCAACTGGCCGCCTTCCACCGTCACGAAGCTCGGGCAGAAGCCGTTCAGGCACGAGTAGTCCTTGTTGCACGTCGACTGGTTGATCTGCCGTTTCGTGCCGTACTCGGTGTCGAGCGGCTCGACGGACAGGCAGTTCGACTTCACCGAGCAATCGCCGCAGCCTTCGCACACGGCCTCGTTGATGACGACGCGCTTCGCCGGATCCGGAAACGCGCCGCGCTTCCTGCGGCGGCGCTTCTCGGTGGCGCAAGTCTGGTCGTAGATCAGAATCGACGTGCCGGGAATCTCGCGCAATTGGCGCTGTACGTCGTCGAGTTGTTCGCGATGATGCACGTCGATGCCCGGCGCGAGGCCGACGTCCGGCGTGTACTTCTCCGGCTGATCCGTGACGATGACGATCTTCGCCGCGCCTTCCGCCGCGAGCTGATGCGTGATCTGCGGCACGGTCAGCACGCCGTCGACCGGCTGGCCGCCTGTCATCGCGACCGCGTCGTTGTACAGAATCTTGTACGTGATGTTGACCTTCGACGCGATCGCCGCGCGAATGGCGAGCAGGCCGGAGTGGAAGTACGTGCCGTCGCCGAGATTGGCGAACACGTGCTTGTCGTTGGTGAACGGCGCTTGCCCGACCCACGCCACGCCTTCGCCGCCCATCTGGCTGAACGTGCTCGTGTTGCGGTCCATCCAGACCGTCATGTAGTGACAGCCGATGCCCGCCATCGCGCGCGATCCTTCCGGCACGTTCGTCGACGTGTTGTGCGGGCAGCCGGAGCAGAACCACGGCTTGCGCTCGGCGTCGACGCGCGGCCGCGCGAGCGCCTTTTCCTTCGCCTCGATCACGGCGATGCGCGCCGCGATGCGGGCGCGCACGTCGGCGGGCAGGTCGAACTTCGCGAGCCGCGCGGCGATGGCTTTCGCGATGATCGCCGGCGAAAGCTCGTAGTGCGCGGGCAGCAGCCAGTTGCCCATCGGCACGGACCATTCGCCGCCCGCGCCGTCTTTCTCGTCGAACTTGCCGAAGACGCGCGGACGCTGCGCATCCGGCCAGTTGTACAGTTCTTCCTTGATCGCGTATTCCAGAATCTGGCGCTTCTCTTCGACGACCAGAATTTCCTCTAGGCCGCGCGCGAATTCCTGCGCGCCTTGCGCTTCCAGCGGCCACACGCAGCCGACCTTGTACAGGCGAATGCCGATCTGCGCGCAGGTTTCATCGTCGAGGCCGAGATCGGTCAGCGCCTGACGCACGTCGAGATATGCCTTGCCGCCCGTCATGATGCCGAAGCGCGCGTGCGGCGCATCGATCTCGATGCGGTCCAGCTTGTTCGCGCGCACGTAGGCGAGCGCGGCGTACCACTTGTAGTCGAGCAGACGCGCTTCCTGCACGAGCGGCGGATCGGGCCAGCGGATGTTGAGGCCGCCGTCGGGCATCGCGAAATCGGTCGGAATCACGATTTGCGTGCGATGCGGGTCGATGTCCACCGACGCCGACGATTCCACCACGTCGGTCACGCATTTCATCGCGACCCAGAGGCCGGAGTAGCGGCTCATCGCCCAGCCGTGCAGGCCGAAGTCGAGATATTCTTGCACGTTCGACGGAAACAGCACCGGCAGCCCGCAGGCCTTGAAGATGTGCTCGGACTGGTGCGCGAGCGTCGATGACTTCGCCGCGTGGTCGTCGCCGGCGAGAACGAGCACGCCGCCGTGCTGCGACGATCCGGCCGAATTGCCGTGCTTGAAGACATCGGCGGAACGGTCGACGCCGGGGCCCTTGCCGTACCACATCGAAAAGACGCCGTCGTACTTCGCGCTCGGGTAGAGGTTGACTTGCTGCGATCCCCAGACGGCGGTCGCCGCGAGATCTTCGTTCACGCCCGGCTGAAACACGACCTGATGCGCGGCGAGGTACTTCTTCGCCTTCCAGAGCGACTGGTCGAGACCACCGAGGGGAGAACCGCGATAGCCGGAGATGAACCCGGCGGTGTTGAGACCTGCGGCTCTGTCGCGTTCTTGCTGGAGCATCGGCAGGCGAACCAGCGCCTGGATGCCGCTCATGTACGCGCGGCCGCGTTCGAGGGTGTACTTGTCGTCGAGCGTGACGGATTTCAGCGCGGCTTCTAGCGAAGCTCTTTGTTCTGCGTCTAGCGGGGCGTTCATTCTGTGTGCTCCTCCACCCGGAGTTTGGGATCGCCAAAGCATGATTCGGGCCGTTGCGTCTTGTGAACGCGCAGGCCGGGACTTCAAGTTTGCCGACGCCCGCCATTTCGAGACAGTGGTGGAAACCCGTTGAAAAATCCTCACTTAGATGCCGTTTGCGTCAAAACGATGAAGCGCGGCGCGGGGCGTCGAGACGTTTGTTACAGGGTGTAAATGTGACCGATACGCGGAACCCCCGGTCGCGGCTCTGTCTAAACGGGCGCTTGCGCAGTTTCGCGCACGGTTTTGGAAGGCGCGGAACGGCGGGCAGCCGTACACACGCAGTCAGAAGGAGAAAATAATGAAGCAACGCCACATCCAGAGTTTCCTGATGGTCTCGGCGGCCTTTTTCGCTATCAGCGCGCCGATGGGCGGCGCGCGAGCGAACGGCGCGCCGTTCGGTGCCACTTCCGTGCCGCCGGTCGCCCAAGTGCGCACGCAGACGCCGCAGATGCGCGGCAGCGAGCGCCGCGAGTCCGAGCGCAGCAACGACGATAGCGCCGCCTGAAAGCATCTCTAGAAAACGAAAGGGACAGGAACGCTGCGTTCATGTCCCTTTTTTTGCGCCTTTTCGGTTTTTAGGCGCTCGTGTCCTTCAACACACCGCGCCGCATCTGATCGAGTTCGATCGATTCGAACAGCGCCTTGAAATTGCCCTCGCCGAAGCCCTGATTGCCCTTGCGCTGAATGATCTCAAAGAAGATCGGGCCGATCTGATTCTCCGTGAAGATTTGCAGCAGGATTTCGTCGCGCACGCCGTCGATCAGGATCTTGCGCTTCTTCAGTTCCGCGACCGATTCGCCGTGATTCGGCACGCGCCGGTCGACGAGTTCGTAATACGTGTCGATGGTGTCCAGCAGCGCAATGTTCGACGCGCGCAGGCCGTCGACCGTCTCATAGATATTGTCGGTGCCGAGCGCGATGTGCTGAATGCCTTCGCCGCGATACGCGTCGAGATATTCCTGAATCTGGCCGGCGTTTTCCGAACCTTCTTCGTTGATCGGAATGCGAATCTTGCCGCACGGCGAGGTCATCGCTTTCGACTTCACCGCCGTCACCTTGCCTTCGATGTCGAAATAGCGCACTTCGCGGAAATTGAAGAGGCGCTCGTAAAACTCCGCCCATTCGATCATCCGGCCGCGATGCACGTTGTGCGTCAGATGGTCGATGTACGTTAGTCCGTGGCCGACCGGATTCGGATTTGCGCCGGGAATGGGCTCGAAGTCGACGTCGTAAATGCTGATATCGCCGATGCTGCCCGGCTCCGCGCCGTTCTTGCCGCGCCAGCGGTCCACGAAATAAATCAGCGAATCGCCGATGCCTTTGATCGCCGGAATGTTCAGTTCCATCGGGCCGGTCTTGTTGTCGAAGCCCCACGCGCCGAGTTCGAGCGCGCGCTTGTACGCTTTCGCCGCGTCCGCGACGCGAAACGCGATCGCGCAGATCGACGGTCCATGCAGGCGCGCGAAGCGTTGCGCGAACGAGTCCGGCTCCGCATTGACGATGAAGTTGATTTCGCCCTGCCGGTACAGCGTCACATTCTTGTGCCGATGCCGCGCAATCGCCGTGAAACCCATCTGCTCGAACAGCTTGCCGAGCGCGACCGGGTCCGGCGCGGTGTATTCGATGAATTCGAAGCCGTCGGTGCCGACGGGGTTCTCCCAGGTCGTAGTGCTCATGCGTGTCTCCCGTTTTCTATGCGGCGCTTTGCCGCGACGTGGAGAGAAGTTTAGCCAGCCAACGGCGGCAAAAACTTGCGAAAGAAATCGCGTCTTCCTAAGATGGCGCACGAAACTGCCACCGATTCGCCGAATGGAGACCGAAAATGGCCGAGCCCGAACTCGATACGATCGACCGAAGAATCCTCGCGATCCTTCAGGAAAACGGGCGCCTGTCGAATCAGGAGATCGCGGATCGCGTGAATCTTTCGCCGAGTCCGTGCTTGCGGCGAATCCGGCGGCTGGAGGAGACGGGCGTGATTCGCGGCTACGTCGCGCTGCTGGACGCGAAGAAGATCGGTCTGGGCTTGCTGGCTTACGTCAACGTGCGGCTGGAGAAGCGCGGCGGCATGCCCGCGTCGGCCGGCACGCCGAATCCGCCGACGCACGGCGATCTCTTCCGCGAAGCCGTGCGGTCATGGCCGGAAGTAGTGGCCTGCGACGCGATGACCGGGGAGATGGATTTCCTGCTGCGCGTGCAGGTGCGCGACATGGACCACTTCTCGCGCTTCGTGCAGGATCAACTGCTGCATCACCCTTCGGTGATCGACGTGCGTTCGAGCTTTTCGCTGGAACGCATCAAGGAGACGACCGCGCTGCCGCTGCGTTGAGCGCGCTCCGGCAACGAAAAGGGCGGCCTGAGCCGCCCTTCGCATGGTATCGCTCGCAGCGCCGACCGCGCTGTGGATGAACTCAGGCCGCGTTGGCCGTCGGCATGAACGCCCGGAAAACTTGCGACGCGCGATGCGCCTGACGCTTGATGGCGTAATCGAACACGGCGGCTTGCTCTTGCAGCATTTCAGCCATGATGCTCGTCTGATCCGCGGGCGGCAGCGAGAGATACGCGTCGGCTTCGCCGTAGGCGTATTCGATCTTCATGCCCGACTTGCGCGCGATGTGCATCATCCGCGAGTTGCGCGACAGGCAATGCATGTACAGCACGGAAACGCGCGTATTGCGGCTGCGCATGGCGGCGCGCTCGAACAGCTTGCTGCCGATGCCGCGACCGCGCGCGCTTTCGAGCACCGAGACGCCGAATTCGGCAGTGCGCTTCTCGCCCTCGGCCGGCAAATACGCCAGATGACCGACGCCGAGCAGTTCCAGCGAATTGCCGAACACGCCGAACACCGTGTCACTCGTGAAGTTCAGGTTCTGGACGTAGTTTTCGATGACGTGGTCCGGCACGATCTGCCCGAAGCGCAGCAGGCGGTCGTCTTCGTCGAGGGCGAGGAAGTGGGTGAGCAGGCGTTCGCGGTCGGCGGAGGACAACTCGCGAACGAGAACCGGCAAGCGCGCGGCGTCCGGCAGCGGCCGATCAGAGGCGGCGGCGGTCTGCGGCGCGGTGCGGTTGAAGGTCAGTTCCACGGTGTTCTCCTTGTTCGTATGCTGCAAAGCAAAACGAAGTTTATCGCTTTCAAGGAAAACGCGTACGGGAAAACCCTTAAAAGTAGTGGAGGAGTCGTTCTAGCTTCGGATTATCGCCAACGAAATCAGGCGTTTAGGCGGAAACGGACACGGTGACGCAGCGCAACACGGGTCAATCTGCGGCGAGTCCGTGCTCGATCATCTGAACGACCTGTTCCGCGAAATCGCGATAACCGAGCTTGCCGCCCGGCTTTAGCCACGTGAATGTCCAGTTGATCATGCCGAAGACCATCATCGTGAGCGCGGTCTGATTCTCCTTCGTCACGCGCTTCGGATAGGCGCGCGCCAACTGGCGCGTGAACGCAGCGACGATATCCCGCTGACGGTCGAGCACGATCTCGCGCTGCGCGTCTTCGAGGTATTTCACGTCGTTCAGAAGCGCCACGTGCCGGCTATGCGACGTCTCGTATTCCGCCAGGAACGCGCGCACGAGTTCCGCGAAGGCTTCGCGCTCGCCCAGGCCGCGCCGCTGGCTCGCGCCTTCCACTTCCGCGATGATCAGCATGAGCCGCTTCGTGTAGCGGTCGAGCAGATCGAAGAGAATCGCTTCCTTGCTCTCGTAATAGTGATAGAGCCGCGCCTTCGAGGTGCCGCTCGCGGCGGCGAGGTCCGACATCGACGTGCTCGGATAGCTGGTCTGCGCGAATTTGGCGGCGGCGAGTTCGAGAATCTGTTCGCGTTGAGTGTCGTGGTCAGGCGCTTTGGTGCGGGCCATGTGTCGGAAGCGTTCTTTCGGCTTATTCGGCCTGAGTCGATGAGCGTCGCAATTCGGCGTGAGCCATATCCGACGGCGTGCCGCGTATTTTAAGCCGGCCCGCCGTGACGAGTTCCCGGCAGCGCCAGAACGCGACCGAATCGCTCATCAGAAAGTCGAAGCGCCGCGCCATCGCGCCCGCAGCGATGCGCTTGGCCGGCTGCCACTCGGGCGTGGCGAGTTCGAGGAGCGTTTCATCGACATCCAGCCATGTTCCGGACACCAGCATGTTGTCGCGCAGCCGACGGTTTTCCGCGCTCGAATGCTTCGCCTCCTGCCATTCGAGCGCGAGCCGGCTGATGCGCAGCACGGAGATAGGCGCCGCGCTCGGCAGCTTCGCGAGCAGTTGTCTGGGCGGGAACATGCCGACGGACGTCGCGCGGTCCGCCCGGCGCACGGTTTCCGAATGCGCGTCCGGCGCCTCGATGGCGAGGTCGTCGAAGGTCAGTTTCGCTTCGTTCAGACGCTGGGGCGCATTGCGCAGGGAGTACGCCACGCGCCGAAGCGTGAGTTGATCCGCCGCGCTTTGGCCGTGCCAGACGACGACTTGTCCGTCGCCGCGCGCAAGCCGCCCGAGCACCGCAAGCTGGCTCTGCAGTTGATCTTCGATATCGCCGGGCGTGCTGGACACCTGACGCCAGAACGCGGCGCGCGCGACAGGCGATTCGTCGATGTCCCGCAGCGGCCCAACAGCGAGATCGTCGCGCAGCGCAATGACCTGTTCGGTGCGTTCGGCGAGCCGCAGCGCATGCGTGAGAGCGTCGGCCGCGCAGTCGCCATTGGTGACGTGGATCGTATTCATGGGTGTCGGCTTGCCGGAAAGACGAAGGACCGCTCGGAAAGAGCGATCCCAGTTTAGCCAATCCCGCTACGCGCCGGTGTGGGGTGCCGCGCGCATCAGCGCTCGTCGAAGCTCACGACCACGCGCTCGCTCACCGGATGGCACTGGCACGTCAGCACGAAGCCGTCGTCGATTTCGTGCTGCTCCAGCGTGTAGTTCTTGTCCATTTTGACTTCGCCTTCGAGCACCTTCGCGCGACACGTGCAGCAGACGCCGCCCTTGCACGCGTACGGCAGCGCGAGGCCCGCTTTCAGGCCGACGTCGAGCACGCTCACGCCTTCGTACGGCAGCCGCAGCTTGCGCTTTTTCCCGTCGATGACGAGTTCCAGATCGGCCGCAGGCGTGCTTTCCGTGATCTCGATTTGCGGCGCGCCCGCCTGCGGCAACGGCGTGCCGAACCGTTCGACGTGAATGCGCTCCTGCGCGACGCCCGATTCCTTCAGCGCGGCTTCGGCGGCGTCCATCATCGGGCCGGGGCCGCAAATGAACGCTTCGTCGATCTCGCCGGGCGGCAAGAGGGAATCGAGAAACGCCTTGCATTTGGCCTTGTCGAGGACGCCGTTGAAAAGCTCGACGTCCTGCAAATCGTCGGACAGCACGTGATACAGCGAGAACCGGCTCATATAGCGGTTCTTCAGGTCTTCCAGTTCCTCGGCGAACATGATCGCGTCCACGCTGCGGTTGCCGTAGACGAGCGTGAAGCGGCTCGTCGGCTCCATGTCGAGCGTGGTCTTTATGATCGCCAGCACCGGCGTGATGCCCGAGCCGCCGGAAAACGCGACGTAATGCTTCGCGTGGTCCGGGTTCAGATGCGTGAAGAAGCGGCCATCGGGCGTCATCACGTCTATTTCGTGGCCGGGCTTGAGCGTGTCGAACGCGAAGTTCGAGAATCGCCCGCCGCGCACCCGCTTGATGCCGATGCGCAGTTCGCCGTCGCGGTCATAGTCGGTCACGCCGACGCAGATGGAATACGAGCGGCGCGTCTCCTCGCCGTCGATATGCGTTTTCAGCGTCACGAACTGGCCCTGCGTGAAGCGAAACGCGTCGCGCAGTTCGGGCGGCACGTCGAAGGAAACCGTGACCGCGTCGGCCGTCTCGGGGCGCACGTCGCGGATACGCAGCGGGTGAAATTGCGGAGTCGCCATAGGAGTCGTGTCGTGGAGAGGTCAGTACGGCTTGAAGTAATCGAACGGCTCGCGGCAATCGAGACAGCGATAGAGCGCCTTGCAGGCCGTCGAGCCGAACTGCGCGAGCTTTTCCGTATGCGAGGAGCCGCAGCGCGGACAGGCGATGACTTCCTTTTTGTACGGCACGAAGCGCATCGGCTTTTCCGTGCTGCTGCATGCGCCCGCCGGCGGCGCGATGCCGTAGCGGCGCAGCTTGGCGCGCGCTTCGTCCGTGATCCAGTCGGTGGTCCACGCCGGCGCGAGCACCGTTTCCACGCGATGCGCGCCGAGTTGCGCCCGGTCGATAGCCTCGGCGATGTCCTCCGCGATCTGCGACATGGCCGGACAGCCGGAGTACGTCGGCGTGATGACGACTTCGAGCACGCCGTCGTCGCCGTGGCGCACGTCGCGCAGAATGCCCAGTTCGCGGATCGACACCACCGGGATTTCAGGGTCCGGCACGGCTTCGAGCACGGACCACGCGCGGGCTATCGTCGTGTCCATGATCACCACGTCGCGCCCGGATGCTGCCGCGCAAGGCTTTGCATTTCCGCGAGCAGATAGCCCATGTGCTCGGAATGCTCGCCGAGCTTGCCCGTGCTGACGTGCTTGACCTCGGCGGGCGCTTGCAGCGTGGCTTCGTCGAGCGCGGATTGCACTTCGTCCCGCCATGCGGCTTCCAGATCGCTCGGGAGCGGCGCGATGCCGGCTTCCGCGACCGCGCGCTCGACGGCGTCCGGATGGAAAAACTCGCGCGTGTACGGCATCAGATAGTCCAGCGCCGCTTGCGCTCGGCGATGCGATTCCTCTGTGCCGTCGCCGAAACGCACGAGCCAGTCGCGGGCGTGATGCACGTGGTAGCGCGTTTCCTTGATCGACTTCGCCGCGATGGCCGCGAGCTGCGTGTCCGACGAAGCCTGAAGCGCGGTCCAGACGTGCGCCATGAAAGCCGAGTACAGAAAGTTGCGCACGATGGTCACGGCGTAATCGCGCTCGGTGCGCGCGGTGCCTGCGAGCGGGCCGAAGTGCGGCAGCTCGACCAGCGTGTAGTTCGCGAACTCCCGTTCCGTGCGGAAATAGGCGTAGTCGTCCTCGGTCTTCGCCGCGCCCGTCAGCGCCGATTCGAGCGTGGCCGCATGCGAATACAGCAGCCGCGCCTGCCCGATCAGATCGAGGCTGATGTTCGCCAGCGCAATGTCCTCTTCCAGCGCGGGACCGTGGCTGCACCATTCGGCGTTGCGCTGACCGAGAATCAGCGCGTTATCGGCGAGGCGCAGCACATAGGCGAGATGTTCGGTGCTCATGTCGCGCGCTCACATATGGTTAATTTCGTCGGGCAGCACGAAAAACGTCGGATGCCGGTAGATCTTGTCGCCTGCCGGTTCGAAGAATTCGCCTTTGTCCGCCGGGTCCGACGCCGTGATCGCCGACGACGGCACCACCCAAATGCTCACGCCTTCCTGGCGGCGCGTGTAGACGTCGCGCGCCATGCGCAGCGCGGTGGCGGCGTCGGCGGCGTGCAGGCTGCCGCAGTGCTTGTGATCGAGCCCCTGCTTGCTGCGCACGAAGACTTCCCAGATCGGCCATTCCTTGTTCATGTCGATGTCTCCCGTTCAGGCGGCTTGCTTGTGCGCACGCGCCTTCTGTTTTTCGGCGTAGGCGAGCGCGGCTTCGCGGACCCATGCGCCGTCGTCGTGCGCCTTCACGCGCGTGGCGAGACGCTCCTTGTTGCACGGGCCGTCGCCGTTGACGACACGCCAGAATTCTTCCCAGTCGATCTCGCCGTAGTCGTGCGCGCCGCGCGCCGCGTTCCACTTGAGGTCGGGATCGGGCAGCGTCACGCCGAGAATCCTGGCCTGCTCGACGGTGGCATCCACGAACTTCTGGCGCAGGTCGTCGTTCGAAATGCGCTTGATGCCCCACGCGAACGACTGCCCGCTGTGGATGGAATCCTTGTCGCTCGGGCCGAACATCATCAGCACGGGCCACCACCAGCGGTTCACCGCCTGTTGCACGAGGTCCTTCTGCGCCTGCGTGCCTTTCATCATGGCGAGCAGCGCGTCGAAACCCTGCCGCTGATGGAACGACTCTTCCTTGCAGATGCGGATCATCGCGCGGGCGTAGGGCCCGTAAGTGCAGCGGCAGAGCGGAATCTGGTTCATGATCGCGGCGCCGTCGACCAGCCAGCCGATCACGCCGACGTCCGCCCAGGTGGGCGTCGGATAGTTGAAGATGCTCGAGTATTTCGCCTTGCCCGCGTGCAGCGCGGCGACGAGCTGATCGCGCGAGACGCCGAGCGTTTCGGCGGCGCTATATAGATAGAGGCCGTGACCGCCTTCGTCCTGCACCTTCGCGAGCAGGATCGCCTTGCGCTTGAGACTCGGCGCGCGGCTGATCCAGTTGCCTTCCGGCTGCATGCCGATGATTTCCGAATGCGCGTGCTGCGAGATTTGCCGGATGAGCGTCTTGCGGTAAGCCTCGGGCATCCAGTCCTGCGGCTCGATTTTGCCGTCGGCTTGCATGACCGCGTCGAAACGTAGCTGCTGCGCGGAGGCGTCGACGGGCGCGTCGGGCGCGGTCGGCTGGCCGGGAAGGTCGAGAGATTGGGTGTACATGGCGGACACTCGCTCGTAGGAAAGTCGCTGTGCGCCGATTATAAACCGACCGGCCGGTCGGTGAATCGCCTTTTTCGGGATGGGCGGGTTTTTCCTGAGGCGATCGAGCGGCGAAAAAACCGCTTCGCTGGACCTGACGTTCTCCTGTCCTGTTCGCCTTATCGGGCGCGTTGTCTCTTGAGGCTGAGGCGGTTGGCCGATGCATCGGCGCGAGACAAAAGCCGCACGGCCGTTTCGCGGCGCACGGCTTCCCTGAACCAGAATTTCTGCTGTCTTGTTCGGCTTCTCGCGCGTTGTCTCTCGAAGGAAGGCGCATGGCCGATGCATCGAGGCATTACAAAAAAAGCGGCGCGGCCGTTCCCGGTCGCACCGCTTCCTTATAGCCAGATTGCTCCGAGCGCGTTACTCGACGCGTTGCCCCTCGAAGTCTTCGGCGTCCACGTCATAGCCGGACGGTTCCCAGCGCACCGCCATCAGGGCGACGAGCCCGGCGAGCGGCGCGACCGCGATGATCCAGAACACTTTCGTCCCGAGCGCCGCCGACAGCACCGGAAACAGGAAGAGCGAGACGGTCGAACTGGCGCGCATCAACGTCTGATTGAAGCCGACGCCGACGCCGCGGAACGACGTCGGATAGCTCAGCGAGGCGAACGTCATGCTGTGCGAGCCCGGCCCGACGCCTTGCCCGAGCAGGAACGCGGCGAGCAGCGCTATCGCGATGACGACCTGCGCGCCCGTCGCCGGCTTGCCGACCACCGCCAGCCCGACCAGCGCCACAAGCTGGAACGCGTAGCCGACGACCGTCAGCTTCCACGCGCCGAACTTCGGCACCGTGCGCACCGCGAACAGCCCGCCGGCAAATGCGAAGCAGAGATTCAGCGCGAGCGAGGCGAGAATCGTGGTGAGCATCGACTGCGCGAGGAAACTCGAGATGATGACCGGCAGACCGAACGCCACCGCGTTGTACGCGAACGACGACGCAATCGCGATGACGGTCGCCAGCACGGTGCGCCGCAGATACTTGCCGCGCAGCAGCGCGCCGTAGTTGCTCCACGTCGCGCCGCGCGGTTTCGCCGCTTTGGATGCGGCCAGCGCATCCGGATCGACGCGGGCATCGACGCCATACGAGCGTTTCAGGATCGCGGCGGCGGCCGGCAGATCGCCCTGGTTCGCGGCCCAGACGGGCGATTCGCTCATGTAGCGGCTGCGAATGGCGATGATCGCGATGGCCGGCACCGCGCCGAAGCCGAGAATCAGCCGCCAGAGCCAGCCCGCGTTGTGCGCGGGCAGCGCCGCGTACAGACCGAGCACGAGCAAATACGAGATGCTGATCGCGGCGTACCACGTGGGGCACCACATCGCGACGCGAGCGGCCTTGTTCCCTCGCCCTTGCAGCCGCGAGAACTCGGCGAGAAACGCCATCGCGACCGGCAAGTCGATCCCGACGCCGAGTCCCATCACGAAGCGCGCTCCGCCGAGCACCCAGGCGTTCGGCGCGAGCGCGCAGGCGATTGCCGCGACGACAAAAAAGAACATGTCGGCCATGAAGACGCGGTAGCGGCCGATCTTGTCAGTGAGATAGCCGCCGAAGAACGCGCCGATGATCGCGCCGAACGTGATCGCCGAGGCGACGAAACCGGTTCCGGTCGGCGTCAGCGAGAACTCGCGGGCGATGTCCTTGACGCCGAATGCCAGTGCGCCGAGGTCGTAGGCGTCGAGAAAGATGCCGCCGAGCGCGATCGCGACGACGATGCGCGCATCGCTGCCGATGGCCGCGCCGCGATTGACGAGATTCGAGACGTCGGCGGCGCTGCGGATGACGGGACGCGCATCGGCGGCGCCGGCCCGGGAAGGTGTTCGCTCGGGCGCGATAGATACGGACATGATCGACGGAATGTAGGAATTTGTGGATGCAACGAATCGCCGGATCGTATCCGGCTGGCGGGCGCTCACCAAATTCTTTTTTGTTATTTAATGACTTACGGCCAGGCGCACGCCTTCGTCCGCCAGATTGGACGCGATGCGACAATGTCGCTCCTCGTTTTCTCGCTACCTCGCATGACCTCAGTTGAAAACATCGAATCCGTGCAAGTCGCGGTCGTCGGCGGCGGACCGGCCGGACTCATGGCGGCGGAGACGCTCGCGGCCGGCGGCGCGAGCGTCGATGTGTTCGACGCGATGCCGTCGGTCGGGCGCAAGTTCCTGATGGCGGGCAAGGGCGGGATGAATCTGACGCATTCCGAGCCTGCCGACGCGTTCATCGCGCGCTACGGCAAGCGCCGCGCGGAGATTGCGCCGCTGCTCGCGCGCTTCGACGCCGCCGCGTTGCGGGAGTGGGTGCACGGGCTGGGCGTGGAGACCTTCGTGGGAAGCTCGGGCCGCGTCTTTCCGACGGACATGAAAGCCGCGCCGATGCTGCGGGCATGGCTGCATCGGCTGCGCGCGTCGGGTGTCAGGCTGCATATGCGGCATCGCTGGCTCGGCTGGACCGACGGGGGCGTGGGCGAATCCAGATTCGCGACGCCCGATGGCGAAAAGCGCGTGCGCCACGACGCGCTAGTGCTGGCGGTCGGCGGCGCGAGCTGGCCGCAGCTCGGCTCGGACGGCAGCGCGATGATGCATCTGGCGGCGCGCGGCGTCGACGTGCGGCCGTTTCTGCCATCGAATTGCGGTTTCGACGTGGAGTGGTCGCCGCATTTTCGCGAACGCTTCGCGGGCGAGCCGCTGAAATCGGTCGCGATCGGCCTTGAGCGGGCTGACGGGGCGGTGGACTGGCGCGTCGGTGAATGCTTGCTGACGGAGCATGGCATCGAAGGCAGTCTGATCTACGCGCTTTCCGCGCAGATCCGCGATCGTCTGATGGAGCAGGGCGACGCCGGCGCGCGCATTCTGCTGGATCTTACGCCGCAGCTTTCCGCCGAGCGCGTCAGGGCCGAAGTGCTGCATCCGCGCGGCGCTCGGTCTCTGTCGAGCCATTTGCAGAGTCGGCTGCATCTCGCGGGCGCGAAGGCCGGCCTGCTGCGCGAATGTCTGACGAAAGACGAGTTCGCCGACCTCGACACGCTCGCCGCGCGCATCAAGGCGTTGCCGGTGCGCGTGCGACGTCCGCGGCCGATCGCGGAAGTGATCAGCAGCGCGGGCGGCGTTGCGTTCGAATCGCTCGATGCGCGCTCGATGCTCGTCGCACTGCCCGGCGTGTTCTGCGCGGGCGAAATGCTCGACTGGGAAGCGCCAACCGGCGGTTACCTGTTGACGGCGTGCTTTGCGAGCGGGCTCGTCGCGGGGGAGGGGGCGCTTGCGTGGCTCGGCGAGCGAGCGTGACTAGCGGATGCGAGCATGCGCTGCGAGGTGGACGGTCAACGTTCGGGCGGTGAAGCGGCTTCTGACGCTCGTTCGGCAACGGCCGCAATGCCTCTAGCCACGTGCACGAAGCGGCCGGAGTTCCGGCGTCGAACCGTCGCGTCGCGCAGGACCAAGCGCACGCCGGATGCGAGGAGGCCGAGCCGCAAGCGTCATTCAGTAACAAGCCGAAACCCGGCAACCCCGCGCCTCACGCCGCAACCAGCCGCCAAAGCGACGTCACCTCCGCCGATCGCGCGGCGTGCAGCGGGTCCGATTTGTCCGCCGCGCGCGGGTGGTGCGGTTTCACGTCGATGCGGCCATCGACTTTCAACCCCGCTGCGTCGATCCATTCCTGAAGCTGCGCGCGCGTGCGCAGCCCGAGATGCTCGGCGAAGTCGGACAGAATGAGCCAGCCTTCGCCGCCGGGCGTCAGATGCGCGGCGAGGCCGCCGAGAAAACCGCGCAGCATGCGGCTTTCCGGATCGTAGATCGCGTGCTCGATGGCCGAACTCGGGCGCGCCGGCAGCCACGGCGGATTGCACACGACGAGCGGCGCGCGTCCTTCGGGGAAGAGGTCGGCCTCGACGACCTGAACTTGCTTGCCCAGGCCAAGCCGGTCGATGTTCTCGCGAGCGCAGGCGAGAGCGCGCGCATCGACATCCGTGGCCACGACGCGCTCCACGCCGCGCCGCGCCAGCACCGCCGCGAGCACGCCGGTACCGGTGCCGACGTCGAACGCGAGCGATGTCGAGGGCAACGGCTGATTCGCGATCAGATCGACATACTCGCCGCGCACCGGCGAAAAGACGCCGTAGTACGGATGAATGCGGCCGCCCGTCGCCTTGATTTCGACGCCCTTCTTGCGCCACTCGTGCGCGCCGATCAGACCGAGGACCTCGCGCAGCGAGACGACTGACTGTTCCTGCGGCGGGCCGTACGCTTCCTCGCAGGCTTCACGCACGTCCGGCGCGCGGCGCAGCGGGATGACGTACTGCTCGTCGAGCGGAAGCACGAGCATCGCGAGGGTGCGCGCCCGCTGCGACTGAGCCAGACGATGCATATTGAACGCATCGACCGGGGACGTCGGTTTGTCTTTATCCGACGCCGCTTTTTTTGCCTTGCGCGGCTTGTTGTCGATTCGCCGGGCCATCGCCTGCAATAGCTGCCGCGCGTTCTGGAAGTCGCCGCGCCAGAGGATCGCCGTGCCCTCGCAGGCGAGGCGGTAGGCGTGATCCGCGGTCATTTGATCGTGACCGATGACGAGACGCTTCGGCGGTTGATTACCGCTTTCGGAGCGCCAGCGGGCAGAACGGCTTTCGCCGTCCTCTTCCCAATGGAGTCGGGGCGTGGAGCTTTCGGGTTGCATAGAGGTACGTCGTGAAAGGATTGGCTGCATTGTGAGGCCAATCGATGCGGGCGGGTCGGTGACGCGCGTTTTCTTCCGGATTCGGCGGCGCGCTTGCTGTGACGATCGGGCACAATTTGGACTTTTTCCGAACGCCAACGCCGAATGAAGTCTAAGCTCCTCACCGCACTCTGCGCGGCCGCGCTTGCTTTCCCGTTCACCGCCGCGTCGCTCGCGTTCGCCGCCGAGACGGCCGGATCCCCCGCAAACGACCATTGGGTCAGCGCCTGGGGCACGGCGCTTCAATCGATTCCGCAACTCGCGAATCTGCCGCCGCTTTATCGCGCGCCGGAAGTCGGAGGCCGAACGGTCCGGCAAGTGATCTATCCCCAGATTGCGGGCAAGCAAATCCGCTTGCGCATCAGCAACGTATATGGAACGGCGCCGCTCGTCGTCGAGTCGATGAGCGTTGCGCGCGCCGTCAGCGGCAGCAGCCCCGCGTTTCAGGGCGGCAGCGCTCGGCCCGTGCTATTCGCCGGCAACAAAACGGTGACGGTCGCGCCGGGCGGGCAAGCCACGAGCGATCCGCTCGCGTTCGACGTGGCCGCCGGTCAGCCGCTCGCGGTCAGCATGTTCATGGGGAAAGACCAAAAGCTCGTCGCGTGGCATCGCGTTGCAAGCCAGGTCAATTACGTTTCGACGCCCGGAGACCGTACGGGCGATGCTTCTCCCGCTGCCTTCCGGACTCGTTTCACGCAGTACGCGTGGCTGACGAACGTGTCAGTGGAAAATCCGTCGGCCAAGGCAGTCGTCGCCATCGGGGATTCGATTACCGACGGCATGCGCTCGACGCTGAACGCCAATCGGCGCTGGCCCGACGCTCTCGCACGCGAGATCGTGCAAAAGAACGGCGGGCAGGCGGCGGTCATCAACGCGGGCATCAGCGGAAACCGGCTGCTCAGTAATTCGCCTTGCTACGGCGAAGCGCTCGTGAGCCGATTCGATCGGGACGCGCTGCGGCAGCCGGGCGTGCGCGCGGTGATCGTGCTGATCGGCATCAACGATATCAATTTCGCCGCGATGCCGGCGCACGGCGGCCTCGACTGCGATGCGCCGCATACCGAGGTCAACACCGACGCGCTACTGCGCGGGTATCAACGACTCATCGCGCAGGCGCACCAGCGCGGCCTCAAGATTTACGGCGCGACGCTTACGCCGGCGTCGCTGCCGCCGGAGCGCGAGGCGATTCGCACGGCGGTCAATGCGTCGATTCGCGCGAGCCGCGCCTTCGACGGCGTCATCGACTTCGATCAGGCGCTGCGCGATCCGGCCCGGCCGAGCGCGCTGCAGCGGCGTTTCGACAGCGGCGACAACATTCACCCGAGCGACGCCGGTTACGCCGCGATGGCGGCTGCGGTGCCTATGGACGTCGTCATCGGAACGGGGAAGTAAGGGTCTCGCGTTAGCCCGCAAAAAAACTTGCGTCATCACCTTGTCATTGGCGTTTGCTTGGCCTAGAATTCCGCTCCTCGTCGCAAGATGAGCGCCGCCAAAGAAACAGGCGGTCTCCAAAGTCCTCAGTTTTGAAAGCGAAAGCAGAAAAAAGCTGTTGACAAGGAGAAAAAGATTCCTCATAATCTCGTTTCTCTGCTGCTGATGCAGCGACGCAAGACGAAGCGGTGCTGAGCCAGGTGCTCGGTACGGTGAAGTAAAAAGTCTTGGCGGATTGCTCTTTAAAAACTAACAGCCGATAAGTGTGGGCGCTTGATGGTGAGTGCGGCCGGTTCTTCGGAGCCGGGCAAGCAAAAGTATCAAGAGTCTCACACGAAGTATCAGAGGAAGGTTTATCT